>NZ_JAESKU010000008.1:0-646036 GCF_017892255.1 Staphylococcus sp. GDY8P94P
TCAGCCAATCGCTTAAGGGGAGCCGTTCTTATGGCCCTACAGGATGACTGGATGTAGTCTTCAAGAAAATACATCAATTTTGATAAGTAGAACTGGTAAAAACCTGGTATAGCCTTGTACACAGGAGTCTGGACTTGACTTAGAAAACCTAAAATTTTTATTATTTTAAAAAATAAAAAAAGGAATGAGTTAAAAAATCAACTTTAATAATTGATTTTTATACTCATTCCAAAATATAAAGCTTGTTCAAAGTATTCATTTACTTTAAAAACAAGCCATGTTTTCTGTATTCATTTGAAGTGACCTAATACACTATGAGCAATATTAGTATAAGCCATGTCTTCCATAGGTGGATTATGGAGTCCAGCCCGCATATCTCTATAGTAACGTTGTAATGGACGTTCCATTTCTAAACTCTTAGCACCCACTATTCGCATGGCAATATCTATCACTTCTAAACCTTGGTTCATCACCAACACTTTACTTGCTGAAGTTTCATTCCAAATTGGTATGTCTTGTTGCTGATTGTATAACGCTGCAGTACTCCATAAAAAGTGACGAGCTGATAATAGTAAGGATTCCATTTTACCGACATTTTGCTGTACGGTCGATATATCTCCAATCACACCATCAATACTTGCTGGGCTATAATTTTTTGCAAAATCAACAGCATAGTCTCTCGCTGCTTGTGCAATGCCTAAATAAGTACTAGGGATATGTAATATCCAACCATTAGGTTTTTTACCACTAGCACCTCTTATCTCAACAAAATTTTCTTCTGGAATGAAAACATCATTTAAAATCAAATCATGACTTTCAGTTGCACGCATACCCACCATATTCCAATTGTCTGCAATCTCAACACCAGGTGTATCTTCAGATATCAAGAAAAACCCAACCGTATCTATTTCTTCATAATAGGCACTTACAATAAAATGGCTTAACCTTCTACTCATTGAAGTAAATGTTTTGACCCCATTAATCACAAAACCTTTGTCTTTTTTTATTGCATGTGTAGCAGGTCTTGCCCCACGTGTAGGGCTGCCTGTTTCAGCTTCACTGACAGCTCTGTTAACTAATGCACCTTTTTTCACTGCTACTGCAAAGCGCTCTAGCATATCTTGTTCCCAAGCATGTTGTTCATATAATTGTCCAACAACGCTAAGGTGCCAACCAACTGAAAGTGCAGTTGCACCATCTATTGCTCCTAAATATGTCTGTAGTACAACCATATCTTCAACAGTCGCACCCTCACCACCATAAGCTTTAGGCAACGTTAATAGCGTATAACCTTCTTTTACCAACCAATCAATATTTTCATATGGAAATCTTGAATGTTTATCATTATACTCAGCTTTTTCTTTAAATTGTTCTTTTATTGAATCAAATTTATCTATCCATTTTTTTTGTATCTCTGTATGTATTAATGCAGAATAATTCACAGTGTCCACCTCATTTTAGACTTTTATCTATTAACCTTAGTGTAACACTCGCTTATAACGAATAAAAGCCTTTAAACTATCTAAAATCTTACTTTACCGATAAGGATTAATGTGATACTTTGTATTTATTGATATTCTGGGGGTTTAAAATGATTACAGTTGAACATTTAGTACATAAATATAAAGACCATACTGTTCTTAATGGCGTTAGCTTTTCACAAAATAAGGGTACTGTGACAGCTATTATAGGTCCAAGTGGATCAGGTAAAACGACACTGTTAAGAACATTGAACGCGTTAGCCATACCAAAATCAGGCACAATTCAAATTGATAACCAAAAATTTGTCGCCGATAAACATTCAAAAAAAGACATCTCACAGTTACGAAAGAAATCTGCGATGGTATTCCAAAACTATAATTTATTTAAAAACAAAACAATAATTGAAAATATTACAGTAGGTTTGATACATGGTAAAAAAATGCCCGCTAAGCAGGCAAATGAAATAGCCATCTCTTATTTAGAACGTTTTAATTTATTAAATCAAAAGGATAAATACCCTTCTCAACTATCTGGCGGTCAAAGTCAGCGTATAGGGATTATCCGTGCTTTAGCGCTTAATCCAGATGTATTACTATTAGATGAACCTACATCTGCATTAGATCCTGAATCAATTCAAGGAGTATTGTCGCTTATCAAGTCTATTGCACAAGAAGGGATGACCATGGTTATAGTCACTCATGAAATACAATTTGCTAAAGCGATTGCTGATCAAATTTTATTTATAGATGAAGGTAAAATATTAAAACAAGGTACACCACAATCTGTTTTAGCATCTTCAGATTCCAAAAGAATTAACCGTTTCTTAAACACCGTAGAAATGGAGCGTGACTTTTTATGAAAAATAATAAGTTACGCTTTTTAATGATTACACTTTTGATTACGGTATTATGCAGCGGATGTAGTCAAGTTCAAAAATCATCAAATCAGAATAAAAAAGAAGAAATCAAAGTAGCAATATCTGCAGAAGTTAATCCACCTTATTTGTATACAAATAAGCAAAATGAATTTGCTGGTTTAGATATAGACTATCTAAAACTACTAGAAAAAAAGTTACCTCAATACCAATTTAAATATGAAGTTGGTGAAGAAGAATCTAATCTTGTAGGTATTGGCGCTGGAAAGTTTGATATGGGTATTAATTGGTTTTTTAAAACACCTGAACGCGAAAAACAGTTTCTCTACCAAGACGTTCCTTATAGTTACGCCTTACCTTTGATTGTTGTTCACCAAAATAATTCTGATATACATGCACTTAATGACCTACCTGAAAAAAAATTAACACCGATGGCACCGAGTGGCGGGTTATATTCTATATTATCTCAGTATAATAATTCACATTCTCCAAAAATTGATATTGATACCATTCAAGAGCCTTCTAACGGGGATAATTTAAAAATGGTTAGTAATGCCAGACGTGATGCCATGATTTTAAATTGGAACACTTATAATGCAATTCAAAAACAAATCAATGCTGATGTCAAAATTGGTGGCATCATAAAAAAAGAATCATTGCATATCGTCTATAATAAAAAACATCAAAAATTACATGACGATATTGATGAAGCTACTCAAGAACTGATAGATGAAGGCAAATTACAGAAGCTTTCTGAAAAGTACTTTGATGTTAATGTATTTGATGATTTGGATGAAATAAACAAGCAAAAAGATAAATTGGAGGTACAATCATGACAAATTCTGTTGATTGGGTCGATTTATTTAGACAAGTTTTACAGCAATTACCCATAACATTATTAATCTTTATATTGTCACTTTTTTTCTCTTTAATACTGGGATGCTTCCTAGCAACAATTCGTATCAAAAAAGCGAAAATATTATCACCTATTGTCCGGATTTATCTGTCTTTTATTCGAAGTACGCCTTTAATTTTACAACTTTTTTTGGCATATTTTGCATTGCCACAATTATTATTATTCATCCAAATCGATATTAATCATTTCAGTAGACTGTTTTTTGTAATTTTAGCATTTACATTACATACAGGTGCTTACCTATCAGAGATTATACGGGCTGGATACCAATCAGTAGATTATAGTCAAATTGAAGCAGGACTTTCTGTCGGTTTATCTTATCCACGGATTTTAAAGGAAATTATTATTCCTCAAGCGTTGCGTAATAGCATCCCAAACTTGACGACACAAGTCATTGAACTGATCAAAGACACTTCTTTAGCTTTTACAATTGGGATTATTGATATGATGGGCCAAGTTAAATTAATTATTGGAAATAATTATGGACTAGGCATGTTAGAAGTTTATATCGTTATATCCATTATTTACTGGATTATCGCCCTTATCATACAAACTATATTTGCACTCATCAATAAACAAGCCCAAAAACCATATCGCATCTAAGGAGGCATTATTTTGTCATTTATACTTTATACTTTTTCAGAAGTACTTAAAGGTGTACCTAATACAATCATCATCTCAATTGTAGCAATGATCGTAGGTTTAATCATCGGCACTTTATTTGCCTTTATTCAAACCAAAAATATTCCATTAATCTCTCAACTTGTAGTGATATATAATTCTTTTTTTAGGAGTACACCGCTTATTGTTCAATTATTTATTATGTATTACGGCTTACCAAAATTAGTGATGTGGGGTAATGAAAAATTCACATTGACAATTAATCCTGATATTTTCTCACCGTTAATTATTGCCTTTATTGTTTTTTCGTTACATGCTGTTGCATATTTGTCAGAATCTATTAAAGGTGGATTACTTTCAGTCGACACTGACCAAATTGAAGCCGCTCAAACTGTAGGGCTTTCAACAATAAGAACGTACAAAGAAATTATACTACCGCAAGCATTCAGTTATGCACTTCCCAATATCGAAAATCAATTTATCATGCTTATCAAAGGGACTTCTTTGGCATTTGCGGTACAAGTTACTGAAATTATGGCAGTCAGTCATGTTATCGCTAATGAAGGTTACCGATTTATAACAGTATATAGTGTTGCTGCATTATTTTATTGGTTACTTGCCATTGTATTAGAATTGATATTTTCAAAAATAGAAAACCGTTCAACTCAATATATGTATGCAAAAACTTCAGCATAAATAACTTCAGCATAAATTACGAAATTGTATACTCATTTAGATTTGTCATTTTATCAATTTTCAATACTACGTTAACTTAGCTATACTTTTAAAGTTAATGTATGTAATACGAAGTGTCTTATTTGTTATAAGTAAATATATAAGTTAATCATATGTAATGTGAATATTTCAGGAGAGGCACTCGATATTCTGTTATACAAAACAACGACGCTATGTTGCTACTCTATAAGGATAAAAAACATAAACATGAAAAAAGCCCGTTAATACATTTTAATAATAATGTATTAACGGGCTTGATACTGAGATTGATATTTCAGTCTTATTCAAATTTTTGGATCTTAGCATTCCTAAATCATTAGACAACTACATTGCCAAACGTTCGGCATACTGTCTTTTTCTTTTATAATAATTTTTAACTTTTTTAGGCTTTGTACCGTTTTGTAATTCATCTTTAGTAATAATAGGATAATTTTTGAATACAATCGATCCTAAGTAACCACAAATAGCACTACCTATCGCACATAATAACGCAACAACTATCACAGTTAATGCATTATTAAAGCCAAACATCACCATTAAACCTGCAATTGGCGTAGCCGTACCTGTAGCTTCATTAACGAGTCCAAACATTGCGATAATTACGCCTGATACTGCACCGCCTATAAAATTAGTCGCATAGACAGGAATAGGATTTGCAGTAACAATATCTGCTTGTGATAATGGCTCAATAGCGACAGAAATCGTTGTTTTTCGATCACCAAACTTCATTCGCTTAAACAATACAAAATTCATAAATGATGACCCAAAAACTGCCAATGCTCCAATTGCCATAGGTGTACCTGTTAGTCCTAATAATGCAGTTAATGCCATCGAACTTAAAGGTGCAGTAGCTACAACTGTTATAATGCCACCTAGTACTATCCCCATTAGTACTGGGCTTGACGTTGTCGATTCTTTAATGATATTACCTATTTGCAATAATGTCGCATCTACAACAGGTGCTACACCGATTGCAATAATTCGTGTAATAGGTGCAATGATAATAATTGAACCTATTAAATCCAAACCATCCGGAAATTTTTGCTCTATCCATTTCATACCAAAGCTTGCTATGTAACCTGCGACAAAACCTGGTAGTAAATCCATGTTACCGCATGCAACTGCAATAACAAATGCGTATACAGGAGAAACACCCATTGCTAATGCAACCAAACCAGCAGCAGCAACACCACCTAAGCCGCCTGCCGCTTCACCTAACTGACCTAAAAATGGAATCCCTAGTAAATCCCCGCCAACATATTTATGAAATGCTTCCACTAAAAAAGAAGCTATTGCAGCATTTGCCAGGGCCCCCATTGCTTTTCCACCATTTGGAGCCTTACTAGTAAAAAGTGTAAACAAACATAAAACAATACCTAAAAATATAACCCCTAAAAGTAAATTCATAATAACACCCTTCTAATATTTGTATGCGCTTTCATTTAACAAATATTAGTATATCACATTTAAAGTTTTACTCAAATAATATTTTAGTTCAATATATAATTAATAAAAGAAAATTACACTTTTCAGAATATTCGTTTTTTTATATATGTAACACGGCTCATTTTCAAAAACAAGTTACTTAAGATAATCTTTTAATGTTTTTATCATATGTTCAATTTTTTGATGTTGTGCTTCATTTATATATACAACAACCGTACGTTCATCAATATCACTTCTCTTTTTACTCAAATAGCCCATTTTAATTAATTTTTGTAATGCCTTCGTTAAATAGTACGGTTTTAACTCTGAATATTGTGCGATTTCTTTCGCAGTAACTTCATAAGATTGACTTTCATGTATATAATTCAAAATAAATATTTCTTCATAATTTAATTTGTGATATTTTTTAGTTTCTTTGAAAAACTGCTTTCCTTTTTGATACAAAGTTATTAGTTCATTTAGTTCTTTTAATTTTTCCATAAAACCACTCCTTATGTTTTTTCATGATGTTAATATATTTCAAAGTGTGCCTATCTTTATGTAATATAATTTTATCCTATTTATGCTATTGAATTCAATATGGCTTACTATGAAAAATATTAGGAATTGCTACTATTTTTTTAATACCACTTTTTATTATTAAAATTTAGTGCTACATATATCCTTTTTGTTACTAAAAATTCATTAATACCTCTTATAAATTTTTAAAATTATTAGTATTTGACGTTAATTTAATAAATTGAACTCCACAAAAGCAAACTAAATATACTTTGAAATATCAATTACAAATATGGTTACATAAGACAACCAACTATATTTAAATCAACAAGTCTAACGTAATGCATCTATATGTAGCATATACTCATTTTAAACGCATAACTATTAAATAATCATTTTCAAATTGAACGATTCGCGTTTTACTATTTCTACTATCGCTATGTACAAGCGTTTCCTCACTTGACGTCTGCCGATAAATAAAAAACAACTTGAGACATTTATTAAAGTCCCAAGTTGTGTTAACTATCATTTTTACTTTTTCATTTAAAACGAAACGCTTTATTATATCAATATCCAGCTGGTATTTTAATGATTAATTATTTCTTTTTACAATCTAAAGTATCTAATAAGCTAAGTGTTGCTAATCCTGTTAAATCAAGTGCATGTTTTGCACCTGCTTTACCATGACCAGCTTCAAAGTGTTTATACGCTGCTACACCTAGCACTGTAATAGTTAATAGAGAAGCAATGCGTGATAGTCTTTTACTTGCAAAGCTTAATACGAAAAATATTGCACTTAATCCTTCTAAAGCACCAGCTAAAGGTACTGCATTTGCTGGCAAATTAAACACTTCAGTAAAGGTATCTTTCATAGATTTGTCACCTTTTAATTTAGGTTTTGCCGCACCATATAATTCTTTTGCTAATTTTAAATTTGTTAAATAACGTAATATCATTTTTACTCTCCTTCTATTTGTTTTCAAAATATTTATCTACAATAGGTTTTACCCGCTCACCTAATAATTTAATGGTGTTAATTGTATTTTCATGAGGCATTGAGCCCACAGGGGTATGCAACATAAAGCGAGATAAACCTAATGTTTCAACAGTTTCAATAATTTTATTAGCTACAGTTTCTGGACTACCAACATATAATGCCCCATGCGGTCCTGCTTCACGTATGAAGCTATTTTCATCATATAGTGGCCAGCCACGTTCTTTAGCTAATACATCATGGCTTGCTTTTACTGAAGGGAAAAATTCACGAAAAGCTTGTTCGTCCGTTTCAGCAATGTAACCCCAAGAATGTGTAGCAATCGGTAATTTACTCACATCGTGACCATAAGATTCAGCTATCGATTTATACATATCAATATTTCTACGGAATCTTTTAGGGTCACCGCCAATTATAGCATAAGTGATGGGTAATCCTAATGCTCCTGCTTTCAATGAAGATTCTGGCGTTCCACCAGTGGCTATAGCAATAGGTAAAACACCTTGCTCAACTCTAGGATACACACCTAAATTTTGTATGTTCGCTCTCAGTTGACCAGTCCAATTTACAATTTCATTTTGATTAATTTGCGTCAATAATTCAATCTTTTCATTAAATAGCTGTTCATAGTCATTTAAGTTATATCCGAATAATGGGAATGATTCTATAAATGAACCTCTTCCTACCATTATTTCAGCACGACCATTTGAAATTGCATTTAATGTTGAGAACCTTTCATAAACTCTTACAGGATCATCTGAGGATAATACAGTAACAGCACTACTCAATTTAATTTGCGTTGTATTTCTAGAAGCTGCAGCTAATACTGTAACTGGATCAGAAACAGCATAATCAGGTCGATGGTGTTCTCCTAATCCATAAACATCAAGACCATAACGATCTGCAATTTCAATTTCTTCTATTATATTCCTTATCCTCTGAGCATTACTAATTGCAGGTTCTTTACCTTTATCGGTGAAAATTTCACTATTATCAGCAAAAGATGTTAAGCCAATCTCAATTTTCATTCATTCACCTCGCTTATCAAGTATATTTTTTATACTCACTATCTTAAAACCTTTCAAATAAACTGTCAATATCATTGCTCATTAATATCACGCAAACATTTATATCAATTATTCTCAATTTTTTCAAAAATAAATAATCTTTCTTTTCAGAAAATAATATATTATTTAAATAACTAAATTTTAGCATTTATTAGCATTTGTAATTTTCTGTTATTTTACAGATTTGTAATAAATTAGAGTGCAATATTACACTTAAATGACCGTAAAATACGATGACAATGGGCATTTAAGACTATAAAAAGTTAATGTTTTTTGTTACATCTAATGATTAATTATTAGAGTTAAATTACAAAATGATAACATTGCACACAAATCGACCATTATCTGATAAAGTATTGCTTGTCGTTAAAACAACGAAAAAAACTATATTAAACTATTGTCATTTAGAGACTGAGATAATAAATTAAATGCTTTATAATTATTAGGAGGATATTTTACAATGAAAAAAATCGCTACAGCTACAATCGCTACTGCAGGAATCGCTACTTTTGCATTTGCACAAAACGAAGCAGATGCTGCTGAAAACAATAATGGTTATAACCCTAATGATCCAACTTCTTATAGCTATTCATATACTATAGATCAACAAGGTAATTACCACTATACTTGGCAAGGTAATTGGAATCCAAGTCAAGCTGACCAAGCTCATTCAAATAATAATGGTGCTACAAATAATGGTCAAAGCAGTAATTACGGTTCTACATATGGTAATTCAACTCAATCATATACAGCTAACAATACAACAGGTGGCGGTGGAGCTGCTTCAAACTCAACTTCAGATCGCAACATCAAAGTAACTACAACTAGTGCACCATCAAGTTCATCAAGTTCTATTTCAAGTACTTCAGGTTTTTCTAGCAACCTTTATACTTCTGGACAATGTACTTATTATGTATTTGATAAAGTTGGCGGTAAAATTGGTTCAACTTGGGGTAACGCTAACAACTGGGCAAGCGCTGCAGCTGCTTCAGGTTACACAGTAAACAACTCACCTTCACAAGGTTCAATCTTACAATCTTCAACTGGTGCTATGGGACATGTAGCATATGTTGAAAGTGTAAACAGTGACGGTTCAATCCGTGTATCTGAAATGAACTATGGCCAAGGTCCTGGTGTTGTTACTTCACGTACAATTTCAGCTAGCCAAGCTTCAAGCTATAACTACATTCACTAATAATCGTAAATATATAAGCGGGTAGGATACAAAATCACTGGCTAAAAATAAGCGCCAATTTCTATTGTAATAATATAGAAATTGGCGCTTTCTTATTTCACTTTTAGATATTGTTTCGATAACATAATGGCATTCATGATATATATTTGTACAATGTCTTCATTTAAAACGATTTTAAAATTGCTGACGACTCATGTGTTTTATGAAATGAAACTATTTTGACATTGAAGCATTCTACAATATAAGCAATAAAATAAAAAAAGTCTGGGACATCATTGATTCGTCCTAGACACTTTAAAATCATAAAACATTTATTCATCGAATAGTATCTCAATTTAGCAATTTCATTCATATCTATATTTTTGTAAATATAACATTACTATCATCATAGATTAAACTGAAGTATAGTCATGAAAATTTTCAATTAATACTTTATTTATTGATATGTAACGATACATATATCATGATTGTATTTTCCAGATAAATCGGTTTTATACTGTACCATCGCTACAATATACAATATAAAACCGACTATAAAATAGATAATAGAAGGATATTTAAAATCTTTACCTATATTGAAATATTGATGTATTCCTTAAATTAAAGTATTATCGCTACAATAAACACTATATTTAATACGGAACCACCTCATCCATAGTTTTGTTTAGCCGAATTATCTATCTCATAAACATATTATTATTAATTTCACTTAAATCTATCTAAAGCGTAGTCATATAAACAAGTTTAAAGTTTGAATATATGACTACGCTTTATTTTAGCATGTTGCTAATATATAATTTTTATCCTTCGCTAGCTTTAGCTTTTTTTATGCCAATACCACTAAAGCCATAAAATATCGCAAATAGGACACATAAATAACAAGGTACAGCCCAAATAAAGAACTGATCAACAGAAACACCTAATTGTTGAGTATAATAAATGCCAGACGTGCCCCATGGTATCAATGGTATAATCATTGTACCTGAATCTTCTAATGTTCTGGATAAATTTGAGCGATCCAAGCCCATTTTATTGTACATATCCATCATTAATACACCAACCATAATTATTACTACAGAAGCAACACCTGCAGCTAACACCATCATTAATCCACCTAAAACTGTGGCAAGAATTAAAGTACCCACTGAATTGATATTACTAGATATTTTCTTCAAGATCACATCTAAACATCCTGCTTTTTCCACTATACCAGCAAAGGCATAACCACAAAAAATAGTAACTACAATTTCAGTCATACTCATCATACCGCCCTGTTCTATTAAATTAACAGCTTTGTCGGATAATGAGCTGTGTAAATTGGGTACCATGCTTTTATTAAATCCATCAAAAGTGGCTTTAAAGCCATCTATCATATTAAACCCATTATTAAATGCGCCGATAACAATCGCACTTACACTGGAGATTAACATCGACGGCACCGTGGAAATTTTAAACAATAAACATACAATGATAATGATTAACGGTAACCATACAAAAAAGTTGATGTTATAAATCGTTGATAGTTCCTTAAGCATCGCATTAACTTGCGAAGTATTCGCGCTACCTTTAAATTGTAAACCAGCAAAATACCATACAATTAGTCCAATGATAGATGCTGGCACCGTTGTCCATATCATCGCTTTTATATGTGAGAAGATATTTACTTTAGTTACCAACGCTGCTAAATTGGTCGTGTCTGATAGTGGTGACATTTTATCACCAAATACTGCGCCTGCAATGATTGCACCTGCAGCCATCCCAGCTGGAATATTTAGTTGTGCACTTATCGCCATCAGTGCTATGCCTGCCGTAGATGCTGATCCCCATGCAGTTCCAGTAGCAACTGAGATAATTGCACAAATAATAAATGCTGATACTAAAAACAAATTAGGATTTAAAAACTCTAAACCATAATAAATCAGTGCAGGTACTGTTCCAGAATACATCCAAGTACCTACGATAATGCCTACAGATAATATAATAAATATCGCTGGCATTGCTGTTGCTAAGCGATTAGTTATGCCTTCTTCTAAATCTTTCCATTTTAAACCTACCCGTCTCGCGATAATTGCAGCATAAGCTGAAGAAAGAATAAGCAATGCTTGAATTGGAATATCAAACACAACAAAACCAGTAATTACAATAATAATCATCACTATGATTGTTGAAATTGATTCTAAAAAAGTTGGTTGTCTTTTCATACACATTTCCCCTTATTTATATGAATGAATATTATAATTAGTACAATCCTAACTTATCTTTTCCTAACTCATCTATCGTTAACCCCTCTTCAAAGAAGTCACGTTCTAATATTGTAGATGCAATAATAATAATCGCATCAATGTTAGGCGTTGGTACATCAATTTCCCGACCTAAACTTGACCAAAGTACTAAACCATGTGCAATATCTTCTGTTAAATAACGATTCTTCACATGATTAGGTCCCTTAATTTGAGAAAATACGGGACTCGTATTAAACAAACGGTTAAGTGGTTCATCCTCATCTTGTCTTTCTAAATAACCACGTTCAATTCGAGCTTCTTTTGCAGATGATAACTCAAATCCTAATTTACGTCCTAATGTTAGTCTTTCTAACTCTACTGCATGTAATAAGCGCACAGTATGTTTCGTAATCCCTTCTTCGTACAGTGCGAACGTGTCAGCATAATCAATTCTTCCTACATTTAATAACGTTGGCCCAGGATGAACTTCAGGGTTACCATTTTCTAAATTTGTTTTCCACAAGCTTTCTTCTTTGACAATATAAGGATACAATTTTTCTATTGTATCGAAGCTATCACTTAACTCTTCTTTATCATATGTTGAAAAATGTACTTTTCTAACATTTAAAGATAAATCGACACGCGCTGCCTCAAAATCGACACGTGTACCATAAGTTAATGTATTTACTTCAGCAAACTTAGGCATTACATCCATATGCATATCTTCTAGCACATTCATAAAACGTATTGATCCCATTGCAGCAGCAATATTAAAGAATATTAATTGATGTGCTTTGATAAATGGTGCCATAGTATGTGCATAATGTTCAATGAATGATGAAGGTATAACAACTTGTATAACTTCAGCACCTTCAAGTACGTATTCCATATCGTCACTTATGTCAGTAAATTTTACGAAGGTTTCCTCACCTTCATTATTAAATGTAAAACCACCTTGCTCAATGGCTTTATCAAATTTATCTATCGATTGATTTCTACAATATAATTTGACTTCATGTCCTTTGCTAACCATATCTAGTGCTGCAGTAACAGCACCATTACCTGATCCTACAATAGCTATCTTCATAAACACCCTTCTTTCTTTAAACATTGAATTTTTCGTGTTAAACATTACTCTCATGTATAACCTATTAAGAAAAATGATAAACACTGGTATACAACCTATTTAATTTTTTCAATTAAATACCTGCTTATGTGCATTTCTATATTTTAACAATATCGCAACATTGTAAACAGTCTTTTTTATAAAATTTTTCAAATAATGTACAACTCATTTTTGGTTTTGTTATAGTAATAGTAAGTTAAAAGGAGGAATAATAATGACTGAAGCATACTCAAATCGTGAAGTATTCAATCAAGAACCTAATAGCGATGCAAGATTGATGGCAACATTAATTTATGTACTTAGTTTTTTTACTACATTTTTAGCACCACTAATCATTTGGCTTATTAAACGTGAAGACTCAGCATTCGTTGATAGGGCAGGTAAAAATTATTTTAATTTCCTAATTTCATATGTTATTTGGTTAACCGTTTCAACTATTTTGATGTTCATTCTCATAGGATTCATTCTATTTCCTATCATCGCAATTTTAAACTTTATTTTTACAATTGTAGCAGCAGTAAAAGCGTATAATGGTGAAGATTATTTACCACCGTTATCTATTAGATTTTTCAAATAATTTTAATCAAAATTTTGTGATTCTTTACACTTAATGTAATATACAAATCCAATAGATGTGTAGTTGATGTACTTAAACCTTATACTTGCGCATTTTTTACCATATTACAACAATATTCCCTTTTGTAACCTCACGTGTTGTTTATTACAACAATATGTGAGGTCTTTTTAATTGTTTTACAAATACGTAACAATCCACACAAAGTGATGTTCTTCTGTTATTGTATAAATTGTCGTTGAAACTAACGCAGTAATTATAAAAATAAATTTTATTAAAATAATAGATGAATTAAATTTGGGAGGACTTTTTTATTATGAAAAAAATAGTAACAGCAACAACATTGACAGCAGGTATCGGCGCAGCAATTGTAGGTTTAGATCACGGAAATGAAGCAAATGCAGCTGAACAAACTACACAAGCTAACCAAAACACAACACAAGCTACATCAGGTTCAAGTGCAAACTTATACACTGCTGGACAATGTACTTGGTACGTATTTGATAAAACAGGTGGCGAAATTGGTTCTACATGGGGAAATGCAAATAATTGGGCTTCTGCAGCATCTTCAGCAGGATATACAGTTAACAATTCTCCAGAGGCAGGTTCTATCTTACAATCTAGTGAAGGTAGCATGGGCCACGTAGCATACGTTGAAAATGTAAACAGCGATGGTTCTGTAAATGTTTCTGAAATGAACTATAATGGTGGACCATTCTCAGTAAGTGAACGTACAATTTCAGCTGGCGAAGCTAGTTCATATAACTATATCCACCTTAACTAATATTGGCATTAAATAATTACTATTGGGAGACATACGTATAAAGTCATGTGCTTAAATGACGACTTTATACGTAAGATAAATATGATTATTAACGTTAAAAGAGCCAATAACAATTCTTTTCAATAATAAGTAGTAACTTATAAAACGTCTAAGACATTCTTTAATGTCTTAGACTTAGTCTGTCGACAGAGTCTCCGACTTTGTTGGCAGTTTTTTATGCACGCTTTCCGCGGGCACTGCCTTAGCCTGTAGTCTTCGGCTAGTGCTCTTCCCGCAGGAGTCGGCATACATCACTGCCAATATCACACTAAAATATTACTAATTCAGAGACTATTTTGTCTCATTGATTTGAATTTCTAAAAATTGAAATGAGAAAGCCACCTTTTTATAAAAGGTGGCTCAGACTGTCGACAAAGTCTCCGACTTTGTTGGCAGTTTTTTTATGCACGCTTTCCGCGGGCACTGCCTTAGCCTGTAGTCTTCAACTAGTGCTCTTCCCGCAGGAGTCGGCATACATCACTGCCAATATTATAATATATGTAAATTAAGCAGTGGTCGTGTTTATTATGATGAATAAATCAATTGATAAAGGAGATCAATATGAAATGGTTTCTATCTCTGATTTAGTCCTTAATAATCATTTATTACGTAAAGTCGATGTGATATTAGATTTAAAATTTGTGTATGAACTTATCGAAGACAAATATTGTCTTGATAATGGTAAACCATCAATAGCTTCAGTTGTTTTAGTGATAATATTGCTCATTCAAAGACTATTTGTTAACAAATCAATCAGGCAAGCGATTAAAGAAATAGAAACAAATGTAGCATATCAATGATATATAGAATATAGAATTTTTAAATAAAGTACCTCATTTTGGAACTTTTAATAAAATTATATACGTCGTTTTCATGATACAGATTTATTTGAACAAATATTTGAGAAAATAATAGAAATAGAAATGAGGTTTACATATTGCAGGCTCATTAAAAGTTTGAGAAAATAATAGCGTTTCATGCAAAAAGGAGGTTGAAGCAAATGCAGTGGCTTAAAGTTATCGTAGCAGGAATTATAGAAATATTATGGGTTACTGGATTAAACACTGCTGACTCATTCTTGAGTTGGGCTGGTACGATTATTATTTTAATATTGAGTTTCTATTTAGTCATTTCAGCTTGTAAATCGTTACCTGTTGGAACTGTTTATGCTGTATTTGTAGGTATTGGTGCAATTGGAACGGTACTGGTTGATATGATGTTTTTCGGAGACCATTTTAACATTGCGAAAATAGCATTAGTTTTCTTACTTGTAATTGGAATTATCGGTCTTAAATTAACTACAGAGGAGGCTGAACAATAATGGCATGGATCATACTATTTATGGCTGGTTTACTAGAAGTTGTTGGTGTCATTATTCTAAATGAAATTGCTCGTACTAAAAAGAAAGCATTCGTTGTGCTTTTAGCAGTTGCCTTTATTTGTAGTTTCAGCACACTTAAACTAGCGATGACAATGGGTATACCTATGGGTACTGCTTATGCTGTATGGAGCGGTATTGGTACAGGTGGTGGCACGCTAGCTGGCATGCTCATCTATAATGAATCTAAAAATATCAAACGTATTTTCTTTATTGTTATCATTGTTTTAGCAATTGTTGGTTTAAAAGTTGTTGGCTAAAATAACTTTTTAAATTAACGCAATATCTACGATAATAAAATAATCACTTTATTTTAGAACTATAATCATATGTAATATGTACTTTGTTATAATTGAGAGCAATGTAAAAGTTTGTTTACTTATATAAAATTTACTATACTTTAGGTAAAGGAAGTGATTATACATGGTAAAAGTTTTCATTGCAGGCCCAATACCAGAAGTTGGGTATAACTTGCTAAAAGAACAAGGTTATGAAGTCGATATGTATGAAGGCAAAGGAATTATTGATAAAGAAACATTGATCCAAGGCGTTAAAGATGCTGACGCTTTAATCAGCCTTCTATCTACGAATGTTGATAAAGATGTGATTGATGCAGGCTCAAACTTAAAAATCATCACAAACTATGGCGCTGGTTTCAATAACGTAGATGTTGAACACGCACGCCAAAAGCAAATTGATGTAACAAATACACCAAAAGCTTCAACAAACTCTACAGCAGAATTAACTTTCGCACTTGTATTAGCTGTAGCGAGACGTATTCCTGAAGGTGATAAATTATGTCGTACAACCGGATTTGACGGATGGGCACCATTATTCTTCCGTGGCAGAGAAGTTTCTGGTAAAACAATAGGAATCATTGGTTTAGGAGAAATTGGAAGCGCAGTGGCAAAACGTGCGAAAGCATTTGATATGAACGTACTTTACACAGGACCTCATCAAAAAGTTGATAAAGAACGTGAAATAGGCGCTAAATATGTTGATTTTGATACACTCTTACAGCACTCAGATTTTATTACAATTAATGCTGCATATAATCCTGATTTACATCATTTATTTGACACTGAACAATTCAAATTAATGAAACCAACAAGTTATCTCATTAATGCAGCTAGAGGCCCTATCGTAAATGAAGCCTCTTTAGTAGAAGCATTGAAAAATAAAGATATCGAAGGCGCAGCATTAGATGTGTTTGAATTTGAACCTGAAATTAATGATGAACTGAAATCTTTAGATAATGTTGTTATTACACCTCACATTGGTAATGCTACTTTTGAATCTCGTGATATGATGTCAAAAATTGTAGCTAATGACACAATAAGTAAACTTAATGGTGAGGAACCTAAATTTGTCGTTAATTAATCACTGATTATTTAACAAAATATAGACATTGATATATTCATTTTTGACTTATGTTTAAATGCCAGTTTCTATTGAAAACAGTTATAAACTCCTGCAATTAATGGGATTAAAATAAAAACACTTCCGTGCTATTTATTTGAATGAATAGCACGGAAGTGTTTTTTCTATTTGCAAGATTGTTTATGCAATAAAAATTAAGAGCAAATTAAATTTAATCAGATTGTTCTATATGACATAATTTAAGCATTGAAAATGACAAACTAGATTATCACCTTAGTAAAGTTAACAAAATAATAGTCAATTTAGATAAAAAGCCGTAAATGTATTTTTCTAAAATACATTTACGGCCTTTATGATATTGAGCGTTTTGTTCCAAATATATGTTTTACTTTTCTTTCGATTTATAAATAAATTTTGTCTGATTGGATAATAATCGATCAGGAAGGATTTGAGCAATTTTATTTCTCACTTTAACGACAAATTTATTTGTTCTTTGCGCAGTTTTCCCAATTTTTCTAGAGCGCTTCACTATTTTTTTTGTATGCTTCACACGTAATTTATCATAGCGTTCCAAAGCTAAATCAAAATCATATGATTGCACACAATTCGCAAGAACAATAGCGTCTTCCATTGCTTGACCAGCACCTTGCCCCATGTTAGGTGTCATTGCATGAGCAGCATCACCTAAAAGCACAACACGTTGATAAACAAATGATTTCAATGGGTTTAAATCATACATATCATGTAATAATACGTCTGTTTCACTTTGTTTATCTAAAACTTGTCTAACCTCATTAGGAAAATGATTAAATCTTGCCTGTAGATGTGGTTTCGCAAAAGCATGTATTTTAGTATCATGTGCTTTGGCAGAAATTGAAATAAACCAATAAGCCTGATTATTTAATAATGGCACAATACCCACTCTACCTTTTGTAGACCAAAATTCCTTAGCAATGTGGTTATCTTTTAAATCAATATCTTCAACTAAGCCTCTGAATACTGTGTATCCTTGATAGATTGGTTTACTATTTGGTACTAATGCTTGCCTTATATTTGAATGTATACCATCAGCGCCGATACATAAATCAAATGATTGTGAAGTTTGTTCAGAAAATTGTAAGGTCACTTTCAAGTCCCCATTTTCAATTCCTGTTACATTATGATTTGTGAAAATTACGCTATCAGGCACATAAGATTTAATCACATCTAATAAACTTTGGCGTGACATTGTTAAATTAACAGTGTTTTTTTTCAACTTAAGTTTTGATAATTGTTTGTCTTTTTCATCCCGAACTTCCATCACATCAATAACTTGTCCAATGTTTTTCAGTCCTTTTGCTAAATCATGACCATTTAGTTTTTCAATGACATTACCACCAATGCCAATACCAGCACCTAATTCAGATACTGTATCTTCTTTTTCAAATACACTTACATCATGACCTTGCTCTATTAATAAAGCTGCTGCAGTTAAACCACCTATACCTGCACCGACGATGGCTATTTTCATCTTTATTCACTCCAACTTTCCCTAATCTTTTAATATTATATTCACATTTGTATAATAACATAACAAAATGTAATGTAAGTTTCTAAAAATTGCGGTTGTAATCTTTGTTGATGTCACTACAAATAATAATCTTTGTTGATGTCATCTTTTTTAATGCCTAAATTTTTATAAAAATGTTTCATAAACCAAGCGATATTGTCATCCCAATCCACATCACTTGCATATTGATGCTCACCAGGTGTCTTAGGATTCCATCTCATTTGATAAAGTGATATTTGTTTATTATCAAAGTAATTTTTCCTTACAAATTGAGCACCACCCATAATTGCTTTTTCAGGGGATGTCCACGATTGTTTTTTTGCAAAGCTACTACCAGTATGTACTGCATTTTCATCAAATGCACCTATACCAAAAAAGTTATAATATCTTTCATCTCCATCTTTAATACCTTTTGCTAATTCTGATTTACCATTACCTGTTTCAACTAGGGCATGACTCACTAAATATAAAACATTAACATCATACTTATCTTGTGCCTTTAGGAAAGTTTTACCTTTCCCTTTTAATATACCTTTATTTTTTAAAATTTTATTTATCTCGTCTTCGGACATAGATACTTTTTCAGAAATATCCATATGATTTAAATCATCTTGATCACTATTAACTTCCATTGCTTTTTTCACATCTGCAGTAGAAGCTTTAATAAATTTACCTTCTTGTTCTTTCATATTTAATGCATCTGAGCTTACTTGTTTATCTACCGCTTCATTAAAAGTATGGGTCTTTTGTTTCTCAAATAAAGATGTTTCATTTACTATTAATAAAATCACAAATATAGCGATAATTAATATTAATAATATTAACGGTATACGTTGCTTAACACGCTCATTCATATTTTAAAATCTCCCTGCATTGCAATTTTATTGAGTTAATGTGAAATAGGCAAAAATAACCGCAATAAGAACGATTATAAAGGAAACGTTAATTGCAATACGCATGCCCTTTCGATTTCTAAATAATGTGTTGAAAATTACTAAGCTAATTGTCAAAGAAACAACAAACATTGTAATTGCCATCACAACATTTAAAGTAATTAAAAATATAATACCAATGACTAAAAATATATTTGAAATAATAGCCATGGTTTTAATTAATTTCGGATTAATAAGTCTCCACTCCTTGTAACTAAATTCTAAATCAATCATTCTATTCATTGAAATTGTATCATATTTACTTAATTTTCAATATGTCATTTATAATAGCAAAAAGCTCTTATGTGAATAAAATTCACAATAAGAGCTTTTTCATATAATATATGCACTTCATTTTATTATCTAGACATACCTCTGAGCATATTTAACATATAAGTTAAACTACGATTCATTTCATCATCTTTAAGTACACTCATTAAACCAGTAATAGATGTTTTTTGGTTTGGACTAGCTTGATTTGCAACACTTAAGCCTTTATTTACTTTATTTAACATAATGCTCAAATCGTTGACATTCAAATCACCTAAAAGGAAAACAAGTGATGCCATATTGGTAATCAATCCTGTGTATTGTTCTTTATTTAATTCAACTGCGAATTTATTAGCGATAACACCTCGACTATTGACGATACCTGATAGCGCATCTAGTATTTTGGCATCGTCTAACGTGCTAATAATATTAATAGCTTTCATGATACTATCTTTATTTGCTGCAATTGCATCGGTAACTTCTGCTAAACTTTCTTGTTTAATTTGTTCTTCAGACTTTTGCATGCGTTTAATTTTCGTTATTCTCTCAGCCATTATTTATTCACCTGACTTCCTGGGAAAGTGTAATCATCACGTTTCCATTTGTCTTCAACACGTACACTATACTGTGGTTGTCTTTGTTTATTTACTCGGAAGTTTGTTGGGTTCAATGGTGATTTTCCTCTGCGTGTTTTAACTTCCATACGACAACTTGTACGTTTATAAGAGGGTGTATCTGTATCTTTATCCACATCACTGTTTGTCAATAAGTTAATAGCGCCTTGATCGCCATTAATCATGGCATTGTTATTTAATGGAATATAAATTTCTTTGCCTTTCACTCGATCTGTTACATGTGCAATCAATTCAGCTTCACCACTGTCTGAAATCAACTTAACCTCTGCCCCTTCATGAATATCTCTTTCTTTTGCTAGTTCTGGAGATACCTCTACAAACGGTTGAGGAACTTTATATGCAAGTCCTGGTACTTTATATGTCATATTTCCTTCATGGAAATGCTCTAATAAACGTCCGTTGTTAACATGTAAATCGTATTCTTCATTAACTTTAAAGAAATTATCAAATGTTAAAGGATAGAAATTCGCTTTACCGTCTTCAAAGTTAAATCCATCTAAATACAATGTTGGTTGGTCTGTGCCGTCTTCAGCAACAGGCCATTGTAAACTATTATATCCATCTAATCTGTCATAATTAACACCTGAATAAGATGGTGTTAATTTAGCAATTTCATCCATAATTTGACTTGGGTGTGTGTAATTCCAATCATAACCTAATGTTCTAGCTACATCTTGGATAATGACCCAGTCTGGTTTTGATTCACCTTTAGGTTCAAGCGCTTGATATAAGCGTTGAATACGACGTTCAGTATTGGTGAAAGTACCCGTCTTCTCTAGTGATGGACATGCCGGTAGTACTACATCTGCATATGAAGCAGTGAAAGTGAAAAATTCATCTTGTACGACTAAAAAACCAACTTTTTCTAGTGCAGCTTGTACATAATTAATATTTGAATCAACGATACCTGTATCTTCACCATATAAATACAAAGCGTCAATTTCACCTGCATGAATGCCTTCCATCATTTGATGGTTATCTTTACCAGGAACACTTGGTAATGTTTCACCATATTCTCTTTCAAATTTAGCGCGGATTTCATCATCTGCCACTTTTTGGTAACCAGGGAATTGATCAGGCATACTTCCCATATCACTACATCCTTGTACGTTGTTGTGACCACGAAGCGGATATGCACCAGTACCTGGTTTTCTATAGTTACCAGTAGCTAATAATAAGTTGGATATTGCAGTAGACGTGTCACTACCAATATCTTGTTGTGTTACACCCATAGCCCAGGCAATTGACACTGTTTCAGCATTAACCATTTGATGCGCAAAATCAATGAGCGCTTCTTGCGAAATACCTGTTGTATCTTCGGCAAATGTCATCGTATATGGTGCTAAAGATTTATGATATTCATCGAAGCCATTTACCCATTCATCAACAAAAGCTTTATCATGTAGGTCGTTATCTATAATATATTTTGTCACAGCTGATAACCATACTAAATCAGTACCTGGTTTAGGTTGATAGAAGTTATCAGCTCTTTCAGCCATTTCATGTTTACGTATATCAAACACATTTAAAGTATTATTATATAATTTATGTCCACGTTTAATACGAGAAGCGATGACTGGGTGCGCTTCTGCAGTGTTTGTCCCTATTAAAACAACCATGTCAGCGATTTCAAGATCTTCGATTGAACCAGAGTCACCACCATGTCCTACTGTTCTAAATAATCCCTTGGTTGCAGGGGCTTGACAGTAACGAGAACAGTTATCCACGTTATTTGTACCAATCACTTGTCTCGCAAGTTTTTGCATTAAATATGATTCCTCATTTGTCGCTTTAGATGAAGAAATGAATGCTAGACCATCTGAGCCGTGAGAAGCTTTTACCTTGTTAAAGTTTTCAGAAATCACTTGCAGTGCTTCATCCCACTCTACTTCTTCGAATTGATTATTTTTGCGTACTAATGGTTTAGTTAATCTTTCTTCTGAATCAATATAATCCCAACCGAATTTACCTTTCACACATGTTGCAATCTTGTTTGCTGGAGATTCGTGTTGAGGTTGTACTTTCAATACTTCTCTACCTTTTGTCCAAACGTCAAATGAACAACCAACACCGCAATATGTACATACAGTCTTAGTTTTTTCGATGCGTTCTTCACGCATCGCTGCTTCTGAATCAGATACCGCAAATAGCGGCCCATAACCTGGTTCTGCTTTTTTAGTTAAATCAATCATCGCAGCAAGTGATCCTGGCTCTAAATCTGTCATATAGCCAGCGTTACCTTCCATATTGACTTCTAACATTGCGTTACAAGGACATACCGTCGCACACTGACCACACCCAACGCATGATGAATCATTTATTGTTGTATCATTATCCCAAATGACACGCGGTTGTTGACGTTCCCAATCAATCGTTAAAGTTTCGTTGACTTGGACATCTTGACAAACTTCAACACAGCGTCCACATAGAATACATTGGTCTGGATCATAACGATAGAATGGACCATAATCTTTTTCATATGGTTTTTCCTTGTATTCATATGTTTGATGTTCGAGACCCCACTGATCCATTGTATTATGAATTTCACAATCACCATTATTATAATCACATACTGTACAATAAAGCATATGTTTTTCTAAAATACGGTCTAAAGCTTCTTTTTGACTTGTTTGTACATTATCATTTTGTGTATTAACAATCATTGGTTTATCTATCGTCGTACTACAAGCTCGTTGCATCACACCGTCTATTTCTACTGTACACGTATCACAAGTTTCTATAGGACCAAGCGATTCGTTATAACATATAGAAGGTACAAACGTATCTTGTGATTTAATAAATTGTAGTAAGTTTGTGCCGGGTTCCACAAGATAATCTTTGCCATCTAATGTAATAATTAAATGTTCTTGCATACTATTCACCCCTATTAATTTTATAAAGCCCATGTTTATGAATCAAAGATGTTTGATAACATTCCATCCTAAAAGCCCCACACTTTTTGGTAATGTTATTTATATTGTATATGTAAATCAATAAAATGTTAAGGCTTTCCACTATTTTTCGCCTGCTTAATATAAATATTATTTTATAGTGCTAAACATTTTCGCTGAGTATTGATTATTTTAATGACAAAAACAAAAATACACGCAACCAATGTAATTGATTGCGTGTATTTATTAAATTAAATACCTAAATTATCTTTTATATCGCTTTCTATTTCAGATAACGAGCTTTGGCTAGGTATAAAGTAATAAAGCCCATCATCTTGTATACCGCCTTGACCTTCTAATTGATGACGGTGCACGTTATCGTTTGCATCTTTATAATTACCTCTAACTTTGTTTAACTCTCCTAAAGTCAAATCTGTTTTCACATTGTCTTCAACGTGATTCATCAACGAATTAAAATGTGTAACTGAACTGATACTCGTTAATTTGTTGGCTAGACCTTGTATCACTAATTGCTGACGCTCTTGTCTACCAAAGTCGCCACCAGCGCCTTCTTCTTTACGACTTCTTATAAACGCCATTGCTTCTTTTCCTTCCATATGAGACTTTTGTCCTTCATTAAATTGGAATCCATCATATGAGAAAGTAGCGTTACTAGTGACATCAATACCACCCACGGTATCTATCATATCTTTCATGCCGTCCATATCTACCGTTGCATAGTGATCTATTGGCACATTCAATAGTTTTTCTACTGACTTCACAGCCATGTCAGGCCCACCATAAGCATACGCATGATTAATTTTTTCAGTTGTACCTTTACCTACAATATCCGCTTGAGTGTCTCTAGGTATACTCACAATTTCAGAGGATTTCTTCTCAGGATTGATAGATAACACCATAATCGTATCACTACGTTGACCCCCACCTTCGGCATCCCTTTTAGCATCTGAATCTACGCCAAATAAAGCAATCGTAAAAGGATCTCCATTATTAAGATTAGCTTTTTCTTCTCTCAAAGATGATTTCTCTCTATCTAATGGGTTATGTATTGCCCCACCAACAGAAAATATTTTAAACCCTAAATAAACAACGGCTAAAATTGCTAAGATTAGCAATATACCCAAGAACCACAAAAATACTTTCGTGGGCAACCCCATTTTCTTTTTATTATATTTGTTAGAACGATTCACCTTTTTCATTCTCCATTCTATATTCGATTTTCTATTTCAGTTAATTATAAATTATATAGTAAACTTATTTAATGAACATGGTGCTTAAGACCTATTGTTAAATAATTAATATTTTTAAATAATTATTTTTGATATCCAGATCCTGAATTTAGAATCGTCAACATTTCTTTATGGCAAGCTTTGTTGCTAATAATAAAAGGTCCTGCTTTCGCAAAATCTAAAGTTGTATTATTTAATGTCGTCATTTTTAATCCCAATTCTTCAGCGAATAAAAACTGTGCAGCAATATCCCATGGTTTGGGATTAGTATTTACATGCGCACCAAATTGCCCTAAAATCACACGCACGGAATCTAAACCACATGAACCAATGAAACGATATCCAAAAGAAGCATCATTGAGTTCATGAATCGTATCATCATTCATCACCAATGTATTAAATGAAATAATTGCATCTTCTAATTGAATAGCTTCAGGCTGTTGCAATAAATTACCATTCATATATGCGCCTTGCCCTTTGATTGCTTTATAAAGCTTGCCGTGTGGATAATCATAAATATATGATAGTGTAGGTTCCCCATCGACAAAGTAGCCCAAAATAATACAATAATCTTCTTGTTGCTTAACCAAATTTGTAGTACCATCAATCGGATCCATGACCCATACATGTCCTTTTTTTGCTAAGATGTCATCATTTGATTTTTCTTCAGCGAAGAGTTGGTGGTTTGGAAAATGTTGCTGTAAAAATTGTTCAAAATTTTGTTGAATAGATTTATCTACATTGGTCACTAAATCAAATCGATTTTGTTTCGTTGAAGTAACCATTTCTTTGATTAACTGTGGAATAATATCATCTAATGTTGTTAGCCAATCTCTTACTAAATTATCAATGTTTAATAACGCTTCTTTATTCATTTGAGACCCCCTCTTTAAACGAATCAATAAATTTTTTTCATTTTAATTATTTAATATGTATAATTTGTTTTATTTTATCATATAAATATAATTACAGTAACAAACCTTTACCATTAATTATTGTTCAATATAGACTCAATACCATAAATAAAGGAATAGGACTGAAATCGAATTTATTTTAAAATCATTTCATTGCAATCATCCTGACAAAGATGAAATCCAATAAAACGATAAGAGGCTGAGACAATTAATTTGCCCCAGCCTCTAAATAGAAAGGAAAGTAAGTAATAAATATTGAAGATGTTTGCTTAGTAACTCGTACGAAAAAGATATTAACAAAACTATATGTAATAGCCTACCCCTTTGTTATCTTTTCGCTACCCCCTTGTTACTAATTATTATACTAACATAAACAATCAGAAAATGTAAGCGTTTTCTATAACTTTTTTTAAAACTTTATAAATGTCGTCATTGTCACTTTTATGCTATAATGAATGTAATATGTAATCATTTGGGAGGTGACTTTCTAATGAATAAACGCGAAAGGCAAAATAAATTGGTACAAGCAATACAGCAAAATAAGCAAATTACCGCTTCAGAACTTGCGATAGACTTAGATGTATCGAAACGTACGATTTTAAGAGATATTCAAGATTTAGAAGATCAAGGGGTAAAAATTCTAGCAAAACATGGCAAATTAGGCGGTTATCAACTTCAAGAAACGCCTAATAGTTATGAGCTCGAATTAACTGACAATCAACTTACTGCTTTATTCTTAGTATTGAATGAAAGTCAATCATATACAACACTTCCATATAAAGAAGAGATAAACGCAATTATAAAAAAATGTTTAAATTTACCTTATACGAAAATGAGACGTGCGCTTAAAAAGCTCGACCGGTATATAAAATTTAATCAACAAACACATGTTGACTTGCCACCCATCTTTTCAGAGGTTTTAATCTATTGCACTGAACGAAATGTGATGGCAATGGAGTATAATAAAGATGACGACATTATTACTGAAAATGTAATTTTTATCGGATTATTATGTACAGACGGATTATGGAAAGCAGTTATTTTTGAAATTGGTCTCGGTAAAACAAATGAAATACCTATTGTTGATATCCATGATATTTCATATTCTTTTGAGAAAAAAATAAAAACACAAGATATTACTATCAATAACTATCAACAGTTTTCAAATCCCACTGAGTCCTAAAAACTCAATGGGATTTTTTCAAAGGTTCATATTATGTATATAACGTAATAAGCGTAAAAATAAATGAAATTAAATTATTAAGCATGTGTATACTTACACTTGCTATTAATTTAAATCCTGATTTGATGTATACATATACCATAGCAATTGCTAAAATTATATAACTCCCTATTTCTAATGGAGATTCCGCTCCCATCACATGCATTAATGAAAATAGAATAGCTGAAATAATCCCCATAACAATAGCATTAAATTTCTTCCCTAGTTCACCTATCAGTAAATGTCTAAAAAATATTTCCTCCACTAATGGCGCTCCAATTACAATCAATAAAAATGTAAATGGCAAAAATGAAGGTTGATCAAACAAATTCATTAGTTCTAGCTCGTTTTGAGTTTCATTAAAACCAATGTCATCAGGTAACATTTGCATAGTCATATTATAAATTGCACTACAAATCATCATTATAATTGTTACTGTAATCAGAAATAAATAATGTTGCTTTATAAATGCTGTATTTTTCTTCAAATGCATTTTAAAGTCTTTACTATGTAAAAAATAAAAACTAAACACAGTGACAACATATGAGAGTAGTTGTATAACAACACTTAACTTTATCACTATTTTTTCTGTTAAATGATCTACATAAACGAAACTAAATAAAATACCAACCAATGTAAAAACAATCATACTTACAATTAAAATCGCAATCAGAGAAAAGTCTTTCCACACAATATCTTTAAAACGATATTTTGTTCTTTCCACTTTCAACAGCTCCCTTTAAAATCATTTTAAATTTTATATTGTATATCCTACCATTCTTAACAATTCCAGAAAATCATATTCATCATTTTAAATTTTATATGAAAGGATGCGTTTTATGTATAACTTAGAATATCATCAACTCGCTCAACACATTCATAAACTACTCAATTTAATTGAAACATATAAATTTGCCATCGTTACTCAAAATAAAAAGAAACAACAATACAAACAAGATATCCAACAATTTATTGAAGACGAGCTCATCCTATTCTCAGACATATCCTTACAACGCTTTTCTTTGCCACATTATAATTATTACCAATTCCTTTTAATACATGATCAGAACCCTATTGAAGAACTCACTATCGGCAATACAATTAAGTATCTTGATACCTTACAAAATCAATTATTAGAAACACACAAGTTATTACAAACATTTTTGTAATAATATTTCAAAATGATATTTTTTTAAATTTAAAATTGTAATACTTTTTCATGTATTGTAAAATGAAATCGATTACAGCAATATAGGAGTGATAACATGCATGGCTTTTCCATTTATTTAGGACAACCCATTGATAAATCGTATATTAGACGAATGATTGCTTTAGGATATACTACCATTTTCACATCTGTTCAAATTCCAGAGGAAGATGAAGCATCTAAATATCGCTATTTGGGAGAACTTTTAAATTATTTATCAGACAAACATCTTACGTATATGATTGATATCAATCCTTCATTGCTGAATCATTCTTTTTATGAATTCCTGCAATCATATCATCATGCTCAATTTATGATTCGTATTGATCACAGTACTTCTATAGAAATTATTAATGACATCATTCAACACGGTTTTGACTGTTGCTTAAATGCAAGCATACTTTCCGAATCACTACTTCAACAACTCTATGAAAAACTCGAAGACTTTACGCATTTATGTTACTGCCATAATTATTACCCACGTCCAGATACAGGTTTAACAACTAAATTTGTACATCATCAAAACTCACTAATTTTAAAGTATAATCCAAACGCAACAATTTACGGTTTTATCTCAGGTACAACAAAACGTGGACCTTTATTTAAAGGTTTACCAACTATAGAATCAACAAGAACACAACACCCTATTGAAAGCGCACAACTACTATTAGATCATCAGACAACGCAAATTTTGATTGGCGATTCTAAACTTAATACGCCACTCGACGAACAATTAATGAATGTATTATGCCATAGAACATTCACATTCACAGTTGATTTATTTGATATTCAAGCGACTACAATATTACAGCAAACGCACACTGTACGCCCAGACAACCCACAAGATGTAATTCGATCACAAGAAGCTAGACACTATTGTACAAGTGAAATGAATACTTTTAATACGACAAATCGAGACACGGGTACTGTGACAATTGATAATAAACTGAACGGACGCTACCAAGGAGAATTACAACTCTTGAAAGCTGACTTACCAGCGCATCCGCATGTTAATGTTATAGGTAAAATTTGTGAGTCTGAGCGCAGATTGGTTCATTGCATGAAGCCAAATGATACATTTAAATTTATTATTAAAACAAGGGAGTAGAAATTAATGAGTGATTTAACTACTGAATCCAGAAATAAAGCTACAATGCATTTAGATGAAATGTCTATTACAGAAATTCTTAAAACAATGAATGATGAAGACCAAAAGGTTCCTCAACAAATTAGAAAAATCATACCAGAATTAACTAAAGTCATAGAAATCACGACAAAACAATTTAGAGCTGGTGGTCGAATAATTTATATGGGTGCTGGAACGAGTGGAAGATTAGGTGTGCTTGATGCTGCTGAATGTGTCCCCACCTTCAATACGTCTCCAGATGAAGTGATTGGATTAATTGCAGGCGGTCAAAGAGCAATGACAGTTGCTGTTGAAGGTGCTGAAGATAGCACTTCTTTGGCAGAAGAAGATTTACATCATATTCACCTTAATGAAAAAGACGTTGTGATCGGTATTGCTGCAAGTGGTAATACACCTTATGTTATCGGAGGATTAAAATATGCAAATAGCATTGGTGCACATACCGTTTCGATTGCATGCAATACAAATACTAAAATAAGTAAAATAGCTACAAAAGCAATTGAAGTAAATGTAGGCCCTGAAGTATTAACAGGTTCCACTAGATTAAAATCAGGAACAGCACAAAAATTGATACTTAATATGATTTCAACTATCACAATGGTTGGTGCCGGTAAAGTATATGATAATCTCATGGTCGATGTAAAAGCTACAAACCAAAAATTAATTGACCGTTCTATACGCATCGTACAAGATATCTGCGACACATCATATCAACAATCTGAGAAGCTATATAATGCCGCAGATCATAACCTTAAAGTTGCTATCGTTATGCATATGTGTGATACATCAAAAGCAGACGCAATACAGCGTTTAGACAATAATAATCACATCGTTAAGCAAGCAATCAGAGATTAAACCAAGTACTTAAAATAATTTATGTATATTGGAGGGTTTTACGATGACTAAAGAACAAAAACTTGCAAAAAACATTGTAAATGCAGTTGGCGGTTTAGAGAACATGGAAAATGTTATAAATTGCATGACGCGCGTTAGAATTAAAGTGCACGATGAAAATAAAGTTGACTATGATAAATTAAAATCTACTGACGGCGTTATAGGTGTGGTCAAAGACGACCGTGTACAAGTTGTCGTTGGGCCTGGCACAGTTAATAAGGTAGCTGACCATATATCTGAAATGAGTGGTGTGCGTTTAGGTGAAACCATTTCACACCATGATAAAAATTATAAAGCTGAAACTGAAGCAAGAGCTAAAGAAAACAAGGCGGCTTTTCAAAGCAAACAAAAACGTGGTAAGTTCAATAAACTATTAAAAACAATCGCAAATATATTTATTCCATTGATTCCAGCATTTATTGGTGCAGGTTTAATTGGTGGTATTGGTGCAGTTTTAAGCAATTTACTTGCGGCCGAGGTCATATCTGGCCCCTGGATCACACAACTTGTCACTGTTTTTAATGTAATTAAAGATGGTATGTTAGCTTATTTAGCAATCTTCACGGGTATAAACGCTGCAAAAGAATTTGGTGCAACACCAGGTTTAGGTGGTGTTATTGGAGGGACAACGTTATTAACAGGTTTAACGGAAGAAAATATGATTACTAATATTTTCACAGGTGAACCTTTACAAGCAGGACAAGGTGGTATAATAGGTGTTATCTTTGCAGTTTGGTTATTAAGTCTCGTAGAAAAGAGATTACATAAAATTGTACCAAATGCCATAGATATCATCGTAACACCTACGATTACTTTGTTCGTTATCGGCTTATCAACAATCTTTATCATCATGCCATTAGCTGGCTTTGTTTCTGATGGTTTAGTATCCGTAGTCAATGGTGTTATTGATATCGGTGGCGTCTTTAGTGGCTTTATCATTGGTGCTTTCTTCCTACCATTAGTTATGTTAGGATTACATCATATATTTACGCCTATTCATATTGAGATGATAAATCAATCTGGTGCTACTTACTTATTACCTATTGCTGCCATGGCAGGGGCAGGACAAGTTGGTGCCGCATTAGCACTTTGGGTAAGATGTAAGAAAAATACTACTTTGAGAAATGCAATTAAAGGTGCACTTCCTGTTGGTTTCCTCGGTATTGGTGAACCTTTAATTTATGGGGTTACGTTACCTCTTGGTAGACCATTCTTTACAGCATGTATTGGTGGAGGTATTGGTGGCGCAGTAGTTGGTGGTATTGGACACATCGGTGCCAATGCTATTGGACCAAGTGGTATTTCATTGTTACCTTTGATTTCAGATCATATGTACTTAGGATATATTGCAGGATTAATCGCTGCTTACATCGGTGGTTTCCTCTTCACCTTCTTTTTAGGTACAACAAAATCAATGAGAGAATCTGATAACTTAGGTGGTTAAACTATGACCAACGTACTTTATAAAATTGATAATATCTATGAAACTTTTACAAAAAGTGAAAAGAAAATTGCTGATTTTATTTTAAATGAACCGCATCGTATTATTAATATGTCTGTCCAAGATCTTTCAAATGAAATTAATACAAGTACTGCTTCAATTGTACGTTTTAGCAAGAAAATCACAGAAAAAGGCTTTCAAGAACTTAAAATTACAATTTCACGTTATTTGCCTGAAGATGCAATTAACAATAATCATATGGAATTAATTGATAATGAATCAGTCGATATTATCAAATCTAAAATGTTAGCTAGAGCAACCGACACAATGAGTTGTGTTGCGTCACAAATTGAGCAACCTCATATCGATGACATCTGCGATACATTGAAACATGCGCGTACTATATTCTTATTTGGTTATGGCGCATCACTCGTCATTGTCACAGATTTATATCAAAAATTGTCTCGCATAGGTTTAAATGTGCGCTTAATACAAGAAACGCATTTATTAATGACTACTATGGCTACACATGATGAACAAGATTGTATTATTTTTGTGACCAACCAAGGTAGTCATAGTGAAATGCAATCTATGGCAAAAGTTGCTACCGACTATAATATACCTATCATTACGATCTCGAGTTCGAACAATAACCCTGTAGCTAAAATTTCTGATTATACTTTAATTTACGGTCAAACAGATGAAAATGAACTGCGCATGGCCGCAACAACATCTTTGTTTGCGCAACTTTTTACTGTAGATATTCTGTATTATCGATTTATTGCTTTAAATTATCAACGCTCATTGGATTCAATCACACAGTCAAAAATGGCACTTGATAATTACCGTAAACATTTATCTAAAATCCAATTTAAACACTAAAACAATGCTAACATCACTTTTTAAATAACATAATAAATAAGAACGACCTAGAAATCACGTTTTTATAAAGGATTTCTAGGTCGTTCTCTTTTTTTAATCTGAAGTTAACATTATTTTACATCATTTTGAAAAAAGTCGAAAATATTTTTGGCATTATCAGTATTATCAATATTTCCTTTAAATTTATCACTACCAGGACCATATGCATAAGTATTTACATCTTCTCCAGTATGGCCATTTGTAGTCCAACCAGTATGAGATTTGTCATTAATCGGTTTTTGTACAGCATCTTGAACTTTTTGTAATTGACTTTCATATGCTTTTTCGTCTTTTTTAAGATCTTTAAGTTTTTTAGCTTCCTCTTTTATTTTATCAATTTGATCTTGTGAAACTTCAAAACCATAGCCATCTTTAATCACTTTTTCCACATTTTTACCCTTACTGATTTCTTCAGTCATATATTTACCTGAATGTTTCATTTGGTGGATAGCATCTGGATTCCAAACATAATCCTTACCTTTCGCTATAGACATACCACCTGTAGAATGATCTGCAGTAGCTACCACAAGCGTATCTGGATTGTCTTTTGCATAATTCATAGCATATTCAAATGATTTTTCAAATCCAGACATTTCAGACATTACCCCTGTTACATCATTTGGATGGCCTGATTTATCAATAGAAGCGCCTTCTACCATTAAAAAGAACCCTTTGTCATTTTGTTTTAATTTATTTACAGCACTATCTGTCATATCCACTAATTTTGGATTTTTATCTGGTGCGTCTATCTGTAACGGCATATCATTATCTGCAAATAATCCTAATACCTGTTTATTTTTAGAGTTTTGTAGTTCATTTTTATTAGTAACTACATCGTAACCATCTTTTTTAAATTTATTTTTTAAGTTGCCGTTATCTTTACCAAAATACTCAGCGCCCCCGCCTAATAGTACATCTACTTTATGTTTGCCATTAATTTTGTCATTGTAAAATTGTTTAGCAATTTCATCCTTTTTATCACGATCATCTACATGTGAAGCGTATGCAGCAGGTGTAGCATCTGTGATTTCAGCAGTAGATACTAAACCAGTTGATTTACCATTTTCTTTAGCTTGTTCTAAAACCGTTTTAACATTATTTTTATTAGCGTCGACACCAATAGCACCATTATATGTTTTTTGTCCTGAACTAAATGCGGTTGCACCGGCTGCAGAATCAGTAACATTCTCTTTTGGATCATTTGGATTTGTACGCTGACTACCTATTAGATATTTATCAAAAGCAGTTTGATCCATTTCTTTAGTATCAGGATTGTCTGCAAAATAGCGATAAGCAGCATTATACGAAGGTCCCATACCATCACCAACTAAAAAGATGACGTTTTTAGGGTTTTTTGTATTGCCCATGTAAGCTACATCAGAATTCTGATTTGAATCTTTAGTCTCATCTTTTTTCCCAGCTGCATAAATCCCTTGTCCACTCCCTAATGATGAACCGGCAATAATTGTCCCTGCAATTGTAGCAGTAGCTAGTTTATTAAGTATTTTCATATAATAACTCCTTTAGATATGTATTATGACCTCAGCTTTATTCTAAAGCACGAGTTTTGAGTGAGTATTTTTATATTGTTAATTTTTTGTAAAACATTAGTGTAATCACATTTACGATATTGTCGATAACAAAATAAGCCATAAATGATACAAGTTAATATATCATTTATGGCTTTTTAAAAGTTGATTATAAAACGACCTACTGTTTTACGTTTTGTTTTACTATTTAAATTTGCTTATCATCACTTAATTTATGATAGCCCTTCAGGTAATAGAACAATGTCATACAACCTAAGAATACGATACCAATAACAACTGAAACAACTGTTTCTTTATTAAATAACATGCCTATTAACACCATGATAAAGAACGCCATTGTAATATAATTTGTTATTGCACCGCCTGGCATTTTAAACGGATGATTCTTGATTTCTTCACTGTGATTTTTTCTGAATCTTAAATGACTAATTAATATCATAAACCACGGTACCATACCTGGTAAAATTGAGGCACTGTATACATAAACAAAAATGCTGTCCGCGCCTTTAATGAATAAAGGCAAAATAACGTTCAATAATGCCCCAATTAAAATACCAATTGCTATTGCAGTTACTGTCCAAATAGGAACACCATTTTTCATAACTTTACGGAAAAACTTAGGTAACATTCCTTTTTGAGATAAGTTCAACGTCATTCGACTAGCACTAAATATACCAGAATTACATCCAGACATCGCTGCCGTTAAAACTACAAAGTTAATGAGTCCTGCTGCGAATGTAATACCTACTTTTGCAAATGTTGCAACGAATGGACTGCCGATATTTCCTAATTCATCCCAAGGATAAACAGTTACAATAACGAAGATAGCTCCGATATAGAATATTAATATACGCCATATAACACCATTAACCGCACTTTTAATATTTTTTTGCGGGTCTTTAGTTTCACCAGCAGTGATACCAATTAATTCAACACCTTGATAAGAACCAATTACAATAGAAAGTGCAAAGAAGAATCCTATCCAACCATTAGGCATAAAGCCACCATGTGACCATAAATTAGAGAGTCCAATAGCTTCTCCTCCATTACCAATGCCAAAGAATATCAAACCGAATCCTGCGATAATCATTAAAATAATTGTTACTACTTTGATCATTGCAAACCAAAATTCAAATTCACCAAATGCTTTAACTGATACTAAGTTAGCACCTGCCAACAATAATACTACAATAATACCTGGTATCCACTGTGGTAAATCAGGGAACCAATAATTCATATATTCTCCAACGGCGATAACTTCACTCATACCTACAACAACCCATTGGAAAATATTGCTCCATGCTGTCAGATAACCAGCAACTGGATTTATGTAATCACTTGCAAAGTTTGCAAATGAACCTGAGGTCGGATGTAAATATACCATTTCCCCCATAGCTCTCATCACTAAAAATAAAAACAGGCCTGCTATTAAATATGCAAATATTACTGAAGGTCCTGTCCACTTGATTGTACTTGTCGCCCCCATGAAGAGTCCGACACCAATTGTTCCACCAAGTGCTATCATCCGCATTTGACGTGCACCTAGTCCCCTTTGTAATTCGTTATTCTCATTCATCATTCAAACCCCATCTCATTCAAATATAAGTGATAATAATTCACTTATTATGACGCTATTATACTATAAATTCTAAAAATTAAAACAATTATTTTTCATTTATGTAAGCCCTTACATATGTTTTTATTTTAGATTATTTTGTGAGAAAACGCAATGTAAATTTTATTTTCGATATTATAGCGAACAATTAAATATTCATATTAGTTAATTAATCGGCAGTTTTTAATTAATAGAAAGTGAGGATAAAGTTTTGAATGAAAAAAACATAAAATGGGATAAAGTTTTTTATGGTAAAGCTTGGGTCCATCATGTCGTAGAGACAATTCGAGCCAAAGATATATTGCAAAGTTTTTATTTAAGACGCTATCTGCTACGTGCCATTATGGCTGGATTTATCTTAGGCGTGATAGCAGTTTTTGTCTTACTCATTAAAGGTTCATTAGCATCTGATGTGCCAATGGGTGTTACAAATTTAGTCGGTGCGATTGCATTCAGTTTTGCTTTAGTATTAATACTTTTTACAAATTCCGAATTATTAACAAGTAACTTCATGTATTTTACAGTAGGACTTTATTATCGAGTCATTTCGCCATTCCGCGTTTTTAAAATTTTTACACTTTGTTTTATTGGTAATGCTCTAGGTGGATTAATATTCTTTTTATTGATACGTTCCTCAGATATAATGACTCCTGAGATGATGCAACAATTAGAAGCTACAATCGACCATAAAACACTAACTGCAGGTTTTGTCGCCATTCTAATAAAAGGTATTTTTGCTAATTTCTTTATAAACATCTCCTTTGTAATAGCTATGCAAATAGACGATGTTCTAGCAAAAATGTTCGTCATGATGTTTGGTGTATCAATTTTCGCATTTATGGGTTATGAGCACGTTGTTTATAATACTGTATTATTCGCAGGCGGCCTCGTATATCAAAGTGACGTCCTTTCAGTCATACCAGCTTTAATCAATTTGCTTGGTGCAGGTATTGGCAATTATATCGGTGGTGGCTTAGTTATAGGCTTGTTCTATGCTTATTTAAATGATCATAAGCAATATCAAAACAACAAAATTCATTAACTGCAGCTTGAGTTATTGTAATTAAAAGTTGAAGTCTAGTATTTATGAAGTTATAGTTCCTAATTTTATATGATATAATGCTCAATAGATTTTATTATAAAGGAGTTCAATATGAATAAACATCTATTGAAACGAACAATCACAGTTTCAATTATATTTGGCATATTATTTTTCCTGATCAATTATTTTAGTGATAGTGATGTTTCTGCCAGAAATTTAGTGCTAAAAAGTTTACTTACGATTGTTGTATTCGGGATACTATATTACTTAATTTTTACTATTGTAAATTCACCAGAACAAAAATATAAATTTGGTATTACTTTACCTATTTCTCTACTAATTGCTATCATTATCAGTGCTATGTTTTCTGCTCTGAAAATCGGTATTATAACCGGCCTAATCATTGGTATAATAGCAGGTTATCTATGGGAATTTATAGATAATCATAAAAACGGTGGTGATAAATCGTGAGCATTTTCATTGGTATTATTGTTATCATTTTATTAAGCGTAAGTTTAATTCCTAATTTAAAAGCTGTAAAAAAATCTAAAGCTACTGGAGAAAAAAATCCACGTTTTGCAATTATGGTAGGTATTGATTCTATTTTACTCGTGTTAGTTATTGTGACACTAATACTTCAATTTTTAAAATAGTCTATCATTTTCATCTTATATTACAAAAACCCCTTATCGACACATTTTTTTCAATGTCAAAATAAGGGGTTTTAAATTAAAATTGATTTTGTAAAACAAGAAAATATAAAACCAAAGCTCCCAATAAGTAAACAAGACTTCCAACCATAAATGAGCGAAATTGTATCTTTAACGGAACTTTTTTATTAAAGATTGGACCTAAAACTAAATTTCCTATTGCTAAAACAATTGGACCACCTAAAAAAAATAGAATTAAATATCCATTCATACACTAGCCTCTACTTTTTTTCAAAATATTTTTCAATGATAGCTGTACCTGATAAATCTTTACCTACATAGGCTATGTTACTAAAATCTTGTTTTTCCGTCATATCATTCGTGTTTACAATCACATCTAAACCAGCATTTACCGCAGCGGTTGCCCCATTGACTGAGTCTTCTATGGCTAAACAATTAACTGGGTTATAATTTAATCTTTGAACTGCTGTTAAATATAGTTCAGGACTTGGCTTTATTTCTTCTACATCTTCTCTTCCAACAACAACATCGATATACGTATCTAACCCCAATTGCTCGAATGTGGGTTGAATATCGTTTCTAAAACTACTTGTCGCAATAGCCATTGGTATATGGCGCACTTTACAATAATCCATAAGTTGTTTCATATGCGTAACAATCGGTAAATGTATACTTGTTTCATTATGCTCTTGATAAATTGCTTCCTTGCGTTCCTGTCCGAGTTGAGCCTCCAAGTACTGGTGCAAATCTGAAGCCAATCCCCCGATGGATTGTCGATAAAAATCTAAACTAACTTCCTCCAAACCATAATGATTTAGATGTTTATTTATTATTTCAAACAAGTGTTTTTCTGTATCAATAATTGTTCCATCAAAATCAAATATCACTGCGCGATACATACAGTACCCTCCTCTAAAATAAACAAGATAAAATCAAATTATTGTCAGTGTATCATACTTTCCGTCCCTCTAGCCTGCCATCGCCTCAGATAAAATAAACTAAGATGAAAACACAAAAATATTAATGTTTTCATCTTAGTTATGAATTCCTTATTAATTTCAACCAAAAATCAGTTATATTTACCTTTTGTTCCAGTATTTTGCAAGAATTGGTCCTGTAATATTATGTATTAAGCTAAATACCGCCCCTGGCACTGCAGACAATGGATTAAAATGTACTGTGGCTAAAGAAACTGCTAATCCTGAGTTTTGCATACCTACTTCTATTGATACTGCTTTTTTATCCGGTCGATCTAATTTTAAGATTTTGGCAAATGTATAACCCAATACATATCCAATCAAATTATGAAGAATGACAACCGCAAAAATAAGTAAACCAGTGGCCAAAATTTGTGCTTTACTACTACCAACTACAGACGCAAGTATTAATGAAATAGCTACAACAGAAACAATTGGCAATGCAGTAGCAGTCGTATCAGCAAATTTCTTAAATACTTTTTGGAGTACAAAACCAATGATTATTGGTATTAAAATGACTTGAACTACTGACCAAAACATACTAATAAATGAAACTTGCAACCATTCATGCGCAAATAAATATATTAAAGCTGGTGTTAAAAATGGAGCTAGCAATGTTGAAACACTAGTAATAGCTACTGACAAAGCAACATTTGCATTTGCTAAGTAACTCATAACATTACTAGATGTACCACCCGGACAACATCCAACTAAAATCACACCAATAGCAATTTCTGGAGGCAAATGAAACAGTTTGACAATTAAAAATGCACTTAAAGGCATAATTGTATACTGCAATATCACACCGACAATTACTGATCTAGGTGCTTGAAATATAATTTTAAAATCTTTAGGATCTATAGTTAATCCCATACCTAGCATAACAATCCCTAGTAAATAAGGTACCCAACTACTTAAAGTAGCAAGTTGCGTTGGAAATATAAAACCAATGATAGCTGCAATAAGCATCCATACTAAGAACGTATTCGTTGCAAACTTACTTACTTTTGATAACATCTAAACACTTCCCTCTCTGTATTAATAAAGAAGAATGTATCATACTTTAAGCCTTGAAACAACAGAATTTTCTAAATATTATGAATTCAAAATTTGTAACTTTTAAAAAATTTTATACTTCGTTCTAAAGACCTAGTGTCTTCTTTTAAAAAGAGTGGTACAATTTAATAGAATTTAAAACATGTACAATTTTAAGTGCAGTAGAATATTATTTTTAATATACGCATGTCACTTTATATAGATATGGAGGTATAATATGTTTTTAGATAAAACTGAAACGTTTGTATTAAACATCAGTGGTTTAAATAAACGTCATATCCGCAAAAATTTGTTAAAACTTTTGAAACAAGTACACTTTTGTAAATCCTTCAAGTTTACTATTTTCAAAAATAATCATTTATATGCTTTAGAAGTGAATTTACCTAAGCAACAACTACCTTATTTAATTAGTTTTCTCAGTTTCCACAATTATTTAATCTATCAAATTTTAGAAAATAATCATGCACATGAACTATTAGACTTAGATCATTTACTATTATCATCTAAACGTTTCGAAATCGCTGTTGACGGCCTTCACGATGCTTTTATTAAAGATAAAGTTATCGATATTATGAATTTACTCAATCACACTGAAACTATTGTTTATACCTTCAATCGAAATACCATCAACGTTTCTTGTTCACCTACAGCATTCTCTAAATTAATTCACGCTATCGCAACACATAACATTGATATTTATAGTGCGACCTATCAACCACGTTTAATGCATAAAACTAGAATTTCTTAAAGCACACTCATGCACGTTATCACTAATATAAACAACAAACTCGATTTGTTTCTTTTCCACCGATAATTAATAAACATGAGTCTAAAGTATCAACATCTAAGACTCAATCATAAACGTCAATTTTTATTGTAATTATATAGAAATTGACGTTTTTGTGTTTTGTAATGAACCTTTTCTTTTGTATCTTGAGAAATATTTCAAACGATTTTGTACCGTGCTGACGCCCAGGGAAATGATATGAGTGAGAGACTACAGGCTCGAGCCATATCCCCAGGCAAGCATGCACGATCAAAATCGCAATTTATTCATATAAAAAGGACTAATCCATTTTTTTCATATGGATTAGTCCTTTTGTGAGCATAGTCTTATATGCAACTTTTTTATTAATTATTTTTTTCTTCAAATACTAAATTTTCAAATGCTTCTCTTACTTGAGGTACAGACATACCTACTACGACTTGCACATTTTTCCCACTTTTTACTAAACCATGTGCCATTTGTCTATGCGTAAAGTAATCACTATCTTCAACTTTATTGACATCATTCACTGTCAATCTTAGACGCGTCGTACAATTTGTGACATCTTTAATGTTTTCTTTTCCACCCAAACCTTCTAAATAATATATTGCTTTATCTTCAAACTCATTTGTTGAGCCAGTTTTTTTAGTACCTTCTGCTTTACCATCTTTGTTTTTATAATCATCTTTACTATATAATTTCATATCCTTGTCGTCTTTTTTACGTCCAGGAAGCGGAATATTAAATTTTATAATTAAAAACTTGAATAAAAAGAAATAAATTGCTGTAAAACCAAAACCAATTGCAATTTGTATCACATAAGTTAACCAATGATTTTGTGCCAAAGGTATCCAATTCGTAGCAAAGAAGTCTAATAACCCTCCGCCAAAATTACCTACTAAGCCAAAACCATACATTAACGTATCCATTGTTGCTGCTAAGATTGCATGTAAAACGAATAAATAAGGTGCTATAAATAAAAACGTAAACTCTAATGGTTCAGTAATGCCAACAACAATTGCTGTCAATGTTGCTGGAATTAACAATGCTGCAATTTTCTTTCTATTTTCTTTCTGTGTTGTTGCGTACATTGCTAAAGCAATACCAATTGAACCGAAGACTTTCCCGTTACCTTGTAACATAAAACCATACGGGAACAATTCTTTTAATGGCTCTTTACTTTTAGCAAATTCATTTACATGTTCAAACCATTCTGCTTTTAACCCATGATTCACAACAACAGGACCTACTTCTATTGGTGCATAAATAAAATGGTGTAATCCTGTTGGTATCAATACTCTTTCTAAGAAATGATACAACCATACACCTATATAACCAGACCCAATAATAAAACCTTGCAATGAAGAAATACCGTTTTGTACCGTTGGCCATACGATACAAGTAATTAAAGCAATCGGTAACATAACAAAAAATGAAATCGTTACTACAAATGTCAAACCTTGAAATACACCAAGCATTTCAGGTAATTTTTTACTATAAAATCGATTATGTATCCATGTCACAATGCTTGAAATAATAATACCGCCTAGAATATTAGTGTCTAATGTTTCTATACCAGCAATCGCTTTTAACCCCGTTACATTTTCCACACCTTTTTCCAAATTTGCTCCGAATGTATGTGGCCATTGCGTTAATATGGCATTGATAAAAGTATTAAACATTAAATATCCCATTAATGCTGCTAATGCTGCATGTCCAGGTGCTTTCTTGGCCAAGGATAAAGGTAGTCCAACAACAAACACCACTTCCATGTGATTAAATATTGTCCAACCACCAGACTCTATCACTGACCATATTTTGAACCAATTCGTACCTTCATCTGCAATACTCCCCATTATTGAAGGATTTTTAAATAGCGTCGCTAAACCGAGTACAATACCAAAAAATGCAAACATTAATACAGGTACAATCATTGCACTCCCAAATCTCTTTATTGCGTTCATATAAAATTCCCCCTTCTTTCTAAATTTCTGAAATTATCCATTTATAATTATAAAGTGTTTATCAATTCGAATGATTAAATATCAATTTATCTTTGATTTTATAGTAAACGCTTACATACAAACAATAGTTTGACGTTATTACGAACAATTTTGTACAATAAGATTATATTTTCAAAACATGAAAATATTTTCAAAAATTTGAGGTGAGACCATTGCTTTTAGATGAACGTATTAACAATAATTTTAATAAATTAAATGAAAATGACCTACAAATCGCTCATTTTATAAATACACATATATCAGAATGTAAAACAATGAAAATACAAGACCTAGCGGCTTATACACATGCATCAAATGCAAGTATCCATCGTTTCACTCGTAAGTTAGGATTTGATGGCTATAGTGATTTTAAATCATATTTAAAATTCGAATCTGAACAAGTTCATCAATTGCCTTCTGACTCTATGAATGCTTTTAAGCAAGAAATCGAAAACACCTTCACTTATTTAGAGCGTATTGATTACGACCTAGTTACAGACAAAATATATCAAGCTGAAACGGTATACTTATATGGCACAGGTTTAGCACAAATGAACGTTGCGCAAGAAGCTCAAAGAATTTTATTAACCATACATAAGAATATTATTGTGCTACACGATGTACATGAATTTAAAATGGTATTAAATAAAGCTTCTGATAATGATTTATTTTTTATTATTTCTTTATCCGGAGAGACAGATCATTTATCTGACATAACGAATTTATTGCAACTGCGTCAAAAATATTTTATTTCTATTACTACGCTCCAAGATAACACATTAGCTCAAAAAGCAAATTATAATATTTACGTTTCAAGTAATACTTTTTATTTAACAAATGGCATCGATTATTCCAGTTTTATCAGTTATCATATATTTTTTGAAACGGTACTGCGTAAGTTTAATGAGCGTAAACAATATGGTCAATTTACCCATAATAATTAATCTATAAAATAAAAGAAGGCTGGACAAATTAATTGTCTCAGCCTCTTAGTCCAACTACTTTTTTATTGAGTTCGGTTGAATTGATATAATGATTTTATTGTTCTTCTTCATATGCTTCTAGCGTTGTTTGAAGCTTATCAAATAGCATTTCAAAACCATGCGCAGTGGAATCATGATATTCCTTTTTCTTTTGCTTATACTCTAACGATGTCAGTCTACGTTCTCTAGGCACATAAGCCGTGTAACTAAAAATCATTTGTGTAATACCTGGTTCTCTTTCAAACATCTCAACTTCAATAGTATCTTCAGAGTCACTTAATTCAGGCATACCTATAGTCATAACAATATATTCATTTGGGTTCAATGTAACATATGAACCCTTTACTATATTTTCTTTTCCCTTACGTACATCAATAATTTCATAGCCACCGTTTTGTACAGCATCTATTTCTATTGATTTATTCGTTCGTTCTGTTGTCATAAACCATTGTTTAAGAAATCGTTGCTCGGTCCAAGCTTGATATACTAATTCAGGTTCAACTTTAAAAAGTCGTTCCAATTGAATTTCTACATTTTCATTTTCCACATTGTATCTAGCCATGATTGTTCACCTACTTTCACTCTTATTACTATTCTAACTCATTATACTAGACTTCTAAACAATAATGCTATGAAATCCAACTTCCCTTTATTTTCACTAAAAAGTGATAGCCTATTTATTTTATCGTTGTTAGTCAGAAAACGTCAAAATTTTACCCTTTTTTATTTAAAAAGTTTATTTTTAAATATCGTATTATTTATTAAAAACAGGGGAGTCAGTCTATATTCAATTGGTATAAACCGACGCCCCTCCTTATAATTAATTTTTTTTATTCAATTTTGGTAATCTAAAGAAGATTGCAATTAGTCCACAAATACCTAGAATTATAGGATAAATTGAATACGGCATTAATGAAACTGGCGAAATAGACGCCACACCTGCCGCTGCTATAACTTGCGGGCTATAAGGTAATAAGCCTTGGAAACAACTTGCAAACATATCTAAAATACTTGCAGATTTTCTTGGATCAATATCGTATTCGTCCGCTATATCTTTAGCCAAGGGCCCTGCCATTAAAATCGAAATTGTATTATTGGCAGTTGAAATATCAGCTGCACTTACAAGTCCTGCTATGCCTAATTCTGCACCACGTTTTGATTTAACCCTATTGCGTACAAAATTCAATAACCAAGTTATACCACCATTATGTTGTATCAATGCTACAAGTCCGCCAATTAATAGTGCAATAATTGCAATATCTTCCATGCCAACAATTCCTTTTGAAATCGAACTAAGCAAGCCTGACCAACTAAATGACCCATCAACTAAGCCAATAATAGCAGATAATACAGTGCCACCAATCAATACGATAATTACATTGATGCCTGCAAGCGCTAAAATCAGTACCAATAAGTATGGAATAACTTTAATAAAATTGTAATCATATGATTTTGTTGTATCTATCTGAGCACCATGAGTTAAAAACCATAGCGCTATAACAGTAAATATCGCGCCCGGTAATACAATTTTTATATTCACTTTAAACTTATCACTCATTTTAGTCTTTTGAGTACGTACTGCAGCAATTGTCGTATCAGAAATCATTGATAAATTATCACCAAACATTGCGCCACCTACTACAGTAGCCATTGTAATCGCTGCAGAGACATCCGTCGCCTGACTTAAACCAAAGCCAACCGGTGCTATTGCTGCAACTGTACCTACTGAAGTACCCATTGAAAGTGATACAAACATACAAATGATAAATAAACCGACGATAATTAAGTTCTCTGGTATGAAAGATAGTCCTAAATTAACAGTTGACTTGACTCCACCCATATCTTCTGTGGTTTGAGAAAATGCACCCGCAAGTAGAAATATTAACATCATCAAAATAATATTTGAATGTCCTGCACCTTTTGTAAACACATCTACTTTTTTATGAAATGTTTCTTTTCTATTCATCAATAAACCCACGATAGATGCAATAATGATTGCAACATTAAGTGGCATTATTGAAAAGTCACCAGTAATAACGCCCACACCTAAAAATATACCAACAAATATGATAAGCGGTACAAGCGCCCATGCATTACCTTTTTTATTTTCCGCCATACAAAACCAACTTTCTTTATCATTACTTTTATAATCAATCGTTTTATTTACTTACCATAAAAAATAAAAAACTCTTTTCTTGTAGAAGAAAAGAGTAAATCGTTACATCTTTAATCTTATCTTCTAGCACAATTTATGCTACTGGAATTGGCACACGCATCACCATGTTGCCGAAGTTTCAATGGGCCAGTCCCTCCACTTCTCTAGATAAGCTATTTTATTTATTTTATAACAGTACACTATCCATGCGACTTCGTCAATTATATATTTGCAGTATGAAATGATACTTTAACTCAAATATTATTCCGTTGGCCTAACAATTGTAAATGTATCACCGATTGATGCATAATCATTTCCGGCTAACCGGCACACGGCTTCTAGTGTTTGCGCATTTATCTTACTGTCCTCAAAATACACATCTTCATTAATATGAAACATCAATACCTCACCAATAATTAGATCTGACCCCTCTTCAGTATCTCCTAAAGGAATAATCCGCTCTAATTTACATTCCATACGTATTTTCGCTTGCTCAATGCCAGGTACAGATATAAGTTCCGAATCGACAAGGGTTAATTCTGTGCGATCTAATTCATTTTCTCTACGCTCCAATGGTGCAGCTGTGCGATTAATTTGTTCTACATTTGTTTCATCCGTAATATGCACTACAAAAGTTCCAGTCTCTTCAATATTAAGCGAAGTGTCTTTACGCTTGCCTTTTGAACGTCCTGTAGAAATCATAATCATCGGTGGTGCACTATTTACTACGTTAAAGAAACTGAACGGTGCCGCATTTAACTTGCCATTTTTATCTTGAGACGTAACAAATGCTATCGGTCTAGGTATGATACTGCCACTCAATAATTTATAGTTTTGCCTTTTAGACAATTGACTTGCTTTAAAATGTTTCACTGAAATTCACTTTCCCTTCATAAATAAAAAGTGGCTATGTCAATATGTTAGTGCGTAAAACGTTCATTTAAGCACTAATCACTTTGAAATAGCCATCTATCAAATTAATCTAATTGTGTACCACCTGTAACACCATATACTTGGCCGGTTGTGTAACTTGATTCATCAGCTGCTAAATGAACATAGACACCAGCTAATTCTACAGGTTGACCTGCTCTACCAAGCACTTCTTTTTGGCCAAATGTCGGAATTTTCGATTGTGGTTGTCCACCTGATATTTGAAGTGGTGACCAAAATGGTCCTGGTGCGACACAATTAACACGAATACCTTTAGCACCTAATTCTTCAGACAAGCTTTTAGTCAACGATATAATTGCAGCTTTTGACGCTGCATAATCATGTAAAATAGGACTAGGATTATAACCTTGTACAGATGATGTTGTCGTAATTGTAGCACCTGGTTCCAGATAATCGATTGCTTTTTGTACAGTCCAAAATATTGGATACACATTCGTTTCAAAAGTTTCAGCAAATGATGCTGTATCAAAGCCTTTAAGTGTTTCTCTGTATTGCTGATGACCAGCTACGAGTGTAACATTATCTAATCCACCTAATGCATGATGTGCTCGCTCTACTAACTCATAATTGAATTGTTCATTGCGTAAATCACCCGGTATTAGCACAGCTTTTTGTCCAGCCGATGCAATAACTTCTTTTACCTCTTCAGCATCCTCTTGTTCTGATGGCAAGTAATTAATCGCAACATCGGCACCTTCTTTAGCATAAGCTATCGCAGCAGCCCTACCTATAGCCGAATCTCCACCTGTTACCAACATCTTCAAACCTTTCAATCTACCATAACCAATATATGAAGTTTCTCCACAATCTGGTTTAGGGTTTAGATTTTTTTGTAAACCTGGAACTGCTTGCTCTTGTTTTGGAAAATCTGCATTTGAAAATTTCGTTCTAGGATCTTGAGACACCATGGCTTAATCCTCCTCAAAAATAATGATTATAATTATTTTTTACCCAAATTAAATCGTCCATAACATAAGCTATTACTTTAAGATTCATTTAATAGTTTCTGTACAAATGTTACAAAGTAATCTGGTACTTTTTCTAAAATACGTTCATCGGGATCGTATTTTGGATGATGTAAATCATACTCACTATTCGAGCCAATAAAGACAAATACACTTGGGTACTTATTGGCAAAACCAGAAAAATCTTCACCAATGGTTAATGGCTGTTCCATTATATTCACTTTATAACCCACTTGCTTAGCAATGTTGATTGCATCATCTGTTAATTTTTCGTCATTGATAACCGCACCTGGTAAACGGATATATTCTGTTTCAATTTCAACATCAAATACTTCTGCTAGTCCATTACCAATTTCTCTCAACCTTTTTTCAATGAATGTACGAATACGTTCATCAAAACTTCTCACTGTACCTTGTACATAAGCTTGATCTGCAATAACATTCCATGTGTTACCACAAGAGACTTCTCCTATCGTTACCACAGCATTATCAAAAGCAGATAAATTTCTGCTGACGATAGATTGAACGCTATTGATTAATTGACCTAACACCACGACTGGATCATTGCCTTGTTCAGGTTTTGCTGCATGCGCACCTTTACCTTTAATTTTAAATTCAAAACGATCTACAGAAGATGTCACAGCACCTGATTTCACTGCAAATGAACCTATATCCATAGTAGGATAATTATGATAACCTAGCACTGCTTTTGTACCATCAATGGCACTTGACTCAGCTAATTTAACAGCACCATAGCCTAGCTCTTCGGCAGGTTGAAAAATAAAACGTACTCTCCCTTTTAATTGACCTTCAATTTCTTTTAATCTTGTAGCTACTGCTAAAATACTGGCCATATGGATATCATGCCCACAAGCATGCATAATGCCTTCATTAGTTGATGTGAATTCATGTACAACTTCTTCATTGATTGGTAATGCATCAATATCTGATCTAACAGCAACAAATGAATCTCCTTGTCCTACTTCTGCAATCAAACCAGTTTCCAAAGGTATATCTAAAATTTTAATTTCATAACTCTCTAAAATACGTCTTAATCGTTTCGTTGTTTCATATTCATCATCCGACAATTCAGGAAACTGATGAAATGTACGTCTCCACTTTACATAATCTTCATATTGTGGCATTACATGTCACGTCCTTTCTAAATTTATAAAACGTTTTAAAAAATAATATAGTATTGTTACAATCACTACTCCGAGCGCTAAATTATTAGAAATTAGGATAAGCACCATCGTTAGTATTACGATGAAAGCGTTTATTAATGGCGCTTGGCGTATAAAAGGTATTGTGCGTCGATCAAATGTGTTCAGTGAAATGGTAATGAGTACAGTAGCTAAAACAGCCATTGGAATATGTCCTATAATTTCACCAAAAACAAATAAACTTACCAGTAAAAAACTACCGGTAACAAACGTCGAAATTCTAGAATTCGCACCCATTGTCACATTAAAACGTGATTGCCCAACAAGCGCACTTCCACCATAACCACCAAATAACCCTACTACAAAATTGGCTATACCTTGACCTATCGACTCACGATTTTTATCACTTGTTGTAGCGGTTACTTCATCCATCATACTTGCTGTTAAAGTCGTTTGAACAATTGCAACAATAGCCATCATCAACCCATATAACAACGCAGTTAAGAAGAAATTAACATTTAATATTTCAGTAGGAATACTTGGATAAGGTAGTTTAATATGTATTGAAGATAGATCATGCACATATTTAATATCAGGCTTTAATATCCACGAAAATATAGTCAATATTATGATTGATATTAACGGTGCAGGGATAATTTTGATATATCGATTGCCCAACCAAATAATTAAAAATGATACGATTGCAACAATATACGTTGTCATAGAAATCCCCAAGATATGCTTTAGCTGAGATGTGAATAATAGTATTCCTAAAGCATTCATAAATCCAATTACTACACCTGCTGGTATCAATTCTAACCATTTATTAATTTGAAAATATCCCAATATAACTTGAATAATCCCCATAAATAATGTAGCTAATATGACTGCTTGCATCCCATGACTTGCTGCTAAAGGTGTTACGACTAATGATACACCACTACTTGGTGCTGAAACCATCAAGGTTCTATTTCCAGTCAAGCTGAGTACGAGCATCATCAAACCAGTACTTAACATACCGATTGTTGGGGTCACGCCTGCTATAAATGAAAAAGCAATTGCTCCAGGCAACAATGCAAGTGCAAGTAATATACCTGTAAGCATATTCTGTACTATGTCGCCTTTCCATTGATCAATATATCCAGCGTTACTCACACTATACTTCACCCCCAACCCCTTTAATTACTATACTATCATAATTGTCAAAATATTTTATTAACTTGCCTTTTATGTACTCTTAGATTTTACGTTTAGGAAGTAGGTATATTACATAAATATATAAAATGAAAATAGAGCAAGGAACAAATCAATATTGTTGATTTCATTCCTCACTCTATCTAGTGTCAAAAGTCTTAATGATTCATTTTAATTACAGTTTCACTTTTAAAGTTTTACGCGATTATCAAATAGTACCTTGCCATCTTTAATCACTCTTTCTGCGTGATTAATACCATAATGATAAGGAATATATTCATGGTTCGGTGCATCCCAAATTACAATATTTGCTTTATCACCCTTATTGATGGTACCTGCATCAACATTAATCGCTTTAGCTGCATTCACTGTCACTGCATTCCAAATTTCATTTGGGGATAATTTTAATTTTAATGCTGCAATAGACATCACTAATTGTAAATTATTAGTCACACAACTACCTGGATTGAAGTCAGTAGCTATGGCAATAGCACCGTCGTTATCTAACATACCTCTCGCATCTGCATATGATTCCTTATCAAGGTAAAAAGTTGTACCTGGCAGTAATACCGCAACCGTATCACTATCTTTCAATTTTTGTTTGCCTTTTTCACTAGATGCTACTAAATGATCTGCAGAGATGGCATTTTCATCAATTGCAAGTTCTAAACCACCTAATGGATCAATTTCATCCGCATGAATTTTAACATCAAAGCCTTGTTTTTTAGCCGCTTCCATATAAGCTTTAGATTCATCTACAGTGAACACACCTGTTTCACAGAAAATATCAGCAAAGTCAGCATACGGTTTTACTTCTGGCAATAAATCTATCATTTCTTGTAAGAAAGCTTGGTTAGACTTCGCATCCTTTGGTACAGCATGTGGCCCAAGGAATGTATGTTTCATGTCTAAATTATATTTTTTTGCTAATCGATTCGAAACGCGCAATTGTTTAAGTTCATTTTCTTTATCTAATCCATAACCACTCTTACTTTCAACTGCTAAGACACCGTGTTGTAACATGGTTAATAGGTTTTTTTCCGCTTTTTCAAAAAGTTCGTCTTCTGTCGCTTGACGTGTAGCTTCTACAGTAGATAATATGCCGCCACCTTGTTCAAGTATTTCTAAATAAGAGACACCTTGACGTTTGAGTGACATCTCATGTTCACGTGAACCACCATGCACGAGATGCGTATGTGCTTCTACTAATGCAGGTGAAACGACTTTTCCTGAGGCATCTATTGTCTCATTTGCTTCATAAGCCTCAGAATGTTCACCAGCATAAACAATCTTGCCATCTTGCACAACTACTGTTCCATTTTCAATAATGCTTAAATCATCTAATTCTTTGCCTTTTAAAGGACGATTGGTAGCCTTCGGTAAAATTAGTTGTTTAATGTTTTGAATAATTAAGTCGTTCATTTTTTATCTCCTTTTCCCGTAATCATTGGAATGTGAATACCTTTTTCATTTGCTACATTAATCGCTGATTCATAACCTGCATCAGCATGTCTTACTACTCCCATACCCGGATCTGTAGTTAGTACTCGTCCTAACCGTTTGTCTGCCCTTTCTGAACCATCAGCAACAACTACCATGCCGGCATGTAATGAATAACCCATACCAACACCTCCACCATGATGGAATGAAATCCAAGATCCACCTGCTGCAGTATTGATTAACGCATTTAATATTGCCCAGTCTCCTACTGCATCTGAGCCATCCTTCATGCCTTCAGTCTCACGATTAGGACTAGCTACTGAACCTGAATCTAAATGATCTCTACCAATTACAATTGGTGCTGAAATTTCACCTTCACGTACAAGTCTATTTAATGCCAATCCCATTTTTGCACGTTCTCCATAACCTAACCATGCAATTCTTGAAGGTAATCCTTGAAATGCAATTTTCTCTTGTGCTAAATCTAGCCAACGGATAAGTTTTTCATTTTCAGGAAATAGCTTTCTCATTTCTTCATCTGCACGCTCAATGTCTTTAGGATCTCCGCTTAATGCTGCAAATCTAAATGGCCCCTTACCTTCACAGAATAATGGTCTGATATATGCTGGCACGAACCCAGGAAAATCAAAAGCATTTTTTAAGCCGTCATTATATGCGACTTGTCTTATATTATTGCCATAATCAAAAGCGACTGCACCTTGTTTTTGAAATTCTAACATCAACGAGACATGTTTATGCATTGATGCTTGAGATTCTTTTACGTATTGTTTTGGGTCTTTATTGCGTAGTGCACTTGCTTCTTGTAATGAATACCCTTGTGGCACATATCCATTTAAAGGATCGTGTGCACTCGTTTGATCCGTAATAATATCAATTCTAAATCCTTTATCTAAAATTGCTTGATGTACATCGACCGCATTACCAACCAATCCAATAGATAATGGTTTGCCCTGTTTGCGTGCGTCTTCCGCTAAAGTTAATGCTTCATCTAAATCTCGTGTCTTTACGTCACAATAACGTGTATCAATACGCTTATCAATGCGGGTTTCATCTACGTCAACTCCAATGACAACACCGCCATTCATTGTAACTGCTAATGGTTGTGCACCACCCATACCGCCAAGACCAGCAGTTAGTGTAATCGTCCCATTTAATTTGCCATTAAAATGCTGATTAGCGAGTTCACCAAATGTCTCATATGTACCTTGAACGATGCCTTGTGAACCTATGTAAATCCAACTACCCGCAGTCATTTGTCCGTACATCATTAATCCTTTTTGATCTAATTCATTAAAATGATCCCAGTTTGCCCATTCAGGTACTAATACAGAATTAGAAAGTAATACACGTGGTGCTTCTTCATGTGTTTTAAATACAGCAACTGGTTTACCTGATTGGACTAACATCGTTTCATCAGCTTCTAATGAACGCAATGTGGATTCAATCGCTTCAAATGCTTCCCAGTTTCGAGCTGCTTTACCTATGCCACCATAGACAACCAAATCTTCAGGTCTTTCTGCAACTTCAGGATCTAAATTATTATATAGCATTCGTAATACTGCTTCTTGTTCCCAACCTTTACATTCAATCTCTAAACCTTTTTTTGCTTTGATTTTTTTCATGAAAAATCTCTCCTTCATCGATTTTAATTCAACCTTTGTTTTGATATTTAAAATATCCATAATGCAAATGGAATTGTAATCAGTAGTGTTAGTACTACTCTTTCAAACCAAATAAGCACAAGTTTTCCTACTGAAATTTTAATTTCTGTAGATAATATGACTGGAACAACGCTTGAAAAAAAGATAATCGCTGAAACACTCATTACTGCTACTGTAAATCTTGTTGCTAAATCTGCTGATTGTGCAATTGCAGCTGGTAATAACATTTCAACAATTGAAATCGTTGAAGCCTGTGCTAATACCCCCACATTTTCTACTGGAAAAATGCTAATGAATGGATAAAAGATGTAAGAAATATATTCGATAACTGGTGTAAATTCTGCGATTACTAACCCTAGAAAACCTATTGACATGATAGAAGGTAAAATAGCTATAGTCATTACGACACCATCTCTTAAATTTTCAAATACATGCTCCATCAATGACTTTGACTGTTTCACAGCTAATTTTGCTTCTAACCAAGATTCTTTTAATAATGGCATATTTCTACGAATCTCTTTTTTATATGGCTGGTCTTTATATGTCGTATGCTTTTCAAATCTGATAGGTGGGAGTTGTACGGTAATAGCAGTAACAATAAATGTCACTACGAGTGTAAACCAAAAATATAAATTCCAATGCTGAATAATTCCTAATGTATTAGCTACAATAATCATAAACGTAGCGGAAACCGTAGAAAATCCTGTTGCTACAACTACTGCTTCTTTATGTGTGTAACTACCACTCTTGTAGACTTTGTTTGTTATCAGTAAGCCTATTGAATAACTACCAACAAATGATGCTACTGCATCGACCGCTGATTTTCCTGGCGTCTTAAATATTGGTCGCATTATCGGACGACAAATCACACCGATAAACTCTAACAAGCCGAAACCTACTAAAAATGATAAAAATATCGCTCCTATAGGAATTAAAACACTTAATGGTATTGCTAGCTTTTCGTATAAAAATGGTCCGATACTTTCTTTTAAAACAAAAGCAGGCCCTATATTGAAAACAACCATGAAAGCAATGAATACCCCTACCACTTTAAATAAACTAAAGATTATGTTTGTTTTCGATTCATTCCACCGTTGATTGAGAAATGGATGAATTGCACCTATAATAATTAAAATCAATACATAATATGGTAAGACAGGTTTCACGATTAGTGTGATCCATTGCACAATATGATCAATCATAATTGTTGATTGACCATGTATAGTCACAGGAACAAAGAAAAATATAATGCCAATCAAGCTATAAATAAAAAATCTCCACATGTACTTCACGCCCCTAACATGAAAGTACGACTCCCTCTATATCTAAAAGTATAATATGTTATTATATAGACTACCAATATCAATAAACTAATTATTAATAGTTTTAAACTATAAATACACGAATCATTTAGGAGTGACATTCATTTGAAAATTGTTCAACTAGAATATTTTATTGCCGTCGTTAAATATAATAGTTTTACAAAGGCTGCAAATTTTTTACATATAAGCCAACCGTCTTTAACGAATACAATTAAAAGAATAGAAGCAGATTTAGGTTATGATTTATTTTTAAGAACTACAAAGGATATTAAAATTACAGAAAAAGGTATCCATTTTTATAACTATGCCGTTCAACTCGTGCAAAGTTATCATCAAACGCTGGAAAAAATGTATGATTTAAAAATGGGGCATGCACCTAAAATAAAATTTTCTATTCTTGAATCGTCAAATCAATGGATCTCACAAGTAGTTGCTATGCATCAAAAGGAATATGCAGATCAAACATATCATGCTTCAGAAGTACATGATCAGAGCACCATATTAGAGCGACTTTTAAATTTTGAAAATCATCTAGGCCTAACAAATGAGCAGATTGTCCATGACGATATACACTCTGTCCCACTATATAAAGAATCTTATGTACTCATAACGCCTAAAAATACATTTCCGAATAGCAAAAAAGTTTCTATTAAATCTTTACCACTAATTTTACCTACAAAAGGTTCACAAGTACGCAAGCATTTAGATGACTATTTTAACCGTCTAAATATTCATCCAAATATTATTATTGAAGCCGACCGCTTTGAAGCTTCAACTAATTTCGTTCATCGAGGATTAGGTTATGCAGTCATACCACGTGTCTATTACCAATCTTTTAATGCACGAGATTTAGATGCAATTGAAATTAAGCCAACACTCAGTCGTACGATTTACATCAATTACTTAAAAAAAAGAAAGCACCCTGAACGAGTACTTTCCTTTATAGATTTATGTCTTTATTATTGGAATATTAAAGAATAAAATGATGTAAAAAATTAGCTGAGAGCTTTGCTGTACGATTATCGACATCATATTTAGGGTTGGTTTCAGCAATGCTAATCGTTGAGACTTTTTCATTTGGGATAATACGTTTGGCAAGTTCAAATACAATATGCGGAAATAGGCCTAATACTGCATTAGCACTTACACCTGGTGCGTATGCGCTATCGATAACATCCATACATATTGTGAACATAATAACGTCATGGTTGTGTATAAAACGTTCTACCTTATCTTTTACAGGAGGAGATATTTGATGTAATAATTCCTCGGCATAAACAAAGCCGATATCTTTTTCGTTTGCATAATCAAATAGGCCTTGTGTATTACCACCTTGTTGTATGCCTAATACTAAATAGTCTGCTTGATTATCTTGATCTAAAATCTGCCTAAAGCTCGTTCCAGAAGTAGACTGTGCTTCTGCTCTGGTATCAAAATGCGCATCAATATTAATAATACCTAAAGAAGCATCAGGATAAACTTCTCTTATACCTAAATACTGAGCATAAGCGATATCATGTCCGCCTCCCAATAAAAAGGTCTGTTTATGTCTTTGGATTGAGGTTGCAACATATTGTGCGAATTCTTTTTGGGTATCTTCTAAGTGATTGTGATCATGTTCTACATTACCATAATCATATATCTTGCAGTCACTCAACACAGGTAGATTGGCAAATGCTTTCTTAATTGCGTCGGGACCTTCTTTTGCACCTAATCTTCCTTTGTTCAATTCAACACCCTTGTCTACTGCGTAACCTAATAACCCCACACCTTGGCGTTTCTCACGATAGTCATCTTTGATATTCCTAAAATTTACAGTTTGAAAATGTCTAAATTGAGATGAATCTGTTTCACTATCGACTCTACCTGTCCATAAATCGCGCTGTGCTAATTTATACATAATTCTCCTCCTTTTAAAACAATATCCTCATATAAAAGTATACGCTTACATTGAATTCAATTCAATTTATGCTTTTATTTACCCAATATTCAGCTGCTTAATTTTTCAAATTACAATTAATTATTTCATTTAGATGTTAGTTTTGGCATTACTATTACATTTCAATGATAAATATCTAAATTTAATTTATTTCTGATTAATAAATATGTATAATTAGTGATAAATGATTTTCTGAACCCTATTGGAGGTTACATAATGAATAAACAACGTATATCAGGTTTTCAATGGGCAATAATGATTTTTATTTTCTTTATTATTGCTTATGCAGCTCCTATTATACTAAAAGATTTACAAAGTACTATTTCACTTAAAACTTTTGTCTTTGACTTAAGTGCTATAGCACCATTTATTGCTGCGCTTATTTGTATTATTGTTTTTAGTAATCGCAAGGCGCAGTTATCTGGTTTAAAACTAACAATAGATTTAAAAGTGATTGAACGAATTCTACTTGCATTTATATTACCTTTAGTTATTTTCTTAATCGCTATGGTAAGCTTCAACATCTTTGCAGATAGTTTTGTATTATTACAAGCAGAAGATTTATCAGTTTCTATAACTGCAATTATACTCGGACAGCTAGTGATGGCATTCTTAATAGAGTTCGGTTTCCGTTCTTATTTGCAAAACATTATAGAAACGAAAATGAATACATTTTTTGCATCAATTATTGTTGGTATATTATATTCTATTTGGAATATAAACATGGCATTTAGTCTTGAATATACTTTATATGGTTTATTATATACATTTGCATTCTCTATGATTATAGGTGAATTGATTCGTGCTACAAAAGGACGCACGATTTATATCGCAACGATATTCCATGCAGCAATGTCATTTGGTCTTGTTTTCTTATTTAATGAAGAGCTTGGCAGTGTTTTCGCAATGAAAGTAATTGCACTATCTACATCAGCTGTAGCAGTCGTTTACATTTTATTAAGTATTATTATTCGTGCGATACTTTATTTCTTTACGAAGCGTAGTTTAGATGAAGTCGATAGCAATAATTATTTAGACCACGTAAATGAATATTCAGAAGCACCTCAAGAAAAAGACAGCAGTGAAACATCCGATGATGTAACAACAAAAGCACAAGTTCATACAGAAGACGATGAGCACAGTGAATCTACTACTTCTCAAACTGAAGAGGCAACAGACAAACATGTAAATTCAGATGATGCTGACTCAAAAACATCAACTGAACTTATGGATGATACTGACACTCAAAATAATCACCAACCAACAAATCATGATGACAGTCGAAACAATATTATAGATGAAAACACACCACAAACACCGGAGAATAACGACGTTCAAGGAGAACATGAACATGTTGAAACACAGGTAAACGGTGCTGTTGAAAATTCTACTGAGAGAGCACAAACAGAAGCAACATCAACAGAACATGATAATGATCAAAATATTTCTGAGCCAAACACACCACAAAATAAAAAACGACAACGCTCACCTTTTAAACTTAAAAACAAACATGATCATCGTCGCTAATTAACAAAAAGCAGGTTATACTAACCGTATATTCAGATACCATGACTAAACCTCATGATTATCTTAATTTATACAGTTAGTTAACCTGCTTTTATTATATTTTAATATACCAAATTATTATTTATTTAAAATTTTAACACCTTTTTGTGTACCTATAATGACTTGATCTGTAACATCGATAAAATATCCAGTTTCTAAGACACCTACTAAATGAATTAAAAATTCATGCATAGCATAAGGATCGATAGATGAATTCAATGTAACATCAAGAATATAATTTCCATTATCAGTGATAAATGGGACATCATCCACCATCCGACGTACCACTTGCAAATTATCGTAAGCTGCAATTTTTTTAGAAACTAATAACCAATTAAATTTATCTACTTCTACAGGTAAATTAAACGTTTCACCTAAATATGATACACACTTAGATTCATCGACTAAAACAATAAATTTTTCCGCCATGGCATCAATCACTTTTTCTCTAAATAATGCGCCACCGCCACCTTTAATTAAATTCAAATTGTTGTCCACTTCGTCTGCACCATCAATTGCAACGTCTATTTTCTCAATATCATTGACATCCACTACTCGAATACCTAATTCTTTGGCGATATAAGCGGTTTTATTAGAAGTGCATACACCTGTAATATCAATCTGTTCATGGTTCAATTTCTCAGCTAATTTTGGGACAAGCAACTCTATTGTTGAACCAGAACCAATTCCAACTACCATACCGTCGCTGATTTGGCTTAACGCGTCATTAAATGTACTAATTTTCAACTGTTTCGTATCCATAATGCGTCCCCTTTACATAACTTACTCTCACCTTTATTGTACATGAGATTGAAAAAAATACATAGCTAAAAAATATGTATAAATTTTAAATTAATATATCTTCTTGCATAATCAAATATGTGCTTTACAATAATAATACATAACCAACAAGGGGGATTGTCATGATTTATGATTTAAAAGCGATTGCTACAGGAAAAATAGAAGATTTACCTTATAGTTCTAAAAGACCGATGCGTTCAGCACTTAACAAACAGCCTTTCACCGGTAGAATGTGGCTTTCAAAAACAGGTTTTTCTGAAGATGAGCAAGAATACAAAGGACATGGCGGTCCCAATAAAGCTGTGTGTTTATATAGTGAAAAAAATTATAATTTATGGAAAGATGATGTCTCGGTTTTACCAGAGTTTGCAATGTTTGGCGAAAATTTAACTGTCAAAGATTTGGATGAAAAAGACTTACATTTTGGTGATCAATTTCAATTAGGTGAAGCGATTATCGAAGTTTCAGAGATTAGAGAACCTTGTTGGAAAATACAAGAAAAGTATAAAATTCCTAACCTTATTAAACGTATGTCCAGTTCATGTAAAACTGGTTGTTACCTTAGAGTCGTTAAAGAAGGTTTCGTTAGCGACTCATCTCATCTTCAGCTCATAAAATACGGAGAGCAAGATTCCCTTTTATCTGTATTTGAACTCAATGATATTTATTACAATGATAATAAAAATGTTGCGCGCTTAGTCTATGCCTTAAAAAATCCTTATTTAACTGAAGAAAGACGACGCAAATTAGAAAAGTATCTAAAACGCGCTCAAAAATAAACCTCACAATATGCTAAAATACCATATTCCAATGCGTAATAAAAAAAAACAGATACCTGTACAACAAGCATCTGTAAATATTATACACTTATTAAACTCAGGTTAAGTAACTGACAAAATATGATATTCATACAGATTCACTAACCTGAGTATTTCTTTTAAACTATCTTCTATAGCACGATATTATAAAACGTCGGTTGCTTATTCACAAGTATCACTTGATTATTTTGCATTACTTTAAATCACTTCAATGTACTTGATTCAACCACAGTAATATTATTCTGCTTCCCCACCTGTTTTTTCAGCAATTTTATATGAAGTCTTAGAATAAAAAGGTTGATTCGCTTCTAATATTGATGGCGCATTTTCTCCATACAAATTAATATCATTGGGGATGCATTGCGTTTCTAATGTAAATCCTGAATGTGCTTTATAAATATTAAAGTCACTTTCCCATTCCGTAGTATCATTAAAAGTAAAAATCACGACATTAGGCATATCTGTCTCAACAGACAGTTGAAAATGCTTATTTTCAACTGTCATACCTTGCTCTCCAATTTGAAACGGATGATCCAGACCACCATATCTTTTCATTTGTGCTTGAATATCATGGTGTTCACTATTAAAAATATCTTTAAATTGAATTTGACTACGCTCAAACACACTTTCTAAATTTAATGGTTCTTGTTTTGTTACAAAATGATTATTGTCTAATAAGTGCATTTTTAATACTGAACTTGAGATGCTATGATTATCGATGACGTTATTGTCTCTGTTCAAATTAAAGTATACATGATTCATAGGATTAAAAATTGTTTTTTCGGTAGCTACAGCTTTATACTCAATTGTCCATTTGTGGTCAACATCATAAGTATGTATCACCTCTAAATTGATATTTCCTGGGAAATGATCATCTGACTGCTGAATTGTGGTAGAAAATACAATTTTCACTTGGCCTACTTGCTCAAATATTTCATAATCGAAATAACATTTATCTATACCTTTAAAGCCACCGTGAATATTATTTTCACCATCGTTTGTATCTAATCGGTACGTTGTACCATCTAAATGAAACTCAGCATTTGCTATACGTCCGCCATAACGACCTACAGTAGCACCAAAATAAAAAGGGTTTTGTTGATAGAATTCATCCGCTTCTACCACATTACCTAATACAATATTGTTATCATCATATTTCCATGACACGATACGGGCGCCATAGTTCGTGAAAACAATCTTAGTTGCTTCATTGTCTATTTTAATTAAGTCAATACCATTACTTTGTCTTTCTACTTTTGCAAACATCATCAATTACTCCCTTTCGAACCAAACATATTATTATTCACTTTAACTTTCAGCTTTATCTTGAATAAAACTTCAATCACAACTGTAACGAACATCATTCTTGCTTTATTAAACAAGATACAATATTCTCATCAGTTTAATAATGCATTATTTTTAAAGTGAATTGCACAGCATTTTAAATTAGCTTAGATAAATATGCGCTCAATATGTCCCCATTTACTGAGCAAAATACTTCATTCACTAATATTTAAAATTTTAAAACAGTTTACTACTTCCCTAGGTAGTTATCTTACTTTCCTATAGTGTAACAACTTAACCAAATCATTATCTATACTAATTATTAATTCTATCAAATATTATTTAAAATTGTGATGTTTTTTCTAGTTTTTTATAGATATGATTTATTTAGCATATTTAATGCACTTGCAAATCACGCTTCCAAGTATTTTTTATAAAAAAGTAGGGATGAAACCATTATGTTGTTTTAGTTTCACTCCCCTTCTCATATATTTTAATACACTACAAAAAGTTATTGGTTTATCTATAACTTATCTTAATGATTGTTAACACACTTTAATTTTTACTGAAGACACGTTTCATAGACTTTAACAAGCCTTTATCAAAACTTAATATTGTATCTTTATAACTTCTTACTGCAATATAAAGCAAGATAAATATTGTTAATATTGATAAACTCATACTTACTACAATTTCCCAAGTAGCTACGTCAGGTGTTGATGCACGTAAAAACATGATAAAGGGAGATAATAAAGGAATAAAACTTGCAACTTTTATGAGTGTCGTGTCAGGATTTATAACACCAAACATTGCCATATATAATGCAATGATACTAATCAAAGTCATCGGCATAAGTGATTGGTTAATATCTTCGATTCGTGCAGTAATCGAACCCAATATAGCGGCCAATATAATATAAGAAAGTATACCTAAAATAAGAGAAAGTATACCTACGATAATTAATTGTACTGTTAGATCATTAGGCTCAACATCAAATCCTTTAAGCATATCTCCAATATCAAATAGCAACACACTTATGATGCCTACAATAATGAAAATACTAATTTGTGTTAATGCCACAGCGATGACGCCACACAATTTTGCAAGTATGTGTGTTACTGGAGATATGCTTGTGATAATCATTTCAATGACACGTGAGGTCTTCTCAGTTGCAATTTCCATTGCCACTTGATTGGCATAATTTATGATTATGAAAAACATGAGCATAATGCCTGCATAAACGATAATCGTATTAAATGCTTTTTGTGACTCACTTAAATTTGTCTCGTTCGCACTATCTGAAAGCACTTGTGAGCTTACTTCACTTTGGGATTGCAATTGTTTTAGCTCATCTTCAGATAGATTTAAACTAGATGCCACAAGTTTGGTTTGAACGGCTGACAAAGTAGTTTGTAATTTTTGTTCATCTGTTTTTGACACGGTATCTTTACTTAAAATTTTACCAGTCAGTTTGTGATTATCATGCAAATCAATGACATACGCTTTATCTAACTTTTCATTTTTTACTTGTTGATGTGCTTGTGATTTAGTCACTTTTTTAAATTTCGCATCACTATCAAGGTGATTACTTTGTGCTTTAATCACTTTATATACTTGGTCCTGATTAACTACAATACCAATCTTATCAGGGCCATTATCAAATAGATCGACGATTTTATTAATATTAGCGGCTGCCAACATTAATACAACTACAATCGCAGTGAAAATCATAAATGATTTTGTTTTTACTTTACTTTTATACGTAAGTGAAAAAGTAGCCCAAAATTTATCCATTTGCATCACCTACTTTATCTATAAAAATCTCATTTAACGTTGGTTCTATAACTTGAAACCTTTTGACAAAACCATACTGAACTACAATATTATATATTTCTTCAGCAATCACTTCGTCTTCTATCAACGCTCTTATTTCCCTTTTATTACGTTCAACCTGGATAACACCAGTAATATCATCTATTTCTGACATCACATGATTTGTTTCAATTATAACGCTTTTATTGCCATGATTTGCTTTCACCTCATCAATTGGCCCAGAAACAACAAGTTCACCTTTATTCAAAATGCAAACATCATCACATAGTTCTTCTACATGTTCCATTCTATGAGAACTATAAATAATCGTCGTTCCTGCATCATTTAAATCTTTTACGGCTGATTTTAATAATTCAACATTAACTGGATCTAAACCACTAAAAGGTTCATCCAAGATTAATAATTCTGGATTATGTAACATACTTGCTAAGAGTTGAATTTTTTGCTGATTTCCTTTAGATAACGCTTCTATTTTCTTTTCTCTATTTTCTTCAATATCAAAACGATTTAACCAATAATCAATAGATTTGCTTATCTCTTTTGATTTCATCCCTTTTAATGTAGCTAGATATCTCAATTCATCTTCTACTTTCATTTTCGGATGTAACCCTCGTTCTTCAGGCAAATATCCTATTTTATCATATATTGATTGGTCAATTGCTTTATCTTTATATAAAATTTGCCCTTCTGTAATCGGCGTCAAACCAAGTATCATTCTAAAAGTTGTCGTCTTTCCTGCACCATTACGTCCTAAAAATCCTAGCATCTTTCCTGATTCTAAAGTTATCGATATGTCATTAACTGCTGTAAAATCCTTATATTTTTTTGTAACATTTGCTATTTTTAAGGACATGATAAGATTTCCCTCCCTTAAAGTCGAATGAATATATATTGATAATAACATTTCGCACCTTAAATATACATTTCAAATTGTATTTTAGCTTTTCAAGCTATTTATATGATGATTCATATCAACTCTAACTTCCATTATTATCTAAAAACGTTGTTATCTTTACAATGATTTTAGCAAGCACTATTATTAGATTAAATAAGTAATCAGAACTTATTAAAATGATTATTGGGAGGCAATGCCGCATGAGTTACAGTATTGGGATCGATTTTGGTACAGCATCTGGTCGTGTATTTCTCGTAGATACCTCCAATGGTGAGATTATTTCTAGCTACATAGAAGCATATCCTCATGGTACAATTTCAGGTTCATTGAACGGCCATGATTTACCGCATAATTATTTTTTACAAAACGCTGAAGATTACACAAATATATTAGAAAAAGGTGTTCAACACGTTTTATCAGAAAGTAAAATTGATCCATCAAATGTAATTGGTATGGGAATCGATTTCACAAGTTGTACGATTGTCTTTTTAGATGAACATTTCAAACCATTACATACACATGAATCATTAAAAGATGAACCACATGCTTATGTTAAGCTTTGGAAACACCATGGTGCTCATGAAGAAGCGACATTTATGAAAAAAATAAATGACACATATAACGCAAATTGGTTAGACTTTTATGGTCATAGTGTTAATAGTGAATGGATGATTCCAAAAATATTAGAGGTTAAACACAAAGCGCCAGAAATTTTAGCGCAAAGTGCATATATTATGGAGGCTGGAGATTATATTGTTAGTTTATTAACCAATCGCAATATTCGTTCAAATTGTGGCATAGGGTTCAAAGGTTTTTACAACGAAAAAGATGGCTTTAATTATTCGTTTTTTGAAGCAGTAGATAAAGACTTACCTTCAATTGTAAAAAATAAATGTGAGGCACCGGTGATAAATATTGGCGAAAGTGCAGGGGCTTTAACTACTTATTATCAAAAATTATGGGGGCTATCAGATAAAGTTCAAATTTCTCCTTATATTATAGATGCGCATTCAGGAGTACTCGGCGTTGGTGCAATCGAACAGGGTGAATTCACACCTGTTATAGGTACTAGCACTTGTCATCTCATGCTCGATGCTAAGCAAGTTGCAATTCCTGCGATTACAGGATCAGTCAAAGATGCAATTATCCCAGGTTTATATGCTTATGAAGCTGGTCAAGCTGCAGTTGGTGATTTATTTAGTTATTCAGCTAGTCAGGCCCCAGCGTCCATAGTAAAACAAGCTGAAAAAGAAGGTATTACTATATTAGAACACTTAGAAAATTTAGCTTCTGAGATACCAATTCATCAACAGCACGTAACCGTTTTAGATTGGCATAATGGGAATCGTAGTATATTAAGCAACAGTAACCTTACTGGTAGTATCTTTGGCTTAACGTTACAAACACCATTCGAAATGATTCATCGTGCTTATATTGAAGCAACGGCTTTTGGAACTAAGTTAATTATGCAACAATTTGAAGATAACCAAATACCGGTTAATACTGTTTATGCTGCTGGTGGTATACCAATTAAAAGCGAATTACTCGTAGATATATATACTAATGTCTTAAATAAAGAAGTCGTCGTTATGGATTCTTCCAATGCTACAGCATTAGGTGCAGCAATGTTAGGTGCAAATGTAGGTGGTGCTTATCAAACACTTGAAGAAACAGTACATCATATGAAACAACCTGTTTATTACCGTTTACAGCCTGATCCAAAAAAGGTAAAACAATATGAAGTACTTTTTCAACGCTACAAAGCTTTGCATGACGTATTAGGAAAACATTATCCAAATTTATCATATATTAATAATTAAACTTTATAAAAACCCAATTATGACAAAAAACAGTCTAACAGTTTGACTTGTCATAATTGGGTTTATTTTAACTATTGCTCTCTATACATGTCATCAATTTTAGTATATTGGTTTGCATATTTATGGCTTGGACCATATTTATTTGTTTTTCGTTCACTATCCAAGCAACTAACGACTAGCGCATAAATACCAAAACCTATATAGAATGCGTATATCAATACGATGAAAATCACACTTGCCATATGATTGAAATCTGAATCTAGTATAGCTATTACTGTAAATATGATATATGAAAACACTGAAATACCTAAATAAATAAGTGGTAGTAACATCGATCTACCTGTATCATGAAATCTTCTAATAAATATCGCCCAATTAGGTATTAAAGTAGCTAATCCGTACACAGCTATATATATCACACTGATAATAAGAAAAATTACGCTTATTATAATGGCCGTTTCAGATTGAGAAGCAGCAGCGCTAATTAATGCAATCAAACCAATGAAATATACAACAAACGCTGGTACTAGAAAAATCATATGCCATAAAACCATATACCAATATTCACTTCTGCGTGCACGGCCTTTGAAGTTAAAATAATTTTTCCAAAATAGTTTTAATGCTTCTCCAAATCCAATTTTTCTTTCCAAATTGCTCCCCCGTTTCAAGTACATTTGATATAATGTTCATTTAACTTTAATATAGTCATTGATACTTTAACTTATGAGTTTTTAATTTTTAGTAAACTTATAAGGTTATTCTATCAAAATTCCCACATGCTTGTAACACAATTTTACAATTTAATAAAAAATTTTTAAAAACATTTAATTTCGAAAACTATTATATGGAGGATTAATAAATGGATTTTTTACAACGTGATACAATCACTATCGCCAAAGATTTATTAGGTGTACGTGTCATTTTCGAAGATGATTTACATACATTTACTGGGTACATCGTTGAAACAGAAGCCTATGTTGGTGAAAAGGATCAAGCCGCTCACGGATTTAATGGCAAACGCACACCCAAAGTTGAATCATTATATAAACTTGGTGGCACTATTTATGCACATGTGATGCATACGCATTTACTCATCAACTTCGTAACACAATTAGAAGGTGTACCTGAAGGTGTCCTGATACGTGCTGTTGAACCAGAAGAGAATATTGAGGCTATGCGTTCAAATAGAAACAAAGATGGCTTTGAATTAACAAATGGCCCAGGAAAATGGACTAAAGCTTTTAATATACCGAGGCATTTGGATGGTTCACGATTAAATGAAGGCAATCTAAAAATAGATACTAAAAATCGTAAACATCCTAAACACATTGAGGAAACACCGAGAATTGGTATTCCTAATAAAGGTGAATGGACACATAAACCACTTCGCTTTATTGTTAAAGGCAATCCCTACGTTTCAAGAATTTCAAAACGTACTACCATACCACCACAAGATACATGGCGATAATAAAAGGGAAACAGAGATTAAAATTTAATATAATCTCTGCTTCCCTAAAATATTATTAAATTATAAACGCTCACTTTGAATGCCTAGTCTGCGATATTTCATTTTCACTTTCTAATAATCAATCTAATTAAAGCAAAAATTATTTAGAAAGATTTTTGTCTTTATCAAGTAAACCAAATTGTATCGTAATAACCGTACAAATGACAAATATCACAGGATAAAATGTGTATTGTAAAACTTCTATATAAGAAACATCTCCATATTGTTCAACCATTAACATACCACTATCATGGGGCAGTAGCATTAAGGCACAACATGCGAATATATCTAATAAGCTTGCCATACGTTTAGGCGGAACCTTATATTCATCTCCAATTTCTTTAGCGATAGGCGCAGAAATTAAAATTGCTAACGTATTATGTGATAAAGCAGCAGAAAGCACACCGGACATTAAACTAATCACATATTCTGCACTTTTTCGGCCTTTTGCTTTTTCTTTCATTGTTTTAATAATCCAATCAACACCGCCATAATAGCGAATTAACGCCACAAGTCCAGAAACTAAAAACGCCACAAGAAAAATAAGGAACATGCTTTCCATACCTTCACCAATAGCTTTTGTAAACTGGAATATGCCCAAATTGCCTTGAAGCAAACCAATGACACCTGCCATTATGATACCGATGATCAACACTAAAATCACATCTAAACCTACGATTGCTGCTATAAGTACAAATAAATACGGCAGTATATTTATAAAATTAAAACTTAAGTCACCTTCCACTTTACCTGTTCCACCCACAATTGCATATATAACTGCAGTAATAAGTGCAGCAGGTAGCGCAATCAACACATTCATCTTAAATTTATCTTTCATCTTAGCACCGACACCATTTGTAGCTGCAATCGTTGTATCTGAAATAATGGATAGGTTATCACCAAAATATGCACCTGCAATAACAGCGGCACCTGCTGATGCGACACTTAAATCAGCAGCTTGAGCTACAGCAACACCTACTAGAATAAAAGCAGCTTGCGCCCCCGTAGAAGTACCCAACGTTAGCGCAGCAAAACCACTCATAATGAATATACCAGGTATGAGTAGACTTGGCGGGATAACAGTAAGCCCCATATTCACCATCGCTGACTTACCGCCCATTTCCGATGTAACCGTAGAAAAAGCGCCTGCTAATAAGAGTATCAAGCCTAGATTAACAATACCTGAATTGCCTGCATGCGCTGTAAATATTTCTACCTTTTTAGAAAACTTCGTTTTTCTATCATAGCATGTCCAAGCAATAACGATGCCGATAAAAATAGCAACATGTCTTGGTAATTGATCAAACGCATCTTCTTTACCCATTATAGTAAAAGTGATGCCTACACCAATATATAACCCTAAAAATATGATTAATGGTAGAAGTGCTAAAACACCATATTGCTTATCACTTCTATTCAATTCCTGCATAACACTCCTCCTGATAAACCTAGTAATTTTATATGGCTTATAGTATATCAAAAAATGAGTAAACACAGAAATTTAAAATCTCGTCACGTCTCATGCTAAAAATAAAATGTGAGCATTAGTCAAAGCCAAATTGACTTATGCTCACACTCTGTTACTTAATAATTAATATTTCAAATTTAGTTGATTTCAGCATTACCTGTATCTGTTTTAATATGAATGAGATTTGATCCATTTCCTACTTGTTTGTTTTTAAACAAGTGATTGTTAATATCCAACTCTCCAACGTCACTATCAAATTCTATACGTGTATTGTTAGGCTGTTTATCCGTGTAATCCATTGCTATATCGCCCACATCCGTTTTCACTTTAATCGGCTTATCAGCTGGCATATCTTTGATATCAATTGATCCAGTATCAGCTTCGAACTCACCAGAATTAAATTGAGTCGTTGCCATATACATATCTGCAACATCAACTTCAGCAATTAAACGGTCAAATTTTGCATGACTAATATTCAATTTTCCAACATCTGCGTATAACTTAGCATAATCTGCTTTTATTTGATCAATCATAATCGAACCAGATTCAGTATTAACATTTAAATGGCTTAATGGTTTAGGTAATGTGATAATGACATCATTATTTTTAAAGTCCATAAATGTAATATCGACATTGCTGTCTAATGGTTTATCTTTCACATATAACGTACCGTTTTTTATAGTAGTATCCATATTTATTTTGTCGTTAGAACCTCGTGATTCAACTTTGAGTTGATCACCTTTTTTAAGTTTTAAATTACTATTGTTCAAATCTACATTGAGTTTTTTCACTTTATTTTCATCATATGCTTTATGATAATTCTCTGTGACTTCTTTCGACTTTTTACTTTCTACTTGAAATTGGTTTATCACGCCAATGCCACAAACAATCGTTACAATTAATCCTATTACAAAAAGACTAATCAATGTTTTCTTCATGAAATCCCACTCTTTTTCACAACACTTATATTCCACTTGAGATACTTCACACAAATTAAATAAAATGCTTTAGAAATTAAATACGTAATCACAAATAACATTAATCCCATTCCAAACAGTGCACCTACTGCATATACATCAAAAAGTAATACATTTTCAAATCCACTTAAAAATCCTTTCACTAATAACAATATTGGACTTAAAACGAATGAAATTGTCGTTACAATTAATGAAACAACGATGCTCAAAACGAAAATAAATGGTACTAAAATTACAAAGAAATTTAATATACTTAAACCCATCACTGCAAAAATGGCATTCCCAACGTCGCCAAATTTTTTACTGTCAGCAGCTTTTTCTACAGCAGCTGTCGCATTCATTTCTTTAGCTAAAGTTCTAGGATCACCTAGTTCTTTTGAAATTTGTGCTTCTGTTTTACCTTCCTTTAATCCACTATAAAAATGTGTTTCGTACTCATTTAAAATATCTTGTCGTTCTGCATCAGAATCATGTTTCAAATGTCTATGCAATTGTTTTAAAAATTCATTTTTAGTCATTCCATTCACTCTCCTTTATAAATACTTCTACAATATTCGAAAATGATCGCCATTCATGTAATAAGTCAACTAACCTGTCATTACCTTGGTCAGTCACTTTATAATATTTTCTTGCTGGACCCTCTGAAGAAGGTTGATAATACGTCGTGAGTTCACCATTTTTCACTAATCTTCGTAGCAATGGGTACACTGTTCCTTCTGCAATACTCATATGTCTCGAAATATTTTGAACGAGCGAGTAACCGTATTGGTCATTTCTTTTGATAATGAGCAGCACAATAAGCTCTAACGCACCCTTTTTAAATTGACTATTCATATGTTACCTCCTATGTAAATCCAGTACTATACATTACACAGTAGCTGTCGAAAAGAATATAACACAGACTACTATACATTGCAAGGTACTATGTTATATATAAGCAATGTATTCATTCTTCTAACATCTATTTTTGCGTATTAGACAAGAGAATGATTATCTGAAAATTACAAATAAAACAATCTCTATTTATTCTATTTAATATATAATTCCAAACTAGATTTATACTATTTAAATATGTATAATAAATAGCATGGAGTTTTGTAAGCACTTTCTTTATTGTCATTTTGCACATGACTCCATCTATATAACCAGACACATAGGATAGTTTCATTTGAAATTTAAGGGGGATTGAAAATGCTAGAGCTAGATGCAATTACTACTTTAGCAATCGCAAGTTTGTTATACCTTTTAGGTATATATATTGTTAACCATATTTCAATATTAAGAAGGCTTTGTATTCCTGCACCTGTTATCGGTGGTTTAATCTTCTCGATTTTAGTTGCAATATTACAATCTACAAATATCATAACAATCAAACTGGATTCTGAATTTATACAAAACTTCTTTATGCTTGCGTTCTTTACAACAATTGGATTAGGCGCTTCATTAAAGTTATTACGTTTGGGTGGGAAAGTACTTATTTTATATTTTATATTTTGTGGTTTTCTTGCAGTCTTCCAAAACCTTATTAGTATTTCATTAGCAAAAGTATTAAACATACCACCATTATTAGGCTTGACAGCAGGTTCTATGTCTATGGAAGGTGGTCATGGTAATGCTGCCGCCTATGGCCAAACCATACGCGATATGGGCTTTGATTCTGCATTAACCGCAGCTTTAGCAGCAGCAACATTAGGTCTTGTAGCTGGTGGTTTAGTAGGTGGCCCAGTAGTAAAATTTTTAATCACTAAATATAACTTAAAACCAGAACACGCAGAAGAAACTACGACAGACTATGGTAACGTAAAATCTAATGAATATTTACATAATCGCATGAACTCTACAACCATCTTTTTCTTACAATTTACGATTGTAACCATTTGTATGGCTATTGGCTCATATTTAGGAAATACATTCTCTGATTTAACAGGTATTAACATTCCTATATATGTTGGTGCAATGTTTGTTGCGGTAATTATTCGAAATATTTCTGAATATAATAATTTAAATCTTATTGATATGAAATTCGTGGATAAAATTAGCGACATATCACTAAGTCTATTCTTATCTATTGCTTTGATGAGTATACAACTTACAGAAATATATCAATTAGCTTTACCTTTAATTATTATCGTTTTAATACAAGTCGTGTTTATCGTGCTATTCTCTATATTTATCGTGTTCCGCGGTTTAGGAAAAAATTACGATGCTGCTGTAATGATTGGTGGCTTTATTGGTCATGGTCTTGGTGCAACCCCAAATGCTATGGCAAACCTAGATGTAATTACCAAGAAATTCGGAGCTTCACCAAAATCATATCTTGTCGTACCAATTGTGGGCGCATTTTTAATTGATTTGCTTGGTGTCCCAATCGTTACTACATTTATCAATCTATTCTAATGATATCATTTGATTTTTAACATAAGAAAACCTGAGACATAATGTCTCAGGTTTTTTCTATAATCATTTCATTTACGAAAATCAACACAGTAGTTAATGACCTAACCTACAAAAATGATTTCTTTATGAGATATTAATTAGAAATATCAATATTTCGCTGATCTATCCAAGATTGTAATTTAGGACCAAAGATCATTTTCGAACCTTTTAAATCATTTATTGTAGGTGCATTTAGCATCGTCATAATTTTTTTCATATGTTCAGTGAATTGTTCTGTATAGTTTAGTGTTTCTGTAATACCATATTGTTCAACTTGATTTAAAAATGGTCGCGACATACCAACTGCACTCGCGCCAAGCGCTAAACATTTCACAGCATCTAAAGGAGAGCGCACACCACCACTAGCAAGTATATCCATATCTTTTTGATAAGCAGTACTTTCTAATAATGATTCCACAGTCGTTTGTCCCCACATACTTAAATAGTCCATGTCCTTATATGCACGTCTTTCATTTTCAATATTTACAAAGTTCGTACCACCACGTCCACTCACATCTACATACCTAATACCAATTTCATATAAGTTTTTGATTGTTTCTTTACTCATACCAAACCCTACTTCTTTGACAATTACTGGAACATTTACCCGTTCCACAATTTGCGCAAGATTGTCCATCCATGTAGAAAAGGTTCTATTACCTTCAGGCATGACTAATTCTTGTGGTGCATTCACATGTACTTGTAATGCTTGAGCATCTAGCAATTTTACTGATTCGACAGCTTTATCAACAGGTACATCGGCACCCACGTTACTAAATATAATCCCCTCTGGGTTTGTGTCACGCACGACTGTAAAAGATGATGCCATATTAGTATTACGTAACGCTGCATGTGTAGAACCAACTGCCATTGCAATACCGTTTTCTCGAGCCACAATTGCCAATTTTTCATTAATTTGTTTCGTCCATTCACTGCCACCAGTCATCGCATTAATATAAAGTGGTTGACTAAGTGTAAAATCTTTAAGCGAATGCTCAAGATTAACATCACTTACATCTATACTCGGAATAGAATCATGTACAAATCTAATTTCATCAAAATCTGAGATTGTAGCATCCGTTTGTGCCATTGCAATCTCAACGTGCTCATTTTTTCTTTGTTCTCTTTTTAAATCGCTCATTATTTACTCCAATCCTCAATAGTTATTTTACTCAAGTCAGTTTAAAACTGTATTATTAATATAATACTATGTTATTAAAACCATTTTTCTTTTTTAAAATAAATCACACAACCTATACTAATACATAGCATAAGTGCTAAAACAAAATAATAACCATATTGCCATTTTAATTCTGGCATATTTATAAAATTCATACCATAAATACCTGTAATTAATGTCAATGGTAAAAAAACAACCGAGACCAAGGTAAGGACTTGCATAATCCGATTCATTTTATATGAAGCATATGATGTCAAATTATCTTTTATTTCATTTGTCATTTCTTGGCATATTTTCAAAATATTTTGTTGTTTAATCATATGATCATCAATATGTTGAAGATAAAGTTTATCCTTGTCATCTAATAATAATTGATTACTTTCTTTTAATTGATTAACTAATTCTGTCATTGGATAAATCACACGCTTTAATTTAATTAGCTCAGAACGTATTTTAAATACATTATCCATCGCAAATTTCATAGAACCATTCATATTTTCACTGTCTTCGAAGTCATACACCTTATCTTCGATGGCATAAACGAATTCAAAATAACGATCTACTAAACAATCTAACACCAAGATAAACATATATGTTGGGAGAATATTACGTATTGTTTGCGTTTTGAAAGTAGTTTCTATCTTCTTTAAAATATCAAATGGCTGATGATGGTATGTAATAAGCAAACGATCTTTTATAAAAATATTTAATGCTTTTGCACTAAAATTCTCGGAAGCTACATCATGAACAACTATATACTGATATGTGTCATATGCTTTGTATTTAGCTCTCGGTGTCCCGTTCACTGTATCATCAATTTCAAGTTTATTAAAGTTAAAACGTGTTTTTAAAAATGTATTTTCAGCCTCGGTTGGTTGGTTAAAATCACACCATATAAACTGCGCTGTTTCAGGAATGTCTTCTAAACAATTAACGCTTGCTAATGTATTTTCAGAAGATAAGTATCTAATTGTTATAGCCATAGGTCACCCCTATAATCAATTTTCTTTATTTTATCATGAAATACTATTTGTGTATGTTATATACAATTTTTAGTAAACTTAGGTTAGCTTAAATAATATAAATATGTCTATTTTAACAATTAAAGTTTTAAAGGAGATGTAACAATGAAAAATCCTTTCACAATTTCCAACAATGTGACACCCGATATGATTGACCATAACGGTCATGTACATGATGCGAATTATAATATGGTCTTCAGCGAAGCTATCAATCAATTTAATTATACACATGGTTTATCTTTAGAAGAACGTACCAAGTTAAATTACACACTATTCACTGTTGAAGAACAAACAGCTTATTTATCTGAACTAACTGAAGATGACACATTTACCATTACAATTTACATCTATGATTATAATGAAAAAAGCTTACATTTCTTTTCTGTTATGACGAACCAAGACGGCAGCAATATAGCAACAAATGAAGCAATGATGTTAGGGATTGATCGCACAATCAACAAAACAGCGCCATTCCCTCAATCATTTGCTGACCAAATTAGCAATTATTATGATAACCAACTATTAATCGAATGGCCAAAACAATTAGGTCATAAAATCGGTATCTCAAGATAAGGAGTGATAAATATGTCACAAGGATTAATCGACACAATCAAAGTGCAACTTTATGATTTAAATGATGATATGAAAGCTGCACTTAGTGAACTCAATCAAAACAAACAGCTGGTCATTAATGGACCTGATAGTCAATTGATTAAACGCGGTTTTGATATTAGTTACTACCAAGGTCAAAAACAAGCTATAGATACTATTACTTCATTAGTGGAACAAATTGATGTAGAAGCAGCTTTTATACAGCGTTACACAACTTTTGTTCAAAAAGAAACACAACTATATGAAAAATATCTCTCGAAATTTAACAATATGGATATACCAACGCAAGATTTTAACGACTTTATAGCGCAATACTATAAGCTAAAAGGGACACAATCTATATTAACTGTCCTTGATACAACAATGAATAATCACCATTAATTGACCGAATTATTTGAGCATATAAAAACAGAAGCAAGGCGATATCAACAAAATTATATTTGGTGTCTGCCCCGCCTCTGTTTTTAATTTTTCGTAGCCTTATCATCATTTTAAAAATCGAGTGTATGCTTCCACATTAACGTTTATCGTGAATTGTATTGACGATTTCTTTCACAACTTTATGCGATTCTCTAATAGGTAATAATGCGAATGCATTCACCATTTTTTTAAAAGTATACAGTTGAACTGGCTGACGCATATCTTCTAACATATAAGCCAATTTTTTCATATCTGGTAAGTAAATCTCTCTTCCACCACCAAATAAATATATGGGTGGTAAACCAAATAATTCTCCATTAATTGGTGATATCCTACTATCGTTTAATGGAAGATTTCCAGACCATACTTTCATAATTTTTTGTAAACCTTCTATATTTATAATGACATCTTTATCGATTAAATCATCTGTAATATTTTCATTATCCAATTGAGCATCTAGCATCGGTGAAAACAAATACAATTTAGCTGGTAAAGGTTGATTATTTGATTTTAACTGTTGCACAAAACTCAACGCCAATGCGCCTCCAGTTCCATCTCCCATCACAATAATATCTTCATTATTACATTCTGTTAATAATTGTTGGTACACTTTATGAATTGCAGCATAAGTATCCTCAACAAGATATTTGGGTGCTTTTGGATAAATTGGCAAAATAACTTCATTTAAAGTACTTAACGCAAGTTTATCCATAAATCTCCAGTGAAATGCAGAAGGTTGTAAAATATTATATCCACCGTGAATATATAATATTTTCTTTTGTTGACTGTGTCTAAAGCGAAATCTGAACACCTGCATATCATCCATCATTTGTTTTTCTAAGTCTGATTTTACATTTAAAGTTTCAGGTTGCTTGTGCTTTTTTTCATTCATCGTTAATCTTTTTTGTAAAAATTTTTCAAAGCTTTGTTGGTCATCAAATATAATTGAACGATGTGGCAATAAGTATTTATTAACAAATTTTGTTGTTAGTCTTGATTTCATTCATAATCATCCCTATCTTTTTTGTAACAAATTTTAGAATTATAGAATTTTTGTTTCAATTCAGCATTTAAAATAAATTATATGATAAAATAAAAATAATGACATAAAAACGAAGTTATAATAGATATTGAAGTTTAAAAGTATGACAATTCATACTAAAAATTAAATTATCCAACTTCATTGGTTAAAATGTAACAGTTATTACATATTATAACAAAATAAAAGTCATAAAATAACTAGATCCCCATCTAATGTAATGAAAGGAGTAAGTTATGACCGCAAACAATCACCAATTTAAAGATTTTGAACATACTTTAACGAGTGAAACAATGCAACGAGGCGCCCGTTATGGAAAAAAGAAAAAATCTTGGGTTAGCCTTATCATACAAGTTATCGTTTTAATTCTAGTTGCTATTTCAGGTTATAGTATGTTTAAGGAACCTATATTCAATTTAGTTTTTGTAGATAAAACGGTTAATTTTAAAGAATTAACAAATTTTCAAGAAACTATCAATAACTTAACGAATTTAAATATCAATGTTGAAAGTATCGATAACTTACAAACAAGCATTGATCGCTTGATACTTGTATTTTATGTATTTTTTATTTCCTGTATATTAAGTTTAATCTTAACTCTTTTTACGTTGTTTTTTAACAAAACGATATTGAAAATAGTTAACATGTTTATCATAGCGATCATGCTTGCAATTACTTTCGGTTTTTCTGCATTGATTAAAAATATTGCAACAAGAATTGCTGATTCAATGAATCAGTATTATATCACTGTTGATTCAACTCAAATATTAACAGAGTCAAATGCAATCCATAACGCTTTTATTTTATTAAGTTGTAGTATCGCTTTACTTTTAATTAGTTTATTTTTTAGAAATCGAAAACCTAGAATATAACTTCATTTAAACTTTATCAAAAAGCTGATACATATACTATCATTGATTACACCCGTAAATGAATGACTAAAAAAATTCATTTGCGGGCTTTTTTTGCCTCCACTTAATCGATTAGTGCATCGATTAAGTGGATTTTTGAACAAGCAATTTTTCAAAACTACAATCAATAGCATGTATATTATCTAATTAACTTGCGCATTTATAAAGACGATTTAGCTTCACTGATAATGTAAAATAAATCAACTTAGTACAAATTTTTGTCCTAATCGCTATAACTATATGAAAATATTAACTCAGACTGTATTAATAACAAAATAAGCGTCAATTTCTACGTAACTATTATAGAAATTGACGCTTATTCATTAGTCAGTGATGTTACTTCACTGATTTTTTTACTTATTCTTCATTTGAAATATAATGTGACTTGCCTTTTAAGAACAAGCTCAAAATAAATGCCAAAGCACTTAATAAAGTAGCTATTAAGAAAGCACTATTTACACCGTTAATAGAAGCTAGCTTTTGCACAAATTCTAAAACTTGTGAAGTTGCCATTTGTTCTCCACCCATTGCTTGAGCCATTTCTTGTAAACGGTCTTTAATAAATGGATTTGTTTTATCTAAATCTTGTGTATATGAGGCGATGTGTTGTGTTGTTTGTGTAGACATTACTGTAACCAGTAAAGCTGTACCAATTGAACCTGCCAATTGTCTCAATGTATTAGATAAAGCATTACCATGTGCTATGAGTCGTTGTGGCAATGCGTTCATACCAGCGGTCATTATTGGCATCATGATAAAACTCATACCAAATGAACGAATGATATAAATAACCATTAAGTGACCATACGTTGTATTCATGTTTAATTTTGTTAATTCCCACGTAGCATAGGTCATAATTGCTGTACCTACTAAAGCTAGTGGTTTAATACCAATCGTATCTAATAATTTTCCTGCGATCGGTCCCATGATACCCATTATTAAAGCACCTGGTAATAATAATAAACCTGATTGTACTGGGGTAAAGCCTCTAAAGTCTTGTAAATAAAGTGGTAATAAAATCATACCACCAAATAAACTCATCGTTACAATCATGTTAATAACGGTAGTTAATGTAAAACCTGAATATTTTAAAACTTCCATGCTTAGCATTGGCACACGCATTGTAAGCTCTCTAATTACAAAAGCAGTAATGAATATGACACCAAGAATAAGAGAGACTACAACAATTGGAGAACTCCAACTATTATTCCCTGCTTCACTGAAGCCGTATAATAGCGCACCAAAACCTATTGTACTAAATATGATGCCTGGAATATCTGCTTTAGGATTTGTAGTAACTTGATAAACTCTGAACCATATATAGGCGATTGCTAATGAAATAAGTCCTATGATGAACATACCATAGAACATCACGTTCCAATGATAATTTTCTACAATATAACCTGACAATGTCGGGCCTATAGCGGGAGCTAAAATCATTGCTATACCGAGTGTCCCCATAGCTGCGCCACGTTTTTCAGGCGGAAATATAGTCATAAATACATTTGTACCAAGTGGCATTAAGATACCTGCACCAATTGCTTGCAGTACACGGCCTACCATCATTATTGTAAATGAACCTGACATACTACAGACTAAGGAACCGATTGTGAACAATGCCATCGCTATTAAGAATAATTTACGATACGAATATTTATTAAATAAATAAGCACTGATTGGTATCAGAATACCATTCACAAGCATAAATCCTGTCATAAGCCACTGACCTGTATTTGCAGAAATATTAAAATCTGTGTTTATTTTAGGCAATGCAACATTTAATAACGTTTGGTTCAAAATAGCTATAAACATACCGAAAATCATCGCTATTAAAACTTTTCCTTGAGAAGTGCCTTTTCCAAACATAAATGAACTATGTTTAGCTTTCAGCTTTTCATTTACTTGTGCTTCTTCAGAATTCGGATTGATTTGTTCATGATCCGAATCATTTTGTGTTGATGATTCAGAAGCGTAACTATTAGCATTTGCATTTTCTGACTTTTCTTCTGTAGATTCACCTTTGTTTTGCTCTTGATTTTCTGTTGTTGCTTTATCGTCTTTAACTTTAAATTTAGATTGATAACTTTCGTTAGAAGCAATGCTTTCATACTTAGATTGTTCCATTTTTTGGGTGGATTTTTGCTTATTTCTTTTCACGAAAAAGAAATTAAGTCCACCGACAAGAATGAGCGCTATGACTACGTAAACAATAATGAAGGTCATTGTCATTTTAAGACCTCCTTAATTTTTATGAATTTTTACTTCAGCGTTCATTCCTGGAACAACATTTTTAGATGGTTTTGAATCTAGTGAAATTTTCACTGGTACCACTTGTGATACTTTTGTATAGTTGCCATCACTATTTGATGAAGGCATCATTGAAAAGCTTGAAGCAGTTGCTTTACCTACTTCTTCTACTTTACCTTTTAATTCAGCGTCTTCACCATCTAATTTAATATTTACATCTTTACCTTCTTCAACGTCTGCAATATCTTTTTCATCCACATTAGCAGTTATATAAGAATCATCTAAATTATAAGCGTAAGCGATTGGTGTGCCAGCTTGAGCCATTGAGCCTTCCATGCCATCAACTTTTACAATTGTGCCATCTTTAGGCATTTTAATACTCATATCTTGAGATTGACCACCTTCACCTTTAGCAGCAACCTCTGCAACTTTATCACCTTTGCTTAATTTTTCATTATTTTTAACATCAAGTGACTTGATTTCGCCAGAAGCTGGAGCTGACACCTTAATTTGTTCTCCATCCACTTTAGCATTATCTGTACTTACAAAAGATGTTGCTTGATTATAAAAATGGAATCCTACGACACCAATAATTACAAGCACAACAATGGTAATGACATTGATTAATACCATTTTCTTCATGATACTTTCCTCCTATTTGCATTTAAAATTCACCTTGTATATTATAAAAAGATGAAATTTAAAAGTATACCGACACTTAAATAAAATGTGTTGGGTACATTATTTATGTTCTATGAAGGAGTTATTATGAAACAAAATGCAAAACGAAAAATCATCCGTAATATGATTGCATTACTCGAGTTACATCCATTTGAAAATATAACTATCAAAATGTTATGTGCATATAGTGGTATAAATAGGACCACATTTTATGATTACTTCGTAAATAAATATGACCTTTTAGCTACAATACAATCACACCATATTCAAAAATATAAAACACTATTAGAAAATCTATACAAAAGTTCTGAAGAAATTGCGGATAATCACTCTAAACTATATCAATTTTTCAAAATCATTTTGCGTTATATCAAACGTCATTATGGCTATTTCCATGCTATTTTAGTCACATATCCTAATCGTGATTTATTTTTTGAGTATATGCATGCAACGCGGGACACTTATATTAAAATTTTGGACGACTATACCGATGTATTAAACAAAAAACAATTTGTAATATATGCACTAGGTGGTCAAATGGGCCTTGTTTATACTTGGATTAAAGAAGGTTGTAATCAGTCAGTTAAAGATTTAGCTCAAATTTTATTAGCTAATACAATTAAATTGAATCGTTAATAAATTATCTAATTAAAAAGACTACTAAATTTCTACAAAATAATAGAAATTTAATAGTCTCATTATACTAACTTATTCGAAGACATATATTAAAAAATTGATACTATAATAGTACAACATGATCTAGTATCTGTAGATCAACATGGTATACCAAAAGCAAATAGATTTTCACCAACCTCAATCACTCATACAAATAAATCAGAGTATGACAGTAATCTAATTTATTTAAACGGATGTCATTGTCACACCAAGATTTTACGCATATGCGCTTATGTTCGTTTCCTTGTTCTAAACACAAAGTAACTCATCACTTGCAGTAATATTAATAACAGACCCGCGATGATGATAATTGTGACATAAGGCACATAATTCCCTTCTCCCATTAAACCTACGAGCGGTGAGACCACCCCTCCTAGTAAGTATTGCATAAGTCCAAGTAAACTTGATGCACTCCCATTACCACCAGTACGTTCATCCATCGCAATAGAAAAACCAAGCGTTGCTACACCAGTAACTGGTGCAACAAGAATGATAAAACCTAAGAATAAAATCCATATTGAAAAATGGTTTAATAAAGTAATCGTTACACTTAAAATTCCTACTAATTGAATCAACGTCAAAATCCGTAATAATGTTTGTCGATTGATATAATCAACGAACTTACCAGTCAATTGACTTGAAACAATGAGACTAATACCAATAACTGCAAACATAATACTAAATTGTTGTGGTGACATACCATATACATGTTGCGTGATGAATGGAGAAGCTGAAATATAACTAAACAAGATGATAAATGTAACACCTTGAATCAACATTGGTAATACAAAACGTGGCGTTACTAATAATTGTTTAAAATTCTTAAATATAATTGCTATATGAGGACTGTCCCTATGTTCGATAGGTAATGATTCTGGTACTTTAAACATAGTCCCCAAAAACATAAGTATCCCAAATAAAGTTAGTATGACAAAAACCATATGCCAAGTGGAAAATGATAAGATCATGCCACCTAAAGCAGGTGCTAACACAGGTGCCACACCATTGACTAACATAAGTAAAGCTAAAAATTTTGTTAATTGTTTGCCACTGTACAAATCGCTAGAAATCGCCCTAGAAATAACTGCGCCTGCGCCTCCACAAAAACCTTGTACAAACCTTAAAATGATCATCCACCATATATTGTTTACAAAAATAATACCTATACTTGCTAATGTAAATAACAACATCGCAATCATAAGTGGTTGCTTACGTCCGATTGAATCAGAAAAAGGACCCGTAAATAAATTCCCAACGGCTAAACCTATCATAAATAAAGATAAAGTTAATTGTGAAGTTGAAGTTGTCGTATTAAAATCAGACTGAATTTGAGGTAAACCAGGTAAAAACATATCAATCGATAAGGCACCAATCGCAGTTAATGCACCTAGAATTAAAATAAAAATGAATGATTGCTTTTGTTGTTGATTATCCACCATTTTATAACTCCTTCAAAAATTACTTGAAATATCCAGTTCGACGATATTTACACTTGTTTATGTATTGTTAACTAACTTATTACAAATTATTAATTAATAAGCATTATTACTATTATAGCTTTAGCTCAAAAACAAAGAAAGTGTCAATTTCTATTAACTATTATAGAAATTGACACTTATTCATGAGTCGGTGTTGGCTTGTTTCCAGATTTCTCTGCTTAACCACTACTCCATATATTATAGTATTATCAGCAAGCATATCTTTATATTACTCTTCCGAATATTTCACAACTTTAAGGTTACTGGCATCATCATCGCCTTCAAGTTGGTAATCCACTTCGCCATATTGACCATTTTCTTTGACGGTTTGAGCTGTAATATAAAATGTTTCACCTTGTCTCACAATTTCAGTGATTTGTGGCTGAGGTAAATAAAATACAGCATTTTCTTTCACATTATTTTTTATAGATTTATAGTTATCAGTATTTTTTTTCAAATAAGATGAAACTAAATTAAAGTTACTTTGACTATGTGCATTATTCATTGCAGCAGTATAATTACCGAAAAAACGAGCCACCTTATTTCTGAAGCTATTTTCTTCTTTTTCTTTTTTATCTACATAGTCTTGAATTTCATCACCATCAAAGTTCAATGTTACATATGTTTTATCCTTCAAGTTATCCGTTTTAACAGTCGTTTCAGCTGATTTAAATGTCTTTTTCTTCGCTTCTCCTTCAGCAGAAACTGTTAATTCTTGTGTTTTTGGATATGGTCCTATTTCTTTATTATCAGCATAGTCATATGTTTTATCATTCACTTTCACTTTAACAGTATCTTTATCTATTTCAGATGCACCTTTCAAATCTAAGACGATATAAGCTTCATTAAAATCTTCTGATACATCAACTGTCTCATGATTACTATTATTAAAATTAAATTTGAGTTCACCGCTAAACTGTCCGTTAGCCATCTCTTTTTTAGACTCTATGACGTAATCACCTGGTATAAATTCACCGAGTACTGTCGTCTTATTCTTCTGTGCATGTACTGTTCTTTGTTTATCATTTGCTTTGAATTTGTAAGTTGTATCGTACTTAGGCTTTACAATCGCTTCTTTTGTAGGCGCTGTAAAACTCATATTATCAAATATCAAGTAACGTCGCCCATTTTTGCTGATACGCAAAACTTTTTCACCATTTTTTGCTGTTACAAAGTCTTCTTCACTAGTCTCATTTTTATTTAATGATTTTATTTTTTGCTTAATATCTTTCGTATATTCTTTCATGCCAACTTCTTTTTTTATATATTTAATATAAGCTTTTGCCTCATTTTCATCTACACTATTATTTTGCGTGCTTAATAAGGTTGATAATTTTTGAGTATCATTATTATCTACTGCGTTAATTAATATTTCCGATTGTGCTTCCGGCGAATTAAAATTTTTCAATAAGATAAATATAATAACCAGCAGGATAATGATAAAAGCTGCAATACCCCAGGGAATAATTTTCCTTGCTTTGCTATTAACAGTTTTTTTATTTTCTTTTGAAGTTCGAGTCATTTTTTCGTTACTAGTCGACTCTAAACGATAGCCACAATGACTACATCTTCGTTGTCCTATCCTTATGTTTTCCCCACATTTAGGGCACTTTTGCATTTTATCACCACGCTTAGTCCTTATTTTTTACATTATCCCGTTATTTTAACATAATATATTCATAAACTATACGGCTTTATCAAGCCATTTCCACCAATTTTTTGTAGTTTTTTAATTAAGTAAAATTCATTTTTACACTACTTTATTTCTATTATATGTACATGAATAAGTAAAAGATATACATCATTAGTCCAATGTCTTTTTACAATTCCTTTAATTTTTTCTTCAATCTTATATAGTTGTTCTTTTAATGAGGCGCTTCAAATAAATCATTTTTACATGGACACATCATTCTAGTTATTGAAATATGTTTTAATTAAACGCATTTTGCTTTACTTAAAAATATTATCATTGTTTTTACTATTAAACACTGTGTTTCAAATTGAAATTTTTTAATCTTTGATCAATAATTTCTAAAACATATCGTGCTTGTTCGATTTGTTCATCCGATAAGTCGTGTAATATATCACTGACAATTGTATTGATAATTTCCTTACTTTGTTTATTAAATTGTTTACCTTTTGCTGTTAATTTAATATATTTTAACCTTTGATCTGCATTTTCTTCAGCTTTCTCCCATTGCACTACTTCTGCTTGTATTAATTTTTTTATTCTCCGGCTAACGGCAGCTTTATTTACGCCTTGTCTTTCAGTTATTTCTGTTAATGTCATTGCTTTTTCGTTTTCTAACATTAATATAACATTGGCTTGCTCTTTTGATACGTTATAGTCTTCTCTTAGTTCTTTTAACAATTTAGCTAATAAAGTATTCACATCATTTATAAATTCACCCATAAAATCAATATGACTACTTAAATTTTTAACCATAACTTCTCGCACCTCTACTATTCTAGCTCACATAAGTAAACGTTATTTTTTTTATATTATGTTAATAATATCAATATTCGAGACGGTATAAAAGCAGAAATTTCTAACCGTTGCGTTTTTAATTTTTAAACCTAACTAAATTACAATCAACAATACCTATAAAATTTGATTAATTTTAAGAATTGCTCTACATTTAAAATATTATAAATTTTCGGGGTGAACCATGTATTCGTTGTCTTTAATTATAAGTTTATTTATTCTATGTGGTTTTATTGCTATGTATAAGAATTTAAAATTTACTACTAATTTAACTTTTTTTGTAATTCAAATCATTTTAGGCTACATTGTTATCATCTTACATGTAGGTAAGTCATCTTTACCTATTCCACTAATCATAACGATGTTTGTTGGTGTATTGCTTTTACACATCAAACATCATCATCTATTTAAACATAGTGTAAGCACACTTTTTTTGCGCCGTTTATACGCTATAACATATAAGGTATTACTGTTCATGATTGCTTGTGCTTATATTAGTCTAGTTCCTGTGGGCATCAATGTGATTTTTTATTGGTTAGCCGCTATTGCCTTTAGTGCATGTTTCACCTTCATTTGTTATGCACTTTGTGCCTCTGCCTTTTCAAATGTTACGTATAAACAAGATTTTGACGTCATATTGGTGTTGGGTGCAGGTATTTTTACAGAACAAGTAACACCTATGCTTGCTAAAAGATTGGACAAAGCTATAAGGTTATACCATTTACATCCAGGCGCACATATCATTGTTAGTGGTGGGCAAGGACCTGACGAACCAATTTCAGAAGCCTTGGCTATGTATCGATATTTAGTGCAAAGAAATATTAATCCTTCAGCAATCATACTTGAAGATCAATCGACGAGCACTTATGAGAATCTTAAATATACAAAAGTGCTCATTCAGCAATTATTTAAATATGAACCAAATATCATATGTGTCACTAGTCAATTTCATATTATGCGCGCTTTAAGGTTTGGACAAAAATTAAATCTCAATTTAAAAGGTGTCGGTAGTCATACACCTTATCATTTTTTTGAAATTGCATTAATTAGGGACTTTTTAGCCATCATGTACCAATATAAGCTTTTACTAACTTGTTTTTTTGCAGTGTTATTTTGGGCATGTATAATGGCATTGTGGCACATACCAACTATTTAAAATCATTAACTACGAAATAATGTGTGGATATTACATTCGATTGAATGTGCAATGCTATTCATAAAAAAAGGGAGTGAGACAGAAATCTAATTTTACTAAAAAGATTTCTATCCTACTCCCATTTAATTTGAAAACACGACTTTTATCATGTCACTTTTAAATATACTATCGATTAACAATGACACCATCATCTAATTCGATTACTCTGTCAGCATAATCAAATAGTCTTTTATCATGTGTAATCATAATACCTATCATATTTTTACTTTGAATTTGATTTTTAATCATATCTATGACTTCTGTAGCACGTTCGGCATCTAAGCTTGCAGTTGGCTCGTCAGCTAATATTATTTTAGGATTATTCATTAATGATCTCATGATGGCAACACGTTGCTTTTGTCCACCTGAAAGTGTGTGTGGAAATACGTTTAACTGTTCTGCTAAACCGATTTGTGTTAATAATTTTTCTGCTCTATCAGTGGCTTCTTTTTTAGCCATTCCCGCTTCTTTACCTATAGTTATTAACTGATCTTTAACTTTTAAATATGGTACTAAGTGTGAAGATTGAAATATAAATCCAATTTCATTTAATCTTAGTTCAGAAGCTTTTTTATCACTATCATATAAATGTTCACCATTATATAATATTTCTCCACTACTTTGTGACAATAATCCACCTAAAATAGTTAAAAGCGTCGTTTTACCAGAACCTGAGGCTCCATTTAAAATTATAAATTCTCCTTCATTCACTTCAAAATTGATCCCTTTTAGTACTTTAGTTTCGGAAGAGCCTTTACCAAAAGATTTTTTAATATCTTTAACTTGTAAACTCATTATTCTCCACCTCCTATAGCTTCAATAGGGTCTACTTTAAATAATTTAATAAATGATAGTGCTGCACCGACAATTGCAACAACTATGAAAATACCCACGACTAATAATATATTTGTAACAGTTACATGGAAAGGCATAGAAATTGGCATTACTAATGACAATCCACTGATTAACGCCACAGAAATAATAACTGCAATCATTGTAGTTATTAATATTTGAATGATTAATGCACTTAATAAATGTCTTGTCTTAATTCCAATTGCTTTTAAAATACCGATTTCAGGAATTTTTTGTATCGTCATAACATAGAAGAATGCACTAAGGACTATAGCAGAAATAACAAACAAGCTAACTATCATCATATTAAGTGGTGCTTGTTCTGCTTGATAACTTGGTATTTCACTTGTGATATCATCTTCTGTAAATACATCTATACCATTAATATCTTCTAATTTATTCATCTGTTTTTGTGACATATCTTTAATTGGATAAACAGTACTCACATTTTTATTCAATTCATCAAATCCATTATTATTCATCATAACCACTGAACTATGAGAATACATTGTGTCATCCAAAACACCTGAAACTTTTAACGTTTTACCGTCTTTAATTTTAATGTTGTCTCCAACATCTACCCCACTTGCAGTTAATTTACTATTAATTGCAATTTCATTGTCTTTTTTAGGATAATGCCCTTCTGACAATTTGGGTTTTTCATTTTTCACTGTATTCGTCATAACAACATCTTCTTCATCTTTATCAATTTTCAAAGTTTGAGATGCTATTTTTAAAGGTGACTGCCCGCTAATATCTTCAATCTTCTCTTGCTGTTCTGGTTTAATAATTGATTTTTCAATTTGTGGTGTTTTGTTATTTTGCATCACATATTTTTCAGCTTTCATATTGTCTAACATAGAAATATTTTCTCTTGCTAAACCTTGTGCCAACCCACTAATAAATAGAACCATAACGCCTAATAATAATATAATTAACATGATTAATATATAACGAAATTTATAATATTTTATTTCTTGCCATGCTAATTTCATAGTGATTCACTCCCTTTCAAGAACTTATATTTAAAGTTTAGTCTCTGTATATGAACTCAATATGAACTATGATTAACTTTTTGAAATATTTCCTATTTGTTAAGTTAAATTTTTCCATATATAATGTCTGTAAAATGATTAAGGAGATTTTGAGCATGACAACTTGTTTAATTGTCGATGATGACAGTAAAATTTTAGAATATGTTTCAAATTATATTTCACGAGAAGGATTAGATGTAGTAACACAATCAAGTGCTGAAAACGCATTGTCATATTTAGATACACATCAAGTTGATATTGCTATCGTAGATGTAATGATGTCTGGCATGAGTGGTTTTGAATTATGTAAAATTTTAAAAGAAGATTTTGAAATGCCAGTTATTATGTTAACAGCTAGAGACGCACTTAGTGATAAAGAACAAGCTTATTTAACTGGCACAGACGATTATGTTACCAAGCCATTTGAAGTGAAAGAACTTATCTTTAGAATAAAGGCCGTATTAAAACGCTATAATATAAATGCTAATAATGAGTTGAAAGTTGGAAATCTTACGCTTAATCAAGCTTATTTAGAGCTTCAATCTTCTACTAAATCAATGAACTTGCCAAATAAAGAGTTTCAACTCTTATTCTTACTTGCCTCGCATCCAAAACAAGTATTTAACCGTGATGATTTGATTGAAAAAATTTGGGGGTTTGATTATGAAGGTGATGAACGAACAGTTGACGTACACATTAAACGTTTGAGAAAACGTTTATCGAAACTAGGAGCTACTATTACAATTCATACAGTGCGTGGCTTAGGTTACAAGGTTGATGACAATGTTTAAATCACTATATTCACGTATTGCTATATATACAATCGTCATCTTACTATCAAGCGCTGTGCTTAGTTTCCTATTAACTAACGTCATTTATCATAATCATTTAAAAGAGAATAATGATGCTAAAATCATGAGAACATTAAAAGATGCAATTTCTTATGAAAAGCAATCTAAAATACAATTGCCAAAACCCTTTTTCGAACACCTTGGACAGATGAATTATCAAGTTATGACCGTATCAGAAAATGGTAAAAAAGCTTATTATGGTACTGCATTTAGAAAAGACAATGTTGACTCGAAAAATATTAAATCTGTCTTAAAGGGAAATGACTATCACGGGATAAGCAATTTACCATACAATCCTTTCATCACTGGATTCTTTGAAAATACTACTCAAAATACTGTTGGTGTGCAATTTCAATCCAATGGTCATAACTATGCAGTATTTATGAGACCAGACATTGGAAAAACATTTAGTGAATTTAGAATTTTCTTAGTCATATTAATTACACTATTATTAGTCATCTCAATCATTTGGGTTATTTCTTCAACTTACATGATTATTAAACCAATACAACAGTTAAAACAAGCGACTGAAAGATTAATGGAAGGCAATTTTGATGTGCCAATAGATATTAAGCGTAATGATGAATTCGGCACGTTGCAATACCGTTTTGATAAAATGAGACTTTCTTTAAAACAAGTAGATGACATGAGACAACACTTTGTTCAAAATGTTTCACATGAGATTAAAACACCCTTAACGCATATTCATCATTTACTTGATCAATTAAAATTTACAAAAAGTGCCACAGAACGAGAACAGTATATAGACGAAATATACCAAATTACAACGCAACTAAGTGAATTAACAAAAGAACTTTTATTGTTATCAGAAATTGATAATGGGGAGCATCTAGAATTAACTGATCATATCGAACTCAATAAGCTCATTAAACAGATTATACGTCATGAACAATTTGCGACGAACGAAAAAGAGTTAATTATTATGTCTGATTTAGCTAATATATCATTAATAGGAAATGAGCGACTATTAAATCAAGCATTTCAAAATTTAATAACTAATGCGATTAAATATTCAGAACAAGGTGGTACAATTGACATTACACTCACACATGATACTGATCACATTCGTTTTAATATAACTGATGATGGTCAAGGTATGACACCAGAAACTCAATCTCGTCTATTTGAACGTTTTTATAAAGCAAGCAATCATGATAATAGTAATGGCTTAGGCTTAGCAATTGCTAAAGCTATTTTTGAATTACACAATGGCACAATTGAAGTATCAAGTAAGAAATATGAAGGTACTACTTTCACTGTTAATATCAATAAATAACAAGCGTGTAAACGCCTAGAAAACCATATGTTTCAGAGGCCACGGGTTCGATGCTCGAACCATCATACAACATACTTGTGGTATACATGCACGATCAAAATTTCAAGATTTAAATATAAAGAAGCGCTAACCCGTAATGGATTAGCGCTTCTATTTTAAGTATGGAAATTTATCTCGCAAGAACTTCATTTAATAAAATGAGTACATCATACTTATTAATTAATTTTTAAGTTTTTAGTTATTTCTTTATTAATTTGAGTGTATAAAGCTTCATTTTCTGATAATTTCATACCAAATGAAGGCACTATTTCTTTAATTTTTTCTTCCCAATTGTTAAATTCATCTTTGTAACAACGTTGAAGTACATCAAACATGATGTCAACTGCAGTCGAAGCGCCTGGAGAAGCGCCTAAAAGTGCTGCTAAAGAACCATCTTCAGAAGTAATAACCTCAGTACCAAATTGTAAAGTACCTTTTCCTTTATCAGTATCTTTAATGACTTGTACACGTTGTCCTGCAACTACAATTTCCCAATTTTCACTTTTAGCATTTGGCACAAATTGACGTAAATCTTCCATTCTCTCCTCGTTTGACAGTGTTAGTTGAGAAATTAAATATTTAGTTAAGTTCATTTCTTTAATTCCTGCCGATAACATTGTTATAAGGTTGTTTGGTTTCACTGATTTTATTAAATCCATATTTGAACCTGTCTTTAGGAATTTTGGTGAAAAGCCAGCAAATGGTCCAAACAATAAGGTACGCTTGCCATCAATATAACGTGTGTCTAAATGTGGTACTGACATCGGTGGCGCACCAACAGCTGCTTTTCCATAAACTTTCGCAAGATGTTTTGAAGTAATAGCCTCGTCTCTACAAACTAAGAACAGACCACTTACTGGGAATCCACCAATATGTTTAGACTCCTTAATGCCTGTTTTTTGTAATAAAGGTAAACTCGCTCCACCGGCACCTATAAATACAAAGTCGCTATCTACTATTGTAACTTCATCCGTTTTCAAATCTTTCACTTTAACTTCCCAAGTTCCATCTTTACGTTGACTCAGATTTTCTACTTCATGTTCGTAATTAAGTTCTACGTTTTTATCTTCTAAATTAGAGAATAGTTTTTTTGTTAGCGCGCTAAAATTTACATCAGTCCCCGTTTTGTCATATGTAATAGCCATTGGTATATTTGATGTGCGCCCTTCCATAATCAACGGTGCCCATTCTAAAATTTGATCTTTGTCATCCGTAATTTCCATATTACTAAACAAAATATTTTTATTTAATCTTTCAACACGTCTTCTTAAAAAATCTACATTACGTACGCCCTGTACAAAGCTCATATGTGGCACAGGTTTAATAAAAGCTTCTGGTTTTGATAATTGACCTTGCTTAACAAGGTAATTCCAAAATTGTTTTGTAATTTGAAACTGTTCATTAATTTTAACAGCTTTAGTAATATCAATTGATCCATCTTTGTTTTCGTTTGTATAATTTAGTTCGCATAATGCAGAATGCCCTGTTCCTGCATTATTCCATGCATTCGAACTTTCTTCTGCTGGTGTAGATAATCTTTCAAACATTTTAATGTCTTTCTCAGGTGCAAGTTCTTTTAATAAAGTTCCTAGTGTTGCGCTCATGATACCGCCGCCAATTAATATGACATCTGTTTTGCTATGTTGTTTACTCATAACAAACACAGTCCCCCTTTTATATATGTTTATAGACACGTTATCTTTATCTAGGAAAGTCTCAACCATGATAAAGCGTTTTCTATAGTAAATGATTTAAATCTTAATCTACTATAATTATACGAAGTACTTAAAAAATAGCAGAATCTTTTGGTACACTTCTAATTATATACGTTATTGCCCTATGAAAAAAGGGCTTTCAGTAATTCTACTTAAATTATGTTAATACCTGTTAACTATCATTGCTATGATACGACTTAAATTACTATTTTAAATTTAAATATATTGAGCAAATTACATTGTGTCTCATATAACCTTCATTACTTTATCAATCACCTAAATTTCATGCTATAATAAATTCTAATTTAATTCTTATACTTTTGGAGGTATTCCAATGAAATCTATCACTTTTTTTACGCATAACTTATATGCTATGGGTGGTACCGTTAAATCTATTTCTCAATTAGCTAATGTTTTAGCTGAAAAAGGCCATCAAGTTGAAATCATTTCCGTTTTCAAAGGGGCTTCTAAACCTTATTTCAAGCTACATAAATCTATTAAAGTGCGTGCTTTAACAGACTATCAATTACAATTTTTTAATATTAAGGATATTTTTTTCAATAGAATCCACAAATATACCTCTTTTTCTAAACCAAAATTAATTTCTCAATATGAACCAGGACTATATCAGTTTTCACATTATATTGAAAACAAAATGATTAAAGCAATACGTAATGTTTCTACTGATATACTCATAGGTACACGCGCGAGTTTCAATATATTAATTGCTCACTATGGTTCACAAAATGTAGAGAAGATTGGTATGGAGCATATGAATTTTGAAGCACACAACATTGCTTTACAAAGAGAAATTGCAGATGCTTATCAATATTTAGATAAAGTAACCACACTAACAGAAAGTGATAAAAGTAAATATGAAGCTTTCATTCAAACTCCTGTTTATGTCATACCCAATATTTTAAATGAACCTCGCCTCTCAATATCAAAAGATAAAATCATCACTGCTGCAGGACGATTAGAATACGAGAAAGGATTCGATCTATTAATTCAAAGTATCATACCTATTCAACAAGAGGTCAGACGTTTTAAATATCAAATACACATCTATGGTGATGGAAAAGAACACGAACTCTTACAACAATTAATCATAGAGCATCAACTGGCAGATATCATAAAGCTTTATGGTTCAACTCAACAATTAAACGAAAAATTAGCTAAAAGTGATATTACAGTCATCCCCTCTCGTAATGAAGGTTTCGGAATGGTGATTTTAGAAGCAATGAATCAAAGTAATGTTGTGGTTAGCTTTAATGGTAACGCTGGCCCAGATGCACTGATACAAAATAACGTCAATGGATATTTAGTAGCACATGGAAATGTAGAAGATCTTTCTAATAAACTACTACGACTTATAAACCAAGAATTTAATAAACAAGCGATCATAGAAAATGGATACCAAACTGTTCAATCATTTTCATCAGATTCTGTCTACCATTACTTTCAAATGATGATAGCGTCGAAATAAAAAAGAAACTTTTAGTTTTTTCCATATGCCAGCTTTAGTACATTATTTCACTATGATTCCATTTATCAATTGATTTATTCACCATAACAAACAACGCCACTGTTAATTATTATATATTAAATATTGGTAGTGATTTGTCCGTCTCCTGTGGGAATATCACTAGCCGAAGACTACAAGCTAAGGCAGTGCCCACGGATAGTGGGCACAAAAAAACTGTCAACAAAGTCGGAAACTTTGTCGACAGCCTGAATGAAGCCATATGGCTTCTTTTTTTCTATCTTTATATTTAACTTCGTGTTTCGATATAATACCAAATCAAAGCAGCCTTAATTCTGCGTATTTACAGATAACTGACTAGCAAACATATCAATGCTGTTGTTTTAATGAATGATAAAGCTCAACATAAATGTCCATAAACATACAAAGATAATAAATGCAAAACTATAACGCAATGTCATTTTTAATAATTCCGATTCCTTACCTACCTGTTGTACAGATGCAGTTGCAATAGCAATGGACTGAGGTGAAATCAATTTAGCTGCTACACCACCAGCAGTATTGGCTGATACAAGTAATGCACCACTTGTACCAATATTATTAGCTACTGCTGCCTGTATCGGAGCAAATAACGTATTATTATTTGTCACAGAACCAGTTAAAAATACGCCGATCCAACCTAAAACAGGTGATAATAGAGGGAAGACTGATCCTGCCTTAGCAATACCTTCACCTAAAGCATTACTTAAACCTGCATAAGTCATTAATTTAGAAATAATTAAAATAATACAAATTGTAATAATAGGCAACCATAATTCTTTAAAAGTTAATTTTAACAAACGTGTTGCATCAAGCATATTCACTTGTTTTGACATCAATATAGTTATTAAAATTACTAATAAAATTGCTGTACCAGTTTGTCCAATGATATTGAGTGGCAATGTAATTGCTTTATCAGCAATAGCGCTATACGTACCTGGAAGTTGAATATTAAATACTAATGCACTCAATGCACCATTAGATGTGAACAGTCCTTTAAATTGTGGTGCGCTCCAAACCATAACCAATACTGTTAAAATCACAAATGGACTCCACGCATATATTAAAGTTTTAAAATTATGTTTTACAATAGTCTTAGGTTCTCCGCTATCTTTCAATCTAAATATATTTTTTGGTTGATGTTTTTTAGAATATACTGCTAAAGCTAACATTGATACTAACGGTGGGATAATATCAGCTAGTTCTGGTCCAATAAACACCGTGATCAAAGCTTGTAGTATGGTAAAAGTCCCACCAACAATAAGGATTGCTGGTAATGTTTCTTTAATACCTTTAAAACCATCAATAATCCATACTAATAAAAATGGTATAAACATATTCATAACCGATAAAGTTAAAGCCGACATTTGAGAAACCGCAAAACCTGTAACATCACCTGGCAAACCAAGTGTATCAATTACAGTGACAGGTAAACCAATAGCTCCAAAAGCACCAGCTGAAGCGTTGGCAATTAAACATAACATTGCAGCTTCTAAAGGCTTAAAGCCCAACTGAGTTAATAATAAAGCACATATCGCAATCGGTACACCAAAACCTGCTGCACCTTCTAAAAATCCATTAAATGCAAAACCTATGAGCAATAATTGGATACGATGGTCTTGAGATACACTCGCAATACTATCTTGAATCTTATCAAATTGCCCAGTTTCATTTGTAACTTTATATAACAAAACTGCCATAATTACAATATAACCAATTGGAATTACACCTTGGAAAAATCCTTCAATTGATGCACCTGTAGCGATATTCATAGGCAATTTGAATATCGTTATGGCAAGTATCAACGTAACGACTAATGTCGTAATTGAAGCGTATATCCCTTTCATTTTAAAAATGGTTAAACATAATAAAAATAAAATGATAGGGATAGCAGCCACAATACTGGATAATAATACATTGTTAAAGGGGTTAATACTTTCTACAAACATATATACTCACTTCCTATACTTAAAATAATTAATCATCCTTTTATTTGTGAATTATTTCACATAAATTATAACATCTACTTTAAGTAAAATACAATAATTTTCAAAAAATTAAAAGCCCAAAATTAAAGTTTTTTAATTTTCTAATAAACTCCAATTGAATATATATCAATTCAGGCGCTGTACGTCAGTAATGATATGAATATCAATGTTTCTTTTATCTATGACATATTAAATGATAAAATAGGGATAATAATATTTAAATAGAGGGATTATAAATGATAAAGCAAATAGAATTTTCAACGTGGGACCTTTTAGCTCAGCATCTTGAGAAAGCTACAGCGGAAGGATATTCTCATTTTGTATATATAGATCAAAATAGTGAGATTTATCAATCAATGTTAGAGGCAGTTACACTAAGACCCGTCACTATCGTTGCAGATTATACAATCAATCAGCAATATTTAAATGATTGCCGATATTTCGGTAAATCAGAAATCACTTTTAATGATTGGATGGATAATCTAAATCATTTTCCAAATATTATTTTTCATATAGAAACTGCTCAAAAAATAATAAACAAATATACAGTTAATAATATATTTGATTTAGCATTATTATCACTTTTACAAGATGATGTTGCTACAGATAGCCATGTTGTTTTTAATTTCAAACATACGTATACAACTAGTGATGCTGTTTGGAATTGCATTCAAGCGTTCACGCCATTAAACACTACTAAATTTAATTTAAACAAATTAGCCTTTGAACATAAACACACGTTACCATTTAAAAATAGTGAAACATTAGCACCTAATAATGATGATATTCGATTTACAGATAAAGTGCTTAAAAATACTAAATTCAAACTTCCACATTGGCTTTATAATTTAATTCAACATCATTACGAAAAAAAACATGATGAAATCAGTTATATTTACAAAAAAGATAAATCGAAAGTTAAAAATCATATTGTCTTTTTAGGTTTTGATTATGGGTTCCGAGGTAATTCTCGCTATTTATTTAATCATTTTGCAAAATATTTTTCTAAATTACCTATATTTTTTATAACTAATGATGTAAATGGACCTAATTTTATTGATCCAAATGATGCGAAAGCAAAAAGTCTTATCGAAACAGCAAGTGTGGTCATTTTAGAAAACGATATCCCCGACGATATCAAACCAAATGGTACAATTATACAACTGTGGCATGGCACACCTATAAAAAAACTATTTTTAGATAGTCATGAACCAAATGAAAATCTCAATATTTATAATTATCGCGCACGCAAATATAATAAATGGTTACAACAAGACTATTTCATCAGTGATTCCGGAGCCATTATGGAACATTTTAAATCTGCATTTCCACAACAACATACTCATTTATTAAATTGTGGTTATCCAAGAATTAGATATTTATTAGATAAACAATCTGATCAACCTTATATCTCATTCATTAAGAAAGAATTAAAGCTAGACCCTCAAAAACAAACATTACTTTACGTTCCTACATGGAAAGCAGCAAATGAAACAACCGATTTATTACCAATTAGTGATGGTTTATTAAATAAATATAACGTTATCTTTAAAGGACATGTCAACGATCAATCTAACTATATGCCTGAAAATGCTATCATTGCACCTTCACATATAGAAATTCAAGATTTGTTGTTAGTATCAGATACAGTATTGACAGACTATTCTTCAATTATTTTTGATGCACTCACGATTGATAAAACTGTCTGCCAATATACGCCTGATCACGAAAAATATGTTTGCGAACGTGGTGTTTATGAAGATGTTATGCATTCTCTTTCTACAGTTCGATATAGTGATTCAAAAGCACTTTTAAATGATTTAATCAGTCATCAAATGAAAGATATACACGATAATCCATTTATAAACAAAGACAATCATGCTTTTGAAACGATTTCCCATATTATTCAAAAGTCTATTAATTCCAACACATAAACTTAATAATCAAAAATACAATCAACGATTTGTTGCCGACTTTAAACTTCAAAGTTTTCATATTCCAATGTTAACTTTGGAGTTTTTTTAAATATAAAATGTGTTTTAAGTGATAACAATAGTAACATGAGTATATACTGCAAAGTTAAGCAAAAATAAAAAGAAGCAAGTTAGAAATCAATTTTTTTCAAATTCATTTCATCTACTTGCCTCTTTATCATATTAAGTATAAAACTTGCACTATTTTATGATTCTTTATTGTTGATATGCTGGGTCAACTACTCTAACAGTACCTTGTTGGTCAACTGTTACAATTGAATAACTACCCGGTTGTGCTTGATTTTGGAAACTAAAAATATAGCTATAATTGCCTTCACTACCTTCAATAGCGTAATCATTATAAGGATTAGATTGGCCATTTAACGCATTAACTTCTGCAGTTGCATTATCTAATGAATTTTGGAAATTAGGCAATGACTGTAAAGCTGTTTGTGGGTCAGTACTACCTGAAGTAATGTTTTGTGCAACAGGTACTGCATTTTGACCTTGATAAGGTGCCACATATTGAGAAGTTCCACTGTTATTTGTGTTACCCTCATTCGAACTGCTTGCACTATTAGAAGCTTGGTCTGCATTACTATTTGCATTACTTGCTGTACTATCATTGTTACTCGTATTGCTTGAATTATCACCATTATTTGAAGTACCGCTATTGTTAGCACTTTCATTGGAACCATTAGTCGAACTATCATTGGCATTGTCACTATTTCCAGAATTGCTACTGTCATCAGAGCTAGAACTAGAGTCAGAATTAGAGTCAGAGCTAGAGCTAGAACTAGAGTCAGAATTAGAGTCAGAGCTAGAACTAGAGTCAGAACCATTTTTATCAGCATCACTATCTGAGTTGCTGTCTGATTTGCTATCCGAATTTTCATCGGAACTATCATTGTCTTTTTTGTCATCACTCTTAGAATCTTTTGAGTCTTTTGATTTGTCATCGGAAGACTGTTTGTCTTTCGAGCTATCATCTTTATTACCACCATTGTCATCACTACCATTAGAACAAGCAGCAAGCGCTAATGTAAGTGTAAGAAAACCTGCTAATAACTTTTTCATATAATAAGCCTCCTTAGTTGTGTCTTTCTCATTGCCTAATTAAAAGTTATGTAATGTATTTAGCAATTAGGATGAATGAGAATTATTATGTTATTCACTATTATTATTAAAATAAACACCTTTTATCAAAACTTTTTTTGAAATAAATATAATTTTTACAAAAACTTAAAACTTTAGAACTTTAATTAAATAATTAGCTTTTATAATAGACAAACAGCGATTCAAAATAATTAAACAGATTAAAGAAAAAATGACTTTTTCAAAAGCTACTATATGTTTTTTTCCATAATTAAATCTGTATCTACCACGTTACCAGTATAAAATTCATGAGAACCTGTTATACGCAATCCTTGATTTTTATAGAAATTTAATGCTTTGTCATTATATTCCCATACGCCTAACCAAATTTTTGTCTTGTACAACTCGCGTGCTTTCTTAATTGCAAAATCAAAAACTTTTTTCCCTTTACCTCCACCTTGCGATTGAGGTAAAAAGTATATTCTTTGTATTTCTAAGTAGTCTTCCCCCATTGCTTCAGTTTGTGCATCATCTATATTCAATTTAAAATAACCTACAATTTCATTATTACTGAGATAAAAATATGTGAATGAATGTTTATTACGTAACTCTTCTTGTAACGTTTCCACATTATATGCCTGTTTAAAATAGATTTCAAAATCTTCCTCTGTATATCCACCATCTCTAAATGTATGTTTGAATGTCGCAATACTAATTTCTCTTAATTGGTGTACTTCCGATTCTTTTACTAATTCAATATTATCAGTCATACTTCATCGCCCCTTTTTATCATCTTGTCAATTAGTATACTAAAATGTTAAATATGTTACTATACGACTTAATATATTTATTTGACAACTTAAAGTATAGCGTTATGACATAAAATTCAAGTCCCCTAAAATTAAAACGCTTACTTTTAAATCAGTGCTTTTACGCTTATTGTGAAATTAACAATAACATGATAAAGTAGTTCTAGTTTTTTAATTGTTCATAAATATATACATAAGGGAGTGCCATAAGGCAATGACTAAAACATTTAAAGCTTTTGTGGTCAATGAACAAGACGGCAAAGTAACAAGCGAATTTAAAGATATGACAATAGATGAGCTTCCAGAAGGTGAAGTATTGATTAAAACAAAATATTCTGGAATTAATTATAAAGATGCACTAGCTACATTGGACAATTCAAAAATTGTTAGCAGTTATCCGATGGTGCCTGGCATAGATTTGGCAGGTGTTGTGGCTCACTCTGACACACATGCTTTTGAGCCAGGAGATGAGGTCATCGTTACTGGTTACGGTTTAGGGACAGACCATTTCGGAGGTTTTAGTGAATATGTGCGCGTAAAAGAAGAATGGATTGTACCTTTACCTAAAGATCTCACACTTGAAGAAGCTATGATATATGGGACAGCAGGTTACACAGCTGGTTTAGCAATTGAAAGATTAGAACATAATGGGCTATCAGTAGAAAAAGATCAAGTACTTGTGAGAGGTGCAACAGGTGGTGTAGGAACATTAGCGATAATGATGTTAAATGGAATTGGATACGATGTAATCGCTAGTACAGGTAAAACCGAAGCTACTGAAGCACTCAAAACGATAGGTGCAAAAGATGTTATATCTAGAATTACCAAAGAAGATAATAAACCTCTAGGTAAACGCACATGGCAAGCTGTTATCGATCCAGTTGGTGGCGACAGTTTTTCACAAGTTATTAAACAACTTAATTATAATGGTAGTGTTGCACTCATCGGCATGACAGGAGGCGCTACATTCGACAGTTCAGTCTTTCCTTTCATATTAAGAGGCGTAAACGTTATAGGTATTGACTCGGTATATACAGAAATGAGACAACGAAAACACATTTGGCGTCGTCTATCTAAAGATTTAAAACCAGACCAATTACATGATATAAAACATAATATAAAATTTAAAGATATTAAAAAAAGCATAGATGAAGTGATTCAACATAATAATTCTGGTAGAATTGTTATCGAATTTGACTCATAAGATGATTCTATAAACTCCGCACATCAAGCAAAAATGGATGTGCGGAGTTTTATTTGATATCAACTTATATAACTATACATTTTTATTTAAACTACAAAAATATTATAATTCATATAACTATATATCAATAGATAAATTTATTATACTTTAACATTTACAATTAAAATATGAAAGCGTATACTTATTATTATTGAATATTATCAGGAGGGTTTATATGGGAATCAAAGTGAATAAAAAGCTCATCTTTTTCCTTGGTGCATTGGGAGGATTACTCTATGGTTATGACATGGGAGTTATATCAGGTGCACTATTATTTATAAAAGATGATATACCGTTAAATAGTTTTACTGAAGGTCTTGTCGTTGCGTCTATGTTAGTCGGCGCTATATTTGGCTCCGGTGCGAGTGGACCTATGTCTGATAGGTTAGGTCGTAGACGCGTTGTATTTATTATCGCTATTATTTATATTGTCGGTGCATTAATTTTAGCCTTGGCACCATCAATGCCAGTATTAGTAATCGGTAGACTTGTTATCGGATTAGCTGTCGGTGGTTCAACAGCAATCGTACCAGTATATTTATCTGAAATGGCACCTACCGAACAACGTGGTTCGTTAAGTTCATTAAACCAATTAATGATTACAATTGGTATTTTATCTTCATATTTAATTAACTATGCTTTCACACCAATCGAAGGATGGAGATGGATGCTCGGTCTAGCAGTATTACCTTCACTCATTCTTTTAATCGGTGTGGCATTTATGCCTGAAAGCCCTAGATGGCTACTTGAACATAAAAGTGAAAAAGCTGCTCGTGATGTTATGAAATTAACGTTTAAAGAAAGCGAAATCGATAAAGAAATTGCCGATATGAAAGAAATAAATGCTATTTCTGAAAGCACTTGGAATGTTTTAAAATCACCTTGGTTACGACCAACACTTATCATTGGTAGTGTATTTGCTTTATTACAACAAATTATAGGTATTAACGCTATTATTTATTATGCACCAACGATATTTAGTAAAGCTGGTCTTGGTGATGCAACTTCTATATTAGGTACGGTTGGTATTGGTACTGTAAACGTCCTTATTACGATTGTAGCGATTATGATTATTGATAAAATAGATCGTAAGCGATTATTAGTAATTGGTAATATTGGTATGGTGGCATCACTATTAATCATGGCAATATTAGTTTGGACAATCGGTATTCAATCTTCTGCTTGGATTATGGTCGCTTGTCTAACACTTTTCATCATATTCTTTGGATTCACTTGGGGACCAGTACTTTGGGTTATGTTACCAGAATTATTCCCAATGCGTGCACGTGGTGCTGCAACAGGAATCGCTGCTTTAGTACTATCGATTGGTAGTTTACTAGTTGCGCAATTATTCCCTATTTTGACTGATGTTTTATCAGTAGAACAAGTATTCTTGATCTTCGCAGCTGTTGGTGTCTTCGCTTTAATCTTTGTCATTAAATACTTACCAGAAACACGTGGACGCAGTTTAGAAGAAATTGAAGCTGATTTGCGTTCTAGAACAAATGCAACAGATGTCAATGTTAAAGAGTCAAAATAAACACTATATTTCTAAATCACAACTAAAATGAGTTTTTATGATATTAAAAAATCCATTCTCAAAATAAGAGAGCTAATCCATCTTGGATTTGCTCAGACTGTCAACAAAGTCTCCGACTTTGTTGGCAGTTTTTTTGTGCACGCTTTCCGCGGGCACTGCCTTAGCCTGTAGTCTTCGGCTAGTGCGCTTCCCGCAGGAGTCGGCCCAAATACTGCCAATATCACACTAAAAATATTATTAATTCAGAGACTATTTTGTCTCAAATCAATGAGACAAACAATCAAAGAAGTTGTGAAAAGTAGATACTTTTCACTCCCAAGAAGCATTGGGGATTGAAACAAATAAATGAAGATTAACACAAGAAAAAGCTATATAAATAAACATTAGACATACCCTTCGCAAATTAATGCGAAGGGTTTGTTTACGTTCTGAGCTAATCCACCTTGGATTACTCTTTTTGTATCTTGCAAATTAATCGTGCATGCTTCCTTGGGATATGGTTCTACTCGTATCATTCCCCTGAGTGCTAACGCGTATAATTATCGCTAAAAAATGAAAACATTTAATATAAAATAAAAACACGTCAGTTACTATAATGATGATATAGAAATTGACGTGTACTTTCAGATATATCTATCTCCATGTCACTTCTTTGCATCTTAATATTTTTAAAAATATTTAGTATTTGATATACATACCACAAGAATGAGGTTCCGTAGTCGTAAATCCGAATTGTTCATATAATTTATCTGCCGGATAATCTGCCATTAAACTCACATAAGTACCATCTTCTGAAACAGATGAGATATATTTCATAATATCTGTCATTACCTGTTTACCATAACCCTGACCTTGATAACGTGGTTCTACTGCTATGTCAATAATTTGAAAAGCAGTACCTCCATCACCAATTACTCTTCCCATCGCTATTAATAAGTCGTCATCATATATTGTGACGTCAAAGCATGCATTTGATATCCCTTTTTCTGCCGCCTTTTGTGATTTTTCACTCAATCCAGCTTTTTTCCTCATATTTCTATAATCTTGTACCGTTGGTGCCTCATATTTTACTTTAACCATGTTGTGTCATCCCCCAAACTACAAAGCAAACATTTATAGCATAATCATATAAATGTGTTTATAAATATTTTTTCATCACTACTTTATTAGACTCTTTAAATGCATCATTATGACTAGATACATAACCTTCAGGATCCGCTTCAGGTTCAACATAAAGTTTAGCTAGATTAGCTGCGTTTGCTGCATCACTAAAAGCACTCGCGATTAAATGTGCTTTTGCTTCATGATAAATAATATCACCACAAGCATATAAACCTTCAATACTCGTTGCCGTGTTACCAAATCCTTTAATATTATATTCACTATGCATATCAACTTGAGTTGTAGACTGTTCTAACAATGTATTTTCTCTATCAAATCCATGACTGACAATAACTTCGTCGAAAGATCGTACCTCTTGTTCTCCTGTTTCAATGTTTTCTAATATTACTTGTTCTATACGTGACTGGGTTTCGTCACCTATTAATTGATAAATATGTGTGTTGGCTAACTTTTCCACTGCAAGTTTATTTAATATATCTTTCATTGCTTCATAACCTTTGATATCCGCTTTTCGATAAATTAATGTCACACTATTAGCATAACCACTTAAATCATTCGCCCAGTCTAGCGCAGAATTACCTGCACCTGAAATCAACACATCTTTGTCTTTAAAATGTTTTAAGGACTGAACTACATAATGTAAATTTGTTAATTGATATCTTTCTGCTCCCTTGATATCAAGTTGTTTTGGATTAATGATACCACCACCAATGGCGATGATGACAGATTTTGATTCATATACATTTCCTTTATTGGTCTCTACTTCAAAATGGCGTTCAGCCATTTTTCTAATATCTATAACGCGTTCCTCTAAATTTACTTTAGGATTAAAATGTAAACCTTGACTAACAGTATCTTGAATAATTTCATAACAAGGCTTCGGTGCCAATCCCCCGATATCCCAAATAATCTTTTCGGGATAAACGTGCATTTTACCACCTAGCTTATCTTGAATATCAATAATTCTTACATTCATCCCTCTTAATCCAGAATAAAAGCTCGCGAACAAACCGGCTGGTCCACCACCGATAATGATTACATCATCCATAATAATCCTCCTACATGTACTTCTTCTTAATACCTATTATCCTATTATTGATAATGCTTATCAATTAAAAAGGCAACTTTTTAATAAATAATTACTTTATATGTAAAATGATATAAAAAAAGACGATCAAATTCATAACGATCGTCTGCTATATATATAATTATATTTATTTAGAAAAATTTATTTATACAAATTATTTTTCTGTTTTTTTGACAATGGCGTTTTTAAGCAAGAAAAATAATAAAATAAAACCAGCTGTAATTACTGTATGTCCAATACCAGCATAGCCGGCAAATGATTCTGGAACTTTAAGTCCAATAACTTGGTATGTCCCTTTTGTAAACATCATGCCAATCGTCAATAATACACCTATATTATACACAATAAAGAACCAATTAAATAAATAGTAACTACTCAAATTAAATACCTTCGTTACCGGTAATAAAATGAGATGCATAAACATTCCTAATATTAACGTATGCGTATGTACTACAACCAATTGTGTATCACCTGTAAAGTCATAGGCAAGTGTTAATTCACGATAATAAAAACCACTAAGCAATCCTAAGATTGTATAAATTAAAAAAGCGTATAATATTCTGCGCATTCAAAATCCTCCTTAAAAATATTATAAAATAAATCTTCTTAAATTACAGTGACAATTCATCAAACTTCAAAAAAAGCTAGTAATCAGAATCTGATTACTAGCTCAATCACTTATACTTTATCTTTCTTTACGAGATTTTTTAAAAATTGCTATTAGCGCTAAAATAATGGCTACGATAGACACAACCCATAAAGCGATAGAATCATTAGCAGGTTGACTGTTTTCAGAATCAACATCAGCATTTTTTGATACTTTAGTTACAGGTGAAGGTTTTTCCGCGTCTTCATCTCCATCCCATTTAACGGTTTCTCCATCATCATAAGTTTGATAAGCATCCCACTTAAATTCGCCTTCTTTATCTGGATTTGCTACTTGTATAGGCAAATCAACGAATTCATTAGGTCCAATACCTTTTTCTTTAGCTATCCAAGTTATTTTTGTAATATTACCATCATCATCTTTAGTTAATTTATGGTCAAATGTTTCCTGTGGTGCTACACCTACAACGTTTACACCCTCAGGTACCTTTAACTCTATTTTTGTTGTATTTGCTTCTTTTTCTACTGGAACTCTTACATCATATTTTTCATAAGAACCTGGTTCACTCGTATCAGGGTTCATTGTCACATGGGCATCTGCACTTTTTGAAAATACTAAAACAGTAAAACAAACTACGAGGGCTAAAATAAATTGTTTTTTCATCTTTTAAGCTCCTATCCTGGAATATTTAATTGACTCATCATTACACCTGCTAATATAAGTAAGATACCTATACTTAATTCTATGATTAATGCATATCTATTTGTCTGACGATGCTTACCAAGCGCTCTAGTTGTTTGATAAAATCCTAGCGTCATCATCACAATTGTTAGCAGAACCTTAACAAGTAATAATACGGTCCATGTCTGAATGTTTTGCCATAGTGACAAGACATTCGTTTGATCTATTGACATCAGGACACCTGATATGACAATTAACATGACAGCGCTAATATTTACTTTTAATAAAAAAGGTCTCATTTGAATTACTTCAAATTGCTTTTTACCTAATACCATAATGGTCAAATAAATCAGTGCACCTAACCAAAATGATATACCTACAATGTGTATTACTCTGATGAAAATCGACCATATTGGTATAGACTGAGACCAAGCATGTCCTGACATACTAAGTGTAATTAATATTAGACTAGGGATAAATATGTACCAACTTGTTGCCATATTTTTCAAAGTGAAAAGTAATAGTAATATGATTACTGCAACCATCGTTAATATGAATGGTGTTTGCAATAAGGTGGTTTTTTGCAGACTTAACACATCTGACACAATATCAGAAGATAAAGTCATCATATAAATTAACACTGTGATAACGGAAGTCATAACCAATATTAAAACGGTTGGCAGTGTATACGTTTTTAAATTTAAATGAGGTAATCTTTGTCTTTTAGCTAAGGCGTTAACTAAATAAAAACCTGTAAGTGTAATCAATAGTCCTTCTAATATAAAGCGCGTAACTCCAAACCAAAAGTCTGCTTGTTCATAAAATGGTGGTGCCGTGTCGATGCCATTTGCTGTTTGTTTTCCAACTGAAAATTCAAAACTATCATTGATTTCATGCCCATCTGCAGACATTGTATGCCAATGAATGCTATGTGTTCCTTTATTTAAATTTTCAATTGGAAACGTCAATGTTTGTGAAGACCCTGTTGTACTTGGCTTTACTTCTGTAATTTCAGAACCTTTATCATCATAGATTTGTATACTTGAATATTTTGCATGGACTGGTTCATTAAATTGTAATGTTATTTCATTTGGTGCGTTATCAACCACACTGTTTTGCGTTGGTGTGACTTTTTCTAAAGTTGCATGTGCTGATACTTGCTGAGAAAAGATAACAACCCCAATTATCAACGAAATTATAAATATAACATAAGAAAACTTATGGATTTTAAATGTTAATTGCACTTTCATCCCCCTTTTCAAAAAGTTTATATTATCAATAATATTAAATGAAATATACATTCACAATATAAATTTGATTTTGTCATTTTTTGGACAAATAATTACAATTTAAATATTATTGTTTTAATTAATTAAAAACAAAATATTAGTTTATATTCCATTATTAAAAATATTTATAATGTATCGTTATTAAAATAACAAAGGACTAATCCGTCTGTCTGATACGGACTAGTCCTTTGTTTTATGAACGGGCTTTAAATCTCATATTCTTACCAAGAAACCAATGAATTAAACTAGAGTATAACTCATTGAAATTCATCTTGCTCAACTTGTACAATTTTATCTACTTTTCGTTGAGAGCCGCCTTCCCAACTTACATTCAAGTAAGCTTCAACATTCTTTTTAGCAACTTCTATACCGATTATTTGTGCACCCATTGTAAGTATTTGTGCATTGTTACTTAACTGGGCACGCTCTGCAGAATAATAGTCATGCGCCAAAGCAGCACGAATTCCTTTTAATTTGTTGGCAGTTATTGCCACGCCGATGCCAGTTCCACAAATAAGAACGCCACGTTCATTATCCCCTTGTTGAATACTTTTACCAACTTCAGCAGCAACATCTGGATAATCCGTTTCTGCACAATGATGACAACCAAAATCTTCTACTTCATGACCGAGTTTTTCTATATGAGCTTTCACTGCCTCTTTTAAATTGTAACCATTATGATCTGCACCTATTGCTATTTTCATGCTAACTCACTCCTCCTTATATATTTATCACTTAGCTTATACATATGATTTAAATGTATTTAACATCAGATACGCTGACATCGCACCAGGATCTACATGGCCTTGCGAACGATAGCCTAGCCTTTTGGAACGACCCTTATTAGAAACAATATCCTTTGTGCTTTCCATACCTTTCTTAGCTTCTAGAAGTGCAAGCGCAAATGCTTCCTTGAAATTAATATTTTGAGATTTAGATGATTCTAATGAGAGATAAAATGGTTCAAGTGTATCAATCATCGTTTTATCACCTATTTCAGCTTTACCTCTAGCCTTAATTCCTTTACTGAATGCAATCCAAAATTGGTATAAGTCTGTATCATTCAGTTCAGTTTTATTTTTTACTGCAACTGCTGCCTTTAAATAACCTGAAGCATATAAAGGGCCAACAGATGAACCTACAGCATCTAAAAAACTTTTACCCACAGCAACACTAATTTTTGCAATATCATTTTGTGCCTGTAATTCGTTGTGAATTGTATCTTTTACAGCTTGATAACCAATATTCATCGTCACACCATGATCGCCATCACCAATTTTTCTATCTAATTCACATAGGTTATCCTTTTGTTCTTCAAACAACTCAGCTAACGCTAGGATGAATGATTTATATGTTTCACTTGTTAATGTCATAATAAATTCCCCCTAGACTTCCTTAAAGTTTGGACAATCGACAGGATGATCTATGCATGACTTTAATGTCTCGTCCAATTTCATCAACGTCACTGAGAAACCACCCATTTCCATTGATGTAATAAAATTACCCACATATGATTTATATGTCTTAATATTGTTTTCACTTAATATTGCATCAACTTCTTTATTGATAATATATAACTCCATTTGTGAAGTCGCGCCTAAACCATTTACTAGGACAACTACTTCGTCGTCTGGTTGATAAAGTCCCTCTTTCAAAATATTTTTCATAATCACTTGGACGGTTTCTTGTGCTGTACGTATCGTCGTTTTTTCAATACCTGGTTCACCATGATGTCCTAATCCAATTTCCATCTCATTATCTTCAAGATCAAAACTTGGTTTGCCTGTTTGAGGTAAATAACAAGGGCTTAATCCAATACCCATAGAGCGTGTGTGATCATTAGCCAGTTGCGCAATACGACGGACTTCCTCTAAATTGTATCCAAAATCTGCAGCAGCGCCTGCTGCTTTATAAACCAGTAATTCACCTGCTATACCACGTCTCTCTTCAATTTCCTTCGCTGAAGCGACATCATCGTTTCCTATAACAACTGCAGTTTCAATATCATCTTCAACTTCTGTCATTTCGCTGGCCATCTCAAAATTCATTAAATCTCCTGCGTAGTTTCCATAAATATATAACACGCCATGACTATCATGAATTTCTCTGGTAACAGCTTGTATAGGAATTGGTGAAGGTGAAGCAAATATATTACCTATTGCCACACCATCAGCCATACCTTGGCCAACATAGCCGATAAAAGCCGGCTCATGTCCTGACCCTCCACCAATTAAGACACTCACTTTACGATTGGGGTGGCGTTTTTTACCAATTAGTGCTCTTTGATGTAAGTTTGAACGTTTAATATATTCGGGATAAGCAATTAAATATCCAGCCATTAGTTCATCTATGACATTATCAGGATTATTAATCATCTTTTTCATTTATAGTCTCTCCTTTTAACTGTCTATGCTTATCTATCATTTCGCTGTTTTAAGGTACAAGTACAATTTTCAGTGACTTATCGCCTTTTTTCATTAATTCGAATCCTTCTTCAAATTCTTGAAGTGGTAATTGATGGGTCACTACACCATCAGTAGGGTAGTCGCCATTCTGTATACCATTTATCACAAGAGGATAACAATAAGGTCCTAAGTGACTTCCCATTAAATCTAGTTCTTTACGATCAGAAATGATGCTCCAGTCAACAGTTACTGGATCGCCAAATACAGAAAACTCTACAAATCTACCTAACTTCCTAATGGCACTTAAACCTTGTTCAACAGATTTAGGATGACCTGTCGCTTCAATATAAGTATCACAACCATAACCTTCCGTCATATCTTTGATTTCTTTTACCACATCAACTTTAGCTGGATTCATCACAATGTCTGCACCAAATTGTTTCGCTAATTCTAAACGGTCATCTTTCATATCTAGTACAACCAGAGTTTCAGCTCCTGATTTTTTAGCTGCTCCTATCATACCTAGACCCAATGTTCCAGCACCTGATAATACAACGAAATCCCCTAATTTGATGTTTGCACGTTGTACTGCATGTAAACTACAAGCATATGGTTCAATAAGAATTGCTTTTTCTATCGGTAAGTCTTCAGGAACTTTATAATTTATTGCTTCCTTAGTGAATTTCATGTATTCAGCCATACCGCCATTTACATTATTTTGGAAACCATATAAGTCGTGTTTTTCACACATCCAATACTCGCCACGCTTACAAAATCTACATTCCCAACAAGGTACAATCTGTTCGGAAATAACACGATCACCTATTTCAAAATCAGTCACATCTTCGCCTTTTTCAACAATACGTGCAATAAACTCATGTCCAGGTATCATCGGTGCTTTAATATAAGAAGGTTGTGTTTCATCGCCCCAAAAACTTGGTGCGCCACCATATGCTTTAATATCTCCTGCACAAATGCCACATGCTTCAACTTTTACAATAATTTCTTTTGAATTCTCAATTATCGGTGTATCTACTGTTTCATATTTATAATCCCCTGGCGCATATGCTACAACTGCATTCATTTTGTCTGGATAATTTTTATTTGTCATTTTCAACAACCCCTTCTTTTATTAGAAAACGCTTTCATTTATAACTACAATTCTAATATATATTTTCATTTCTTTCAAATATTTTTTCGTTTATTTCCGTTTTGCTTTTGTTTTGTTATTTTTATAAAAAATTGTGTTAAACTAAATCATGAGCATAAGGAGGTTGCGAATCATATGAAAATGTATGCAGATGAACGACGAGAGCACATATATACTTATATAAAGTCACATAAAAGAGCTACTGTAAAACAGCTTTCAGATTACTTAAGCGTGACAGAAGCAACAGTTCGAAGTGATTTAAGACTTTTAGAAAGTGAAAATAAGGTTACACGCACACATGGCGGTGCAAAAGTAAATGATACGATGACTTCAAAGTTAAACTTTTCTTACCGCTTAACACAAAAACATCGTGAAAAACATAAGATAAGTGAGTTTGCACTAAATAAAATAGAACCACAACAATGCATACTCATAGACGCAAGTTCAACAACGTATGAACTTGCAAAATTAATATCTGAAACTACCATGGAACTTACTATTATTACAAATGGGTTGGAAAATGCAGTACTTTTAAAAGAAAATCCTAACTTAACAGTGCTCGTAGTTGGAGGGTTTGTTTCTCAAGATTCAAACGCGATTACCGGAAACATTGATTCACAAATTTTAGAAATGTACCATATTGATTACTTCTTTTTATCTGCAAATGGTTTTACCTTAGAAAATGGTTTAACTGATTTTTCATTACCTGAAGTTCAACTCAAAAAGCAGATGGTTCAAGAAAGTGAAAAAGTAATTGCTTTGATAGACCACAGTAAGTTTGATATCTCATCTACTTTATCATTCGCTAAAATCACTGACATTTCTGAAGTTATAACAGATGAAGCACCCAATAAAAAATGGTTACAACACACACCATTTAAATTAACTGTTGTTTAATAACAAAATTTCACAAAATAAAAAGCTGTACCAATTAGGAAAAACATTACTCACCTAATTGGTACAGCTTATTTTTTACTTAAAATACTTATCCAATCATTTTATATACCACCTGTCCATCCAACAGTAGTGAAGATATACAACACAATTGAACCTACGATAATCCAGATTAAAAATAATGGCGCCATAAACTTAAACCAAGAACTAAAATTAGCTTTTGCAATAGCAATCGCACCAACTGTCGCACCTAAAGTTGGTGTGATTAAATTGCCTAATCCCCCACCAAAAGATAGTGAAGTTAACAGTATTTGATCATTCACACCAAGCGTATGTGTAACAGGTTGTAATATTGGAATCATCACACTCATTAAACCTGAACCCGATGGTACTAAAAAGTTAAATACTGTTGCTACTAAAAATATTAATATTGAAACGACACCTGATGAAGAGCCATCAAGTTGTGTCGTCAATCCATTGACAATCGTACTTAAAATTTTACCCTTTTCAAGTATGACACTGATAGTATTTGCCATGATAATGGCAAAAGCTACAACTAACATTGGTTTTGCTCCTGCTAAAAATCCATCCACCATTTCACTAGATCGTTTACTTTTGACTAGATAAGCAAGCACAAAACTAATACCAAAAACAGTTATAAATACACCATTGCCATATTTCTCAGTCCAACTTAACATACCATTGCCTATCGCTAATACTATGGGTGTAAAAATCACTAATCCTACTACAACCAAATCTCTCCAATTAATTGTTCTATCTTTTAAATCAATTTCTGCAGTTGTTGTTTGTGTATCATTTTGTTGCCAAGATGTTGTGTTCATTAAACTTTTATTGGGTGATTTAATAACCCTTCTCGCATACCAGATAACATATAATAAAGTGACCAATAAAAACACTATGTACATAATTGCTCTACCGCCGTATCCAGAATATAAAGTGACCTCCGGATAAACGATTTGACCAATTTTAGCCATACCTGAAGGAGAAACTGAAAAGGCCATATACAAAGGTAGGAAGGTCATACCAAGGGCAATAATTGGATCTAATTTTAACCTATTCGCTAAAATTACACCGAGCGTGACAAAGACAATCATCTGATCGCCACCTACAAAAAATCCTATAAATGCCATTAAAGAAAATAATCCAATAATAAGAGGTAAAGCACCTGCATGTTCAAATCTATATATCATATAATTTGTTAACTTCGTCACTGAGTCCAATTGCAACATACCACCAATTGCCCCACCAACAAACAACAGTAAAGTTACAGTTTGAGCAGATTGTATACCGCCATTTAATATTAAGGTAATCGCATAAAACGGATTAACTGGATTTTGTGAAATAGCATGATAAGTTCCTTGTACAATCTCACCACTTTTTGTAGTATCAAATTCGCCAGCCGGAATGATATATGTCAATAAACATGCAAACATCATCATCATCAACATCATTAATAACACGTGTGGTAATTGGAATTTTCTTTTTTCTTTTATTTGCTCTTGTTCAACATCTACTTGCGAATGATGTGAAGTTGCACTATATTCAGACATTCTATTTCACTCCTTAAAATTCAATTAAATTAGTTATGCTCTACTTTTGTTCGACTATATCTATTTTCTTTAAAAGGAATACCAAGATGATCACGTAATGTACTACCTTCATAAGATTTTGAATAATAACCTTTTGACTCTAATATTGGTAACACTTCATTTAAAAATTCATCATATATTTCACCATAAACATGTGGACCAAAGATAAAGCCATCTGCTGCACCTTGTTCAAACCATTCAATTATCAATGCTGCTACTTCTTCATAAGTACCTGTAAATGGTGACTGTCTTACTGTTTCTTCTAGAGCAACTTCTCTTAACGTTAAATTTTGTGATTTTGCTCGCTCAGCAATCGCATCAGTCGTAGCACGAAAACTATTTTTCCCTACATCACCTAATTCTGGAAATGGTGCATCTAACTCATATTGACTAAAGTCATGATGATCATAATATCTTCCTAAGTAATCTAAAGCTTCCTCAATTGTCGCTAGTGATTTAAGCTCATTTAGTCGTCTTTCTACTTCGTCTTTATCTTTGCCAATGACTGGTGCTAACATTGGGTAAACTTTAACATGATCAGGGTCACGCTCAAATGCTTGGGCTTGGTTTTTAATACTGTCATAATTACTTTTCGCAATCTCAAGTGACTCACCTAGTGTAAAGACAGCATCAGCATATTTAGCTGCATAAGCTTGTCCCTTAGGAGAAGCTCCAGCTTGAAATATAACAGGTTGACCTTGTTCAGAACGACTTGCATTCAAAGGACCTTTGACTTGGAAATATTGACCTTTGTAATCTAATGTATGCATCTTACTTTTATCCACATATTCGCCTGACTCAACATCAAATGTAAATGCATCATCTTCATATGAATCCCATAAGCCTTGTACTACCTGGATATGTTCTTCAGCAATATCATATCGAATATCATGTTCTGGATGGTCTCCTTTGCTATAATTGTCAGCACTTCCAGCTAAAGGTGAAGTTACTACATTCCAACCTGCACGGCCTTTACTGATTTTATCAATGGTTGAAAGTTGTCTGGCCACTGTGAACGGCTCACTATATGAAGTTGAAATCGTACCTACTAATCCAATTTGACGTGTTATTGGCGCAAGTGCTGCTAAAAATGTTAATGGTTCATGTCTATCTAAAAAATGTGGTATTGATTTTTCATTGATATATAATCCGTCTGCTACAAAAACGAAACTAAAGCCAGCTTTTTCTGCTTTACGAGCAATATCAAGTTGAAAATCAAAATTTGTACTTGCATCACTTGGGACGTCATTTGATTTCCAAGCATGCATATGGCTACCAGGACCATTCAACATAATTCCAAAATCTATTTTTTTATTTGTCATTTTACCCCTGCTTTCAAATTCGTTTTCTCATATACACGTGCTAGTTGCTCTACTGTTTTTAATCTTAATGAGTGGTTTTGTACTGGCATATGAAACATAAATTCATCAACTTGATCATCTATATCTAATTCATGAATTTGTTGTTTTATGGACTCAGCTGTACCATTAAATACTTCTATTTGTTGTTCTTCAATTTCAAAGGTTCTTGAACTTTGCTTTTTAAAATCATCTATTTGATGTTCGCTTGACACCGTTAATTTTTGACCGTCATCAAAGTGCAAAACATAATTTGTGCGTCCCTCTTCAATTAACGCGCTTTCTGCTTCACTATTCGATACAACAGCAGCTAAGGCTATAATTATTTTCCCTTCAGGATAAAATGCTTTATATGTACGAATTGCTTTGTGTAAAAGATCATTATTAGAATTCAAAAAATATGCATAAATAAAACCGACTTTTTCTTCTGCTGCAAAGCGTGCTGACCGTTCACTTCCTCCCAAAAGAAAAACATGCGGTTTCTCAATCTCTTTATTACGAATCGTTGTTTTTAAATTTGAATACGGATTTTCTTCAGGAAAGTTTTCATTATTAAATTGATTTAAAAGATGAAATTTATCATTGAAAGACATAGGTGCATTTTTAATATCTTCTTGCAAAGCTTGTGTCGCTAAAGGAAAACCACCAGGTGCTTTGCCTATACCTAAATCTACTCTTCCCGGAGCAATTTGGCTCATAAAATGAAACTGTTCAATCACTTTGAATGGACTATAATGCTGTAACATAACCCCACCAGAACCAACATTTATTCGACTTGTTTGGTTTAATAAATGTGTAACTAATATTTCAGGGCTCGTACCAACGACCTCTTGTATATTATGATGCTCTGCAACAAAATATCTTGTATAATTCAGGCCTTCTGCTAATTGCGCTAGTTCAACAGTTCTATTTATCCCTTCACTAACTGTTTCATTGTGATCTATTGGACTTTGATCAAGTATGCTAATAGATGTCATAAACAATCCCCCAATCGATTTCTGAAAATTATATTAGTTACAATCTTAGGCTCACTCTATCATTTTGTCAAGTACCCTTATCGATTTACTAAGGATTAAAAATGTGTTCATTTTGATATGCCATTGTATTCCAAACTTTTGACAAATCATTTATCAATCGTACTGAAAAGTGCTATCTAAATACCTCTTATTTAATAAAAAAGAGCAGGATAATATCACTCTTTAGTAAAGTGATATTATCCTGCTCTAATTTGAAAGACTCGTCATAAAAGTGATTCTTGTTATGACATGCCTAATTAAATAATATTAATTTTTGCATAAATTGTGGTTACAATCATATTTTAATACGACCAACCTAAAGTATGTTCCACTTCATCATCTTCATTTTCAATATTGTCTATATCAATCATAGATTCTGAAATATTTCTAGAATGGTAACCAATACGTTCTAAGATAGCAATCATATCTAAATAAAGTAAGCCGCCTTCTAAAGAACATTCTCCCGAACTTAAACGCTTGATGTGTTTTTTTCTTAAATCATGTTCTAATGCATACGAATCATTACTCAAGCGAACGATTTCATCTTTTTTAACTCTGTCATATACGTTAAACATGTCAATTGTTTTTTCAAGTGACGCATCGACATGGTTATATAGCCTTTCAATACTTTGTTCTGCTTTTGCAGATATCTGAATTGATTCTGTTTCTTTTTTCTTTAAATCTAATAAATACGCTTCTGTTAAACTTGCTACTTTAATAAAAGTTCGATTAACATCGAATAACACAGACATTCTTTCTGCATCTTGTTTGGATATCTTCTTCTCTGAGATTTTTGTTAAATATTGCCTTACATTGTCATACATACTTTCGACAGCAGCATATTTTTGAAGTATATCTTTTTCTGTTTTATAGTCATAATGCTTAGCATGTCTGAACATATCAAATGTCATACGCCCTATATTTTGAATTTCATCTTGTGCTTCTTGTAACGCAATATTAGGTGCTCTGTTTATTAAATTTTTATCTAACATTCTTGGTTTATATTTTTCATTCAAATCTTCACCTGGTACTAACTTCGTCACAATCCATGCTAAGACGAAAATAAACGGTAATTGTATGATTGTGTTCGTCACATTAAATGTACCATGTGCAAATGCAATAACCATTTCAGGTTTTAAATTCATAACCCCTTGCATCCATTCAATAACTAGTTGATAGAGTGGCATAATTATTAAGAAAATAATAGCACCTATCACATTGAATAGTACATGGACAGCTGCAACACGTTTGGCAGCCAATGAACCTGCTAGACTGGCCAGCACCGCAGTGATTGTCGTACCAATATTATCACCTAAAAGTACAGGAAGTGCACCATGTAAACTAATTAAATCATTAGCGAAGAATCCTTGTAAAATACCAATTGTAGCACTTGAACTTTGTATAATAACTGTTAATAATGTTCCTGCTAACACACCATATATTGGGTTAGAAGACATATCTAACATAATTTGCTTGAACGAATCTAAGTTTGCTAAAGGTTTAACCGCACCACTCATTAATTCTAAACCATAGAATAATGCACCAAAACCAAATAAAATCATACCAACATTTTTCACTTTACGTTTTTGAATAAAGAAAATTAAAAATGCACCAATTGCTAAAATTGGTAGCGAATATTCACCGATATCAATACCTATAATAAATGCAGTAACTGTAGTACCAATATTCGCTCCCATAACTACTCCAATTGCTTGGCGCATAGTCATAAACCCTGCACTAACAAGTCCTATAGTAATTACTGTTGCGCCTGAGCTACTTTGAATTAATATCGTTACAATCATACCAGCCAAGACACCCATTAAAGGGTTACTTGTAAAAGTATTTAAAATGCTTCTTAATCTATCACCAGCTGCGGCTTGCAAACCGTCACCCATTTGTTTAATACCATATAGAAAAATACCTAATCCACCGATAAAGGTAAAAATTATCTCCATTACAGAAGAATCCATCGTTACACCTCTTTAAAATATTTGTAAACTATGTGAATTATAACTGATTTTTGTTAAGTTAATGTTAATTTATCATTAAAATTGCAAAGGATTTTCTCAACATTTCTGTAATCATATTTCACTGAAATATGCAAACCTTTCCAAATCCTATATCTACGCTGATTTAAAATATGCTATTTATAAATTACACAAATTTCTACCTTTAGCATATATTAAAATTAATGCAGAAAGATACTTGTCAACCGCTCTAATCTTCGCTAATATAATTAAGAATTTAATGAAGGGAAGATTTGTATTGTGATCACTGCTTATAAACATACTCAAACACAAGAAATAATAGCATCAACATTAGATGATGATGCTTCATGGATCAATGTTGTAGACCCAAATTGGGAAGAAATAGAACATTTAATAGATTTATACCATTTACCTGAAGATTTTATTAGAGACCCTCTAGATACTGAGGAAAGTTCTCGTGTTGAATACGATGAAGAAACGGGCTATTCCCTTATAATCCTTGACCTGCCAGTTGTTAATGATACAAATCTTAATGTACTCTCATTTATAACAATTCCTTTAGGTATAATAATTGGTAATAAGAAAATATTTACTGTATGTAATGTTGAAAATGAGTTTCTTGAAAAATTTAGCCATCAAAATCTAAATTTACATTTTCATAGCCGATTTGCGCTTAATATATTATTAACGATTGCAAATCATTATAATAGAAACCTTAGGTTATTAAATAAGACGAGGTTACGTATAGAACGTGATTTAAAAAATAATGTGACAAACAAGCAACTATATAATTTAATGGAAGTTGAAAAGAGCTTAGTTTATTTCTTAGCTGCTTTAAAAGGTAATGAAACTATAGTAAAAAAACTCTTTAGATTGCCTGCAATCAAACGTTTTGAAGAGGATGAAGATTTACTGGAAGACTTAGTCATAGAAAATAATCAAGCACTAGAAACCACAAGATTATATACTGACATATTAGAAAGTATTACTACTTCTTATGCATCACTACTTTCAAATGAAATGAATAATACAATGAAAACATTGACGCTATTTACCGTCTTTTTAACATTGCCAACTTTAGTATTCAGTTTTTTTGGTATGAATGTACCACTACCTATTGATGAACATAGTTATATCTCTTGGGTTATTGTAATCGGTATTTCATTAGTTATCGTTTCATTTGTGGGCGCATTTCTATGGAGAAAGCAAAAGTTTTGAAATAAGACGTACACGCAAGTCACCATATATTAAAAATGAGAATGCATGATCATTATGCTTAAAACAAAGGACGCTACCATTTGATATGGTAGCGTCCTTTGTTTTTTCAAATTGTTTTAACGACATCTAAAAATGAATACTAACTTACTTTAATTTGCTAATGACACTAACCTATAGACTTCATATCTTCTTTAGTAATATCATCATAATAATATTTTATTTTATAGATAAAATAATCTTTTAACCTATTTACGTTTGACAAAGTGTTTGAGGCTTGTTGCAAATGAATTAACCATGATCTAGCTGGACACTCAGTATCATAAAATTCTTTATGAATTCTCACTGTTTCTCTATTAACAGGTAATTGATATTTCTTTAAAATTGCAGCAGCTAACCAGAAACTAACTTCTTCCACCTTCATAAATGCACTATCCGTTAAGACGCCATTTATTTTAGACTGACATCTTTCGATACCAATATAATGCGTATTGGCGAATGTATTTCCACAGTGCCATTCAGTATATTGTGTCGGGTGAAACCAGTAGCAAGTGTCTTGATCAATGTAGACGCTCGCCCATCCTTTTTCTAATTCATTTTTTTTAATTCGATTATTTAACCATGCAATATAATTTTGGGCTGTATAATTTTCGGCATCATCGTGTAGAACGACACCTAAAATATCCTTTTTTAGTTCAGTGATTTTATCGTCTATTTTGTAATAATTAGAGTATATATGTTTCATAAATTCCCTTCTTTAATACTTAAATTTTTGTGTCAGAAGTTCGTTTAATTTATCTGCTTTAAATTTAATGATGTGCACAATTTAATTTTCTTAGTTGAATTAGGGCTTAAAATAAGAAAATAGTTATATTTAATATATTAATATTCACAACTATTTATTATATAATGTAATTTAGTCAATATAACAATACGTTATCAGGAGTTGCTAGATAGAATGGAACATGCCACATTATGTATCCACGATTTTTTAACTACAGATACTCAACGTTGTATCAACCAAGTCATACTATTATTTTCTTTAAATAGTAAATTGAATATCAATATCAATGGTAAACAAACTTCGATTGAAAACAATATCGCTATCATCAATCACAGTGATCTATTTTGTATCACTCACGCAGAACAACTTGTTGAACTAAAAATACCAATACAACAAATCATCCCGCTTAACCAATTATTTTTTAATTGTTACTATGATGCAAAAGCATTGAACGCTCAGGCGTATTTAAAGCAAATAATTTTAAGCATGATTGAAAAGTTAAACACCATAAATTCAACAGAATTACCTCAATTAACTGAGCTTATTTCTACCTTAGAGCATGAAGCTAAAAAAATATCTGAACATGTATATATACCAACAATTCATTGTGAAAATGAACTTTTAAATAAAATATCAGAATATATCCAAACTCACATTACACAACATATCATGTCCAAAGAAATTTCTTCAATTTTATATATATCTAGTTCATACATATCAATTTTATTTAAAAAATATTTAGGTATTAGTTTTAAACATTATATTACAAGTTTAAAAATTGCGCTTTCACTTGATGAACTTATTAATAGTAACAACACAATTTATCTTATTTCTGAAAATATGGGTTTCAATCATTATGCTAATTATACGCATCAATTTAAGTCATATCTCTGTTTAACACCGCTTGCGTATAGAAAGAAACTTAATATAATGCAGAACAAGCCAATTACGTTATTAACTACTGATATAAGTGGATACTCACACTATTTCAAAACTCACTTAAACAACCATACTCAAACGATTGATAATGAAATTATCAATTTAGATCACTTAGAGTACAATGACTTGGCAAAACAACCTACCATCTTTATTCATATTGATAACCTTATGGATATTATTCAAACAAATTTAAACCAAAAACTTAATTTTAGTGATCTTACAAACTGCTATTTACTTATAAATAATGTGAGTAATCTAGCATCAACTTCACTTAATTTAAATGGTATTGTCAATTTTATCGACGCAATTTTTTCAAACTGTATGGGTGTGGTTATTAGAATTAAATCCAAGCAAGAATATGAACAAATAGAACAGGCTATTTCTCAATTTATAATATTCAAACCTAAATATTATACTCATGATAATATGTATAACTTTATGATTCTCTTTGATTCAGAATACTTAAAGTTAAATGATATTAACCGCTTATACATCAAAGCTAGAAGTTTAAATATAAATATCAAATTAGCAATCAACGTTGAGGGGGTATTAACCCAAACTCAAAGTCTTAAACACACTTTTACGCTTTTACATAGATTTAATTTCGACTTTAATTTTATTGATGTAGAACGTAATGAATTACGCGCAATGTTGTTAAAGCATAGCCATCAATTCAATAACGTATCAAGTTATAGTGATTATTATAATAAATTCATCACACTCTCTAAGCTACAACCCAATAAATGTGTATATTCAAAACTTACTAAAAATCACTTCACTCAATATAATCAAAAAGCACCTTTAGGAATAACAGAAATTATGCAACATACAATACAATTGATTAAAAATGGTTCTGCTGTTGGCTATGAACTAATGGACAAAAGTATATCCGATGTTGCGTTAATGAACCAACATGGAATATATGAACCCATTGTTTATATATTCCAATTCTTAAAGCCATTTTATGGAAAAACAATACTAATACAACCCAATTATTTAATTGCAAAAGAAAAACAATGCACACATTTACTTTTATTCAATTCCAATACACATACAATGTCAAACAAGCGAAAGTTTACATTAAAACAACAAACAATTACTTCAAAATTAATTTTATTTATACGCACGTTAAATAGAGAACATGGTTTTATAGATTATGCATTACCACCTATATTTAATAATATTTTTATTGAACAAACGCTTTTAAAAAATATTGAACGATCAAATATGCCAAAGTCAGAATTACGACATACTACCTATCCTCACACACCTATAGAATTTGATATTGACCGTGATGAAGTAAAATACATTCGTTTATCACCCGCATGTAAATAATCATGTAGCTCATCCACGTTATTTAAAAAATAAGTACATATTAGCACAATTTAATTTAAAAGTTTTGTCATCGCTTATACTTCAATTGCATTATGCTAAAATTTCAGATATAACTGAATAAAAGGGTATATAAAGGAGAATCTAATTTTGAAAAATAAAATGTTTGCAATTGTTATTAGTGCCGTAATGGTTATCGTAGCTATTATCTTAGTTATTATGATGGTTTCAGGCGGCCAAAAAGAGACATACTTCGGCTACATGAAGAATAGTACAACTGCTGAAAAAGTAGTCAGTGAAAAAGACCATAAAGTAGAAGAAAATGTCAAAATACCTTCTAAATCAGGTTTCAACCCTAAAAAGGGTGATTTTGTAAAACTAATTAAATCTGAAGGTGAAGACACTTATAGTAAAATGGAAGTCGTTGATCACGATGACATTCCTCATGGTCTAATGATGAAGATTCATGATATGGACATGAAAGGTATGTAAAATAAGTAACTTCGAATAAAAATTCAGTCCCACAAGCTTTTATAGGAAATGCTTGTGGGGCTTTTTTTCGTCTTATATTATTACCCTAATCTAACATTATTTATAAAAAAGCACTGAATAGATTTATTTTCTATTCAGTGCAAAAATGTCAGAATTTCAATTTAGTTTATATAGATTTCAGGTATGCTTGACCTTTCTCTTTGTCATACGCATTTTCCCATTTTGCGATAACAATGGTAGATAATGCGTTACCTAATACATTCACACAAGTTCGTACCATGTCTAATAGTCTATCCACACCGATAATCAGTGCTAAACCTTCAGCCGGTAATCCCATTGTTGTCAATGTTGTAATAAGTACTACAATTGATACCCCTGGTACACCTGCCATACCTTTTGAAGCAACCATTAAAGTAACCATTAACATAATTTGTTGCCCAATTGACATATCGATGCCATACATCTGTGCAACGAATAAAGCAGCTATTGATTGATATAATGCAGATCCATCGAGGTTAAATGTATATCCAATAGGTACTACAAATGATGTAATGTCCTTTGGAGAACCAAAGTTTTCCATTTTTTTCATTATTATTGGTAGCACGGATTCTGAACTTGACGTTGAAAATGCTAATACGAGTTCATTTTTCAATATTTTAATAATAGAAAAAATACTAATTCCACATAATCTTGCTACAATACCTAATACCACGATAATAAAGAATATCATTGCGCCGATAACTACTAATAGTAATTTTAATAACGGTATTAATGCTGAAGCACCAAAAGTCATAATTGTCGTACAAATAAATGCGAATACACCAATAGGTGCTAATTTCAATATTTTATTAATCATCCAAAATACAGCTTCTAATGAACCACTTAAAACAGCTTTCACAGGTTCTGCTTTTTTGCCAATTGCTGATAAAGCAACACCAAAGAATACTGCAAAGAATATGATTGGTAGTAATTCACCTGAAGTCAATGCCTCAAAAAGATTTTGAGGCACTATGTTTACAATTGTATCGATAAAGTGATTTCCATATGTAGATGATTCAGCAGCTTTTGCTGATGATTCATATGTTGAAATATCACCTTTGGGTAATTTATCTGGATCTAAACCTTTCCCTGGTTTAAATATATTTGCAAAAAGTATGCCTAGTCCTATAGCTATTGTTGTTATAATTTCAAAATATAAAATTGTTTTAAAACCGTAACGCCCCACTGTTTTAGATTCACCTACATTTGATATAGATAATGCTAGTGAACAAAAAACAACTGGAATTACAATCATTTTTATTAAATTCAAGAAGACATCGCCAAAAGGCTTAATGTAATTTGCAATTTCGTCGTGTCCATAAAGTAATAGACCTACGATAACACCTAATACCAACGCGATAATAACTTGCATTGGTAAACTGATTCTTCTTATAATTGCCATGATGTTTCTCCCCTTCTTCTGACATTGCTTAATTATATCAAAATAATTTTTATATAGATATAAATTTTTTCAGCAAAAATAGTTGTTATTACACTTAATTTTTATTTTTACTCATTTTATATATATATAAGTAACATAATTATTTTGACAAATACACAAAATTGCAGTTAAAGACTATGATATGGCGTTATTAAACCTTACTACAAGCCTGATATAATGTTGTAATAGGATATAAAATCACTACTCTTTTAACTAATTTTATATTTGAGTAACATCAACAATCGCTATTAATTTTTATATTCATTTTACTTCAATTGTGTATGAATTATTATATTATACTGTCATTAATTCACATGTGATAATAAGTAAGACACTATGCTATTGTTTTTGAGTTTTAATATAGTAAAGCATATGTTAAAACACATACATTAAAATATATTTAATACAAAAATGGCTGATGCCATATGTATATACGGAATCAGCCAACATGATATTGATTTGCTTTAGTTTATAAAATGATAACATCACTAAATAATGAGTTATTTAATCTTTAGGTTTATATTTCTCTTTAAAAGCATTATGTTTTGCATCTTTTACATTTTTCTTAGTTTCTGGATCAAAACCTTGCACTAATATACCTTTATATGTACTAATTGGTTGCACAACATAAGTATGTTCCGAATCATCTTTAAACTTAATTTCTTTATAATATAACCCTTTTTTAGCACTATATAATGTTTTCTCTGTTTTAATTTTCTCAGTTAAATGGTTTTCATCCATGTAATTATCAACTAATTCTAAATTTTTGTGACCTTGATATGTTCTTAAACCAAAGAAAAAAGCTACGGCCAAAATTAACGAAATGATTAATAGTCCCAGTATTTTCAAAAACGTCTTCATTATTTATCTCCTTTTAAGTAAAAACAATCATAATAAATACTCTATTGTTAATCCTCATACTCTTAAATTTCTAGACTACTTATTAAAATTCATAATATTAGTATTATGAACGATAACAAATAAATTATAAAGTATTAATACCTTTTGTAACAAAATGTTCTTAAATTTCCACTTATTCACAATGATATATATTATAAAAATATTATGAATATGGACACAACAGTTCCTTGACAATGTACTTTGTTCATAATAAGGTTAAATTTCAAAAGGGGTGATTAAATGGAGGACAAAGTAAGTTACTTAGAAGAACAACTGTGCTTTCTATTTTACGTTTCTTCAAAAGAAATTATAAAAAAATATACTTCATATTTAAAAGAGCATGACCTAACATACACTGGTTATATAGTTATGCTCGCCATTAAAAAAAATGAAAAGATAAACATTAAAACACTTGGACAACGTGTTTATCTTGATTCCGGGACACTAACACCTTTACTTAAAAAATTAGAAAAAAAAGGTTATGTTAGTAGAACACGTGAAATTGATGATGAACGTAATTTACAAATTGCGCTTACAGAACAAGGTGCAAAAGTTCAGGATTCATTATCCCATGTGTCCAAAAAAGTTTTTAGTGAATTTGATATGGATATCGATGAAGCCATTCACTTAAAAGAAACACTACAAAATTTTGTAAATAAACATTTCACTAAAGAAATTTAATATATTAAGAGGTAAAGCTACGTTTAAAGTGTGTAATTTATTTATGCTAATTTAAACTTAAACTTGCCTCTATTTTTTTATTTTATTTAAAGTAATGATGATAAAAGTAATAATCACCCTTTTATCATCAGCTTTTGGTAGAACTGTACACATAAAGTGTTAAATACTATAGTTTGACTTTGACTTTCTTTGACTAATATATTATAATATAAATATAAGGTTAAAGGAGAGGTGAAAAATGATGCAAAATACACAAAATCTTTCTACAGATATACTAGAAAATTTATTAACTGAGCATCATGATTTTAAAGTAGATGTATATGAATCAAGTGATGCATATCAAGTCATTGCTGAACTACCAGGTTACAGTAAAGACAATATAGATATTCAATTTGATGAAAAGACATTGACGATCAGTGTTAAAAATACTTCTACAATAACTCAAAACCAAGATAATTACTTGATTAAAGAGCGCAATTCTAACAACCAAAATAGACAATTTATATTTAAAAACGTAGATGAACCAAATATTAAAGCTACGCTGAACCATGGTATATTAAATGTTACTTTACCTATTCATCATACAAAAAAACAAATTAATATTGATTAAATCGTAACAAAACAAATCATAATATAAGGAGAGATGCTTTATGGCATTCAATATGAAACCATTCGATAATTCATTTTTCGATGTAAATCCTAGTAATTTATTTAAAGATTTCGGACGTCAATTTTTTGATCAATTTCCAGGTGCTAATAGTATTAAAACAGATGTTAAAGAATTAGAAGATGTTTACATTGTGGAAGCAGAGTTACCAGGTATGGAAAAAGAAAATATTAATCTACAGTTTGAAGATAATATTTTAACAATAGAAGGTAAACAGTCATTTGAAAATAATAAAGAAGATGAAAATGGACGCATTATCCATCAAGAACGTAGCTTTAGTGATGTAAAACGTCAATATCAATTTGATAATGTCGATGAAAACGGCATTAAAGCATCTTATGAAAATGGCATGTTAAATGTCACTTTGCCTAAAAAAGAGAAAAAAGAGTCTTCCTCTTCTAACATTCAAATTGATTAACAATCAATTTGAAAAACAACACTTCATTTTTGAAATGTTGCTTCAGAAAGTAGATAAACCTTTCGCATTAATTTGCGAAGGGTTTATCTATTTTTTATTTATATAGTTTTTTCAAATATTTGTCTTCGACAAGTTCATATACAAAATTTAAATCTAATATCGCATCGACTTTACGTAATCAATGATTATTAAGGACTAATTCAGAGATAGAAATCATTTCATATTGATCTCTTTTATCAATTGATTTATTCATCAGAATAATCACGACCACTGCTTAATTTACATATATTATAATATTGGCAGTGATTTATGCCGACTCCTGCGGGAATAGCACTAGCCGAAGACTACAGGCTAAGGCAGTGCCCGCGGAAAGCGTGTATAAAAAGCTGCCAACAAAGTCGGAGATTTTGTCGACAGTCTGAAGTAAAACTTCATTTTTTTGTGAAATTTATAGTTTTAACTTACTTTTTTTAACATTTGCCCCATTGTTACTAATGCTATGATTCCAAATAACGCTAATAATAAAAATGCTAAGTGACTGCTACCTGATAGCATTGTGACATATGAAATAACAATCGGTGGAAAGAATCCACCCAATCCGCCCATCATAGAAACAATACCATTTGCAGTCCCTGCCTCTTTACTGAAATAGAAAGGCACAAGTTTAAAAATAAGTCCATTCCCCAAACCAGCGCAAACACTAATTAATAAACAACCTATCGTAAATAGTAAAATATGATTTGAAGATCCTAAAATAATTGCGCCAACAATCATCAATGTAAAATCTATCATTAATAACATCACCGCATTAAATTTATCGCCTAATATACCACCTAAAGGTCTCAAAAATGTTGCAAGTGCAATGAATACACCTGAACGTATACCTGCATCTACTTCACTAATACCAAATTGTTGCACTAAATAATTCGGCAAAAACAAACCAAATGCTACAAATGCACCAAAAGTAATGAAATACCAAAGTGATAAATAATATAATTTCAAATCTTTAAATAAACGCTTAGATTGTTCAACTAAAGGCACTTTTACTTTTTTCTCTTTCGGATCACCAAAAAAGAACATAAAAATAGCAAATAAAGCAATCACTACTAAATAACTTCTGACCGTCGTTTGCCATCCAATAATTGATGCGATTGGGGGCGCTAAAAAAGAAGAAATTGCAGTTCCGATATTACCCATGCCATAAATACCATTTGCTAAACCAACGCGTTCTTTAGGAAAATATTTAGGGATTGATGTTACACCAACAGAAAACACCGCACCTCCAACGCCTAAAAAGAATCCTGATGCCATGAGCATCCCTGTCCCTTGAGCCTGACTCAAAAAATAAATTGGAAATAATAAAATGATAAAACTACAGAAAAACACCCATTTAGCGCCTATTATGTTCGTTAAATAGCCAAAAGGCACTCTTAAAACAGAACCTAATATTACAGGTATGGCTAATATAATTGAAAGCTGATTTCCTGTTATATTAATATCTTGAGATATAAAAGGGATTAGCGGTGCAATAATGCTCCACGCCATAAAACCCACAACTAAACTTAAAGATTGTAAAGTTAATTGAAATCCACCACTAGCTTTGTTCATTACATTCACCTACATTTAATTTTTTATAATTAAGCCTAGTATTCTACAAGCGCCTACAATAATATTATTTATTATGAAGTATTAAGGACTAAATTATGAAAGGTAAAACCGGTGTAATATACGAATTTTTTGGAATATTAATATTTGTAGAATACTGGCTATATGGCTATTGTAAAATCTTTGTGAAATAATAAACATAAGGATTATCCCTTAAGTTCTCTAAAATTTCCCCTATTCTTTTTTCAATAATAAATTCAATTTAAATTTTAATTTGTGTAAAAGAAGAAACTATGTGAGGAGCTTAAAGCGGAAATGAGTTTTCAATCATCTTGATTCATGCCTAAGATGGCATGCAAATGAGGAGCAAAGTAACTTTTACTTCATCATTAAAATACTGTTCTATATCAATTTTTCTTTTATACTGAACACATGATTTGCAACGATTTAATAACGTGTGGATGCCTTGGGAATAATATGATAGATGGGCTACAAGCTCAGACAATGTAAATCATATCCCAAACAAGTATACACGCTCAAATTCACTACATTTTAATATAAAAAGGACTAATCCATATGCAAATGGATTAGTCCTTTATCTTGAGCATGAAATTTATATCTTATCCTCAGTTATCTGTTGTTTAACAATACATTATATCGTAAAAATTTGCATAGACTTATTAATAAATTATGACATTACCATATTATTTGTTGTCAGAAGTAACTCGATTAAAAGTCCACAAGTTTTTTCTTCATCGCATATTCTACTAATTCCGGTTTTGATTTTAAGTCTAATTTTTGCATAATATGTGTTTTATGTGCTTCTACTGTTTTTACAGATACAAATAATTTTTCTGCTATCTCTTTATTACCATAACCTTTTGCAATTAAAGGCAATATTTCTATTTCTCTTTTAGATAAAATTTTAAAAGGGTCTGATGTAGCCGTTTCGTCTTTGGAACTATTACTAATAAATTCATTCACTAAAGAAGTCGTTAATTTCATATCTACATATGTTTCACCCTGATATACAGTTCTTATTGCTAAAATGAGTTGTTCATCTGGCGCGTTTTTCAAGATATAACCTTTTGCGCCATTTTTTAATACATGAAATAAGTACTCTTCGTCATCGTACATTGTTAATATTAAGATTTTTGTTTCAGGAAAACTTTCTGCTATTTTACTAGTAGCAATCAGTCCTGACTCTCCTGGAGGCATACTCAAATCCATAATTAATACATCAGGTTTATGTTCCATTACTTTTTGATAAGCTTCTAAGCCATCAGCAGCTGTACCGACAACTTCCATATCATCTTGGTAATTTAGAATCATAGAAAATCCTGTTCTGACAACAGCATGATCATCTGCAATAACTATTCTCAAAATTTATTCTCCTTACTCCCTTAAATTGGAACTTCTAAAGTCACTATCGTACCTCTTCCAATTTGACTATCGACATTTACTTCAGCATTTACTAATTCTGCGCGTTCATACATACCATAAATACCTAATCCAGTACCTTGTGGCTGATCAGTTTTAATAAATCCTATGCCTCTATCAACGACTTCAGCTATTAACCTATTACGATTATAATGTAAGTCAATTTCAACTTTGTCCACATTGGCATACTTAATTGCATTAAATAATGCTTCTTGTACTACTCGATAAACAACCGTTTCTATTTCATTGTCAAAGCGTTGTGCATCTAGACTTGAATGATAAATAATCTCCATGCCGTAATTAGATTCAACTTGTTTGAAATATGTTTTGAATGCTGCATCTAATCCTAAATCATCCAAAGATGAAGGCCTCAATTCAACAGAAAGGTTACGTATATCATCAATGAGTTTGGACATAAGTCCTTCTATGTGTTTCGAATCAGCAACTAAATCTTGTATTTCTTGCTGATACTTTAACAACCTTAACTCAACATCAATATTCAGCATTTCTTGAACAACGCTATCATGTAGCTCTCTTGAAATACGTTTTCTTTCATTTTCTTGAGCAGAAATTGTTTTTTGCATCATTTTACGTTGATACATCTTATCATGACGTTCAATTTGTGGAGATACATTTTGCAATGTAAATACTTTGATATCATTTACCGGATCAATCGTTTGATACGTTGCAGTAAATGGTTCAATCGTACCTCGATTAGTTTTCATAAATACTTGAAAGCTTGTATTACCAACTTCTTCTGCTTCAAGAAAACAATTTTTGCAAGATTGTAAATCAAACTCATTAGTATATCCATCACATCGATTACAAATCACATTAGTCATATCTCGATAGTCCTCATCATTGGAAATGATATCTTTTGCAGCTTGATTCTTAGCAATAACTTTCCCCTTATTATCAACAAACACTATTTTTTCTCTTGTATTATTGAAATACTGCAATAATAATTCAGTCATATCTTCCATTTGATTTACTTGCACGATCATCACCTAATCTTCTTCTTTAAAAATTCCTAAAACATCAGCTATCGAAATGTCACCATGTGCTAAAGGTAATGGATTTCCATCCCTCTGACCTAATAACAAAACACCGTAAACTTGTCTGTTATACCACAAAGGTATAGCCACCATGGCAGTTAGTAATTCAGTTAAAACAATAGGATATTTATGTTTTTCTGAGGGTAATAAAATTTGATTTACATCTTCAATGATCATGCGTTTACCCGTTTTCATAACATTGCCCGCGAGTCCTTTACCTTTTCTTAAGACTATTAACTTATATCTATTATTTAAATTGCCAGAAACATAATGCCATTTAATCGGTGATACTTGATTTTCTTGCTCATAAAATGCTAAACCTGCAAAGTCAAAACCTTCTCTTGTACGTATTAAATTTAAAGCTGCTTGATAATCAATTTTTTTATTTAAAGGCAATGAACCCAATGCATGACCTCCTTTCACACCTTATGTTTACGATAAATGATATAACTTCTACTCACATATGTTAACGGTACGCTCCACACGTGAACCAGTCGCGTAAATGGCCACAATGCCATAATGGTAAAGCCTAACAACACGTGAATTTTAAATGTTATAGGTACATTAGCCATTAATGTTGCGTCAGGTGAAAAGACAAATAAATCTCTAAACCAAATAGATATTGATGTCCGATAATCAAAATCTGGTGTAACTGCATTGGTCACTAAAGTCGCATAACAACCCATGCAAACAATGATTAACAATAAAAAATTCACAATAATATCTGAGGCTGAGCTTAGTTTTCTAATGTTTTTCTGTGTAATGCGTCGTGTGGTTAACAACAGCATACCTATCAATGTTATTATACCAAATATGCTACCAATATACACTGCACCAATGTGATATAAGTGGTCATTAACACCTAACGTTCGTAACCAAGAAGCAGGTATGACTAAACCAACAAAATGTCCCATTGCTACTGGAATAATTCCCAGGTGAAACATTAAACTTCCCCATTGTAATCTTTTTTTCTCTATGAATTCACTTGATTTTGCAGTCCATGAAAATTTATCGAATTTAAATCTTGCAATATGTCCTAGGAAAAATATTGCAACACATAAATAAGGGAATATGACCCATAAAAATTGGTTAAACATTCGCTTTCACCTCATTTGTTGGCTCAATACATACTTTTAATGTCTCTCTTAACGCTTTAATTAAATAATAATAAGGACTATTTCGTTCTGCTAAATGATTTGCCATAGCATAAGTACCGTCTTCAATAATCATGATGACAAATTCAATGTTTCCTTTTGCTCTTGGATCATTTTGCCATTGTGCAACATATAAAAACTCTAGCATCAATGGTAAAAAATCAGATAGTTCATTGTCTGCCATTTTAAGTCCAAACATTTCATATAAAACTTTCAATTTCGCTAATAATTGTCCTCGTTCTTTTTGTGTATCAAATTTGTTATAAGTCATATACAAGGGGGCATTTTTATTAAAATCAAATGTATTAGAATATAATTGTTGAAATTCTAAAAATGTATACTCATGTACCTGCTGACGATATGTCATAAGATCCTTATAAGCTGGGTGTTGATTATGAATGATGCTTTCAAAAATATTAGAATGCAAAGTCATCTTTTTTGGAAATTCCAATTGTTGCGCAAAATATCCCAGTGTTTCTTGAAATGATTTAAACTGTTCTATGTTAATCACGGAATATCCCTCCATAGAAATTATCATTGTATATTGCTTGCCCTGACTTTTCAGAAGTCGTTCCTACTGGAACCCCACATCCTTCACAATTTGCACCAAAATACTCTCCACCGTAGCCTTGACTACCTTGTGCACGATACGTATCCATATACGCTTCCTTATGCGAAGTTGGAATTACAAATCTGTCTTCATGTTTTGCAATTGCTAATAAACGATACATATCTTTTGTTTGACGTTCAGTCAGACTCAATCTCGCTAATTTATCTTCATCAAAAGGTTTATTTGTCACTTGAGCCCTCATATAGCTTCGCATCATAGCCATTTTTTGCAATGCTGCTTTGACCGGTTCTGTCTTTCCAGCAGTAAATAAGCTAGCTAAATACTGTATTGGCAAACGCATTTCTTCTATTGCAGGGAATATCATATCTGGATTTCTATTAGCATCTATAGCGGTTTTACCTTCGAAATAACTCATGATTGGACTCAAAGGTGGGCAATACCATACCATAGGCATTGTACGATATTCTGGATGTAACGGAAATGCAAGTTTATATTCAATGGCTAATTTATATATAGGTGAATTTTGAGCTGCTTCTATCCATTCCATAGATACACCATCTTTTTGTGCTTGTTCAATGACACTTTCATCATATGGATTTAAAAATAAATCTAACTGTTTTTCATATAAATCTTGTTCGTTTTCGGCTGTAGCAGCTTCTTCAACTCTATCCGCGTCATATAACAGAACACCCAAATATCTCATACGTCCAGTACATGTTTCAGAACATACTGTCGGTAATCCCGCTTCAATTCTTGGGAAACAAAAAGTACATTTCTCTGCTTTATTTGTCTTCCAATTAAAGTATACTTTTTTGTATGGACAACCTGTCATGCAGTACCTCCAACCTCTACACGCTTCTTGGTCAACTAACACAATGCCATCTTCGTCGCGTTTATACATCGCTCCTGAGGGACATGAGGCAACACAGCTTGGATTCAAACAATGCTCACATAATCTTGGTAAATACATCATAAAAGTTTGATCGAATTTAAACTTAATGTCCTCTTCAATACGTTGAATATTTGGGTCTTCAGGCCCTGTAACATGACCACCTGCCAAATCATCTTCCCAATTTGGCCCCCACTTTAAATCTAATTTATCACCAGAAATAATGGAATGTGCTTTTGCTACTGGTAAATGATTTCCTGCTTTAGCCTGAGTTAAGTGTTCATAATTATATGTCCATGGTTCATAATAATCTTTAATTACAGGCATATCTGGATTATAGAAAATTTTACCAAGAGCAATTTTTGACCATTTACTACCAGACTTTAGTTCTAATTTACCTTTTTTGTTTAAAAACCAGCCACCTTTGTAATGTTCTTGGTCCTCCCATCTTTTTGGATAACCAATGCCTGGTTTTGTTTCAACATTATTAAACCACATATATTCTGCACCTGGACGGTTTGTCCAGGTACTTTTACAAGTCACACTGCACGTATGACATCCTATACATTTATCTAAATTCAATACCATTGCAACTTGTGCTTTAATCTTCAAGCCAGTCAACCTCCTTCAGTTTTCTCACTGCGACATAAACATCTCTTTGATTTCCTATTGGTCCATAATAATTAAAGTGATAACTGATCTGACCATAACCTCCAACAAGTTGTGTTGGTTTCAAATGAATGCGTGTAGGTGCATTATGAGAACCACCACGTGTGTCTGTCAGTTGAGACCCAGGTGTCTCAATGTGCTTATCCTGAGCATGATACATAAACATCGTTCCCCTAGGCATACGATGTGATACTACAGCTCTAGCTGTAACTACACCATTACGATTATAAACTTCTAGCCATTCATTATCTTGAATATCATGTGCTGCTGCATCCTCAGATGAAATCCATACCGTCGGACCACCTCTGAATAATGTCAACATATGTTGATTATCTTGATAAGTAGAGTGAATATTCCATTTACCGTGTGGCGTTAAGTACCGTAAGACAAGCGTACTTTCGTCTAACTGCACTTTCTTATCACGTGAACCAAAAACCATCGGCGGTAAAGTCGGCTTATAAACGGGTAGATTTTCACCAAATTGCTGAAAAATTTCATGATCAATATAATAACTTTGTCTCCCAGTTAGTGTTCTAAAAGGCACTAAACGTTCTATATTCGTAGTAAACGGAGAATACCTTTGACCATTTTTATTAGAACCAGGAAAAACAGCTGTTGGAATAACTTCCCTCGGTTGTGCGGTAATATTTAAAAATGTTATTTTTTCAGATGCACGTTCACTAGAAATATCTTTAAGTTTCATTCCTGTTTGTCGTTCCAAATCTGCATAAGATTTTTGTGATAATTTACCATTTGTAGCTGAAGATAGATTTAATACGACATCTGCAGCACGTCTTGCGGTATCTATTCTAGGAAGCTCATTTCTAATTGAATGTTCATCTTCATCATGCCACGTACCTACCATGCTTTTAAGTTCTTCATATTGCTCTGCCACAGTATAGCTCACACCATGTGCACCTATCTCAGCTTTTTCTAATAAAGGTCCTACCGTAACAAACTTGTCGTAGATTTTTGTATAATCCCTATCAACCACAGCAAATCCTGGCATAGTCTTTCCGGGAATTGCCTCTATTTCATTTTTAGTCCAATCTTTCACTTGACCATTCACATTAGAGATTTCTTGTGAAGTATCATGTGCTAGCGGTGTAGTTACAATATCTTTATAGAGGCCGTTTAAGTGTGTTTTAGCAGTTTCGGATAAGGTTTTACTTAATGTTTTAAAGATATCCCAATCTGAACGAGACTCCCATAAAGGATCAATGGCTGGATTAAACGGATGTACAAAAGGATGCATATCTGTCGAAGATAAATCGTGTTTTTCATACCAAGTTGCTGCAGGCAAGATAATATCCGAATATAACGGAGTAGAAGTCATTCTGAAATCCAATGATACGAGTAAATCTAGTTTGCCTTCTGTATCATCTCTCCATTTGATTTCTTCTGGTTTTGTATCTTCATTTGCTTCGGCCATCAAACCAGATTTAGCACCTAGTAAATGTTTCATAAAATATTCTTGCCCTTTTGCTGAGCTTGAAATTAAATTAGAGCGCCATAAAAACAAAGTTTTTGGATGATTTTCCTTAGCGTCTGGGTCTTCAATTGCAAATTTAGTTTCTCTTGATTTTACAGATGCTATTGCTCGTTTTAAAATTTCATCGTTATTAAATGCGCCATCATCTTTTGCTTCTTCTCCAAATAACAAACTATTTTTATCAAATTGTGGATAAGATGGTAGCCAACCTAATTTGGCTGCTAATACGTTATAATCTGCAGGATGTTGATGCTTGATATTTTCTGCTAAAGGTGACTTAATACTATCTACGTTTGATTCTTCATATTTCCATTGATCCGTAGCAAAATAAAACCAGCTTGTACCATTTTGTAAGCGTGGTGGTCCTTGCCAATCTTTAGCAAAAGCTATGGTATTCCATCCTTCAATTGGTCTACATTTCTCTTGACCTACGTAGTGCGCCCAACCGCCACCATTAACACCTTGGCATCCGCAGAGTAATACAAGATTCAAAATAGCGCGATATATCGTATCTGAGTTAAACCAATGATTTATGCCTGCACCCATAATAATCATTGATTTACCTTGTGTATCGATAGCATTCTGTGCAAATTCTCTGGCAACTTGTACCACCACATTGGCATTCACACTTGTCACTTTTTCTTGCCAAGCAGGTGTATAATACGAGGACGCATCGTTGTATCCTTGTGCTTCTAATTTATGTTCAAAACGTCGTATACCATATTGACTCGTCATCAAATCATACACAGTCGCAACATATTTTTGTTCACCGTTAGCTAATTCAATTTTCTTAGCAGCAATAGGTCTTTCAAAAACGCCATTCCCTTCATTATTGAAATAAGGAAATTGAATTTGTTTGATTTCATATTCATCTTCTGCAAGGCTTAGCGCTGGATCAACTTTAAATCCTTGTTCATCTTCTAGTTTAAGATTCCATTGTTTACCTTCTTCCCAGCGTTGACCCATTGTCCCATTAGGGACGGTTAAATGTTGTTGTATTTTATCGAAAATAACAGGTTTCCAGTCACCATTTGGTGTATCTACCCCTAAATCTTCTGCTCTTAAAAAGCGACCTGCTTTCAAACCATTAGCATCCTCATCTAACATAATAATGAATGGCATATCTGTATATTGTTTAGAATAGTTGATAAAATAAGCGTTAGGCTGATTCACATAATATTCTTGCAAAATCACATGTGTCATTGCTTGCGCAACTGCTGCATCTGTCCCAGGATGTGGTGCCAACCAATGATCTGCAAACTTTACATTTTCTGCATAATCAGGCGCAACAGAAATGACTTTCGTACCTTTATAACGTACTTCTGTCATAAAATGAGCATCTGGTGTTCTAGTTAATGGCACGTTAGATCCCCACATCATAATGTATGAAGCATTATACCAATCACTTGATTCTGGTACGTCTGTTTGTTCTCCCCAAATCTGCGGAGATGCTGGTGGTAAATCTGCGTACCAATCATAGAAACTGAGCATTTCTCCTCCCAATAAGCTAATGAAACGGGCACCAGAAGCATAACTCAGCATAGACATAGCAGGAATTGGTGTGAATCCTGCTATTCTATCAGGACCAAATTTTTTAATCGTATATATAATTTGAGCCGAAATTAGTTTGGAAACATCTTTCCAGTTCGTTCTTACAAGCCCACCCTTTCCTCGAGCCTGTTTGTATATCTTAGCTTTTTCTTCGTCTTCTACTATAGATGCCCATGCTGCAACAGTATTGTCATCATGCTTTTCTAATGCATCTATCCATAGTTCCCATAACTTACCACGAATATATGGATATCGAATTCTCAAGGGACTGTATTCATACCAAGAAAATGACGCACCACGCGGACAACCTCTCGGCTCAAATTCAGGCATATCTGGGCCACAACTTGGATAATCAATTTGTTGATTTTCCCAAGTAATCACTCCATTTTTAACAAACACTTTCCATGAACAAGACCCTGTACAGTTAACACCATGTGTTGTTCTCACTACTTTGTCATGACTCCAACGTTCGCGATACATCTTTTCCCATTCTCTACTTTTACTTTCAAGCACTGACCAATTACCATTGAATTTTTCAGTTGGTTTAAAAAATTTCATACCAAATTTCTTCATTTTATACATCCTCTCAACATCATTACAAATAAGAAATATATTCTATGAACATCTTTGTCGTAATTACTTTTCATTTCTTACTTAAATTGTACGTTTATTAAACCTTTCTATATATTAGGGATTTACCTAATTGAATATCAAAAAGCCCTAATTATTTCTAAAATTCATTTTAAATATGTAATATGCCACAGTTTATGGTAGATTTTTGTTAATACAAAAAAGAACTAATCCATTAAAAATATTTAACGGATTAGTTCCTTTATTTATAAAAATATTAAAATTTTAAAGGTATTGGCGTGCTGCTTAAAATTATGGTTCGAGTCTCATTATATAGTCAAGATATCAATGATTCTGAATCATATTAAGAAAAAACTTTCTAGTACAGCAAATTAAATTATTACATTAATTTAATATGTTCATCAAATAAATATTGTTCTTTAATATCGTTCATAAATTCAATCTGTGTTTTATGATAAATAGATGTATCTATAACATCAATCAAACAAAAATGACCTTCACTATAGAGCGATAATGCCTTTTCTAAAGCTGATTGATGTTCACCAGTAATCAAATAGCTTTTAGTTTGAGACTGACTTAAACTAGTAACACAAGGTAATTCAGCCATTAAATCTCCTACCAAAACGACACCTGGCATAAACGAACAACTTTGTGTTTCAATCAATTGGTCAATCGTTGTTACTGTACCTTGGATTAATTTCTCTTTATAAGTAGATACATTATATATCACTACAACTGGATAATCTTTCTTGGTTTGTTGATATATTTCATGCATAATCGTTTTTAAATTTCTAATACCCATATAAATGGCTAATGTGCCTCCTGATAATAATTTGTCCAATTCTACTTTATCAGTATGCATTTTACAAAAATGTCCTGTCGTATAAGTAACATGTGTAGCAATCTGACGAGCGGTAAGCCCTTGTTTCATGCTTGCAACAGCTGCACTAGCAGAAGTAATACCTGGTACGATTTCGCACTCAATGTTCTGTTTATTTAGCGCTGAGACTTCTTCATGTGTTCTTCCAAAAATAGCTGGATCTCCGCCCTTCAACCGTACAACGCAGTGATGTGAATAAGCTGCATCAACAAGCAATTTATTGATTTCCTCTTGTTGAATATGTTTATGGTAAGGTTTTTTTCCAACATCAATTATTTCTACACCTGGACTAACCATCTGAATGATAAATGGATTCACAAGGCGATCATATAATATAACATCTGCTTTTCGAATTAAACGTTCAGCTTTTCTCGTTAATAATTCCGGATTGCCGGGACCCGCACCGATAAGGTATACTTTTCCAACCTTATTCAAACCCATACATACACATCCCCATCCTGTACCTCTGTTCTGAACACCTCAACGCAACCTTCATCTGGCGCTTGTACTAAACCACTATTCAAGTCTATTTTTTGATCATGTAATGGACAAAAAACATAATCACCACTCATTGTCCCTTCTGAAAGTGGACCATCTTTGTGAGGACATCGATTTTGAATGGCATGAATACTACCTTCTTCCGTTAAAAAAATACCAATTTCTTTATTGTGTAATTTAATTTTTTTACCGACTAATGGTGTAAGTGTGTCTATTGACGTTACTTTAATCCTATTTTTAGCGCTCATATTTTACACCTTCTCCACTTCAAATATTTTTTGTTCTTTTTTACTATTTACAATCTCAGACCATGGCTCTTTTTCCACTGCGCATTTAGCTTCTAAAATTCGTGCATAAAGTACATCTTGTTTTGCTTTATCAAACAAAATACTACTCACATGTTCAAATCCTAATCGATTTAACCATGGTGCAGTACGTTCTGCATAGTTACCTGTTTCTCTATAATATTGCATCAATGCGCCACAAAGTTTTAATACTTCCGCTTCAGTTTCTACAGTTGTTAAATATTGTCCAATTGTAACTTCTGTACCGCCGTTACCACCAATAAAAATTTGATATCCATTTTCTACTCCAATAACACCAAAATCTTTAACACCTGATTCGACACAGCTTCTAGGACATCCTGAAACTCCCATCTTAAACTTGTGTGGTGTATCAATATATTCAAATGTTTCTTCTAAACGGATTCCTAATCTTGTCGTATTTTGTGTTCCAAATCTACAAAAAGCTTTACCAACACAACTCTTCACGGATCGAGTCTTTTTACCATATGCTGATGCTGAACGCATACCCAATTCTGACCAGATTTGTGGCAATAATTCTTTCTCAATGCCATAAAATCCAATACGTTGTGAACCAGTCACTTTGACTAGGGGTACGTTATATTTTTTAGCTACTTCACCTAGTTTTATAAGTTGCTCTGCATCAGTTACGCCACCTCTCATTTGAGGAATGACAGAGAAGGTGCCATCATTTTGGATATTAGCATGATAACGTTCATTCGCAAATCTTGATTCAATTTCATCAATATGTTCGAACGGATAAATCATATTAAGATAATAATTAATGGCAGGACGACATTTAGGACAACCATTTTTATCCTTAAAGTTTAGAACATGACGAACTTCTTTAGAAGTTTTAAGTGATTTCGCTCTAATTTGAGTTACAATTTGATCTCGTGTTAAATCTGTACATGCACATATGCCTGTAGGTTTAGCTGCAATAAAATCATCACCCAGTGTATGTTCAAGGATTTGCCCTATTTGTCCCTTACATTTCCCACAAGAATTACCAGCTTTTGTTAGTTGTGTCACTTCGTCAATACGCGTTAAACCATTTTGCTTTATCGCTTCAACAATAGTGCCTTTATTTACACCATTACAGCCACAAATAGTTTCGTCATCAGCCATTTCTGCGACATCAAAACTACTTGATTCTCCACCTTTGTGCAGCAATGATGCGATCGTGTAGTCTTGTATGGTTTCTTTTTTCTTCATCATATTAAAAAATCTAGAACCTTCTTCTATATCCCCATATAACACCGCACCAACGATATGACCTTCTTTAAGAAATACTTTTTTATAATGTTTATGCATGCTATCAAAGATTGCGACACCTTTTACTTCATCACTCTCATGTATCAGACCAGCACTATATAAATCGCATCCCGAAACTTTTAATGACGTAAATGTAGTAGAACCTTGGTATCCTTCAGTAGGATTATCAGTTAAATAATCTGCAAGTACTTTGCCTTGTTCATACAATGGTGCTACTAACCCATAAGTTTTCCCTTTATGTTCAGCACATTCTCCTACTGCATAAACATGCTTATCACTTGTCTGCATAAAATCATTTACAACGATCCCCTTATTGACTTCAAGTCCAGATGCTTGTGCCACTTGCGTGTATGGACGAATACCTACAGCCATAACCACTAAGTCTGCTTTTAAAATCGAACCGTCTGACAATTTGATGCCTGTTACATCTTGTTCACCTAAGATTTCTTCAGTACGTGCTTGCATCCTAAAGTGCATACCTTGTTTTTCTAAATCTGCTTTAAGCAATTCACCAGCTTTTTTATCTAACTGCATTTCCATCAACCATTTTGCAAGGTGAATTACAGTTACGTCCATACCTTGATCCATCAGTCCACGTGCACATTCTAAACCTAATAATCCACCACCTATAACGATGGCATGTTTTTTAGTCTGTGCAATCTCAATCATGCGTTCAGTATCTTCTATTGTTCTCCAACCTATTACACTATTAAATTGAGCTCCCGGTATTGGTAACACAAATGCACTTGAACCTGTTGCAAAAATACAAATATCATAGTTAAGATGCTTTCCTTTTTCTGTTACAATTTCATTGTTCTCACGATTCACTGATACGACAGGATCATTTACAATAAGCTTAATACCATATGACTCATACCATTCATAACTATTCATAATCGTTTCATCAACAGTCATTTTTTTCTGTAAAATATTCGAAAGCATAATTCTATTGTAATTAGGATAAGGTTCCTTACCGATAATCGTAAATTCATAACGTTCAGTATCTCTTTCTAATATTTCTTCTATCGTTCGTAGACCTGCCATTCCATTTCCAATCATAACTAACCTTTTTTTAGACATGATAATCCTCCTTATATACCTCTATCAAAAAATTTTCCACTGCATGAGATATTTTTTTAACTTTGTTATAATCATTGCCATCTGACCTGAATAAAATATTTATATTTTTATATTGAATTTCAGGCATATTATAAAAATCTGATTGTGTTTTATCTCCTGTGTGATTAACAAGCTGTGTTGGTCGTGAATCCTTTTTTATTTGGTTATTAACATGTGGGTCATTCGTAGCAATAATAATAATATCTGCCTTTTCAATATCATTTCGGTCATAACATTTTGTTATTAATTTCAAATTTGATTGTTTGGCTTGAAAAAACTCTGGCAAAAATGTCTGACTTACGATAGTTAATGAAGCTATTGATTCAGTCTTTAACTGTTGGAATTTTCGATAGGCAACCTTACCTCCACCTATAATTACAAGATGTTTATTCGCTAAATTAAGTTGGACTGGATACATTGCGATACACCTCCAATTGTGTAATTTGATCCTTGATTATCATTTCTAATATTGGATGAAAATTTAATGATTCAGTATATTCAATATGATTCGCCATACGCATTTTTGAAATTTTACTTTTCATTTTATTAACTAAATAACCATCATATAAAAAGATAGGAACAATCAATATGTTCTGTGTTTCTTCTAATATCTTAGGCAATATTTTTTGATAATTATATTCACCATATAGCGTCAACATATCAATTGATTTATTTACAATATTACATTGCTGAATTAGTTGCTTAAGTTGAACAATAGGTTGTTCATAGTTTTCACTACCATGTGCAATAAAAATCACTTTATTTATTGATGGTCTATTGAACATTGCCGCATTAATTTTTTCGTCAATAATGTTAATTAAATGAGGATGCGTACTTAGTGGTGGTGTAATACGGTATCTCATATGTGGAAACATTTCTTTAATATGCTGTAAGATTTCTGGGATATCTTTTAAATAATGTTTTGCTGAAAATAATAATAACGGTACAATATTAAATTCAAATTTACCTTGCTTTACTAAAGTCGAAATCACGTTATAGAAATCGTTCGTATCACTTTCTAAAAATGCGATTTGATAGTTGATATTACTATTTTTAAAAAGTTGAGATATAAAATATTTCAAAGCTTTATTCTGAACACCTCGTCTCATACCATGTACAACGAGAACATTTTTTCCCATAATGACGCCCTCCCTTTACCCTTGCATTGTAATATATTTCCATTAGTTTTTGTGAATATTTTCACATAAAACTATAAAAATAGGGAATTCCCTTAGATATAACCTAAAGGAATTCCCTATTTTATATATAATCAACTAAAATGGTGGTTGTCCTAATACTTCTTCATCAAAACGTTCTGGAATTAATACTTTTCTCATAATAACACCTAAATCACCATCGTTACTTTCATGTTCTGCGTATACTTCATAACCCCTTCTTTTGTATATATCTAATAGCCATGGATGCTTACGCGCAGATGTACCTAGCGTAACGGCAGGTACCTTAAGTGTGTCTCTAAGATATGTTTCTTCAACATATTTTAATAACTTGCCACCCAATCCTTGTCCATCATATGATGGTTTCGTAGCAAACCACCATACAAATGGGTAAATAGAAATGCGTCGTTGCGTCTCCCATGGATAACGTACAGTTATTGTCGAAATGATTTCTGCGTTATTTTCCAAGACAAAAGTCGTACCAGTTTGTAAATTCTTTTCGACCATTTCAACACTAGCGTTGACGGATGGCCAATCAATACCTAATTCTCTTAAAGGTGTAAAGGCTTCATACATTAATTTTTGCAATGCTTCAGCATCATCTATTTCAGCGATTCTAATATTATAATCAGACATTTTGTCACTCCTCAGCGTATCTTTTATAGCATTATTTGATTAAATTTAAAAGATTATTTACAGTAATACAATATGGTTTCTTGATAAATGAGTCAATTTTTTTGTTTTATATATAAAAATAAAAGACAATTTGATTTCATAGTAGAAACCGAATTGTCTTTTACTTTATCTTAATATTAGTTTCGCAAACTATCACGTTTGCCGTTTAAATAAGCATAAACTAATCCTACAAATATACCTCCACCAATATAGTTACCTATAAAAGCAAAGACAATATTTTTTAATACATGCACCCACACGACAGCATCAAAATTATAAAAGACCATACCAGCATATAAACCTGCATTAAATACTACGTGTTCATAGCCCATAAATACAAAGACAATAACACCACATGCAATGAAAAAAGCTTTAGATAAACTATCTTTAAATTGAATTGATACGTAAATACCAATGTTTATAAAAAAATTACAGAAAATGGCTTTTACTAATACTGCATACCATGTCGAATCTATGGTCTTACCATTTACAAGCGTTGTTAAACTGGTCACCATTTCCGTTGTCATTATAGGAGTAAATTTCATTAAACCAAATAAAATAAATCCTCCAATAATATTAAAAAAGAAACATACTAACATGATGATCAAAGCCTTATTCATGCCAATTAGCTTATAGTACCATCCAACTGTCAAATACATAAAATTACTCGTTAATAATTCTGAATGTGTCAATACGATCAATACCAAGGCCAAACTGAATGAAATGGCACCTAATAAGTTAATTAGTCCTTCATTTGCACCAACAAATTGTGTTTTTATTGCAAGCATAAAAACAGTCACAATGGCTAATAAAAATCCAGACATGATTGATTTTAATGCATAACGTCCGGGTGTTTGGTTAAACATGACATCCTTCATTTGAACTTGATTATTAATGTTTTTAATTGTTTCATCTGACATATATGTATCTTTTATGGCTTTATTATTCTCTATCAACATCGACACCCTTCCCTTTAAAATGTTTGGATCACAAAATTATAGATTAATTATATTGTTTTTTATTCAAATTTAATAGGTTATACGTCTATTTTACATAAAAAAACACTTTCGTATAAATTCTTTTTAAAATGAATTCAACGAAAGTGTCTTTATTTTACTCCAAATATTTAGGCGCAGTTCATAGTGGATTAACGCTTTTATTTGAACATCGATTCTGATAGCTTAAGCGCACTGCTCACTGTTGTTTTTTGAATTTTGTTAAAATGTGTAGGCCATATGCAAAAATACCATAGCCCGTTAAAGTACGTAATAACCATTTAAATATACTGCTACTCAAACATTTTTCATTTAAGATCATAGCTGGTACAAGCGTACTTATCGTATATAAACTTAATACTTTAATATAGCGTTTATTCAATACACTCACCTCTCTTCACTTTTATTATAACTAAAAGCTAAAGTGTGCAAGTGTTTCAATTCTTACATATCTATGACTTTTTGTTCTTTAAAAGCGTTTCTAAATTATCAAATGTGCTATTCATACCCGCTTCTACACCCATATCAAGTAGTTGTTGTGCTGATTTAGGATCTGGCAGTTCCGCAGTAGAAATAATACGCGTTGAGTCTTCATCTATTTGTTCTAATTGAATCACATTACGCATACTTGCCATATTTTTATCAATATTACCTTCTTTATCAGTAAAGTAATCGTTATAATCAATCAAATAAGGTGCTTTTACTTCATTATACTTTGTTAATGTATAACTCGTACCTTGGTCAGTATATATTGCAAAAAACGCTTGACCTCCAGTCACAATATTAAATTCGAACACTTCAGTTGTTGCGCCTTGAGGGTGGAACCATTTTTCAAATAAAGATTGTTCAGTATATGCTTTAAATATTTCTTCTACAGTTGCTTCAAAATCTCTTTTAAATATAATTTTGTTTTCATTCACTTCTATTCTCACTTAAAACGCTCCTTTTTATTCATCATTCATAATTACATAAGATGTAACTGTTTTAATTTTGGCATTTTTACGATTGCTTTCAAACTCAATAAAATCCGCGAAGTAAACTTCTGTGCCATCACTATTTAACTGAGTGCCATGCATTGCACCAAACTTTCCATGTGTTAAATTATGCGTCACTTCTATTCTTTTAATGTCTACTTTATGTGCTTCAATTTCATTATAAAATTCATCTAAACTGTTCAATTCAAAAGCACCGGGCACTTGCCATTTAAAATTTGACACAACTGTTTGTGATAACTTGTTTTTATCAGCTAATGCAGATCCTATTAGAAAATCTAACATGATTCGTCGTTTGGGCGCATTATCACACCCTAAATCTCCAACCATTTCAAATGGAAATTCTGAAGCTGTTTCATTTTTAAATGATAGACCTGCTTCTGTCAACGCATTCTCTAATATACCTATCGCTTTAGGTCCTACGCCATGAGTATCTAGTATCGTAGTTCGTTCATATTTTGATAATTGTTCTAAAGAATTTATGCCAATCGATGCTAATGCATTCGTTGCTGGACGACCTATTTTGGGTAACATTGTTGCCACTGTAATCCCCCTTTTTAATACTATATACCCACATAAAAATATTTTAAATTTTATATAACTAGAAAAAGGCCCAAGACAATTATATGTCTTGGACCTTTTTTATAGCTTTTATTATTAATCTTCTAACGCAAATTCAAGGCTTACTTGGAAGTTTATATCCTTACCAATCATTACGCCACCAGTTTCAAGTGGTTGGTTAAACGTAACACCATATTTTTCACGGTTAATTGTACCATTAGCAATGAAACCTGCTGTTGTAGCACCATTTAATGGGTTCTTACTTTGACCTTCATATGATAATTCAAAAGTTTCTTCTTCTGTTACATCTTTAATTGTTAAATTACCAGTAACTGATTTTCCATCTACTTTTGTTACATCAAATTTAATTTCAGGATAGTTTTCAACATCTAAGAAATCAGCACTTCTTAAGTGGTTATCACGATCACCAACTCGAGTGTCAATTGAATCTGCTTTGATTGTTAATCCACCTTTAATTGTGCTTAAATCATTTAAATCACCTTCAAGTGATGCTTCGAAGTCATTAAATCTACCTCTTATATTTGAAATCACTAGGTGTTTAACTGAAAATTCTACTACTGAATGTGCTGGATCAAAATTAAACTTTGTCATAAAAATTCATACCTCCAAATTTGTAACTTTCTATTGATACATTTATTATATCAGGTATATTTTATATATCAATGAAAAAGCTCATATTTGTGTTTCTATGAAAAATATTCCCGTAAAACAAAATTTTACTCATTTCGATGTAAAATATTTATATCATTTAAAACAATACATGGATTCAACTTTTAATGTGCCAACATTTCTTTTTTTATTTGTTCTTTAGTTAAATCTTTTGGATAATATGTTGGCCAATGATCTAATTCTTTCAATACTTTTTGTTTATTATCTCCCATAAATATATGGAAATGTTCTGCTTTTTTAGGTGCTATATTATGATCGCTAAATTGTACATATTTTGGTAACTCTTTATTTCCACCTACTAATTTAAATGAATATCTGACGCCTCTATTACCTTTTTCATATTTCAAGATATCTTTACCATCGTATTTGTATTGACCTTTTAATGTTTTGTCATCCTTTTTAAAAGTAATCGTATCCTGTGTAATATTAATATTACTAATATTTGTCTGATATCCTTTTTGATAATAATCTTTATATTCTTTTTCAGTCATTTGATTATCTTCGTTTGCTTTGTGTTTCATGACGTCATCTAAAGTACCATCTTTTAAAAATGGATAAACTGATTGCCAATGTCCTTGATAATCAGTTAATTTTCTATCTTTCACTTGATTATCTTTAAAATAGCCATCAGCGATTGCCTTTTCATACTTGTTATGCGTTTTTTCATCATCTGTTTTAATATTGTCATTTAATGCCATATCAAGATGTTTTATATTTTTTTCCATTAGGGATTGATATGTCAATGTTTTATCTTGTGCTTGTTCTTTTGATAACGACTCCATATTATTAAACTTCAACGGTTTTGCTTTTGTTTCTTTACGAATCGTATCAGTGACTTTATTAGAAACATTTGCTTCATACAAAATGAATTTGGCCCCTGAATCATTAATTTCTTTCACAATTTTTGCTAATGCTTTTTGGGACGGATCTTCAGCATTCATATTTTGTATACCTTTTTGGACAAATCCATATCTTTCTGAAAGATAACCAATAGATTCATGTGATATATATACGGTATTGCCTTGCTTATCTTCAGTAATGTTTTTCATTTTTTGATCTATTGACATCAAATCTTCTTTCAATTTTTTATAATTCTTTTCATAATAAGATTTGTGTTTAGGATCTTGCTTTATTAATTTATCTTTAATCTCTTTTGCAAATACTTGGTTAAATTTAGGGTCTAACCATACATGAGGGTCATAACCTCCGTGATGATGTCCATGATGATGTTCATGTTCCTCATGTTCTTCGTCGTGCTGATCAGTTAATAATTCGCTTTTATCAATTTCATCTCCTAATGATAACTTTTTATTATCCTTTTTAATTGTTGCTGCCACTTTTTTAGCAATAGGATCTAAATCGTCACCTGTATACAGGAACATATCTGCTTTACTCGCATTCATTATATCTTTTTGTGTTGGTTCATATGTATGTAAATCTGCACCACTAGGATAAATAGATTTAACTGAAACATACTTTCCGCCTATTTGATTGGCAAACGATTTTAATGGAAATACAGTGGTATTAATTTTTATCTTGTCGTTACCTTTTGATTCGTTTGACTTTGTAGCACTACAACCAATAACGATTAACGCTAATACAATGACAAATGACAGTATGTATATTGATTTTTTCATTCTTACTCCTCCTCAAATAGTAATGATTACGATTTAAAATTATAACCGTACTTTTTGAAATACGCAATACTTATTTCAGGTTTTTCGTAATTATTTCGATTTAAGAAGTTAAGATATCCTTTTTTTTATTAACTAAAAAAGCCCGTCACTGTTTTTTTCAGAAATTCAGTGACGAGCTTATGATATTATACTTTGTCTCTATGCCTTGAAAGTTAACTTTCTTCAAGTATTTTTTTATAATTCTTATATTTATATGGATCTTCTACTTTTTTTCCTGCTATAAAAACTGTGGGCGCTGTTTCAATATGGTTTTCTTTATATTGTTTATGATCTTGTTCGGCTGCTTTCCACGATTTACTTTCTTTAGTTTTATAGCTTGTTTTTATCTTTTCTTTTTTATCATTTGAAATTTCCAATTGGTTTATTTGTTGATCAACGAGTTGTTCGGTGATCCAATTTTCCTCTGATTTCGGCTGTTGCTTAAACATTAATTTTTGGAAATTTAAATATTGTTTAGGGGCATATTGTTTTACTGCATGACCTGCCCTTGAACCTATAATCGAATCCTTTCCTAAAAATGCCATATTAACAAACTGATAATCTACTTTTTTCGTATCAATATATTCTTTTTTTAATTTAGGCATAATATTTTCTTCTACTTTTTTACAATATGGGCACTTAAAATCACCGTATTCAATAATTTTAATCTTGCCATCTTTTCCATATTTGTCATCTTGATGTACATTTTGATTGTCATTCGAACAAGCGGAAACAAAAATTAATACTGCCATTAATAACAAACTTATCCAACGTTTCTTCATTTGTTAAAAACACACCTTCTTATCTTGTTTTATTCTTCTAGGTTCATATTTTCTTCTTTATAATCCGCATCATGGGCATGTGAATATGATTTTGAATTAAAGTTTTTTAAGTAATGTGCTTTATCATCAGTTATTTTATATGTATAAAAATGAACTTCATCATCATCTTTTAATGGTTTATAAGCAATAGTCACATATTTTCCTTTGTCATAAACATAGATATTCGCATTCTTTTTATCAAACTTAGATTCCACATCACCCTTTTGCTTATCAGCTAAAAGCTTTTGTTGTTTTTTCTGTTGATTCACTGCTTTGTCAATCTCATCAGCATATTTCCCACTACTACACCCAGCTATAATGATTATAGAAATGAACACCATCATCATTAATTTTTTCATATTTACACTCCTAATATTACTTATCATATCTAATATTATTCAACCATAACTCTTATCTTACAACGAAAATCTTTGATGTACTAGAACAATAACATTATTTTTATATTTATATAAAAACACTTCCGAAAAATTCATTAATAAATGAATTTAACGAAAGTGTCATATTTACCGTATGCAAATTAAATTTTCATCAATGCTACAACTTTATCCTAACTATAAATCAATTAATTTCATTTTCATCATATTAGTGCCACTTTGATTGCTAATGCACCGTAATTAAGTTCATCAGTTTGTGAATAAATTTGATATATAGCTGCTAATTTTTGAGAAAGTTGATCGTCTGTTTTCGCGCCAATTTCTTCATTAGTATATTGATTCATCAGTGACTGAAACGATGAAAACACTACAATTTCCTTAACTTGCACTTTTAATGTTTCTTCAGTCTTTATATTTTTGAATACAATATAATCGCCACTTTTAATTTCTTGTCTTTTTTCATCATTCAATCTAACTTCAATAGTCTTTACTTCGTTTTTCATTAATTGAAAAGGTTCGTTATTTAAATGCATCGAGTGTTCTATAATACATACGCTCCATTCATTATTATTATATTGATATCAAAGTATCATAATATTAATATCTTTTACAAGAAAATTTCGCATGACTTAACATGATGTTCAATTTTAATTATTTAGCATTTTCTTCCTCTAATTTAAGTTGTTTTTTGCTTTTCAACATAAATACACTTACTAAACTGATAATAGATATGATGACTGCAAACCAAAAAGCACCATGATATCCACTTAGCAATGCTTGATGCTGAATTTCTGCTGTCATTTGTTTTTGACTCATATCTTTAAAATCAGACATATTTGGTGTGTAATTCTTGGCAACTTGACTCATAATTGTGATCAAACCTGCTGTACCAATAGATGCAGATATTTGTTGTATAGTGTTTGTCATCGAAGAACCGTGTGCATTCATTTCCGGTGCTAGCTGATTCATTGTATGTGTCATTAATGGCATCAAACCAAGTGCGATACCAATCATACGAATGGCATATACTGTTGCTAATATCGCTGGTGAGGTATGTTCATCCATGATTACAAAATAAGAAGTTGTTACAACTACAATAAACATTCCAATAAATGCTAATATTTTAGCGCCATATTTCTCATAGAGTAAACCTGAAATCACTGACATAATCCCCATTACGATAGCTCCAGGTAATAAAATTAATCCTGATTGGAGTGCTGAGTCATTCATAATATTCTGTACAAACATTGGTAACACTGTTTCAGAACCAATCATTGAAATCATAGTAAAAGCCATTATGATAATACCTACAGCAAATTGACTATCTTTGAACACTGAAAAATCAAGGAGTGGATTTTCTAAACGTGTTTGACGGAAAATAAAAGCCGCAACTAAAATAATGCCACCTATAACAGTAGTCAATACGATTGGATCGTTCCAGCCATCACGGGAAATTGAACTTGTACCATAAAGCAAACCACCAAAACCGAACACGGATAAGATAATTGATAAAATATCAATACGTGTCTTTCGATTAGTACCGACATTCTTGACGAATTTAAGCGCACCTATAAAAGTAAGTGCAGCAATTGGCGCAACCACATGGAATAATGAACGCCAATCTAAATACTCTACTAAATAACCTGATAGTGTCGGTCCAATTGCCGGTGCTAAACCAATAACCAAACCAAATGTCCCCATATATTTACCTCTTTCATGAGGTTCAAATATATCTAATATTGTTGTCATCATCAGTGGCATCATAATACCAGAACCAAGTGCTTGAACAATTCGTGCACTTAATAAAACAGAAAAGTTTGGACTAAATCCTGCGATTAAAGTCCCTATAAAAAAGATAAATATTGCAGTTAAAAATACTTTTCTTGTTGAATATCTTTGAATTATCATTGCTGACAATGGAATAATTACACCATTAGTCAATAAAAAGGCTGTAGTAAGCCATTGTACTTGTGTGTAATCTATTTTAAAATCTTTCATTATGCTTGGTAATGCTGTTGTTAATAAGGTTTCATTTAATAATCCAAAAAACCCACCACACAACATCATCAAAATCATTATAATTTTCGTCTTTTGATCCATTTTTGTACTCCTGTATTCTATAATTTATCAACTCTTTTTAGTCGCATTTCTGCATTATACATATTTTAGTTTAATTTATCATTAAAAATACTTAAAATATTAGTTATATTTTAAACTTTTATTTTGTAAGATTTAAAAAATGTTACAAATCGTAATAATTACTATTTACATTCCAAGTTTTTTCTTACATAATATCTATAGATAAAGGAGGTCATCACCATGAAATTAGATTTACAAACAGCACGCCGTAATTTAAATAGTCCTAATATCAAAACACGCAAGCGTGCACGCAAAATTATCCAACAACATAAGCGCAATAAATAAAAATAGAAGTAATACTTCAAAACCAAATGTTTTTTATCTTTGGTTTTGTCATATCACTTCTAAGATGTGGCCTGATTCCTGAAAATATACATTTATATATTTCAGAATCAGCCATCATTTTATTTAAGTTATTTATTACTTTACTACGTCATTTCATTTTTTGTACAGTTATAAAAGTATTATAAGTAATATTTATCTATCACTTTTAAATCATCCGTTAAATCATATATTAAAGGTGCCCCTGTTTTGATTTCATATCCTACAATATCTTCATCTGATACATCTTCTATATACTTAATTAATGCACGCAATGAATTACCATGCGCAGAAACAAGCACAGTTTTTCCATCTAATAACTGTTGTGAGATTTGGTCGTTCCAATAAGGAATCACCCTAATTAAAGTATCTTTCAAACTTTCTGATTCAGGCATAACTCTTCTATCTAAATGTTCATATTTTCTATCATTTAAGTAATCTTTTCTTTGTTCATCACTTTGCGCAGGTGGTGCTATATCATATGAACGTCTCCATATATGTACTTGTTCTTCACCAAATTTTTCTCTAGCTTTATCTTTGTTTAAACCTTGTAATCCACCATAATGACGCTCATTTAAGCGCCAAGATTTAATAACTGGAATAAATAACTGTTGAGATTCATCTAATAAGTGAAACGTAGTTTTAATGGCGCGTTGCAATAAAGATGTAAAGACGATATCTATCTCTATACCCTGTTCTTTTAATTTTTTTCCCGACGTCACTGCCTCAGTTCTTCCCTGTTCTGATAAATCTACATCAGCCCAACCTGTAAATAGATTTTCAGCATTCCAAACACTTTGACCATGTCTGCATAAAATTAGTTTTGGCATAATATTCCTTCTTTCCATTGAATAAAATGATATTATCACTACTTTTACAAAAATATTACAGTGATACACAGATATAAATCCTGTTACGACAATACTTTATCTATAATTTCTCATGCCATACATTAAAATTATAACAATTTACACTTGATTTTGAAATGATTGTATTCATTTATTCATAAATGACTTTTTATTTTTATTTTTCTGTAACCTACCTATAAAAAAATGATGTTATAGTTGTAAACGTTGATGAACGGAGCAATACGATAGACAAACAAAAATATTTTAAAAACATCCATGCTAATTAACAAATACAATTTGAAACTATTTAAAACAAACAATTATTAGGAGGATTTTTCAAATGAAAAAATTATTATTAGCTTCATTCGCATCAGTAACAATCGCTACAGCTGGTGTTGGTTTAACTTCAAATACTTCTACAGCTGATGCTGCAGAAACTACTCAAGCAAACAATGACGTGTATAGTGAATTTATTGCTGCTGGTGGTACAAAAGCGCTTTGGGATAACATTGTAATGCCAGAATCAAGTGGAAATCCAGATGCGGTAAATGAATTAGGATATAGAGGTTTAGGACAAACGAAAGAAGCTTGGGGTACTGGATCTGTAACTGAACAAACAAAAGGTATGATCCAATACGCTGAAGATCGTTATGGCTCAATTGATGCAGCAATCGAATTCCGTATTGCAAATGGTTGGTGGTAAGACTAATTTTATACATTAACCCAAAATGTATGATAAAAAATAGGCTAGAAATCACTTTTTAAAAACGATGCTAACCTATTTCGCTATAAATTATTAAATTAAACATAGATGGTTTGAAGGAGTTAAAACATATATGCCCTTCAACCATCTTCTGACTTGCTTTATATTTTAAAAGTCCGAGACAAAAATGTCTCGGACTTTTTTATTCTAAAATAAGTTAATAAAATTTTAACTGAAACATATTATATTTGTATATCAATACTCATTAAATACCTTAATTCAAGTTATCATTTGATAGTTTATTAGTTTAATATAAATAAAAACCATGATAATAATCACAATCATATACTTTCTCGACATCGCATTTATTGTATTGACTGTGGTTCAGGATGTACATAAACTGAAGAAATGCCTTTGCTGTGCATATGTTGTTCTACTTTGTCGCAGATGTGATGTGCTTCTTCCAAAGATAAATCTGATTTTACTACAATCGTTACATCTACAAAAACACTACTTCCGTGGTAACGACCTTTAATATTTTGTACTTCGATTACATCTTCAATTTCTAACACATAATTTTTATAAGCTTCTAATTCTTGCTCATTAAAACCGTCACTTAATGTAAAAATTGATTCTTTAAAGATACCAAAACCAGTATATATAATGAGTAAGCCTAATATAATGGCTAATATCGTATCAATTACTGGAAATCCAAATTGTGTAAAAATTAAACCAATTGCAGTACCTAAACTCACTAACGCATCTGACAAATTATCTTTAGCTGCGGAGTTCAATGAACTACTTTTCGTACGATTAGCAATGCTTTGATTAATATAAAATACAACTAGCATAATCAAACCACTGATGACACTGACATAAATATTTATAATATTAGGGGTATGATGTTCATTTGTGAATAATTCAGGAACATTCTCTATAATGACTTGAATACCAACAAACATTATAATGAATGACACGAGTAATGATGAAATATTTTCAGATTTCAAATGTCCATATGGATGGTTTTGATCTGCAGGTTTAATAGAAATTTTCAAACCAATAATTACTGCCAAAGAAACAATAATATCCGTCATATTATTTAAACTATCTGCTTTTACAGCTGCAGAATTATATAAATACCCTACGATAAATTTAGTCACCGATAATATGATGTAGACGATTAAACTTAAAAAAGCACCTTTTTGCGCTGTTTCCAATTTTTCTTTTTGACTCATCTTACTTTCCACCTTCAGTATGATTGAATACTTATTATGACTCATCACAAACATATTTACAACGATTTTTATTCAAAAATTATTTAATATAAATAAACTAATTATTTTTTTAGCCAATCCTAATATTAATTATAAAATTGAGCAAAAATAAGAGACCAAGTTTGAATCAAATCATATTTTTGATTCTGAAACTTGCTCTCATAAAATAAATATATTTAAAATGTGGGTTTATTAAAAATTTTACTAATCTCTTAGGATATATTTAGAAAGGACAAATGTTATAGGTATTGTAATGATAAGCCCTGCAAAAGGTGCTATCACAGTTGATATACCAAACCATTGTACAAAAATATACAATAATAACGTTTGCATGCCCATATTGACAACTTGAGTTAATGGAAACTTTAAGAATTTACGCCAAGTTGGTGTCACTTTATAAACAAAGTAACAATTTAAATAGTAAGAAATGACAAAACTAATGATAAATCCACTGATATGACTAACTAAATAATTCACTTCTAATAACTTCAATAAACAAAGATAGACAATGTAATAATTTAAAGTATTCATACCGCCTACAATCACAAATTTAATCACTTCATAGTGTGTTTTAGTTAAATTCATTTTTTACTCCTTAGTAAAATCCCATATAATTTTATATGATTACTATCAAAAAACATATAATTAATGCGCTATATCTAGTATAATACTTTATCATATATATGTATGTTTTGTATTATATAAATAATTAAAAGTAGCTAAATTTAATTGCTCTATTTTTCTAAAATACATGGTAATTAACATATTAGTTTCATTTGTAATTACAAAACGAGATAACATGTTTATAATTAAACATTAGAGAGAATTTTAAAGGAGTTTCACACATGGACAAGATTTCAAACCGCCAACTACCAACTATGGTCATTATTGTGTTGGGTATCATGACTACATTTGGCCCTTTAACCATAGATATGTATGTGCCATCATTACCCAATGTGCAACATGACTTTAATACATCTGTATCTGAATCACAGCTTACTTTATCGTTTGCAATGATTGGTCTTGCTATTGGTCAATTTATTTTCGGTCCTTTGTCAGACGCATATGGACGCAAAAAAGTGGCATTATTTATCATTTCAATCTATGCACTAGCTTCTTTACTGGCGGTTTTCACTGCTTCCATGAGTATATTACTCACTTTGCGTCTAGTTCAAGGTTTAACTGGCGGAGGTGCTATAGTAATTGCTAAAGCTACTATGGGAGATCAACATGAAGGTAAAGCGTTAGCTAAAGGACTAGCATCTTTACTCGTAATCAACGGAATCATTACCATTATTGCACCAATCATAGGCGGCTATGCATTAACGATATCTAATTGGAAAGCAATATTTGTAATTTTGACAATCGTAAGTGTTATTATTTTATTTTTATCAATCCGCTATTTAGAAGAAACGCATACACCAAATCGAGCTAAACTCAATTTTAAAGTTATTTTTAAAGATTTTGCTCATTTATTAAAAAGACCTGCATTTATTATTCCAATGATTTTACAAGGTTTAACTTACGTAATGCTATTTAGTTTCTCATCTGCGGCACCGTTCATTACGCAAAAAATTTATGACATGACACCTCAACAATTTAGTTATTTGTTTGCCTTTAACGGTATTGGTCTTATTATTATGAGTCAACTTACAGCCAAACTTGTCGCATATATGAATAGATACTTTTTGCTAATTATTTTAACAATCATTCAATTAATGGGCGTTGTGCTAATTATTGTGACATTAATGCTTCATTTACCATTATGGGTATTAGTTATCGCATTCTTTTTAAATGTATGCCCTGTAACTGGTATCGGACCATTAAGTTTTGCATTAGCGATGGAATCTCGTACTGGCGGTAGTGGCAATGCCTCAAGTTTACTAGGTCTATTTCAATTTATACTTGGTGGTATCATGTCACCATTAGTGGGATTACAAGGTGAATACAGCATCTTACCATATACAATTATTTTGATTATTACTGCTGTACTAATCATTGTGTTAGAAATCGTGTTAAAGTCTATTCTTATAAATAAGCGAATAACATGAATCACTGTTAAAAAATACAATTCATACCGTTATCAATACTAACAAATGAATAAGTAGTGTATGAACTTGAATTCTCCCCTAATATAGAAGCCTCTAAATGCGTGTCCAAGCATACATTTAGAGGTTTCTTTATCTTAGGTTGCTTCAGCTTATCGATTTATAAAATTCTATAAACGCAAAAAACGTCCATTCCTATTTGAATTGTTATAGAGATGGACGTTTATGCATTACTAGCGATATTTTTTATATTTTAGTTTTAAAATTTATTCTTTACTATTTTATTGGGAACCAAATTTCAGTGATATAGTCGTTTGAATGTAGTTCACCTGGTTTATATAATTCAAAAAAAGGAGCACTCCGCAATTCATAATCTAAAGTATGTAAGATATTTCTATGAATAGTTTGCATTGCTTGTTTAATCGATTCCGGAACAGGGCCTTTAGCATCAAATACTAAATATCTACCCTCTACTAAATCAACTTGTTCCCACTCACTTTGCTGTTCATCACTTGTCACACCTATTAAATAATGCATTTCACCATTTTCTTTAGGTAAACAAACACCTAATAACCCCTCTAGATATTGATTGCTTTGTGATATCAAGCGATCTTTGTAGCCCATTACTTCAAATTCCATCCAAAACTTAAAAATATTTTCTTGTGCTTTTTGTCCAGTTGCATATTTCTTTTTTACCCCTACAACTGGTACTGGTCTTTCAGATAATGTTTCTATTCTATAATCCATGTTTTCAACCCCTTTCGCACATTATAACCAATTTCATAAAATTATATCTAATATTAACTATAATTCAAGCATCTTTGTAGGTACTTAAACTGATATAGATATATAATAAACGTATTAATTAATGTTAATCTTTCTTACTAATTGATACAGGAGTCTCTACCTATGAACAAAAAAATATTATCCGTTAAACCAATCAGTCAATTATTTCCGATTCCCATGATTATGGGATGCGAAGGCATTGCAAGTGCAATGATATTACAATTCAATAATCACAATATACCAGCAACACATATCATGAAACACTGGCCTAAACATGCGAATAATCCATACAAAGGCTATGTAGGTCATCACTTATGGGTGAAATGGGGTCACCATCAAACAATTTTCCCTACTGCCTTAGTACCTTATTTACAAACGTATGATAAACGTATTGTTAATAGTACTGGAAAATCACTAAATGCATTATGTGACATCATTGATAAAGACCAACCTGTCATCATTTATCACACTGTTTTAGGACAAAAACCTTTTAGCAAAACATTTAAAATTGATAATACACATCATCAACTAGTATCAAATATTCATGTTACAGTGCTTATTGGTTATGATGACAAGCATTATTATTATATCGATCCATTATGGTCTAATTTAGGAAAATCAATTGTTCTACCTGCTGTTTTTCCAAATAAATATCAAATTATAAAAATTAAAAAACAGAAATTAGAAAACAGTTATAATGCACCTGGGCGCATGAGTATTCATTTTCAAGAGTGATTAATTAATTTCTATTTTATGTAACGCATGGTTAATTTCCTGTTCTATATATGGTGTACGCCACTCTCGTTGATAACCTAGACACGGACAAATATATGTCACTCCATTTTCTTCAAAAGCATTTCGAAAATGAACATGCCCCATAATACTATATTTAATATCATATCGCGTATAAATTTCATCAAAATCTGAAGTACCTATAAATGCATTAAAATAATCAAATATTCTATGTGGCATTGGTACCGCAAATTTACGATGTGTCACGATATGTGTCATTAATATAATTTTTTTGTCTTTTACTTTTTCAATATCTTTCATCGCCTGTTTGGCAGCTATCATTGACAATTTTTTGTCTTCAATCTCCCAATCTATTTTCACTTTATCTTGCCATGTTGCACCATAATACTTCCTGCGCGCAATGCGTTCTAAAGAGAATTTAGAATGCGCATAAGTATAGTCATACCAGCCTGTATTACCTACAATCGCCCACTCATCATTAATGACATAAGGTTCATCAATTAAGCAATTATCCATTTCGATATAAGTATCTAAAATCTCAGAAGAAGTCGCGTCAGTATCCATTGACCAAAAGTCATGATTTCCTGGTATAAAGAGTACTTTTATCTTTGTTTGCATCTCGATTTCCTTCACAAATGATTGCGTTAATTTATAATGATTTGAAACGTCACCGGCAATAAGTAATAATTCAATTTTTTGTTGCTTAATAACTGCAACTAGTGCTTGCTCATAATCTTTAGGCGTCAGCTTATTATGTCTATCGATATGTAAATCTGAAATCATGCCTATTAACATATTTATCACTTTCCTCTTCTCTTTTAACAATTTCATTATGACATAACTTCAATTTATTCATTAAATGTTCAGCTTGTATTCATTTAAATATCACTCAATAAATGATTTGTCTTAATGCATGTATACGCTTCATATAAATGTTTTTTAAAACAAATTAAATAATATTTAAACATTGTATGCAATATGTTAAAGTTGCATTGTTCACAATTCGAGCAGGAGGAAATAATACATGAATAAAAAATGGATTGTTTTAATATTTCTACCTTTAATTTTAACTGCTTGTGATTATTCAAAACAAGAGGATAGAAATGGCTTATTTTATTATATATTTGTAAAACCTATTGATATGTTTTTGCATGGTTTAGGACAGTTATTTGGTAATAATTATGGCTTAGCAATCATCACGATTGTACTGACGATTCGCCTTATTTTGATGCCGTTTATGTTAATACAAGTTAAAAACATGCATCTGATGAGAGAAAAAACAAAAATAGTACAACCACAAATTGATAATATAAAACAACGCGTAAGTGATGCACAAACACAGGAAGAAAAGCGTGAAGCTAATAAGGCTTTGATGACTATTTATAAACGTTATGATATTAATCCAATTAATAGTGTTATCGGTTGTTTACCAATTTTAATACAATTGCCTATATTATTTGGTTTAATCGTGACACTTAAATTTCCTAGCAGTGGTGGAATAGATCAATTCCCCCATTTTTTATGGTTCAATTTAACAAAACCAGATCTATGGATATCATTAATTGCAGCTGTTATTTATTTCATACAACCTCTTGTAAATGCAATGCATTACCCTAAAAATCAGCGCAAAACATATTATATAATGATGATATTGTCACCTATTTTTATAACTTACATATCTTTACATTCTGCAGCAGCACTTGGTTTATATTGGACATTTAGTGGGTTATTTTTAATTTTACAAATGCATTTTGCCCATTCATATTACTCTAAACAAGCAAAACAAGAAGCTTTAAAATTAGAGCATTCTCTCGATAAAGCTAACACTGAACTAAACAATTAGTCATGTCGTTATATTGAATTTTGTAAAACTTTCATTTACCTGATTTGAATTCAAAAATTTCTTTTACGCATAATTAGATGCTATAATATTTACAATTTGATAAACAAAGGGGGAAGATGTATGGAATTTACGATAAGAACATTAACTGAAGCAGATAAATACGGTAAAGCACTTGTCCATTATGAAAGTTGGTTAGAAACTTATGATCATTTATCAAAAAATAATTACTTAGAAAACCTAGACAAAGTGCAGTTTATCAGGAAGTCTTATTTACACGATGTTCCAACATTAGTTGCGCTTGTTGAAAACGAAGTAGTAGGTTTCATATCTTATGGTAAAACAGAATCCTCATCTTCTTCTGACGACTGGAGCGAAATATTCGCACTTTATTTACTGGAATATTATCAGCGTCATATGATTGGTTATGCACTTACACAGCGCGCTTTGGAATTATCTTATCCTGATAATGTAACCCTATGGGTAGTCGAAGAAAATAAAAATGCAATCCATTTTTATGAACAAATTGGATTTAAAATGAGCAATGATAAACAAGCTACTTATTTCGGAAAAACTTATTATGAAGTTCGTATGAATTATTCAAGAAATGAGCATGATTATTAAAAAATCAATGAAACATAAGCACAGTTTTATGCGCTAAAAAAGCAGTGATACCAGCTATCATCATAGCATGTCACTGCTTTTTCATTTCAATGCACTATTCTATAAGTAACTTAATGTGTTTCACCTAAAGCAATTTTGATGTCCTCATCTGATTCTATAATCGCTTTGAGCGCAGCTTCCAAACCTTCTGCAATAGTTTGAATAGACATAGATGGTTTTTCAGGTTTATCTGTTACTTGTTGCGGAATAAAAGGCACATGTATAAAACCAAATTTAATGTTTGGAAATTGTGTTGCTTGTAAAAATCCAAGTTGATACAAAATATGATTACATACAAAGGTACCTGCTGTATTAGACAACCTCGCTGGTACACCTGCAGACTTAATTGCTTCTGTCATGCGTTTAACTGGTAAGTTTGAAAAATAAGCTGCATCACCTGATGATTGAATAACTTCATCTATCGGCTGATTACCCTCATTATCAGGTATACGTGCATCATCAATATTTATGCCTACACGTTCTGGCGTCAATTCAAATCTTCCACCAGCTTGTCCAATTGCTAATACAACATCATACTGTTCTTGTTTTAATTTATTAACTATAGTTTCTTTGCTTTTATTAAAAACTGTAGGTATTTCTAACTTCACAATCTGATGTGATTCAATTTCATTCGGCAATAATTTAACGGCTTCCAGTGCTGGATTAATCTTCTCTCCACCAAAAGGATCAAATCCTGTTACTAAAATTTTCATCATTAACATCCCCTTTTCATTTTATTTAAGACATACTTTTTATGCTTTAAAACGCCCAAACATACATTAATCCTATATGTACCAAAATTAATATAAGTGCAATTGGCGCTTGGGCTTTGATCACGCCGAATTCTCTTTTCATTTCTAATAACGCAACTGGTAAAGTATTAAAATTAGCTGCCATAGGTGTCAATAACGTACCACAAAATCCACCAGTCATAGCAAGCGCACCAGCTATAACAGGGTCCCCACCTTGAGCGATAACAAATGGGATACCGATACTCGCCGTGATAACTGTAAATGCAGCAAATGCATTACCCATTAACATTGTAAAAAGTACCATGCCAATGACATATGCAGCTGCACCTATAAGATGATTGCCCTCTGGTAAAAAAGAAGATATGCCTTTCGAAATGACGTCACCCACACCACTTACTGTAAAAAGTACACCTAGCGCAGCAAGAAATTGTGGCAATATACCAACTGTTCCAATTTGTTGTGTTAGACGGTCGCTATCGTAAAGTATATATTTACCATTTGGCTTAATGACGATATATGCGGCAAGTAAGCCTAATATCGAAGAAACACCTAAACCTATTGCCCCACCTAGTGGCGTCCAGTTAGAAACGATAATCGCCGCTACAGCTAAAACAATAGCTGGTATAAATAATTTATTCCCATATTTTTGTGAACCATCATTACCTTGCTCTTCGTTAACATCTATAATATTTTTAATAACCACTTGTTTACAAAGTGTCAGTATACCCATAACTATGATAAATATACCGTTGATAACATTGGGGATATATGGACCCGCAATAAATAAAATGGCTAATAAAATCCAAAATAAAGCTGTACCATATTTTTTGCTATTTGTTGATGCTTTTAACACGCGATATGCGGTATAAAGTAATTGTAAACCAATTAATATGTAAAATAGTTCTAAAATTTGATTTAATGTTTGCTCACTCATGTCTATCCACCTGCTTTTTACCGTATTTCCGATCTAAATATTTATCAAATCTGATATTATTTATCCACACAATGAAAAAGACAATAACAGCTATAGGTAATGACGCTAATACAAGATCAATGGCATTCACCTTAATATCTAAAGATTGAAACGTACCAACCATTAGCAATACACCTGCTGCCCCTACAAACAAATTTTGACCGAAGAAATTACCATAATTTTCCATCGCAGAAGTCTGCGCTTTAATCTTTTCGATATCTTTTTCGTCTACTTCATGTTCTTGCAAATTATAACGTGTTCTTAACGCACCCTGTACCATTGGATTAATCAATGGACGCACAAACTGTGGATGTCCGCCAATACGTATTGAAGCAACACCTGCTAACTCTCTAATGAATAAATATATGGTCATTAATCGCCCACTCGTAACTTTATTCACCTTACCAATCATATTCGAGGCTTGCTTTTTCAAACCAAATCGCTCAATTAACCCCACCATAGGTAATGTTAAAATAAAAAGTGTTACTAAACGATTATCGACAAAAGCTTTTCCTAATGTTTCAAGAATAACGTACAAATTCAAACCTGATACAAGTCCTGTCACTACAGCAGCGATTAAAATCACAGCAATCGTATCAATCTTGAATAAAAAGCCAAGTACTATAATTAAAATTCCAATCAATTTCAACCATTCCATGTTATCTCCTCCTTTCTTCTTTTATATTAAAGGTTTACTTTTTTTAATACAATGAATTTTCAGATAATATTTTTTGTAATTTTCTAAAATAAACAAAAAAAGTCTGAAACATCTAAAAATGTTTCAGACTATCAATGATATCGGCTTATAATCAATAAAAAACAAGTTTTATATTGATTTAATTTTATTAAAACAAGCGTATTCAACCTCAACTTATTTCTCCACTATCACATTAAACTTTTGGATACTACCATAAATTATACATATAAATATTTATTTCTCATTTGTTCATCCGAATTTAAAATGCTATAACCATTTTAAGTTAGCATCCGCTTCACTACGAGAAGGTAGTAATGTTTCAATAATTAGTATAATCGTACAAATCCATGCAATTACATTCAGTATAATAGCGATACTATTGATTTGAATCATATCAAATGAAATGTTTACAATAATGGACACAGCAATAAGAATAATGGCAGAAGTTCTTCTTCTTCCTGCATCATAAAACCGTCGCAAAGTTACAGCAAACATTGGTATAATCATCGCCAACACAAAAATCCCAACCAATACTGACAAAATTGTAGCAACAATAAAAGCACCTGAAATAAAAGCAATAACACCAATAATAGCTACTATAAATATACTAACAATATGAATCAGTACTGGTGTCCAGAACTCTAATCTATTAGATTTACTTTGAAAATCTATATATTTTTTCCAAAATTCTTTGTACGCCTCTATCATATTTGACACTCCATTTTTTCAATTAAGGTTATTTTAACATTTATAATTCATAATAGCGTAATAACTCACCCTCTAACAAGTAGTAACTATTTATCTACTTTAAATATATGATTTAACAACTTTTTCTAGTACTACAGGCAATTCTATTAATGCGCTCTGCTTATGCAATCGCTCACTCAATTTATGTGCGTCTTTACCGATTGGCCCTATCAACAATGTAGGTGCACTGATGGTTTTTATTGACTTAAAAGGAATGACATAAGTTCGATTGTAATTAGGTGTATTTTGTTCATATATAGCCATCTGTTCCATATCCCCATCAAACTTTAGATAACTTGTATCACTGATACCATTAAAATAATGAACTTGTTCACTGCTACGTTGAAATTGCTCGTTTAATGTATGTTTCACTAATGATATAGTTGATGCTACGCGTTTGTCATATGAAGCATTGACAGCAGGATAATAAGGTGAGGCAAAAAATGTCACTACAGCAGGAGCAATATTTTTACATATTTGCATCAACTTATCGGCAATATGAATATTCTGCAAATGCAACTCTGGCGTTTCTTGTAATGTTTGATCTATAATATTAACTATTGTTTTCTCACCATATTTTTTGATGGCGTATTGCTTAAGTTGCTCATATGTCAAAACATTAATTTTTTTATCAAATTGGTAATCCTCTGCCTCTAATACAGACAACCAATCTGATTCACAACGATCAACAGCAGTGATGACTGTATTTATAAATTCTCTAAAAACATCTTTAGGCGTTTTATTGAATAAAAAGAAATTAAATAATCCTATAGTTTTAAATGGCGTTTGTACATCATATGTATCTTTAATATCTTTCATCATTAATGTAACAGGTACTGGAGTGGATTCATTTTCAAAATACTCTTTTAACTGTGTATTATACTCTACTGCTTGTGTAATATAGCTCATCATAAAGTTAGCACTCATCCCTTCAAGAGGTTGGCCAACATGTGTTTCTTTTCCATAACACAGTACTGCTGGCATGATTTTACCAATTGAGCCAGAGTATATATAATGTTTTTCATCCGATGCAGCTTGCTGAAAAGTAGGTTCACTATTCAAATGTAATTGTATATCCAAATCGTAAGTAGCATTTAATTCCGCTAATTTTTCTACTGCTTTTCTCATACCAGAAGAATTTACTTCCTCGTCTGGAACCGTAACTAAAATAAGATTAATATCCCATTGCTCAATCGATGCTAATTCAATTAAAGACATATGTAGCATGAGACCTGCTTTCATATCCATGATGCCTCGACCAAATAAATAGTCTCCACTGTGTAGGTCTTGCACTGCGCCTTCATCCAAATAGTTTTGATTTTCTAAAAAGTATTGTTCTAATTTGTCAGGATTACAAGCTAAATCATGAGCTAAACCAAATTCTGATATGCCAACTGTATCATAATGACTTACGAGTACAATGGTTTTACCTGATTGAGAACCATGATAAAAGGCTATTAGTGCTTCTTTATCATCATCCGTCAATATTTTTTGTATTTGCTTAGGGTTAGTCTTAAAATAATCAAGCTGTAATAACAGTTGCTTTACCAGATTCGGAAATGTTTTTTCTCCCTGTGTATTCGTAATTGTTTGGTGATTTACAAGTTGTTTTAGTAAAGCTAAACGGTTTTGTTCATTTTGCCATAAAGTTTGCATCAATCCAAACCTCCTTGTAAGCGTTTACTAAATTATAATATGATTTTCTAATGATAACCAATAATATCACTATATATTCCGTACTAACTTACTCATACTATTAGCGTTTATTCCTCTGGTTTATGACTTATAGACCAATTTAAAAATGCACCCTTCAATGCTAGAGATTTAACCTGGCATTAAGGATGCATTTCATTTTGTTATTAATTTCATAAATCTTATTACTATATACTAATTGTTGAATTGTTTTTTCGGAACTAATATCCATACAAATATAAATGCAATGATTGCTAGTGCAGCATTAAACCATAGTCCATACATGGCACCAACATGAATATTAGCGCTAGTAGACATAATAGAAAATATTGTACCTGAAATTGCTACTCCAAATGAGTTACCAAGTGAAGATGCCATTTTATATACGCCTGATGCGACACCTACCTTATCTTCCGGCGCAGTAGTAACAGCTGTATCTGTTGAAGGTGTTGCATACATACCTAAGCCTACACCATAAATTAAGTAACCTAACACACAACTGATAACATAAACAGTCGTTGGTAAAAATGTGAAAGAGATTAATAGAATACCTATCGCATTAAGTCCTGCACCAATAAGCATAGGTTTTTTAGGACCTACCTCCTGAAGAATCTTTTCTCCAACGCGAATCATGATTAAAACAGCTATTAAATAAGTAATGGTCATCATCCCTGATTGAAACGATGTGAAATGTAATCCTGATTGAAAATAAGTATTCGCAACAATAAGTGTCCCTGCTACAGCATTTAATAAAAAGTTTGAAACTGTAGCACCACTGTATGCTTTGTGTTTAAAAAGTTTAAAATCTATCAAAGGGTTTTTAACTTTGTTTTCAAATAATACAAATACAATAATTGAAATGATGAATATCACAATTAACATCAAAATAAGTGGCGAAAAGAAACCATAATTTGAAGATTGTGTAATGATTAAATTGACACTCAGCATTGCAACTATTAATATAATTAGCCCTACAAAATCAAATTTGGCACGCTTTGATGACTCAGTTTGAACTGCTTTTGTTTCTGGTGTGTGTTTTATTAAATACATAGACACTAAAGCTACCATTATCGAAATAATAAATATAGATCTCCATCCAACAAATGTAGCCATGATACCACCAAAGAATGAGCAAATGCCAGTACCACCCCATGAACCAATAGACCAATAACTTAACGCGCGTTGTCGCCTTCTTCCAATATAGTATTCATTTATAATTGCTAATGTTGAAGGCATGATACATGCCGCAGATAATCCCTGTATTGCTCTCCCAAGTACAAGTAAAGGGACAAATCCCGGGATGATAATAAGTAATGATCCGAGAACGCTTAAAGTCAAACCGATATAAGTCATTTTAACTCTACCGTACCGATCAGCAAGACCTCCTGAACCTACAACAAACAAACCACATAAAAGTGCGGTTAAACTTACAGCTACATTAATTGTTCCATAACTAGCTGAGAAAGATGATTCTAATGCAGGAACGATATTAACGAGCGATTGAGCAAACAACCAAAATGTTATTACGCTTAAAAAAATACCTAAAAGAAGTCTGTTATCTCCTTCAAATGGTTGTTCTGATTCCATATAATTTTGCCTCCTAAATCCCCGTGAAACAACTATAATCATTATCAATGATTTAACGCTTCAAGCTTCAAAACATTTCCTCTTGCCTTATAATAATGATTACATAGTAAATATGACTTTTTAAAATTCAAAATTTTTTTTTGAAAAAGTCAATAAGATAAAAATAACATTTACTTCAATTTATTGCTAAAAAACAGCACGCAAAGTGTATTAAGTGTCTTTTTTTGATTATTCCACAAAATATATTGACACCTTTTAAAATTTCTAATCCTTTCTAAAAGAATAATTAATGCATTATCAAATATATGTATTATACTAGATAGACAAATTATCTATAAAGGTGTATGAGATGTTAAATTTATTTATTTTATTACTAGAACGTGTAGGTCTTATTATTATTATCGCTTATATATTAATGAATATTAATCATTTTAAAACAATGATGAACCAAAGAGATAAACGAAGTTCGCAATGGCAACTCATCATTATCTTCGGATGTTTCTCTATGATTTCAAACTTTACAGGCATACAAATTAACGGTAATGAAGTCGTTAATGGCAGTGTCTATAATCATTTAGATCCTGAAGCTTCTCTCGCAAATACGCGCGTGCTTACTATCGGCGTTTCAGGTTTAATTGGAGGACCATTCGTTGCTATTTTTGTAGCAATGATTTCAGGCATTTACCGTGTTTATATTGGTGGTGCAGATGCTTATATCTATCTAATTTCATCTATATTTATCGCACTAGTATCAGGTTATTTTGGTTATAGAGCAATGCGTGCACGACAGTATCCTACTATTGTTAAAGGTACGATCATTGGCGGTACTACAGAAGTTATTCAAATGATTTGTATCTTAATTTTTTCTGATAATACAGAGCATGCTTGGTCTTTAGTTAAACTCATTGCTTTACCTATGATTTCAATCAACTCAATCGGAACTGCAATTTTTTTATCAATTATATTATCAACAATTAAGCAAGAAGAAGAAACACGCGCAATACAAACACATGATGTCCTACAACTAGCAAATGAAACATTACCATTTTTCCGGTCAGGATTAAATGAACATTCTGCCAAACAAGCAGCTACCATTATTTTAAATCTTATGCGTGTTTCGGCAGTAGCTATCACCAATCGAAAAGATATATTAACGCATGTGGGTGCGGCGAGTGATCATCATGTTGCGCAAAAACAAATCATTACTAATCTTTCTAAACAAGCAATTCAAGCAGGTACTTTAAAAGAAGCATATTCAAGGGAAGATATTGGTTGTAATCACCCTGAATGCCCACTCGAAGCAGCCATTGTCGTTCCACTAAGCGTTAAGAATGATGTTGTTGGAACTTTAAAACTATATTTTACAAATAAGCATGATGTTTCTCATTCCGATAAACAATTAGCTTCTGGTCTTGCAGAGATTTTTTCTAGTCAACTTGAATTAGGACAAGCTGAAACACAAAGTGCTTTGGTTAGAGATGCTGAAATCAAATCACTACAAGCACAAGTAAATCCACACTTCTTTTTCAATGCCATCAACACAATTTCTGCCTTAGTCAGAATTGATAGTGAAAAGGCGAGAAAATTACTGTTACAACTCAGTCAATTTTTCCGTTCAAATTTGCAAGGTGCACGGAATAATACCATTTCACTTGAGAAGGAATTACAACAAGTCGAGGCTTATTTATCACTTGAACAAGCACGTTATCCAGATCGTTTTGATGTTTCATTTAATATTGAAGACTCATGTTATGGTGCGCTTGTTCCACCATTTGCGATACAAATACTTATAGAAAATGCAATCAAACATGCCTTTAAAAATCGTAAATATAACAATCGTATTATCGTAACTGCTTATAAAACAGAAGATGGATTATATATATCAGTTGAAGATAATGGCTCAGGCATCCCGGATGATAAAATTAATAACATAGGCAAAACACGTGTTTATTCGGATTTAGGCACAGGTAGCGCATTAGAAAATTTAAACCACAGATTAGAAGGCTTGTTTGGCATTACGGCTAAAATGCATATTCATTCTAGCAAAGACGGTACTAACGTGAGTTATATAATTCCATTTTATATAAGAGAGGAAGATAAACATTGAGAGCAATTATTGTAGATGATGAACCTTTAGCGCGTAACGAACTACATTACTTATTAAATGAAATTCGTACCTTTGAGGTAATCAATGAAGCAGAAAATGTTTCAGAGACATTAGAACTCTTACTTTATGATCATTATGATGTAATCTTTTTAGATATTAATTTAATGGAAGAGAGTGGACTAGATTTAGCTAATAAAATTAATAAAATGCAAAACCCACCACATATTATATTTGCTACAGCGCATGATACTTTCGCTGTTAAAGCATTTGAACTAGATGCAACGGATTATATTTTAAAGCCATTCGAACAAAAACGTATTGCCCAAGCTATTCACAAAGTTGAAATTGCACTAGATCATGACAGTTACAAACAAGCAACTGAAGTGATTCAGCATCCAAATGACACACAAAAAGATAATGCACCAACATCACAAATGGTATTACCTATTGAAGTAGATGAGCGTATTCATATCATTAATTTAGAAGATATTATTGCTATTTCTGTCAATAACGGTATTACCACAATCAATACCTTACAAGAAAATTATCATACAACTGAGCCACTTAATCATTACGAGAAAAAAATTGCAAACCCTTTGTTTATGAGAATTCACCGTGCCACTCTTGTTAATAAAGTACACATACAAACAATTGAACATTGGTTTAACTATACCTACCAACTCACTATGACAAATGCATTAAAATTCCAAGTTAGTCGTTCATATATGAAAACATTCAAGCAAGATATGGGATTAATTTGAGTGTCACGTCGTAATTAATGCAACTCAGCATATACGTTTCGTAATTCACCTTTAAAACGACTATCAGTAACCGTTTTCATATTATAATTAACTCAAGATTAATTCGGGAGGAAATACAATATGGAAACAAACATAAAACAAGCTGAGAAACAGCCAAACCATTCAAAAACATATAACTTTTTTCATCAAGTACTAGTGTTGGCAATCATCATGCTTTTATCAAATATCATCGAAAGTTTTATGCCTATTCCTATGCCAGCATCAGTGATAGGTCTAGTCTTATTATTTATTGCATTATGTACAGGGATTGTTAAACTTGGGGAAGTTGAAAAAGTTGGTACGACGCTAACAAATAATATTGGTTTCTTATTTGTACCTGCAGGTATATCAGTTATTAATTCATTAGGCGTATTAAGTCAGAGTCCTATTCTGATTATATTACTAATTATCATTTCTACAATCTTGTTATTACTATGCACAGGATTTTTCTCACAAATGCTAATTACGAAATCATTTATACCTAAGAAAAGAAAACCTAATCAGTTAGCGGAGGAAAAATTATGATAGATCATTTGGGCATTAACACACCTTATTTCGGAATTTTATTATCAATTATACCTTTTATCATAGCGACGATTTTATTCAAGAAGACAAATGGCTTCTTTTTATTCACCCCATTATTTGTCAGCATGGTCTTTGGTATTGCTTTCCTAAAATTAACAGGCATAGACTATGCCAATTATAAAATCGGTGGCGACATTATCAATTTCTTTTTAGAACCTGCAACTATCTGTTTTGCAATTCCATTATATAAACGACGCGATGTACTTAAGAAATATTGGAAACAGATACTTGGTGGCATTGCTTTTGGAACAACAGCTGCGTTGGTATTTATCTATTTCATTGCAAATGCTTTCCAATTTTCAAATGAAATCATTGCATCTATGTTACCACAAGGTGCTACAACTGCCATTGCATTACCAGTATCAGCTGATATTGGTGGTATCAAAGAATTAACATCACTAGCAGTTATCTTAAATGGTGTCATTATCTATGCTTTAGGTTCCAAACTCATTAAGTTATTTAACATTACAAACCCTATTGCTCGTGGACTAGCACTTGGTACAAGTGGTCATTCATTAGGAGTGTCATCCGCACAAGAATTTGGTGAGACAGAAGCTTCAATGGCCTCTATTTCACTTGTAATCGTAGGTGTTATCGTAGTCGTTGTCGCACCAATTTTAGCAACAGTTTTACTATAATATCTAAGCTCAAAACTAAAAACGCTTGAAACATAAACAAGTCGAGCTAAATGTTAAACGTCAATTTCTATATTTATAATAGAAATTGACGTTTTTTTAGTTTTACAAAACTTAGTTACTCGTTCCCCCTACTATTTCACTTCAGTTGTGTCTAATACATTTAATGTACACACCCGTTCAAACTCATTGTAAAGTGTCCTATTCATAGAATAAAATTTTAAACAATTATCAGAAAATTAAAATAATATACTTTTATATCCTTGTATTTTGATAAGAATTATTGTATTATACATTTATTATTAACATTGGAGGTTCTATTAAATGACATTATATTTACTCGAAGCAAATAATCTTGATTTCGCAAAGTCTAAAAAAGACTTAGAAGATAAAGCAGCAAAACTTACTACAGGTGAAGTACCAACATTGATTGAAGTTCAAGCAACAGAAGACTTAACACACGGCTATTTTATTGTAGAAGCTAACAATGACACAGAAGCTAAACAATTTCTTGAAGATGCATCTATCAATATTAATTTAGTTAAAGAAGTTCGCTTAGTAGGTAAAGATTTAGAAGAAGTTAAAAAAGGCGATGCACATGTTGATTACCTAGTTACGTGGAATATCCCAGAAGGTATTACAATGGACCAATATTTAGCGCGTAAAAAGAAAAATTCTGTCCACTATGAAGAAGTACCTGAAGTTCAATTCCAACGTACTTATGTATGTGAAGATATGTCAAAATGTATCTGCTTATATGATGCACCTGATGAAGATGCCGTTCGTCGTGCAAGAAAAGCTGTAGATACACCTATTGACGATATTGAAAAATTATAACTAAATCTTTTCTTTATAATTAAAATTTATAATTGCGCAGATTTAGTTAGCAAAAGTTATTTATAAGTATCAATGAAAACAGTCATACAAATTTGAACTGACGATTTGATCAAACTTATAAATAACCTTAAGACTATTCAAGGAGCGGCAATATGAAATCAAATGATACATTTTAGATTTCTACCGCTCTTTTTTTTATCAAAAAACTTACTAAATAGATAGGAATAATAGAGGTGTTGTCATGATTCGCATTAATCACATCCAACATCAATTTGGAGACCATCGTGTAATCGATGATTTCAATTTAAATATTGAAAAAGGCAAAATAATAACTTTTCTAGGTAAAAGTGGTTGTGGTAAATCTACCATGTTGAACATTATAGGCGGTTTTTTAACACCTTCATCAGGCACTGTTACAATTGAAGATCAATTAAAGCAAAATCCATCACCTGATTGTTTAATGATTTTTCAACATCATAATTTACTACCTTGGAAAAATATAAATGACAATATTCGTTTAGGATTAAATCATGAAATTAGTGATGATGAAATCAATAATTATTTAAAATATGTTGATTTAGATCATAAAGGGAAGACATTTCCTGAGCAATTATCTGGAGGAATGAAACAACGTGTGGCACTTTGTCGTGCCCAGGTACATCAACCAAAAGTCATATTGATGGATGAACCATTAGGCGCACTTGATGCTTTTACACGTTATAAATTACAAGATCAACTTGTACAACTCCAAAAACGTTCTACAGCTACGATAATTCTAGTTACGCATGACATCGATGAAGCCATTTATCTTTCTGACCACATTATCTTACTCGGAGATGGTTGTAATATTATAAGCCAATATTCAATTGAACAATCACATCCGAGAAATAGAAATGATAGTTATTTATTAACATTAAGAAATAACATTATGGAAAAATTCGCATTAAATCATCATCAAGCAGAACCCGAATATTACATATAAGGAGTTGTAACTATTGAAAAAAATAATCATCTTTCCAATAATTATAATCCTTATATTAAGTGCATGTAGTAATCAATCTGTTCAGAAGAATAATAACCATGGTCAAGATCAAAAGACATTAAAAATTGGTTACTTGCCAATTACACATTCTGCTAACTTAATGATGACTCAAAAAGTAAAAGCACAAGCCAAACATAATGGTTACAAATTAAAATTAATTAAGTTTAATAATTGGCCAGATCTTATGGATGCATTAAATAGCGGAAGGATTGATGGCGCATCAACTTTGATAGAATTAGCTATGAAATCCAAACAAAAAGGTGCTGATATTAAAGCAGTTGCGCTAGGACATCATGAAGGTAATGTCATTATGGGACAAAAAGGTGAAACAGTGAATGACTTTAGTAATGGGAGTCAATATCGTTTTGCTATCCCCCATCGTTATTCAACACATTACTTATTATTGGAAGAAATGAGAAAACAATTAAATTTAAATAATCAAACATTCAGTTATCATGAAATGGCTCCAGCAGAAATGCCAGCTGCACTTAATGAACATAGAATCTCTGGATATTCTGTGGCTGAACCTTTCGGCGCATTAGGAGAAAAGTTGGGCAGTGGAAAAACTTTAAAACATGGTAATGAAGTGATTCCCGATGCATACTGTTGTGCTTTAGTACTTAGAACTGACCTAATAAAAAATCAAAAACATGTTGCTCAAAGTTTTATCGCTGATTATAAAAAAGCTGGATATCAAATGGATGATAAATCAAAAAGCGTTGATATTATGTCTAAACACTTTAAACAAGACAAAAAAGTATTGACACAATCCGCAGAATGGACATCATATGGAGATTTATCTATTAAAAAAGATGGTTATCAAGAAATTACACATTTGGTCAACCAACATCAGTTATTTAAAACACCATCGTATAAATCATTCGTTGATCCAACACTATATAAGGAGGCATAGGCAGCATGTCAGTCAATTTAATTAAAAAGCAAACTTTACCTATACTAACATTCATACTTTTCTTATTTATTTGGCAATGCGTCATTTGGGTTGGGAATTATAAACCTATACTACTTCCAGGGCCGATCTTAGTAGCACAGAGTATTTGGCATTTTATTATTACCGGGGAAATATTCACACACTTGGGCATCAGTTTGTTTCGATTCTTCGTTGGATTTAGTATCGCAATTTTAATTGGTGTTCCGACAGGTTTTCTTTTAGGACGCAGTAGTTTATTGCACACTGCAATAGAACCATTATTTCAACTTATACGACCTATTTCACCTATTGCTTGGTCACCATTTGTCGTTTTATGGTTTGGCATTGGAAGTTTACCAGCAATGGCTATCATCTTTATCGCTGCTTTTTTCCCGATCGTATTTAGTACGATTAAAGGCGTTAGAAATGTTGAGCCTCAATACTTAAAAATAGCATCAAATATGAATTTAACTGGGTGGACATTGTACCGTAACATCTTATTCCCCGCTTCATTTAAACATATTATGGCTGGTATTCACATGGCAGTGGGAACAAGTTGGATTTTCTTAGTTTCAGGTGAAATGATTGGAGCCCAATCTGGTCTAGGATTTTTAATCGTAGATGCACGCAATATGTTAAATTTAGAAGATGTATTATCAGCTATTTTCTTTATTGGACTCTTTGGATTTATTATAGATAGAATTATTAGTTATTTAGAAAAATTAATTTTAATTAGATTTGGAGAATAAAGGAGTAATTTATATGACTTTACAAAAACGTATTGAAACAGAATTAGATCCCTATGTTATTGAAATTGACGAGGGAAGTTATTACCCAAGACCATTTATTCAAGGTTTATTTAAAGATGGCTATTTTTCTGAAAATGACTTAAAAAACAACTCAGAAGTTATTGAGGAAGTCTCAAAATCTTGTTTAACTACAGGCTTTTGTTTATGGTGCCAATTAGCTTTTTCAACATATTTACAAAACGCAAATCAACCACATTTAAATAAAACTTTACAAAAACAGTTGTTAAATGGAGAAATTTTAGGAGCAACAGGTTTATCTAACCCTATGAAATCTTTCAACGATTTGGAATCATTTAATTTATCACATCATTATAATGACAATACATTAATTATTAATGGTAAATTGCCTGCAATAAGTAATATTGCGTCCGATCATTATTTCGGAGCAATTTCTAAGGCAAATGATACAGATGAATTAGTCATGCTTATTGTAAAAGCCAACCAAGAAGGTATTACTTTAGATGAAAAATCAAATTTCTTAGGTGTCAATGGGTCAGCTACGTTTTCTATTGAAATGAATAACGTAGAGATTCCTGAATCACAAATTATAACAAAAGAAGCAAAAAGCTTTGCTTCTGCTATTCGACCACAATTTGTAGCTTTACAAATTCCTATAGCACTCGGCTCAATCAGAGATTCGTTAGATTTAATTCATAAATTTTCCGACGCACAAAATGGCATCAATAAATATTTAGAATTTGATATCAATGCATATGAACAACAATATAAACAACTTAAAAGCGCATTTTATCATATTATTGACAACAATCATCTGGACGATGATTTTGCCCAACTGATCAAAATTAAAAAAGAAGCTGGTTATCTATTATTAGAAGTAAACCAAGCTTCAATGGTCAACGGTGGTTCTAGAGCATACTCTCCACGTGCACCACAAGCACGTAAATTAAAAGAAGGATTCTTTTTTGCAGCACTTACACCTACATTGAGACATTTAGGAAAATTAGAGGAAGAATACCGCACTACAGCTCAGTAAACGTATATATAGAAAAATCAAAAAATCGAAGCAGCAGATTTATTATAGTTATCTATGCTTTTCAAAAACAAATGACTACATCAAAAATACGACAATATTACAAATTAATCACCTAGTACAGTACAAAAGGGCTAATCCCTATCAAGTGGATTAGCCCTTTTTATATTTAAACTGATTTCATCGTTCTGATTTTATTCATTATTTAAAGATGTTATTTACCATATACTATGCTTTAACTAACCAGTCCATAACACGTTTAATGGCAAAGTCCCAATAAGCATAATCATGCTCACCAGGTCCATCCTCAAAACAATATGAAATTTGCTTTTCATCTAGATATTTAATGAATTTTTTATTATCTTCATGTAGCGCATCTTCTGTACCACACATGATTAATAAATCTGGTATCTTTTTATCTTGTTGAATAGCCTGATCAACCAAATAATACGGATCCAGTTCATTATCTGTTGCGTTTTTAGAGACGCCTGCAATAGCTTCTCCGGAATAATCGTACCAATCATAATCCATAAACGCCTGAGCATCAAATACAGCCGATAAGGGACAAGCTTTAGCAAATCGATGTCCTTCAGCTAATGCAAACTTAATCGTTCCATAACCACCCATAGAATGACCTGCGATAAAATTATCTTCTCTCTTTTGTGACAGAGGTAAAATTTGATGCGCATAATCAAGTACTTCTAATACATAGTCATAATACTTATGACCAAAAACCATATTACTATAACCACTGTGATCTGCATTAGGCATAATAACTGCAAGTTGATGCTCATTCGCATAGCGCTCGATACTTGTATAACGCATATATGAAGTTTCATCACTGGATAATCCATGTAGTAATAAAAGCGTTTTTAATGGCTTAGGTTGCGTACTTTTTTTGAAATAACTTTCATCTTCTGGAAGAATCACCATAAAATGATGATGCATACCTATTGTTTTTGAATTATAATTAATCGATAATAATGCCAATGATTTCACGACCTTCTATTCATTAATACTTTGTGGTTTTTGTTTACTTCTTTTTTCTGCTTTATGCGATGGGTCTAAACGTTTTTCCAATAATCTTAAACCTACATCAATAATGATAGCAATTAATGCGATTGGAATCGCACCAGCTAAAATAAATGTTGTACCATCTGTAGCATTTGTACCTCGGATAACGATGTCACCTAATGTAGGTGCACCAATAAATGAACCGACTGCTACAACTCCAATTGCAACAACAAGTGCTATTCTTAATCCACCCAATATTACAGAGAGTGATAAAGGTAACTCAATCATTCTTAGCACTTGGTTTCGCGTCATACCCATACCTTTACCAGCATCTTTAATATTCGCATCAACACCCATGATACCTGTATAGGTATTTTTTATGATCGGTAATAGCGCATATAAAAATACTGTTACTACGACCGTAGTGGTACCCAATCCCATAACGAGCATGAGTATCGCTAACATTGCAATAACTGGAACGGTTTGAATAATATTAGCGATGGTAATAATAATGCCAGAAAATTTACTATATCGTGCAATCAGGATACCAATTGGAATACCAACAATAGATGCAAATAACACACCATAAACAGACATTAATAAATGTTTTAAAAATAAATCCCAAAGGTAGCCATAGTTGACTGAATAATATTCTACTAATTGTTGTAATAAATTACCTTCCATTAGCTTTGACCACCTTTCTTATCATTTTCAAAATAATTATGTTCTTTTAAGAAGTTCTCAGCAACTACTGCTGGTTCTTGTCCTTCACCATCTGCTTGATAATTAAGTTTTTGCATTTCAGATGTCGAAACTTTTTTGTCTAGTTTATTGATGATTGGTTTTAACTCTGGATGTTTATCTAACAATTCATTCGTAGCAACTGCACTCGCATCATATGGTGGGAAAAACTGTTTATCGTCTTTTAATACTTTTAAGTCATATGCTGCAATACGCCCATCTGTTGAATAACCTACAGCTACATCTAAATTATTAGAGTTTAATGCATCATATACTAAACCAATTTGCATTGGTCTGATAGTATCAAACTTAAAACCATATTCTTTTGTAAATCCAGGATAACCGTCACCTTCACGGTTTAGCCAAGAACTATCTACACCAAGTTTAAGTTCTGGATGTTTTTTCAAATCAGATACAGTTTCTAAATTATATTTTTCTGCTGTTTCTTTAGTGACCATAAACGCATAAGTGTTAGCAAAACCATAAGAGTTAAAGAACGTTTGATCGAATTTTTTTTGGAAACCATCTTGAGTTGCTTTCATAGCTTTTTTAGGGTCTTTAATCGGATCTTCATTTAACGCACCAGTTAAATCTGTGCCATTATACCTAGCACCTGACATATTCGCGTCACCATTTACTAATGCATTGTGCTGAATCGTACTCGATCCTAAATTATTAATTAATGTTGGCTTAATTTTGCCATTTGTATCGTGTTCTATTAATAGTCTCAGCATATGAGACATAATTTGTGATTCACTTGTTGCAAGTGCTGTGATTTTGACATCTTGTTCTGAACTGTTGCCACCTAATCCCGGTAAACTACATCCAGATAAGACCGTCAGACACAACACAAGCACAATAGCATATTGTTTCAATTTCTTCATAATGTCCTCCTCAAATTATCTGGATACTTTTAATCCCTTAGGTACAGCCCATCTTTCTACCAGTGATAGTAAGAAATCTACGATTAACGCCAAAGCAGTAACTAATACTGCTGCACTTACAATCATTAGTGGGTCATACAAGTTTAATCCATTAAATACAAAGTCACCTAAACCGCCTGCGCCTACATAACTGGCTAAAGTTGCCCAACTAATTACGTAAACAGAAGATAAACGAATACCTCCTAATATAAGCGGTAAGGCTAACGGTAATTCCACATCTTTCATTAATTGAAAGCGTGTCATACCCATACTTGTGCCTGCTTCTTTAATGTTGTCATCTATGTTTTGTACACCTAATACAGTATTGTTTAATATTGGTAATAATACATAAATAAATAATGCTACAATTGCAGGTAATTTACCCACACCAAAAATCGGAATCATTACTGCCAATACTGCTAATGTTGGTATCGTTTGTAACACACCAGCAATGGTCAGCACAACATTAGATGTTCTTTTCATTTTTGATAATAAAATACCTAATGGTACAGCGATGACGATAGCAATTAACAAAGCGATGATTGAGATATAGAAATGTTCAACTGTTTTTGATATCAGTTGCCCACCATACTGCTCTACAAAGTCTTTCATTACTTATCAGCTCCTACATTATCGGGCTCAACAATAGCATTTTTTTGTGCACTGACATTTTCATCTAATTCGCCCCAAATACTATCGTAAACGATATCGACTAAGTTTGCTCTCGTAACTAGTCCAATCAATGTCTCTTCATCACTATCTACAACTGGTACATTTCTTACATTTCGTTTTAAGATGGTACGCACTGTATCTTGTAATTTACTATCTACTCTTACTCTGTATATATCACGCTGCATCGTATCAATGAGTTCTTTATGAGCACGCAAACCTTGGTTAATATCTTCTATGTCTAAATATCCAAGTAATCTATCATTATTACCAACGACAAATAATGTATCGACACGTCGATCTCTCATAATTTTAACCGCTTCATTTAATGAATTATCCGCATGAACGGTTACTGGTCGTATCATTGCATCTTTTACAGTTCTCATATTTGGTCTATCTTGGATTAATCTGTTTTGACCGATAAAATCACGTACGAAATCGTTTGCAGGATGACGTAAAATATTATCTGGTGTATCAAATTGAACGACTTTTCCTTCAGACATAATACAAATTTTATCTGCCAATTTAATCGCTTCATCCATATCATGTGTGACAAAAATAAATGTTTTACCTAATTTTTGTTGCAGTTCTTTAACTAAATCTTGTAATGTATCTCTCGTAATTGGATCTAGCGCACCAAATGGTTCATCCATTAAAATGACGTCTTGTTCAGCTGCTAAAGCACGCACAACACCAATACGTTGTTGCTGTCCTCCAGACAGTTGTGAAGGATATCTATCTAAGTATTCTTCTGGTAAATCTACTAATTTTATCAATTCTTTAGCTTTTTTCTCTTTCTTTTCATCAGACCATTTTAATAATTTAGGTACTAAGACTATATTCTCTTTAATTGTCATATGAGGCATTAATCCAATTTGTTGTATCACATAACCAATTTTTCTACGTAATTCAACGGCATTCATTTTGCGAACATTTTTACCGTTGATTGCAATTTCACCTTCCGTAGCTTCAATCATTCTATTTATCATTCTTAAAGCAGTGGTCTTCCCACTCCCACTTGTACCGATAAATGCAATAAATTCACCAGATTCGATTTCCAATGAAATATTATCTACGGCTTTTTTTGTTCCACCATAGACTTTAGATAAGTTTTTTATACTTAACATGTGTTAATTCCTTTCTATATTTGTATTTTCATTTAATATTTCATTTATAAATATAGGGCTAACTGTGGATGTTATACAAATCCGAAAATAAGTAAAAACATGTAGCACAACTAGCCCTACTTTATTCATGTGTTGGTCAAAAATATCAATTTTGACTAATTTTTTCATCCTATATATTAAGATAACTCAACAAATGAAAATAAACAATTTATAACCGCAAGTTTTGTTAATTAAACTATTGAAATTAATTATCAATTCAATAGCTCAAAACAATGTTTTAAAAATATTATTTTCGTTTTATGCCAATTAATCGACCTAATTCTTTTGGCGCTTCATGAATCGTTCCAACTTTAGCATAATCATCTATAGCATTTTTTATTTGTTCAGGGAAAGCTGCTGGTCTTCCTATTGTAGTGTCCATTCCCATAAGCATTACTTCATATGTTGCGCAACGGTTATTTTGAGCATCTACTAAAGTCATAAAAACATGTAAACGCTTGGTATCATAATCATATAAGCTTACGTTGACAGTAATAAGTTCATCTACGTTTATTTCTTTTAAATACACCACATGATTTTCTAAAGTGAACACTGTATAATTCAATTTTTTAATTGTATTAATATCTAAACCTAATGATACCAGCCACGCATCTGTAGCATCACTAAATACTCGATTATACTCAGCATCATTCATGTGCTGATTATGATCTACCCAAATATCTTTAACCGTGGTTTGATATTGAAATTGAGACATATGATCCTCCATTTATTTAGAACTTTTTTTCATCGATGCAGTATCTTCAGGCCAATATGCTTCTGCTAACTTTTTCACTTTAACTAGGAATTCATTACGTTTTTGGTCTAGTTCTGACATTGTTTGTCCTTGGGAAGCTGTTTCACACCCATTTACTACACTGTCATATAAATCCTGTGTTAATTCAGGCGCAATTAATTTTGTCCATGGTTTTTTCAATGCTGGACCAAATTGTTTTAACATATGGCGCATGCCGCCTTCTCCTCCAGCAAGATGGAATGTCATAAATGGTCCGTATTGTGCATAGCGTAGTCCTGCTGCATGTGTAAATGCTTTATCTACTTCTTCAGTAGTCGCTATTCCTTCATTAACGATGTGTAGAGATTCTCTCCATAACGCTTCCATCAATCTATCCGCTATGTGTCCTTCAATTTCATGTCTGACATGTAGTACATCCATACCAATACTTTCGTATACTTTTTCTGCTTTTACTGTGACAGCTTCAGCTGTTTGTTTACCAGGCACAATCTCAACTAATGGTAAAATGTATACAGGATGGAACGGATGTGCAACAACTAAACGTTCAGGATGTTTTAAATTTTGTTGTAATTCTGAAGGCATAATACCAGAAGTACTAGAACCAATAATGGCATCCTGACGGGCATAGGTATCGATTTCTATTAATACCTGTGCTTTCAGATCTTCAATTTCTGGAACGTTTTCTTGAATATGATCTGCATCTTTAACAGCTTCTTCTAAACTTACCGTAAACGACAAATTATCTAAAGACGCGCCCTCTGCTAAACCTAATTGCTCAGCATATGGCCAATTTTGTTTCACTTGTTTTAACATTCTTTCATAAGCGCCTTCACTTGGATCTGTTGCGATTACTTCGTGCCCATGCGCTAAAATACGCGTAATCCAGCCACTACCTATAACGCCTGTACCTACAACTGCAAATTTCATTATTTGCCTCCTTTTGGATCTCTAAGTTGATATTGCTCACGCGCTTCAGCTGGCGTCATCGGTTCGATATCTAATTCTTTTAATATTTCTACTGCACGTTCAACAAGTTGTTCATTAGAGGCTTTTACGCCTTTTGATAAATACAAGTTATCTTCTAAACCTACACGGACATTTCCGCCACGTTTCGCCGCTTCTTCTACAGTTGGTAATTGCATTCTTCCAATTCCAAATGCTGACCAATGTGCATTTTCAGGAATACGTGTTTTAAAGTATTCAATTGTCTCTGCATCGTTTTCAGCACCCCATGGGATACCGAGACAGAATTGGAACATTGGTTCTCCTTCAATAAGACCTTCGTTAATTAATTGTTTTGCAAATGAAATGTGTCCACTATCAAAACATTCTAATTCAGGCTTTACACCTGCATCTTTTACTAATTGCGCTTGTTTTCTTAACCAATCAGCTGGACTTAAGTAAACAGCGTCACCCATATTCACACTACCACAATCAAGTGTGCACATTTCTGGTAATAATGCGCCAATTGCTTCATGTCTTTCTTCAGGTGTTTGCATATCTGAACCTTCACCTGCTGTATATGGATCTTCAAGGTTAGGAATAAAATCTCCGCCACCACCTGAAGTAATGTTAATAATAATATCTTCATCAGCTTCTCTTATTAATCTTACTGCTTCTTTAAAGAATTCAACATCATGGCTGATGCCGCCTGTTTCTGGGTCTCGCGCATGAATGTGTGCAACAGTAGCGCCTGCCTTTGCACATTTAATTGCTGAATCTGCAATTTCTTGAGGTGTTACAGGAACACTTTTATTTTTTTCTACAGTATCTCCAGCACCTGTTAAAGCTGCTGTTAGCATAACTTTTTTCATATATAAACCTCCAACAGAGTTTTGATCACAATTGATAGTGTACCAACCGGACGGTTTAGTTTCAACCCTTGAAACACCTAAAAAAAGGGATAAGTGATGATGTACCATCACTTATCCCTATATTATCAACGCTTTCAACGAATTAGAAATTTAATTATTTTTTTATAATTTTAATTTTTTCATGCATCTCTTAATTCAATTTGCGTGTTTTCTGTGTAAGATGTTAATCGTTCTAAAACTTTTGCTCTCATTGTTTCATCTAATGCATCTAATCCAAATATTTCCGATAACCACAAGCCATCCACTGCTAATCGTATAATTGTTGCATCGACTTTATCAATACCATCATTTTCAATTTTATCTTGCCAATCTTTATAGGTATCTTGTAGCGGCAACAATAAATTACTATTTATACCCTGTGCAGCTAGCATGCCAGAAGTAATTGATGCATTTTCTGAACGGTGTTCTCTAGTAGCTTCAATAAATGCGCGCAATAATTTGCCAACTTCTTGTGACTCATTTTTAACATGTTCATTCACATTATTTCGATACAACTCATCTGCATGATCCACAAGTCCTTGTATCAATGCGAATTTATTTTTAAAATGATACAGTAAACCGCCTTTACTAACACCAGCTTTTTTAGCAACTGCATCAAGTGTTAAATACTCACTACCTTGTTCATTTACGATAGCCGCTGCTGCTTCTAATAGTTGAATACGCTTAGACACTCTTGCCATATCTACACCTTCTCTTACAAAATATTACTTTGTTCATCTGCTATATCTATATTCGAGCAAACTATAAACGATAAATGATAAAGTTGCAACATTATTATAATTTTTACAAACTACGTTTTGTCCATTTTTACAGAAATACGAAGGTTTGGTTAAACAAAAATATGTTTCAAGTTTTTTGAAAATACGCTTAAAAGATTTTGATAATCACAGGCACTTTTGTTGTCATTGATATCCTAAGTTACACTAAAGCTAAAATTGGCTACTTATCATTCATGCCTTTACCTTCTAAGATATGATTGATATATTTTTCGACTCTATTTTCCCTTGTTGAAGCACGTTTAGCATCACCAATATAAAACATATACTGACGTTGTCTTCCTGGTGTTAAATTATTAAATGCTTCTTTTAACTCTGACGACGCTTCTAATTTATTTTTCAATTCTTCTGGCATATCGAAATCTTCCGTAGTTTTCATCGGTACTTTTTTACCTGATTTTTCTACTCTAATGGCTTCTTCAACATACCAAGCGATTTCCTCTTTACGTTGTTCTATTTCTTCTAAACTTTCAAATCTTAATTGTCTAGCAGCTTGAACATTTTTTGTTTGTTGAATTAAAGTATGATATGGATCTTCCATAATAGCGCCTTTTTCAAATAATAATGCACAATAATATTTAAAATCTTGAATGATAACTATATTTTTATTGTCCAAAGTATAACATGGATGCATCCATTTATAATCCTCTGTTAATTCTGTTTGACTGATTATATTTCTTAGTACTTTAAATGCATCTTGCCATTGATCTAAGCGCTCAATAAACGCATCTACTTTATCGTTTTTAATTGATTCACTCATAACATACCGCCTTTTATTTTAATTTTACTATAAACATATACATTTAATCTATACATTCTTTTATATTATGTTATATCCTAATTTCCTAAAATATAAAACGATTTGATGCTCTTCAGAATTTAAAATATTGCTTCAGCCCCTTTTAAAATTAGAACAATTATTTATTGGCATTTTTTACACGCACCTGAAAAAACGCTTCACTAGCATAATAATACAATTCAAAAAGCACATTTGTTTTACTTATAATTTAATATAAGTAAAATTATATAATTATTTATATATATAACTTATACACGCCTATTTTCTCTGTTACACTTATAATTAATCATTTTTTGAAGTGTGAACAATTTTTTGTTCAGTTTTTTTGTAAGCGCTTTAATACTTGGAGGGGATATTTTATGCAACAAGAGAGTGTTTGGCTAACAATTATGGGGTTAATTATTATTATTTCCATTGTTGGATTACTAATTGCTAAACGTATTAGTCCAGTTGTGGGTATGATTTTAATACCAAGTTTGGGTGCATTAATATTAGGTTACAATATTGGTGATTTAGTAAAATTTTTTAATAGTGGTTTAGATCAAGTTATCAACGTCGTCATCATGTTTATATTTGCAATTATATTCTTCGGTATCATGAGTGACGCTGGGTTATTTAAGCCGTTAGTAAAACGTTTGATTTTGCTTACTAGAGGTAATGTTGTAGTTGTCTGTATTGCAACTGCAATTATCGGAATATTCGCTCAACTTGATGGTGCTGGCGCAACAACATTTTTATTATCAATACCTGCATTATTGCCTTTGTATAAGGCGCTAAATATGAATCGTTATCTATTACTTTTATTGCTCGGACTGAGTGCATCGATTATGAACATGGTGCCATGGGGTGGCCCTATGGCTCGTACAGCTTCAGTGATTAATATTAAAAATGTAAACGAATTATGGTATGGTGTCATACCAGTTCAAATCATCGGTTTTGTTTTAGTTTTACTATTCGCTGTATTTTTGGGTTTTCGAGAAAAAGCAATCATACAACGTAAAATCAATTCAGGAGAAGTATCTAATACACAAGACGTAGATATACATAAATTGGTTGAAATATATGAACAAGATCAAGATATTAAATTTCCGATTCGTGGCGTTGCTGTTACTAAGCCTTGGATTAATTGGATCAACGTCATACTCACGCTTGCTATCATTGTAGCAATGCTAGCTAATATCGCACCGCCCGAATTTGCATTTATGATTGGTGTTGCGATTGCTTTAATTATTAATTTCCCAAATGTAGACGAACAAATGAGCAGACTTAAAGCACATGCGCCAAACGCACTTATGATGGCAGCCGTAATTATCGCTGCTGGTATGTTCTTAGGCGTATTGAATGAAACTGGTATGCTTGAAGCAATAGCAGTAAGCTTTATCCATATTATTCCAAATGCCGTTGGACCATACTTACACATTATTGTCGGTATCTTCGGTGTTCCACTAGATCTATTAACAAGTACGGATGCTTATTATTTCGCTATCTTACCTATTGTAGAACAAACAGCCGGTCAGTTTGGTGTATCGTCTGTATCAACAGCATATGCAATGTTAATTGGAAATATTATCGGTACGTTTGTCAGCCCATTTTCACCTGCGTTATGGTTAGCGATTGGGCTTGCCGAAGCAAATATGGGAACATATATTAAATATGCTTTCTTTTGGATATGGGGATTTGCCATCGTCATGTTAATTATCGCTATGTTCATCGGTGTAGTAACATTTTAATTTATGAACTGTGTTAATTTAGTAAAAACATTTGCACAAAAATGATTAATGGGAGTGGAACTGAAATTACATACATTTCATTGTTCCACTCCCATTTTTCATTTATATATAGCTTTATTTTGGAGTCATACATAATGATTGACCAATGCTCCAAATCACTATGCTTTATTGTACTTAGCGACATTTTTAAGGCTAATCACTAAAATAAATGCTACTAATGCAATTGCAGCTGAAAAATAAGTAGTTGCGTAAACATTTAAGTTCGATACTACTAATCCACCTACAATACCACCGATACCAATACCTGCGTTTAAACTAGACATATTCCAACTCATCACTTGACTCGTATCACCTTCAACATGCTCTATAATGCCACTTTGCACAGCTGGATTAGTACTCCATTGCATAATATTCCAGATAAAGATAATCATGAGTAACAAACCAGTTCCTGGTAAAAACATATTAAGCAGTAGCATCATAACAATAAACACAGCTGTCGCAATGACCAACCAACGTTTGCTTGTAAGTCTATCTGATAAAAAGCCACCCATTGATGTTCCGATTACTCCTGCAATACCATTGATTAATAATGCAATTGAAACAAATGATAATTGATGTCCACCGGAAAGGATTAAAGGATTAATATAAATGAAAGTAACCGAGTTGGCTACTAATAATAAAAACGTGATGCCCAAATATTTTGTAACTTCAACAGGTCTTAACACTTTGGAATAAGTATTTGAACGACTTGATCCTGTGTCTGTCTCAGTATTTGATGACAGATGATCACTTAGTTTTGGAATATAGATATACATTAAGATGCCTACGAACAAACTAATAATTACAATAAATAAAAACGTATATCTCCAACCAACTAAATCACCTATCACTGTCCCAATCGGCACACCAAAAACATTTGCACCGCTAAAGCCAGAATAGACAATACCGATCATTTTTCCTCGGTGTTGTGGTGCAGTTAATAATGCAGTTAAAGCTAATATTTTAACCACGATTAAAGCTGCAGCTGCAGATGATAAGATACGTCCAATAACTAAAATAGAAAAATTAGGCGCAATTGCAATAATAATATTGCCTACAACAAATGCAAACAGCGCCCATAATAAAACCATACGTGGTGAAAAACGATTCGTTAACTTAACTAAAATAGGTCCTGCTATTGCAAAAGTAATTGCATATAATGTAACTAATTGTCCGATAATTGCTTCAGAAACATGCAAATCACTACTCATCAAATTCATAATACCAGCAACCATCATTTCAACCATTCCAACAATAAATATACTTAGTATAAAGGTAAATATGCGCATGACTGACATAAATATCCTCCTCTCTTTTATGTGATTTCAAAATTCTATAACTGCTACATTATAAACCATTCGTCAATATATATGAATACTTAGCAATACATGTTCTTAAATTCATTTCAAAAAACAGGAAACAGAAGAGGCATCAAAAACCATTTTGATACCTCTTCACGTTCCCTGCCAATCTCAGCTTAAAATTTCGCATAAAATAGATTTGACTATAGAAATTAAAATAATGTTCATGATAACAAGCATGTATAAAATACGTTTAGCGATTGTCTTTAGGGATATGTCGCGCAATTAATTGATCTCGTTCATTAAAGAACTGACGATAACTTAAATATGTTGCAATCAACGCTGACATAATAGTGGCTGTCGTATGAATGAATACTACTAATAGCTGAAATTTTACAGCTTCCAATGGATCTACACCACCGATAATCAACCCTGTCATCATACCTGGTATCGAAACAATACCATACGTTTTTACTGAATCTATCGTTGGCACAATTGCCGTTTTGATACTTTCACGTATTGTTCCTTTGGAAGCGCGTTTTGGATTTGCACCTAATGCTAATTTGGCTTCGATTTGACTCATTTCTTTAACAAACTCACGATCTAAATTCTGATACGCAAGATTGATTGCAATCAAACCATTGCTTCCAAGCATCCCTGCAATTGGAATCACTTCATTAGGTTTGAATTCAATTGCGCCCGTGACTACAATACCCACTAATGGTAAGGCTACGCCAATAAAGATTGCGATAAAAGAAATCCAAAACACATGATGCATAACGGGTGAAGCTCTACTTATCGTATTCCATGATGCATTGATGATGATGATTAATACAAATAAAAGCAACAACCATGTTTGGTTTACATCAAATATAAAATGCAGTAAATAACCTAAAATAACTAATTGAACAACTGCTCTTAACGTTGCAATGAGTAAATCTTTAATGATATGCAACTTTTCTTTGTATGACACAATGATTGGAAAAAGAAGGAGTGTCGCAGTAAGCACTAATGCAGTGGTACTCATCATAATTCCTCCTCCTTCTCAATCTGTCCATCCACAATTCTAATGCGTTTTTGAAAATGTCTCATACTTTGATCATTACTATGTGTAATCCATAAAATTGTTATACCTTCATCTGCAAGTTTAAAGATTAAAGATTCAATTTTCTCACTATTATGTACGTCTAATGCACTTGTTGCTTCATCTAACAATAATACTTTGGGTTTATACATTAACTGTCTCGCTATCGTTACACGTTGACGTTCTCCACCAGAAAGATGATTTACGCTCGTATCAAAGCTATAATGACCTAACCCAACCGACTTCAAAAGTGATTTGGCTCTTTTACGATTGAACTTGTCATTTCTTATTTGTGCAGGGAAAGCTAAATTATCACCAATGGTACTATCAAACAAATCACTTTCTTGTAATAAATAGCTAATTTCCATTCGTAACTTTTCTGGATTAATATTTTCATATGCTTGATTATTAAAATATAGTTCTCCTTCTGTAGGACTTATCAAATTATTAATCAAACGTAACAATGTACTTTTGCCGCTTCCTGAAGGCCCAACAATCGCAATAGTTTCTCCAGCTTTGATTTTCAAATTAATACTGTTAATAATTTGTCGGTTATCTATCCGATATGAAACATTTCTGAGCTCTAACATTTTGAACCTCCTAAATAATATATAGGTTATACCCTATTACGACGATTTAATATCTTGTCATTATTTCGTTAAACCGTTTTATTCAAAAACATACGTTAAATATCATACACTAACATTATTTTAAAAATACAATCGCAATAAAAGAGATAAAATTGTTAAAAGCATGCAATGAAATTGATACAGCTAGGTTTCGCCCACTTTTCAAATACACAAACACCAATCCAATCGCAATAAAAATATAGCTTCCTATTTCAAATGGTGATGTAGCCCCTAATACATGAATACCTGCAAATAATATGACAGATAATACACTTGCAGCAGCATATGTGATTTTCTTACCTAATTCATGAATGATTAGATGTCTAAATAATAACTCTTCAATAATCGGCGTCAAAATAACAATATCTAAAAATAAAAACGGGAGCATCCAATTGTCTCGAAACAGCGCTTCTAAAATCAATTGATTTTGCGTTTCATTATACTGTAATGACTTAGGTAACAAAGTCATAAGCCAATCATATAAATTATTAAATACGAGGGTAAATATGTATACCATAAAAATAATCAAAATATATTTGCGTACTGCCTTAAACCTATCGATCGCAATTGCTGTAACATTTTCTTTAATATGCATTCCATAAAAACTTAATATGATACATATTTCAGCAATAACACCACCAAAAATCAGTATATTCATATCGCTCAAATGATATTTGCTACCTATGTTAAAAATGCCATATGATGCGATTAAAAGCAGCGCTAATATAAGCGGTATAAGATAATTGGCAATGATATAAATAGGGATTAACCAAAAGTCCCTTTTAACAATCTTCTGATGCTGCCAAATATTCTTTTTAGTTAGTTGTGTTGTTAATGGCTTATCAGTCATATGTCACCTTCCTTGTAGCTATTTAACCATAATATAACACAATGCTTTATCATTTTTATAAGTTGATTTACCTTTTCTTTTTGAAAAAAGAATAAATCATTCTGTCCCCATAACTATAGAACGCATTGTAAATTGTATAATTTGTTGTATTATATAACTATATCAAGGGGGAATGTTACATGACTATTTTGACTATTTTACAGTTCATCGTCAACGTAATCATTGTTGTTTGTTTAATAAGCGTACTTGTTTTAGGGGCGGTATTACTTTTTAAAGATAAACGACAAAAGCAACATAGTGTTTTACGCAATTATCCATTACTCGCACGCATTCGATATTTTGGAGAAAAAATAGGGCCTGAGTTACGTCAATATTTATTTTTAGCAGATACCAAGGGTAAACCTTTTTCTCGTAATGACTTCACGAATATTGTATTAGCTGGGAAATATAATTCGAGAATGACTAGTTTCGGTACACAAAAAGATTATGAAGATGGTTTTTACATTCAAAACACTATGTTTCCGTTGCAATCTAAAGAATTACATATTGAACAGGCACCGTTGATTTCATCATTCATTTATACAATTGAAAATGAAAGACTATTTAATCGTGATGAACACCGTACAAAAACAGAGATAGATCCATTCTATTTAACAGATGAAGATGCTATTATTTTGGGTTCTGAATTGGAACATCCTTTCAAACTTAAAAGACTGGTTGGTCAATCAGGAATGAGTTATGGCGCTTTAGGGAGTCATGCGATTACGGCGCTATCAAAAGGATTAGGACAAGCTGGAACATGGATGAATACAGGTGAAGGTGGATTATCAAAACATCATTTATCAGGTAATGCAGATATCATCTTCCAGATAGGGCCCGGTTTATTTGGTGTACGAGATGCGTCAGGGCAATTTGATATCAATGCTTTCCAAGAGTTAGCAAATAAAGATGCTGTTAAAGCTTTTGAAATCAAATTAGCACAAGGTGCAAAAACACGAGGCGGTCATATGCAAGGTAATAAAGTAACACAGGAAATAGCTGACATTCGTAATGTTGAACCTTGGAAGACGATTAACTCACCTAACCGCTTTGACTCTATTGATGATCCAACCGATTTATTAAACTGGGTTACACAATTACAAAAAGTTGGTCAAAAGCCTGTTGGATTTAAAATTGTAATCAGTAAAGTATCAGAAGTTGAAGCGCTCGCACAAACAATGATTGAAACAAATCAATTTCCGAATTTCATTACTATTGATGGAGGCGAAGGTGGCACTGGCGCAACATTTCAAGAATTGCAAGATGGCCTAGGTTTGCCTTTATTCACTGCTTTACCAATTTTAACTGGTGTACTCGAGAAGTATGGTATACGCAATCGAATTAAAGTGTTTGCATCAGGTAAACTTGTAACACCTGATAAAATTGCTATTGCATTAGGTCTAGGTGCTGATTTAGTCAATGTTGCACGCGGTATGATGATTAGTGTCGGATGTATTATGAGTAGACAATGTCACATGAACACATGTCCTGTAGGTGTCGCAACGACAGATCCAAAGCGTGAAAAAGGATTGATTATAGATGAAAAAAAATATCGCGTCACTAATTTTGTAACTAGCTTGCATGAAGGTTTATTTAATATTGCTGCCGCTGTAGGTGTAACCTCCCCGACTCAGATATCGAAAGAACATATTATTATCATAAAGAAAGATGGTAATATTCAATCCATACATGATTATAAATTAAAACTACTAAACTATAATTAACTGCAAATATTAAAGCAGACAAGCACACAAACATCTTTGGTTAAAAAATAAATTTTAACAACATCTAGAAAGATACATTGAACAGAAATCTAATTTTATTTTAAATTTTTTCGTCGCCCCACCGTGACAATAAGGACTAGAATTGAAAAAAGTATAAAATGATTACCTATAATGACAAAATGAAGGCATCTGGAACGAATCAATGATGTCCCCGACGCCTTCATTTTGCAAATATTTATCTCTCAATAGTTCCATTTTTAAATAGAACTATTCAATTGCTCTGTTAGCTTAGTTTCTATTGTTTCTTGTTTATCTTCAAGTGGCTTAAATTCAAATGAATTACCATTAATAAAAACGGTCGGAATGCCTTTAATCCCTCTTTCAAATGCTTCTTCATTGATTGCTAACGAACGATCGTCAGCTTCTTTACGTGGTACAAGATTATATTCTTCTTCCATTTTTGTTTCAATTGTTGCAAAGTTAACTTTCCATTGCGCTTGCGTATTATACAATTCACGAATAATGTCTAAAGTTTTTTCAGGTTGTTGGTAGTTTAAATATATATTTGCTACAGTTCCTTTTAATAATCCTTGTTTAGTTTTATCAAAATGTTTGATTGTATGTTGAACTTTCCCTTGATCAATCAATGGCTTTAATACAGTGTCTGCAGCGAAAAAGTAGTTTTTGCAATACGGACAAGCGAAATTGATAAATGATTCTACTTTTATAGGTGCTGATTCTGAGCCAATTGTTAAATAATTAATTTCTGTCATTGTCTATCCCTCCACTTTGTTTATAATTATATTGAATCATGGACAGTTAGTGAATGCACACGTTTAGTCTTACTAAATCATTCAATGCAAACTTCAGCTGTATATAATCTATTAAATTAATAAAACAAAGCTCAATCAATTAGTTTATAAAGTAGTTCATGATAAAATGAATATAAATATTTTTATTAGGGGGTATAACATGAACAATTCAATCAAATTATTAGAATCATTAACAAATGTTGACGGTATTGCAGGACATGAAAAAGCAGTAAAAACACTTATGCGTGATTATTTGTCACCGGTAAGTGATGAAATTGTTGAAGACAATCTGGGTGGTATTTTCGGTAAAAAAACTACATCTACTGGTAATAAGACATTAATGGTAGCAGGACATTTAGATGAAATCGGTTTTGTGGTTACTCAAATTGATAAAGATGGATTTTTAAAATTCACACCGATTGGTGGTTGGTGGAATCAAGTGATGTTATCTCAAAAAGTAACTGTCACAACTGATGAAGGTAAGAAAATCAGAGGTATTATCGGCTCCAAACCACCGCACGCCTTGTCACCGGAAGAACGTAAAAAAAATGTAGAAATTAAAGATATGTTTATTGATATTGGAGTTAAAAGTAAGAAAGAGGCTGAACAATTCGGCATCGAAATCGGCAATATGATCACACCATACAGTGAGTTTGAAACACTGGCAAATAGCAAGTACTTAACTGCTAAAGCTTTTGATAATCGTTACGGCTGTGCACTTGCTGTTGATGTTTTAAACAACCTAAAAAAAGAATCCATTGATATTAACTTAGTTTCAGGCGCAAACGTACAAGAAGAAGTGGGTCTTCGTGGTGCTAAAGTTGCAGCTAATAAGATCAAACCTGACTTAGCACTTGCTGTCGATGTTGCTGTTGCCTATGACACACCAGGTATGTCTGGTCAAACGAGTGAGACAGCTATTGGACAAGGACCTGTAGTCATTATTATGGATGCTTCAAATGTTGGTCATGTTGGTTTTATTAATCATATTAAAAAAGTAGCTAAAAAACATAATATAGATATCCAATTAGATTCTACGCCTGGTGGTGGTACAGATGCTGGAAGTATTCATGTTGCCAATGAAGGTGTTCCTACAGTTTCTATTGGGGTAGCTCTACGTTATATGCATTCAAATGTTTCTGTATTGCATACAGATGATTATAAAAATTCCGTAGCCTTAGTAACTGAAATCGTTAAATCTTTAAACGACGATGCAGTAGATAACATCATTTGGTAAACAACTCAAATATATAAAAATTAAAGCCGTAAACATGAGTAACATCACTTTGTTTACGGCTTTTTTATGATATTTAATAACAATTAATTTCAAATTATATCATTCTTAATATGAATTATTCCGTAGAGTTTTTCCAACGCGCATCACTTAACATTTCTCCCGGCCAAGTGTATGCCGTCACACCACCATCAATTGTAATGGTTTCACCTGTTATAAACGAACTGTCATCAGAAGCCAAGAAAGCAATGAGTTTACCTACTTCATCAGGTGTTCCCAAGCGTCCTAAAGGTGTAACCCACTTCTGATTTTCTCTAAATATTTGCCCTTGTTCATCTTCTTTGGTACCCGTCAATTTATCTACAAGTGGTGTTTCTATCGTACCTGGTGCGACTGCATTCGCTCTTATATGTTCACGTCCATATTCTATCGCTGTTGATCGAGTGAAATTGATGATACCTGCTTTTGCAGCGTTATATGCCGAACGATTTAAATCTGCAGCATTTCCAGAAAATGACGCCATATTAATGACGGAGCCACCGTTTGACATCATTAATGGTAAAAAGAATTTAGTCATTAGAAATGTCCCTCTTAAATCAACATTCATAATTCTATCAAACACATCAATTGGAAATTCATGAATACGTCCAGCACCATTATCAATACCAGCATTATTAAACAAAATATCAATGTGTTCATAATCTTCTTGAATAGATTGTGCCAGCCTTTCGACTGCATGTGCATCTGATACATCAACAATATATCCTGATGCTTTATTACCTGTCTGATTGATTGCTTTTACAGTATCATGTACAGAATCGGAAATATCAATAGCTAAAACATGTGCCCCTTCTTCAGCCAATATATGGGCAGAAGCAGATCCAATGCCAGTACTTGCGCCTGTTATTACAGCAATCTTATTTTCTAATCTTTTCATCTATAACATATCTCCTTTTATTTCTCTTCTTTTTAATTTAATTACTCTGTAATGCATTTCCTTTTTCAACCACTTTTAAAACCTTTATATAAAGCTTTCATAGATGCTTTTCTATAGAAATTCAAAATTTATCATACTCATTTCAAAATGAGTTTGTTATAATTTCGATAACTTATTGGGGAGGTAATAAAAATGGCGTCGAATATTAGAGAAAAACCGACAATGATAAATAAATTCTTGAACATTGTAGAAAAAATTGGAAATAAATTACCTGATCCAAGTATATTGTTTTTTCTAATGTGTCTTGGACTTGCAATCATTACGTGGATTGTTTCACTTTTTCACGTCACTGTAAAACATCCTGGTACAGGAAATACCATTGCTATCAAAAATATTTTAAGCAAAGATGGTATTTCTATGATATTAAATGATGCGATCAAAAACTTCTCTGAGTTTCCTGCGCTTGGTTTAGTATTGTCAGTGATGCTTGGGGTTGGCATAGCTGAAAGAACAGGTTATTTTGATAAATTAATGGTACAAATTGTTCATAAAGCACCGAAACAAATTATTGTACCAGTAATTATACTCATAGGTATTATTGGTAATGCTGCTGGTGATGCAGCACCAATTGTTTTGCCACCATTAACTGCTATGGTCTTCATTAAATTAGGATATCACCCTATTGCTGGGTTAGCGATGGCTTACGCATCAGCACTTGGTGGATTTTCTGCGAACGTCATGATAGGAATGTCAGATGCATTGCTTTATGCTTTTACAGAACCAGCAACAAAAATCGTTTCTGATAAAATCACAGTTAATGTAGCTATGAATTGGTACTTTATTGCAGCTAGTGTTGCTGTTTTATTACCAGCAGTTTATTGGGTGACAATGCGCTTTGTCATCCCACGTTTAGGATCATATGATGATACGCAGTCTAATATTAAAATTGATGATGACAATCACGGTCTAACGTCTAAAGAGAGTAAGGCTGTGTTTTGGGCAAATATAAGTTTTATCACAACGCTTATTTTACTTATCCTTATGGCAATACCACAAAATAGTTTCTTAAGAAATGCTAAAACTGGTAGTTTATTGAATGACTCCCCTATTATCAATGGCGTTGGGCTGATTATTTTGCTTATTTTTTTAGTGCCTGGTTTGGTATATGGCATAATAATGAAAGAATTTAACAGTTCGAAAGATTTAGGTAAAATGCTCTCTGATTCAATGGCTTCCATGGGATCTTTTATCGTTATCGTCTTTTTTGCAGCACAATTACTGGCATTTTTAGAATGGAGTAATTTAGGTATGATCGTAGCAGTAAAAGGTGCTGAGGTACTTCAAGGTCAAAACGGAATCGTCCTTATTTTAGGTGTGATTTTTTTAGGCGCGCTTATTAATTTATTAGTCGGTAGTGCATCTGCAAAGTGGGGAATACTTGCTCCTATATTTATTCCAATGTTGGTGATTGTTGGCTTTCATCCTGCATTCACACAAATGTTGTATAGAATCGGTGATTCAATTAGTAACCCTATTACACCAATGATGCCCTATTTGCCACTACTTTTATCTTATGCTCAAAAATATGATAAAAATATGAAGTTAGGCTCGTTATTATCTAGTTTAATGCCTTATACGATTATTCTGAGTATCGTATGGCCAATATTCATGATTATATGGTACCTGCTAGGCTGGCCATTAGGCCCAGGAGGACCTTTAAACGTCAAATAATATGACATAAACATGATTAAGTTTTAACCTATATAAACAACACAGTCATTGATTGAACAATATTTAATTGAAATATCACAAATCATGCTATTTATTGTAATATTAAAGATGAAAGTGGGTAAATAAACTTTATAATAACTATTTACCTCATATGTACAGGAGGAGATTATGGAACGAATCGGATTAATAGACATCGGATCAAATACAATTAGATTAGTTATTTTTGAGTTCGATGCTAAAACAGGATTAAATGAAATTTTAAATATCAAAACACCAGCACGCTTAAGTCAATATTTAACAGATGATTTAACGATGAACCAGGATGGTATCGAGGTGTTGACGACAACGTTACACAGCTTTAAAAGTGTCGCTAATAAATTTGAAGTCAACGAATTACATCCTGTTGCGACAGCTGCTATTAGACAATCTACGAATCAAAAAGAAATTATCAGCCATATTAAAAGTGAACTTAATATCAATATCAAAATTATTCCTGAACAGGAAGAAGCTTTTTATGGTTTTTATGCAATCACCCACACTACCGATGTAGAAAATGGTGTTTCTATCGATATCGGTGGTGGTTCTACAGAAGTTACTTTATTCAAAGATAAGACCATCATCGAGGCTCATAGTTTTCCATTCGGTGTTGTAACTTTAAAGCGAAAGTTCTTTGAAGATAAAGATCATAATGATAAATCTGCAATTAAGGCAATGGAAAAATTTTTATCTAAACAATTCGAACAACTGCCATGGTTGCAAGACCAAGAAATCGCTTTAGTCGGCATTGGTGGATCAGCGCGTAACGTTGCACGCATTCACCAGTCAGAACATTCCTATCCTATTGGCGGTGTTCATAACTATTCGATGTCTGAGGAAGATATGGATGAGGTATATAAAATCATTAAAAAAAGTTCACGCGATGACTTAAAAGATATTGATGGATTAAGTAGAGATCGTATAGACATCATACTTCCAGCAGTATCTGTATTCAAATCTTTATTTGAACAAATCAATGCAACCCACTTCACTTTCTCACGTAAAGGGTTACGTGAAGGCTATATAATGAAGCTGATATCTGAACGTCATCCCCAAGAATTTAAAAAAGAAAATATAAGAAAAGATGCATTATATCATTTGGCAAATGAATATAGCATCGAAGAATCTAGTGCAAAACAACGTGTTAAATTGGCTCAATCATTGTTGTCACAACTGATTGATTTAGATAAGATTCAAGTTACTAAAAAAGAACAAGAACTTTTTGCGGAAGGCGCATATTTATATTATTTAGGAAGATTTATTGACGCTGATTCTAGTTCACCACATACGTATTACATTATAGCTAATTCAATGATTGATGGTTTTCCACATGAAGATCGCGTCAAACTCGCAATGTTAGCAAGTTTTAAAAATAAATCACTTTTAAAATTTTATAGCCAAGAAACCGAATGGTTACGTGGCAAAGAATTGGACCATGTTCAATTTTTAGGCGGTATCATCAAATTTGTAAATGCGCTAAATATATCACATACCAGCCCAGTAGAAAGTGTTGAATTACAAGAAGAAGATGGCGCATATACTTTATATGTCCGTTACATTGGTGAACCGATTGCTGAAGAATATCAATCTCATAGACAGAAAAAGCATATCGAGAAAATTTTAAAAGAGAATCTTTCTATCATCTTTACAAAATCTTAAAATTCATATGATAAATTGTACGTAGCAAAATATGTTAACAAGACTACAATAAGGTGGAATTAGAATTATGCAAAAGAAATTGGGAGAGAGAGATTTAAATTTACCACAATATTATAATAATAGAGAGCTCAGTTGGTTAGATTTTAACTATCGTGTATTACAAGAAGCCGAAGATAAAAATAATCCTTTATTGGAACAGTTAAAATTTATTTCTATATTTAGTTCTAACTTGGATGAATTCTTTATGGTGCGCGTAGCTGGCCTGCAAGATCAAGTTAAAATGGGCTATGATAAACCTGAAAACAAAGCGCAACTCACACCGAAAGAACAACTTGAGCAAATTAAAATAAAAAATAAAAAGTATGTAGATTTACAATATGCACGTTATAACGAATTAGTAGAGCTGTTAAAACAACATCGTGTGGAAGTGACAAAACCTGAATCTTTACCAGAGTCTTTATTACCACAGTTAGAGCGTGAATTTAAAACGGGCATCCTACCTACATTAACACCATTAGGTATCGATGCTTATCATCCTTTCCCAAAATTAAACAATAAGAGTTTGAATATATTTGTAGATATTGATACAGATGATTCAATTAATTCAGCTATTGTACAAATACCATCATTAATTCCAAGATTTTATACATTAAATCAAGGTCAAACTCAATATATTGTAATGTTGGAAGATATTATCACATATTACATTAATGAATTGTTCACTGGCTATGAAGTGTTAAATACCTTCACCTTTAGAATCACTCGTAATGCCGATTTAACCATCCATGAAGATGGTGCCGAAGATTTGTTAATTGAAATAGAACGCTTTTTAAAAGAACGTAAACGAGGAACAGCAGTACGTTTAGAGATAGACGGAAGACACGCAACCTATGAAGATGTCGTTTGGATTATCAATCAGTTGGAAGTTCACGATAATGATGTTTATTTTGTAGATGGTCCATTAGATTTAACACTGCTATTCGATCTTGTAGACCATTTATCTAACAGTTTAAAACATTTAACATATAATAAGTATCTACCACAGCCACCTCAATCCTTGGGTAATGAAGACATTTTCAAGCTATCATTAAAACGTGATATTTTCTTCCATCATCCCTATGAATCATTTGAACCAATTGTAGATTTCATTCGTGACGCCGCAAATGATCCGAACACGATTGCTATTAAACAAACATTATATCGCGTAAGTAAAGATTCACCTATAATTAATAGTTTGAAAACTGCTGCAGAAAATGGCAAGCAAGTGACTGTTCTTGTTGAATTAAAGGCCCGTTTTGATGAGGAAAATAATGTTCACTGGGCAAGAATGTTAGAAGATGCAGGCTGTCATGTTATTTATGGTATGACATATCTGAAGACACATAGTAAAATTTCACTTGTGGTCAAACGAAACAATCATCAGCTTACGTCGTTTGTACACTTAGGCACTGGAAACTATAACGATAAAACAGCAAAATTATACACAGATATGGGGATTATCACAACAAATCAAGAAATAGCAGAAGACGCTATTAACTTCTTTAACTATCTAAGTGGATATACACTGAAACCTAAATATAATAAACTCATTGTAGCCCCATACGACATACGTGATGTATTCTTAGCTCGAATAGATAAAGAAATCATATCACATCGTGAAAACGGAAATGGAAAAATAATGATGAAGATGAATTCATTAACAGATAAAGATATTATTCTTAAATTATTTGAAGCTTCTCGTGCCGGTGTAAAAGTAAAATTAATTATCCGTGGTATTTGTTGCTTAAAACCAGGTATACCAGATGTCAGTGATAATATTGAAGTAGTAAGTATCGTTGGCCGTTTCCTTGAACATTCTCGTATCTATTATTTCCATAATAATGGTGATGAAAAAATCTATCTCTCTTCAGCTGATGCGATGACACGTAATATGATTAAACGTGTCGAGATCTTATTCCCTGTCGATGATAAAAACATTGCTAAACGTTTATTAGATTATATGAATTTACAATTATCAGATAATCAAAAGGGTCGTTATCAGGACCAACAAGGTTATTACCATTACATTCATAATAATTTATCACCATTAAATTCACAGGCTTATTTAATGAAAGAAGCGATAACATTTGGCCAAAAATTAAAAGAGGCTTCTACCATTCCACAACAAGTACCAATACAACATAAAAATAGATGGTTTTCTAAACTTAAAGATACGTTTAAACGTTGATAAAGTCCCACTTCTCAATTTATTGAGTTAGTGGGACTTTATGCATGAGCTACAGCTCAGGTAATCCTTAAATCCTAGTCATCTTTGCCGTTTTCAAACGACGTAACCATTTTTAAATATAATAGACCCATACCATTCTAATCCTATATTATTTTTGTATATAAGGTATATAACATCTTAAGTATCAAATTTTGCTATAATGATGACTAAATACAATCTAATTTATGAGGTGGTCATTTATGATAAATGTTGAAACATTAAAAAGTAGCTTTCCCCTACTCAATGACATGCAACAGTATAGGCCGATATTTTGGAAAAATCCAAATTTCCGTAATGATGAAACTTTACCATTTTCATTAGATGATATAGAAGACGCTGCAACAAGACTAGAACGTTTTAGCAGCTATATACGTAATGTTTTTCCTGAAACTGAAAAAGACCATGGCCTCATTGAATCACCACTAAAAGCAATTCCTTTTATGCAACAATCATTAGTTGACTCTGAACAACTTGAACAAAGTGGTAAATTATGGCTTAAATGTGATAGTCATCTTGCTATTTCAGGTTCTATCAAAGCAAGAGGTGGTATATATGAAGTTCTAAAACTAGCTGAATCTATCGCTATAAAAGAATGTGGTTTAAAATATACGGATAATTATAAAGTTTTATCTGAACCAAAATATAAAGCGTGCTTTCGTAAATATACCGTTGCTGTCGGTTCAACTGGTAACCTGGGTTTAAGTATTGGCATTATGAGCGCACAATTAGGCTTTCAAGTCATCGTACATATGTCTAGTGACGCGCGTCAGTGGAAGAAAGACTTACTTCGTTCACGTGGTGTTGAAGTTGTTGAACACCAATCCGATTATCAATACGCAGTTGCTGAAGGACGAAAAGCTGCAGAAAATGATCCTACTTGTCATTTCGTAGATGACGAGGGTTCTGCTGATCTATTCTTAGGTTATACTGTTGCTGCATTACGGTTAAAAACACAACTTAATAATGAAGGCATACAAGTAGACGCTCAACATCCTCTTTTTGTATATCTGCCTTGTGGTGTTGGAGGAGGCCCAGGTGGTGTTGCCTTTGGATTAAATCAAGTATTTGGTGACCATGTGTATTGTCTATTCGCTGAACCTACACATGCGCCATGCATGACATTAGGTATGATGACACAACTTCATGACCAAATAGCTGTAACAGATATTGGATTAGACGGCCGTACTGATGCAGATGGTCTTGCTGTTGCTAGACCTTCAAAACTCGTTGGTCATATAATGAATTCATTATTATATGGTGCTTTTACTGTAGAAGATCAACAAATGTACCAATATTTATATCAGCTAAGCCAAAAAGAACGTACCTTTGTCGAACCTTCTGCAGCATCTGGTTTCGCAGGTTTAAAAGCAGTGTTGGAACATGCTGATAAAAACCATTTTAATTTATCCGATGCAAATCATATCGTATGGGCAACTGGTGGCAATATGGTACCTAAGGAAGAAATGTTAAAGTATGTGGCTCAAGGCAAACAATCATAAACTTAAGCGATTTAGAATCACATCTGACCAGGCACTCGAATGATAATATTTAAATCATTCATATTTAAAGTTTCACCCTACTTTATGCGTTGTTCGACGTCTTCTCTAAATCAAATCATATATAATCTGCTATATAAATTGATGACGTTAAACATGAATGTAATGCTATTTTTTATCAATACAATGGACTTAAAGTGGTATCATCTAATACTATTTTCAATCTAAAACCTAAAGCAAAATTTTAGGTTTTATTTTTATACACATAAATATGATATAAAAGCCATTTTAATCACTTTGCAAAGATTATTTTCTGAATATTTATTGAATTCTAAAATCAACTGTGTTAAAGTATGTTTTATCAATTTACTTTAGTTCGGTAGAGAAACAAAGTATTTAATAAAGGATGGTCATTATATTATGGATACGAAAGCACTTATTAATAATAAAGAACAAGAACTAGCTTTTTTAAAACATTTTCAACAAGCAGATTTTAAACTTGTTGATTTTAGTTTTATAGAATCATTATCTTGGCAATCACTTACACCTGATGATTTACAACAAATGACGGAACGTAGTTTTTGGCAACATGACCATCATATTTTTGCTTTGCGTAATGATTTCACAGATCAATTATTACGTTACTACAGTAACTATCAACCTGAACAGCAACGTTTAGCATATACTGGTCCCATCGTCAGAAATAACGAAGTCTACACTCAGTTAGGTATCGAACATTACAACCCAACAATTACAGATATGCAAAACGATTTTAAAACGTTTTATAACTTTATTAAGTATACGTTGAATGATGATATCGACTTTGTCATTTTAGGGCATTATCAATTAATAGATTTATTATTAGCTGCTAACGAACAAAATCAAACTATATTAAACCTTATACAAGAACGTAATATTTCAGAGTTAACTGCACAGTTAGGACTTGCACATCCTGTGGTACAGTTACTCACAACTAAAACTACGGAACAACTTGATTTATTAACCCATTTATTTCCGCATGATCATCGTACTATCCAGTCATTACATCGGTGGGAGCAATGGTTTAAATCACAAAATATTACTGAAATTCACCTTGATATAACCCCTAGACCACCACGTTCTTATTACAAAGGATCATTCATGAAATGCCATTTAAAAAACAATAAAACTCAGCGTCTAACTGGTGGATTTTACAAAGGGAAATTAGAAGGCTTTGGACTCGGATTTATACTATAAAAAAGGAGTGAAAACCATGCTTACTGTCGCATTAGCAAAAGGTAGATTACTTAAAAGTTTTATTAATTATCTAAATGAAATAAAAGAAATTGAAATAGCATATGCGCTTGAACATAGAGAACGTCAATTACTTATAACAGTTAATGAAATACAATTTATTTTAGTCAAAGGTAGTGACGTACCAATATATGTTGAACAAGGCGTTGCAGATATTGGAATCGTCGGTAGTGATATTTTAGAAGAAGGCAATTATTTTATTAACAACTTACTAGATTTACCATTTGGCGAATGTCACTTTTCACTTGCTGCTAAACCAGAGGCCTATCAATTTAAAAAAGTAGCTACCTCATATACACAAACAGCACGTCAATATTTTGAAGCACAAGGTTTGGATGTTGAGCTTGTAAAACTATCTGGTTCAGTAGAATTGGCTTGTTTGGTTGATATGGTAGATGGCATTGTTGATATCGTTCAAACAGGGACTACCTTAAAGTCAAATGGCTTAATTGAAAAAGAGCAAATTAAAAACATCAATGCAAAGCTCATTACAAATAAAGCCTCATATTTTAAAAAATCAACTGAAATTGAAGATTTAATTAAAACTTTGGAGGTGTCTCTCATTGATTACAAATAAAGAAACATTTTTAAATAACTACCTGAATCAATCTGCACTAAATGAAGATTTATATCCAATCGTAAAAGAAATTTGTGATCAGGTGAAATTTCGAGGTGATGCTGCTTTAAAAGAATATAATTTACAATTAGATAAAGTAGAAACATCACAATTAGAAGTACCTAAAGAAGACTTATTTACTGCTTATCAACGCATTGACTCATCTACACGGGAAGCCCTCGAACAAAGTCATGACAGGATTAAAGCATATCAAACTTCTATTAAACAAGATCATAAACAAGTTCATTCAGAATGTTACGAATTATATCATGCGTTAGAGCGTGTAGGTGTCTACGTCCCTGGTGGAAAAGCTAGTTATCCCTCTACTGTGTTAATGACTGTAACACTTGCCAAAGTTGCAGGCGTTAAAAATATAGTGGCCGTTACGCCACCTCAACCTGAAGGTCTACCTGATATTGTACTTGCTGCTTGTTATATTGCTGGTGTTGATCAGGTTTACCAAGTTGGTGGTGCACAAAGTATCGCTGCACTTGCGTATGGTACTGAGACAATTCCTAAAGTGGATAAAATTGTTGGTCCTGGCAACCAATATGTTGCATATGCTAAAAAATATTTATTTGGTCAAGTTGGCATTGATCAAATTGCTGGTCCGAGTGAAATTGCGCTAATTATTGACCAAACAGCTGACATAGAGGCAATTACGTATGATGTATTTGCACAAGCAGAACACGATGAACTCGCTAGAACATTTGTCATCAGTGAGGATAAAGACTTGTTACAACAATTAGAAAATAACATCCAACACACAATGACACAAATCAAACGACAACCTATTGTTGATGCCAGTTTGAAACATAACCATTTCTTAATTTCAGTAGAAAACTTTACAGAAGCTTGTGATTTGATGAATCAAATTGCACCGGAACATGCATCTATACAAACACAATGTCCCCAAGACTATGTCAACCATGTGAAATATGTAGGCGCGCTCTTCTTGGGTCATTATTCTCCAGAAGTTATCGGGGATTATGTTGCTGGACCAAGCCATGTTTTACCTACAAATCAGACTGCACGTTTCACCAATGGTCTATCAGTGAATGATTTCTTAACGAGACATTCTGTTATCGATTTATCTCAACAAACATTTAATAATATTGAACAATCCGCACGTAAGTTAGCACATATCGAGCGTTTGTATAATCATGAAAAATCAATAGAAATTCGAACAACAAAGGAGCCACACAATGATTAGAATTAATAAAAATGAAAGTCCACTTAAACCATTATCTAATGAACAACTCGCTACAATTATTCAAAAAGCAGCATTCAATCTTTATCCTGATGATGAATATGAACGCTTCAAACAAGCTTATGCAGCTTTTCATAATATTTCACCTGACCAAGTCATTGCAGGTAATGGTTCTGATGAACTTATTCAAAAGTTAATGTTAATCATGCCAGAAGGCCCAGCTTTAACGCTAGACCCTGACTTTTTTATGTATCAAGCATATGCCAATCAAGTCGCTCGCCCTATTAAATTTGTACCAGCAAATTCAGATTTAACATTTGATTTAGAGACGATTTTAAAACGCATTGATGAAGTACAACCTGCATTCTTTATTATGAGCAATCCACATAATCCATCAGGCATACAATATAGTACGACATTTTTAATGGCTATCGCGGATAAGATGCAGACGCTTGGTGGCTACTTTATCATAGATGAAGCTTATTTAGATTTTGGTGAAGCTTATGATATTAAGATGCAACCGCATATTATTCAAATGCGCACGCTCTCAAAAGCATTTGGCATTGCTGGCCTAAGATTAGGTGTATTAATTGGCACTAAAGATACCATCAAACTCATCCAAAGCATCGAGCACCCGTATCCTCTGAATACAATTACGCTTCATATTGCGATTTATATGTTTGAAAATCAAGCAATGACTCGCGCGTTTGTAAAGCAACAACGACAGCTTGCTCACAAACTTAAAAATATGTTTCATGAACTTGTCTCAGATGTCATGGTAGTCTTCCCTTCTGCTACAAATTTCGTGTTAACAAAGGGAGAAGCTGCACAAAGTTTAGGCGCTTATATTAAGTCCAATGGTTTCCTTCCAAGATTATATGACGAACCAGAAATGTCTGACTATGTCCGATACTCTATTGCTACAGATGAACAATTAGATCAATTATTTGTACTTATTAAAAATTGGAGGTCACAATATGATAGTAAATAAAACACGCAATACAGCTGAAACACAATTAACTATTTCTCTAGCTGATGATCATCGTGAAAGTAATATCAATACAGGCGTTGGATTTTTGGATCATATGTTGACGCTCTTTACTTTTCACAGCCAATTATCCTTATCTATAGAAGCAAATGGAGATGTTCAAGTAGATGATCATCATGTAACCGAAGATATTGGTATTGTTCTCGGTCAGCTACTATTATCCTTAGTGAAGGAACGCAAATACTTTCAGCGTTATGGGTTTAGTTACATACCTATGGATGAAACACTTGCACGTACAGTCGTTGATATTAGTGGCCGACCTTATTTATCATTTAATGCACAATTCAGTAAAGAAAAAGTAGGTACGTTTGATACAGAACTCGTAGAGGAATTTTTCAGAGCACTTGTTATCAATTCTCGCCTAACAACACATATTGACTTAATTCGCGGTGGAAACACACATCATGAGATCGAAAGTATATTTAAATCTTTTGCTCGAGCGCTTAAAGATGCACTAGCATCGAATGACACGAATATCACCCCTTCATCTAAGGGCGTGATTGAATGATTGCAGTGATTGACTATGGTTTAGGGAACATTAAAAACATACAACGTGCGATTAATCGTTTAGGTTTTAATGCGATTTTAACGGATAGTCCCAACGATATTAAAGCAGCAGATGTCATCATATTACCTGGTGTAGGTCATTTTAAAGATGCTATGCAAGCGATTGAAAAACGGGGATTAAAATCCATTTTAAAAACGATAACAAATAAACCAATCATAGGCATTTGCCTAGGTATGCAGTTGCTATACGAACACAGCGCAGAAGGTGATGTAGATGGCTTACAACTTTTCCCAGGAAATATCATACCTATCCAAACATCTTATCCGGTGCCCCATTTAGGTTGGAACAATTTAATCAGCAACCTTACAGAATTAACACAGGATGTATATTTTGTACATTCATATCAAGCTGAAATGTCAGAACATGTTGTTGCGTATGCAGATTATGGCACATTGATTCCTGCAATTGTCCAATATAAAAATCTTATAGGCATTCAATTCCATCCAGAAAAAAGTGGTGAAGATGGTTTAGCAATACTTAATCAAGCTCTGAAAGGTGGTTTCTTAAATGATTAATATTTGGCCAGCCATTGATTTAATTAATGCAACGAGTGTGAGACTGACGGAAGGAAAATATGACTCAGAAGAAAAAATGACTCGCAGCGCTGAAGATAGTGTCGTTTATTATAACAAGTTTAAATGTGTAGAACGTATTCATATTGTCGATTTAATCGGTGCAAAGCAGCAAACATCTATTGAAAAGGACTATATCAAGCAACTGAGAAGCCTGACCAACAAACCGATGGAAGTCGGTGGTGGCATACGTAGTCTTGAAACAATTAATGCATATTTTGCTGATGGCATAGATTATTGTATTATTGGGACTAAAGGTATTCAAGATATTGAATGGTTGGCCAAAATGTCTCATCAATTTCCGTACAAATTATATCTATCGGTTGATGCTTATCAGCGTGAGATAAAAATAAATGGCTGGGAACAAGATGCACATTTAGATTTATTTGATTTCGTTCAGCAAATTGAATCACTACCTTTGGGTGGCATTATCTATACGGATATTTCGAAAGATGGACGCTTATCTGGTCCAAACTTTGAAATAACAACGCAACTTGTCGAAGCAACACAAAAACCTGTCATTGCTTCTGGTGGCATTCGTCATCAACAAGACTTAGAACAATTAGAAAAATCTGGTGTTTATGCAGCAATTGTTGGTAAAGCAGCACACAATCCTGCATTTTGGGAGGGATTATCATGATAAAAAAAAGAATTATCCCCTGTTTAGATGTGAAAGATGGGCGCGTTGTCAAAGGAATACAATTTAAAGGACTACGTGACCTTGGAAACCCTGTGGATTATGCACTTTATTACAATGAACAAGGCGCAGATGAATTAGTCTTTTTAGATATATCCCGCACTGAAGCTGGCCATGGGCTTATGTTAGATGTCATTGAGGAAACTGCTGAAAAATTGTTTATTCCACTTACTGTAGGTGGCGGTATCTCCACAATCGATGATATATCGCAGTTGCTAAATCATGGTGCTGATAAAGTGTCTCTAAACTCTAGTGCTCTAAAGAACCCTTCATTTATCCAAGAAGCCAGTGAAAAATTTGGAAGCCAATGTATTTGTATTGCTATAGATAGTAACTATGATACAGAATTAAACGATTATTTTTGCTATACTCATGGGGGAAAAAAACGTACAAATAAGCGTGTCTATGATTGGGTTCAAGAAGTAGAATCTTTAGGTGCAGGCGAACTATTAATAACGAGCATGACACACGATGGCATGAAAGAAGGCTTTGACGTCAACCATTTACATGAGATTGAACAACTTGTGCACATCCCTATTATTGCTTCTGGTGGCGGCGGCAATCCTGATCATTTTGTAGATTTATTCAAACAAACGAATGTTTCGGCAGGACTTGCTGCTAGCATACTTCATGACAAAGAAACCACAGTAAATGAAATCAAACAAACGATGGCTCAAGGAGGTATTCCAATAAGATGACACAACAACCTGATTTTAGTAAAGGGCTTATCCCCGCAATATTGCAAGATGTTCAGACAAAGCAAGTGCTTATGCTTGGCTATATGAATGAAGATGCTTACAACAAAACAATAGCTGATGGCATGGTTTGTTTTTATTCACGTTCTAAAGACCGCTTATGGACAAAAGGTGAAACATCTGGTCATACCCAAGCCGTTCAAAACATACACCTAGACTGTGATCAAGACACCTTATTGATAGATGTAATCCCTAATGGTCCAACTTGTCATACTGGAAGCCAGAGCTGTTTCAACACCACTGTTCCCTTCTATGTTCAACAGCTCGAAGACACAGTAACTTCAAGTGCTAAGTCAAATAAAGAAAATTCATACACACAATATTTATTGAATGAAGGTTTAGAAAAAATATCGAAAAAATTTGGTGAAGAAGCATTTGAAGTTGTAATCGGTGCTATGAAATCGAACCGCGACGAGGTAACAAATGAAACTGCTGATTTAATGTATCATCTCTTTGTGCTCTTGCATGCGTTGAATATCAAATTTGAAGATATAGAGGCAATTTTGGCAAAACGTCATCAAGTTTCTAATAACTTTAAAGGCGAAAGATCAGATATAAAAGATTGGTAAATTGCACTCACTGATTATTCAATAATTTTCTATATTAAGATATTTCCACCAATCTATAGCCACATAACAAAATTTAGGCTGAAACAGCTAATCGCTGTTTCAGCCTAAATTGTTTGATTCATTTTATTTTTATAAAAATAACACCATCAGATCTTCATCATAATACCGTTTGCCATCATAAAGTGCCTTAGGTTCTGTGCCATATCTTTGAAATCCTAATTTTTCATATAATTTAATAGCACTTAGATTTTCCGCAAGTACCGATAAACCTATAGTTTTAACTACACCTTGTTCACTGACAATATCTATCATTTTTTGAATTAATTGTTGTGTAAAGCCTCGTCTTCTATATTGTGGGTCGCAATATACACCGACTAAATTACCTCTGTGTTTAATTTTCTCTAAAGTTTCTCGATAAAAAGTTGCATAGCCAATCAATTTTTCACCATCAAATACACCCATTGTAAAATGTCTTTCATTCATCCCTATCCTATCTTCAAAACGTTCAATAGGCAAATGAATCTCGCGTTGATAAGTTGAAGCAAAACCTGTAGGATCAGTTTGTAGAGACTGTAAGCGCAATAAACGATACGCTTCTACATCACCTTTCTTAAGATATCTAAACTCCATGTTTTGCCTACTTTCAAAGTATATTTTCACTTTACCATTAACTTTATTTTAAACTAAATATAAGAAGGACGTATCAGACTGGTCTGACCGTAATTTCATTTACATTTACATGTGAAGGTTGTTGTAATGCATAAACTACCGCTTCAGCAATATCTTTGGGTTCTAGCTTTTTGCGCTCTCCCCAATCTTTCTGACCACTTAAAGGCGTATCTACCATACCCGGTGAAACGCTTGTCACTCGAACGCCAGTTTTAGCCAACTCTTTTTCTAATCCTTGCGTAATCGTGTGCACCGCAGCTTTCGTTGCACTGTATATAGTACTCATTTTCGTCACTTCAAAACCTGAGATAGAAGCAATGTTAATAATATGGCCACTAGATTGATCTAAAAATGTTGGTATGACAGCATTAATGCCATACAGTGTCCCTTTTACGTTTGTATCAATCATTGATTCCCAAGCCTTTACATCTCCATCAGTAACAGCAGAAGAAATCATTTGGCCGGCACTATTTACGAGTATATCCAAGCGACCGAAATGCTCTTTTGCATATGCTACTAAACGTTCAACTTCTTGTTGTTGTGTCACATCCGCTGTTAAAAATTCAATCTTCGCTTGATATTCATTTGAACGAATACGATTTACAACATCTTTAAGTCGTGTTTCATCACGACCAGCTAATAATAATTGTACACCATGACTAGATAGCTCCTCTGCTATGCTAGCACCAATGCCACTACTAGCACCAGTAACGATTGCAACTTTGTGCTCTAATTTAACCATCAAATCTTCCTTTCATCAAACGTATTTCATATTTTTATACCCTATCCACACAGATTATACCATGTGCCCTCCATCTTGAAACAATGAGTCAGCTCATGAATTTGCATACTTGTCATAAACAATAAATAATTATAGAGTGGGTATATAATACATAACTAACTTACCTTTTATAATTTAGGAGGATGACTTATGGACTTTCATGAAAGAATTAAAAATTTAAGAAATAATATAGATAGCACAAGTTTCGATTTTCGTTTTGAACAATTGTTTAATGAAGCAGAATGGCTCGGACTATCACTTAACCAGCGCCAACGATATGAGCGTGAATTTCGTAGATTTGTGAGCCAAAGTAAGCAATTACGTATCTCATATGCTTCACAAGATCACATTCGCATGCGCATGTATAACTCTGTTTATAACTATAATGAAATCAAACAAAACTTTAAATCATATGTTTAATAATGATGAGAAAAGCCCACATTACTGGACGAACAGTAACATAGGCTTTTCCACTTTGTAAGGGCTCTAAATAAATCATGAAAGGTGATACTAGGGAGAATAATATACATGAAGTTTTATGCACAACACACGATGAAATATGTGTGCACAAACTTCGATGCTACTAGATGAATACAGTGTATTAATTACTTACTAGTAGCTTTTTTCTAATCCATAGTTGTATAGTTTTTCTGCGTCAATATAAGCTATATAATCAATACTTCTGTATCCATCTTTAATGTCATTAATAATGCCTTGATTCACACCAGTATGTGTGTATATGTCATAACTACTTTCATTTGAAAAAATGACTTCTTCAATTACTTTTCTCATTTAATAATCACTCCGTATTTTTTCTTTCGCTAGGCATTGTTATCTTCTACACTCTTATCATAATCGAAAGTAATAGAATTTTAAAGTATTTTGTGATTAATTTCACAAAATACTCACTTTTAGCCTTTTTTAATATATTTCACATATTTTTAGATTGACAAATTGTTTAATTTTAAAAATGAATGCTTTTCTAAATATTCCGCATAGGCCAGTGAGAACTTTACGTTTAAGCTGTTTGTCTCTTCAATATTTTGCTTAATCGTTTATAGTAAGTAGTTCTGTAATATTTCAGCTAATCACTTTAGTGCAAACGCATTGAATTTAGCTTTTCTACAAACGCATGTGTTTGATTAATAATCGTATCTAACTGGTTTTTTTGAGCCCCTTTAGTTAATGCATTACCAATCCCAATAGCAAATGCACCGTTTTTATACCATTGATCTATATTTTCTAATGACACGCCACCATAAGGTATTATATTTATATTTGGAATGGTTCCATAGATGTTTTCCATAAAATTCACTCCTAATATATTTGCAGGATACAGTTTAATCACTTCTACTTCATATTGCATCGCTTGTATGATTTCATCTTTCGAACCGCATCTTGGCAAGTAAGGTATTTGGTATACATTACAAATATGCGCTATTTGGACATCTAAATGTGGAGTTGCTATATAGCGGGCACCATTTATAATCGCTACACGTGCTGTTACAGCATTTTGAATCGCACCTGCACCAACAATAATTGATTTATCAAATTTTTGCGTTAACGTTTTTATGGCTAATTCTCCATAAGGCGTGTTAAATGTTATTTCAATATTTTTGATACCACTCTCAATCATTTTTTCACTTTTCAATATAGCATCTTCACAAGTACATCCTTTCACTACTCCTATCAAGTAATTACGATGTAATTGTTCCAAAGTAAGCAATTTATCCATTAGCGCCTGTCCTTTCTACGTCATTTTATTTCATTGTAATTTTTATCTCATTTTCGTCAATGAATACTAAACGAACCTTTAATACGATGCTACATTTTATTCCGTTGACGGATTTGCTCAAACACTAGTTTCTATGTAGCATATTGGTGTTTTATTCACAAAACGAATGCCAGAGATGTTATACACCAAAGAAGGAACGTACGCACCTCTGATTACGTACTTCAATCAAATAGATAATAGTTTTATTAATAAAATAACTATTTTAGTAATAAAATGACATAAAACATTAACTTTGTGATTAAACTCACAAAGTTACACGAAATGTGCTAGTTTTTTTCTATTATGAATGCTAACTTTAATAGTATAAAGAAAGCGCTTTATTATATTCGTAAACTTTGCTTAAAATACAATCCTAAGTAAAGCGATGGTTATGATAAAGCACACATATTTTTAATTAAATAATCATTAAGATTGTAATTTAACTTGAGAGGAACAGATTAAATGATTGATTCTTTATCACTTTATAAACCTAGATTTAAAAAATTAATTTGTGTTGATTCTGACGGGTGTGCCATCGATTCGATGACTATAAAGCATGAGCGTGCGTTTGGTCCAGCTATTGTTGAAGAATGGCAATTACAAAATATAGAGTCCAAGCTATTAAAGCGCTGGAATGATATAAACTTATATGAAATCACTAGAGGCATTAATCGCTTTAAAGGGTTAGAACGTATGTTAAGTGAACTTGTTGAACAAGTCATTCAAATTGAGGGCTATGAACATATTAAGCATTGGGTACAAACAACAGATGCTTTCTCTAACCCAGCACTGGAAAAAGCCATATCAAACTATCCACAACAAATTGGATTACAAAAAGCATTATCTTGGTCACACCGTGTGAATGATATTATCAAAACCTTACCAAGTATTGGACCATTTAAATATGTACAAGCATCTCTAAAAAACGCTTCAACTTTTGCTGATATCGCAATAGTGTCATCAGCAAATTTGGCAGCAGTTGAATATGAATGGAACACATACAAATTAACAGACTATTTAAGTGGCATGTTTGCGCAAGAAGCAGGTACAAAAGAGCACTGTTTAGAGCACTTAAAACAATATTACAATTTAGAAGACATCATCATGTTAGGAGATGCCAAAGGAGACTTAGAAGCAGCAGAATCGCATAATATGTACTTTTATCCAATATTAGCAGGCCATGAAAATCAATCATGGCTAGACTTTAACAATAAATATTTAAAATTGTTTAAAAATGGTAAATTCAACCAATACACACACGACACTTTAAAACAAATATTTTTTAATAATTTTGAAGGAGAGGCATAAACTATGGTTAAAGTAGATTTGACAGCATCACCATATCATTTAAATGACAATCAAATAACATGGGTAGAAGAAACACTTGGCAAATTAACAGACGAAGAAAAAATTGGTCAATTATTTTTCAACTTATTTTCCTTAGAGGGTGGTAAAAAATTCTTTGATGCAGACTTAACTAATAAAGATATACTTGAACGTTATCACATTGGAGGCGCACGATATGAAGGTGGGAACAAAGAAGATGTTCAAAACTTACTCAATGATTTACAAAGACATACTAAAGTTCCCGTACTTGTAGCAGCAAACTGTGATTCTGGTGGAAATGGTGCATGTAAAGATGGTACTTATATCGCAAGTGCTGCACAATGTGAAGCTGCTCAAGATACAAAAGTTTCATATAATGCTGGTCTTGTATCAGCACGTGAATCATCCGCACTAGGTGTTCATATTAATTTCGATCCTTGTGTAGATATACTTAAAAATTGGCGCAACACAATCGTTAATACACGTGCATATGGCACAGATGCTGAAACAGTTATTAAATATTCAAGTGCATTTATTGACGGCTTTAATGCAGAACGCGATATGATTACATGTATCAAACATTTCCCCGGTGATGGTACGGAAGAACGTGACCAACATTTAGTGCTCGGCGTAAATGAACTATCTACCGAAGAATGGGACGATAGCTTCCGTAAAGTTTATCAACATCATATCGACCGTGGTGTACAAATGATAATGGCAGGACATATTGCACAACCTGCTTATTCTAAAAAATTAAATCCTAGTCTGGAAGATAAAGACATTTTGCCTGCAACACTTTCTTCTGAACTTATAACTGATTTACTAAAAGATGATATGCATTTTAACGGTTTAGTCGTTACCGACGCTAGTCATATGTTAGGTATGACTGCTTCTATGCGTCGTGAAGATTATGTTCCATTAGCCATTGCATCTGGCTGTGATATGTTCTTGTTCTTTAATGATTTAGAAGAAGATTACCAATTTATGCTCGATGGTTATAAAAACGGCGTCATAACAGAAGAGAGATTAAATGATGCCGTAAGACGTATCTTAGGTTTAAAAGCACAACTCAATCTACACATTAAACAAGAAGATGGTTCAATTATTCAACCACAAGAAGCATTAGATATCATCGGTTGTACAGAACATTTAGAAATGCGTGCAGAAGCAGCCGATATGGGGATCACACTTGTGAAAAACACTTTAAATCAGTTACCTATCCGACCTGAAACACATAAAAATATTATGCTTTATGTGATAGAAGGTGAAAAAGATGGTATCTATAAATCTGCTAATAACGTCACAGATGATATTATAAATGAACTTGAATCACGTGGATTCAATGTCACATTGAATGATGGTTCAACACGTATTAAAGGTAAAACATTAGAATATCGTGAAAAAGTAGATGCCGCGTTAGTATTTGCAAACATTATCGGTTATGCTGCAGAAAATAACTATCGTATTAAATGGGGTACTGCCATGAGTAATGAAATACCATGGTATGTACATGAAGTACCAACCGTATTTATTTCTACCAATTTCACCACTCATTTGCATGATGCAACAATGGTTAAAGCTTATATAAACGCTTATCATTCTAATAAAGAAACAATTAAACAGACCATTGATAAAATCATGGGAGAAAGTGAATTTAAAGGGCAATATAATGATTTAGTTTGGACAGATAAATGGCAAGCAAAATTATAAATGAACCACGTTTTACAATATAATCTATCGTTATAAAACCCATGCTCAAACAAAGGACTAATCCTTATCAAATAAGGATTAGTCCTTTTTATTTTGCAGTGCTTTTGTTTTAAATCGTATGTATTTACTTGGAGATGCATGGTTGAGCTTGTTTTCTCTCACATACTTCATTGTTATGGTGTTAACATGATACAAAATCGTAATGAATAGAAATGTTTAGAATAGCATCATTAAACACTTTCGTCTTATTTAATATCTGCCCTTAAGCCAAATAAAGGAACTAATTTATAATATAACTCGCTTACCATTACAAGAAAATTTTTATATTAATATTGGTATAGGTTAATATCACTTTCTATAAATTAAAAATAACCCTAAAGCTTGGTATCGGCTTCAGGGTAAATATACTTGTCATTGTTCTTATATAATTATGATTTATAACCAAAATTAGGAATATTTTCCCAACGTTTCTTAAAGTAATGTGCTACCGCTTTAGGACGACGTTCACGCGTGAATATTCCTTTTTTGTTTCCTTGAACACGTATAATCTCGGTAGAAGTTTCAAAATCTGCAAAATTCCATGTCTGTTCACCAATAAATTGTGGATATTGATCAATGACTTCATGATTTGCTTCATAATAACGAATTTGGTACTCTTCTGTAAATAATTCGTCATTTAATGAATGCATGCCAGCTACAGTGTCTGCACCATATTCTGTAAACATAATTGGCTTGTGCGGCTGTTTTTCACTCCAACCATCTAACTCAGTTCGTAAAGCTTCTTTAGCGGCTTCCAAGTCACCTGTTTGTGTATACCAACCATAATATCTGTTCAGACATAATACATCTACTAAATCTTGAACTTGGCAATTATCTGGTTGTGACATTAAAATAGTTACGATGGTTACAGGTCTGTTTTGTGGATCGCAAGAACGTGCTAAGTTGATTAATGGCTCAAAGTATTCTTTTGCGCCTTCTTCAGTAGAAGCTGGTTCATTAGCTATTGACCACATAACTACACATGCATGGTTTTTATCTCGAGCAATCAAATCTTTGATTACGGATTCATGTGCTTTTTTCGTGCCAATTTCTTTAAATGTATTTCTTGCCTCAACTCCAGATAATATGGTACTAAAGTTTAAGTGCACACCAACAGCAGTTGTTTCATCTATGACAACAATACCTTGTTCATCTGCCAATCGCATCATTTCTTCAGAATAAGGGTAATGTGAAGTTCTGAATGAGTTACCGCCAATCCATTTAATAAGATTGAAATCCATAACATTCGTTACTTCGTTTAATCCTCGGCCATTATAGTAGGTATCTTCATGCTTACCAAACCCTTTAAAATAAAATGGTTGTTCATTGATTAAAAATTGTCCCTGCTTCACTTCTACAGAACGTACACCAAAACGTTCAGCATAGCTGTCTACAACTTGGTTATTATCTATTAACGTTACTTCTAAATGATACAAATAAGCATTCAGTGGTTGCCATAAATGAGGCTGTTCTATCTTAATAGAACCATTAGCACCAGAAGTTTCTGCTACAACCTCTCCCGCTTCATCTATCAATTTAACTAAAATATCATCCACCGACTCATTGATAGAAATATTATAATTGATGTCTGCTACATCATTTTTAACCTCCGGAACAATTTCAATATCTTCAATAAATATTTGTGGTGTTGTGTAAATTTTTACAGGTCTATGCAAACCAGCATAATTAAAAAAGTCAAAATTAGGTTTATTTCTTTTAATCAAATTGCCGTCTTTGTCCGTTGTTTCGCTATAATTACCAACAGGTAACGTCGTTTCGTCTAATATATTATTTACACATACAGTTAAGCGATGTTGCCCTGAACTGAATTTTTGCCCTAATTCCACTTCAAAAGGTAAAAATCCCCCTTGATGTGATGTGACTTCTTGACCATCAATATATACTGTTGCTTTATGTGTAGCAGAACCAAATCTCAATACAATTCGTTCATCTGATAGTACTTTAGGTATCGTAAACATTCTTTCATACCATACGTTCCCTACATGATTTCGTATGTTAGCAGTTACGCCTTGATCATTATATGAACCTGGCACTGCCATAACTAAATCAGTGTCTAAAGGTTTCGTTACATCGATTTGATCATGGTTCTCTTCTAATTTGAATTGCCAAACACCGTTTAAGTCTATAATACTTCTCTGTTCGTTTGTTACTGGATATAGCATATAAATGCTCCTCTCATAAAATGAAATACAAAATAATTATAATTCCTCTCTAAGTGCCAACTCTTTAACAATTTGTTTATGTTTCTGATCTGTTAATGGGTATGCAAAGAAGAAAAGTATCACCGCAATTAAACAAATGACTGCGGGTACCACAAAGAATAATATTTTTAAACCGAATATTGTATCCGGCGTTTGTGCCGCATTAGGTACATAACCAATAATCGTTAATGCCATACCTGGTATAAAACCTGCTAAGCCTTGTGATATTTTTCTAGTAAAGCTATAACTTGCATAAATAATACCTTCAGATCTAAGTCCTGATTGCCATTGTCCGTATTCTACAACATCAGCTATAAATGCCCATGTTACTGTATTAGGAATAACCAAGAATAATTGTGCAATCGTGTTAATGATTAAGAACGGAATAATTTGCTCTGAAAATAATGAAAAGTTTACGATTTGGAAAATAATAAAACCACTTACGCCTATGACTGCCGTCATTTTTTTACCTACTTTTTTACTTAAGAAAGTAGTAAGGAATAATGCTGGTATTAAAACAATAAAATTCAATGTACTTACAATACCTATTAAATTATCGAAACCAAGTACATTTTTGTAATAGTAAAGTTGTGCACCTTGTTGTAAAAATAAAGCAGTAATCGTTAACAATGTATAAATTGCTAAAATAATAAATGGTCTATTTTTCAGTAAATTAAAAAACGCTTTACGTCCCAAACCTTTTACTTGTGGACGTTCTATTGTATGACGCTCTTTAACTCCTTTATAGCACAACATATGTAGTGTCACACCTGCAATTGCAAGTATACCTACTGCAATCGGATAGCCAATCGCATGATTCGGAAATAAACTTACTAAAGGAATAATAACTATACCCGAAATAAACATAGCACCTTGTGAACCTAAATTACGGAATACTGATAGTTGCGTACGATCATCTGCATTAATTGTCATTGAAGCAGACAATGAACCATAAGGTATATTAACGACAGAATAAGCAGCATTAAAGAGTAAATATGTTCCAAATGCCCATATAATTTTACCAGTCTCACTGATATCAGGTGAAATAAAGGTTAAGACAGTCAATATTGCCAAAGGAATACTTCCATATAATATAAATGGTCTAAATTTGCCTCGTTTTGAAAAATTTTTCTGATTATCAACAAGGGTACCTACACCCGTGTCTACAAATGCATCGAAAAATTTAGCAACTAAAAATACTAGCCCACCTATAGCAGAGGGAATTCCCAAAATTTCTGTATAAAAAAGCAATAAATAAATTTGCCCCATATCAAACATTAATCCGTTCCCTAAATCCCCAAAACCATAAGCTAATTTTTCTTTAAATTTCAATTTCGGTGATTCAATTTCATTAAACTTTTTCAATTTCGTATTTGCCGGTTTTAATCTGGCTGTAACCATAAGGATTACCTCTTTCCACTATCGAAACAACATTTGTGCACCTCATCTTTGTAGTTTCATAGTATGTTTTATTGAATGTGGCCATCAATCATTACATTATCCATAGAATTGAAAGCGTTTTCTTCCATGCATAAAAATTTTTACCCTATAAAATAGATTCGCTTATTATTTTCACGTGCATACACCCTTAACACTTTTGATAGAGCTCTTACTTTTATTATATTTTTATAATAGCAACAGTCAACAAAAAATAACAACGTTGTTAAAAAACAAAACACTTTTCTCTTTTATGTTATTCTTTTTCAACTATTGCTAAAGTCTGTAATAACGCCAGTTCAAATTGATACAATACTTTACTACATACGATTAAGCTAAAAATCACAAATTCAGTCTAAATTTAATGTGAATTGGTAATATTTCAATTAATTTTAGAGGATATTATGATTTTTTTGATATTTTCCTAATTTTATTTACAATTTTTATATTGAATATTTAATTTTCTGATTTTTTATACTATATCAACTAATAAAATTCTTTATGTTCAGTCCGATATTTCAATGGTGTCTTACCATATTGCTTTTTAAAGCATTGTGCGAAATAACTCTGTTCCCTGAAACCGACATATTTTGCAACTTCCGCTACAGTCATTTTTGTCCGTGCTATTAAGTCACGTCCTTTTTTTATTCTTAACGATGTAATAAATTGAGATAAAGATTGATGACATTCTTGATTAAAAATTCTTGATAGGTAGCTAGGTGCCAAATCAACATAATTCGCTAACTCTTCTAACGTTAAATTACTATCTAAGTTTCTTTCAATATATTGAATCACTTTACTTACTTTAGGGCTAAAGGCATTCGCTTTTATTTTCATAGCTCTTTCTGCGTATTCCTTAACGATTGCATACGTTAATTCTTCTAGTACTTCTACATCCAGTGTCCGATCAATCATCGCAGCATATTTAGCGGATATTTCATCAATATGTATGAGACTCACACCAGCTTTTTCTCCAGCTTTGCGGCATAAAGTATTGATTAAATATGCTTTATATTGCTCATTTGATAGATCATCCTTCACTCGACGTAAACCAGTCACAGACAAACTCATCTTTTTTAAAATAGATAATGCTTCTTCAACATTTCCGTTTTCTACCGCAGTCAACAATTGATTTTCTAAATTATATCTATACTCTATTTCTTGTAGTGTGTAATCACTTTGAAGCTTAGAATCAGCTAAAAATGCTTCATTTGCATGAAAACTGAAGTCAATATCCACCGTTTCATAGACGATGTTTCTATTCTTCAAAAAACGAATTGCTAAACGACACATTTTTTGCGCTTTAACATGATGACATATCGGAATTTTAAGTAAATATTGTTTCAATGTGGGCAACTTAGAAATTTTAATATTTAAATTAAGTAACATCTCATTACATTGTCGCTCATTGGGTCGTTTATCCATATAAGGCCCAATAATATAAATCTTTCTATATTTTTTAAATTTAAAAATCAAAAAGCTAACATTAAAACTATTTTTATAATGGTAAATTTTGTTACTCTGCATATGCACAATAAAATGTTTTAACTCATTTTTATATTGTTTTCTAGTAGTATTCATAAACGGTGTCTTAATATGGTTACTAATTGCTTTTATGTCGTCCATATCATAACCTTCCAACTGAATACCTAATAATTGTATAGCATGCATTTGCAATATTTCTAGCGTTTCATTTTTCATAAAAAAAACACCCCATTCCTTATATTTTTATTATATCTAAATATTAAGGAATAGAGTATCAAATGAATAAAAAATATTTAATTTGTTTTTTAGATTTTATATATTTAGACCTACAAGACGCTTCATGGCCATATATCTATTGTTTATGTTTCTTACCGAATTTTAATTTAAACGGTGCATAAAATAGGACAAAGATAAGTACCAAACCTAAATAACCGATTAAAGGATAAAAGATTGCTACTAGATCCGTAAATCCAACAAAACTTAAGCAAAGCCCTACTAGGATTGCAAGCGTATAAAATATTTTAAAACGTATAGAATCAACTACGGTGAAACGTGTGGCAAAGGCATAAAACATGCCCAACCCTGTATTGAAAATCATGCCAAAGATCACAAGTGCCATGATGATACCTAGGATTGGTGATATATGATTTACAATACCTAACATTGGCATTTCCATATTACCGACAATATTGATTTGTGTAAAAATTGCTAAATGACTTAACACAATCATAGCGCCTAAAATCAGACCACCTAATAAACCACCAATTGCTGCCACTTTCGAATTTTTTTCTGCTCCCCCCATAACAATAGCCATTGATGCACCTACTGCAGTATTAAACGAAGCATAATTGATGCCTGCAACAAACCAATTAGGCAATGTTGAAGGTTTTGCATCTGAAATTGTATTTAATTCTGAAAAAGGTACATTCGTAGTCATGAAACTATAAACCGAAATAATTAATATAAACACAATTAAAAATGGCGTGATATTACCAATAACTTTCACTACACCTTCTACCTTCAACATACCTGCAAGTATGATTAGTATGGTCATTAGTAATGTACCAACGATCGATGGTACGCCGAATTGTTGATTTAAATTTGACCCAGCACCTGCAATCATCACTACACCAACACCAAACAAAGTAAAGATAATGACTAAATCAATAATCCATCCCAATAATTTTCCAAATAGTGATTCACCAGTAATATTATGTATAACTACTTTGTGTGAGTCTGTATCAAACTTGCTCCCTAACCAAACTAACATCATCCCAACATAAGCAAACAATGCCGTGGTAATGATAGCACCCAAAGTACCCAAAATACCAAAACTAGTAAAATATTGCAGCACTTCTTGTCCAGAAGCAAAGCCAGCCCCAACGATGACACCGATAAAAGCACTAGCAATCAGTAATATTCTTTTCATCATTTTACCCCCTTATTGAATCTACTATATACAACTCAAGTAAAATTTCAATCATAATATCTATGATTACTTTACATTTGTTATATGAAATACTTAAAACCATTATAGTTACTTAATTTTATCATTTTATCCATAAGTTATGTTGAAATACCTTAAAGAAGTATTATAGCGCTAGCTCATATTTTGATTGATTGTATTAAGTAGTAAATAAAAAAGACAGGTAGTTGAAATCAAATATATTCCGTTTGATTTCATCTACCTGTCTATTAAGCATACAGTTTGTTGCACATATGATTGATAACGAATTATTATTATTACCTTTAAGCTAGCCTTTTACTAACAATTATATAGATATAAATGACATATATTTTTAAAATTAATAATTAAAAGCCATCTACTGACAATATGAAATGAGGTTGGGCGAATCCATTATGTCTCAGCCTCTTTATAATCATATGCCATTGAGTCACACTCAATGATATATATGCTTCTATGTTATTTTATTATACAAAGATACTTAGTATAAGGATGAATACTAATCCTGAAACTGAAATAACCGTTTCAAGTAATGACCATGTTAGAAATGTTTCTTTAACAGTTAATCCAAAGTATTCTTTAAACATCCAGAAACCTGCATCATTCACGTGAGACAAGATAACACTTCCTGCTCCAATAGCTAATACTACTAATGCAACATTTACATCTGATGATTGTAGTAATGGTAATACAATACCTGTTGATGAAATAGCTGCTACTGTAGATGAGCCTAATGCAATTCTTAAAACAGCTGCAACTACCCATGCGAGTAATATAGGAGACATTTCAGTGCCTTCAAACAATTTAGCTATAGTGTCACCAACACCACCATCTATAAGTACTTGTTTGAACGTACCGCCACCACCTATAATCAAAATCATCATTCCAATAGGATAGATCGCGTTTGATACAGAATCCATGATTTCAGCATTTTTTCTACCTTGTCTTACACCCATTGTTATAATCGCAAATAGCACAGCAATTAACATCGCTGTACCAGCAGTACCAATAAAGTAAATGAATGATTCAAAGCCATTCGTCGCTTCTTCATTACCTGTCACTAACTGAACAATTGTAGAAAGTAACATAAGAATAACTGGTGAAATTGCTGTGAGTAAACTGATGCCAAATCCAGGCATTTCAGACTCTGAAAATTCTTTTTGTGCGCCTAAAGCTGATATATCCCCTTCGCGTTGATAAGCAGTTGGCGTAAGCTTTTGTGCCACTTTATTAAATAATGGACCTGCAATAATAGTAACAGGTATGGCTATGATAATACCGTAAAGTAACACATGACCTAAATTAGCTTGTAGTTCTTTAGCAATGACAACTGGTCCTGGATGTGGCGGTAAGAAACCATGAGTCACAGATAGTGCTACAACCATAGGAAGTCCTAGTTTTAATTGTGAGACATTAGCACGTTTTGCAATCGTAAATACTAATGGGATTAATAGTACTAATCCTACTTCAAAGAATAACGCTATACCTACAATAAAGGCTGCAATTAGCATTGCCCATTGGACATGTTTATGTCCAAACTTTTTAATAAGTGTATCAGCAATACGTGTAGCGCCTCCACCATCTGCCAATAGTTTACCTAAAATCGCACCTAAGCCAAAAATTAAAGCGATATGACCTAAAGTACTTCCCATACCGTTTTCAATGGTTTCTATAATTTTATCTAAAGGCATACCTAGTAAAATAGCAGTGACAATAGATGTAATAATCAATGATATAAATGTATTTAACTTCAAGAAAATAATCAGTGATAGTAATACGACGATACCTATAACCACTGTAATTAACGGCCAAATTGTTTCAAACATAATTGTTCTCCCCTTCAACATTTAGCATAACCGTTCATAATTTCAAAAGGTATTACCTTCATCATGATAACGCTTACTTAAATGTCTAAAAATTTAATTTTTTTAACTTGAATGAATATACAGCTATAAATGAAAATTGCATATTTTTATTTATAGCTTGTCATTCACTCAATTTGTATCAACAGTATCTATGCTTTATCTTTAACCATATGTTCACGCTGAAACGTAGCGATTTCAGCATAGCGCTCTTCTAAAGAACGACTTAAATTGATGAAAATTGATATTAGTTTTTGATAAACATTCACATTATCTGGATTTGGATGGTGTTGATTTGTTGTACCTACCATCTCTTCAATAATGGAAAAATCTTCAATTTCACCAAGTGCTTTCATACCAAGTACACAAGCACCTAAACATGAGCTTTCATAACTCTCTGGGACGATTAAATCCGTATCAAAGATATCCGCCATCATTTGGCGCCACATTTCACTCTTAGCAAAACCACCCGTTGCTTTAATTGTTGACGGTGTTTCATTCATTACTTCAATTAGTGCGAGATAGACTGTATAAAGGTTATATAGCACGCCTTCTAATGCTGCTCGAATCATATGTTCTTTCTGGTGAGCTAAGGTTAATCCAAAGAATGAGCCTCTTGCGTCTGCATTCCACAATGGTGCACGTTCACCTGCTAAATACGGATGGAATATCAACCCATCTGCACCTGGTTTGACACGATTAGCAATTTTAGTCAGTACATCATAAGGATCAACGCCCAAACGTTTTGCTGTTTCCACTTCACTTGCCAACAATTCATCACGCAACCATCGTAATACCACACCACCATTATTCACTGGTCCTCCAATGACATAATGATCTTCAGTCAAAACATAACAGAAAATTCTTCCCTTATAATCTGTTCGTGGCTTATCTATTACGGTTCTTATTGCACCAGAAGTTCCAATTGTTACAGCAACTTCACCTTTTTTAAACGCATTTACACCTAGGTTTGACAATACGCCATCACTAGCGCCTACCACAATTGGTGTATTTTCGTCTATGCCCATTAAAGTTGCATAGCGACGTTTCATCCCTTTTAATATATGTGTTGTCGGCACAATTTCAGGCAATTGAGATGATTGAATACCTAACAATGCTAATGCTTCTTGATCCCAGTCTAGATTTTCTAGATTGAACATACCGGTAGATGAAGCCATCGATTGATCAATTACATATGTCTCAAATAACTGATAAAAAATATACGTTTTAATGTCTGCAAACATCGCTGTTTGATTGTATATTTCTTGTTGTTCATGTTTCATCCAAAATATTTTAGATAAAGGTGACATTGGATGAATCGGTGTACCTGTTCTACTGTATATCGCATCACCGTCATACTTGTCTTTAATCATTTCTGCATATTTAGTCGCGCGATTATCTGCCCATGTCAAATTCTCAGTTAATCGTTGATGACTAGCATTCATTGAAATCAAACTATGCATCTGAGCGCTAAATGAAATTAATTTCAAATCGTTTTTATGAATATTCGCTTCTCTCATAACATATTTAATTGTCATCAGTACTGCATCAAATAACTCATCAGGGTTTTCTTCTGACACTTCTACATTTGGTGTATGCAAAGGATAACCAATATTATGTTTCATAATAAACTGCCCTTTTTCATCATAAAGCACAGCTTTCGTACTTGTCGTACCTATATCAACGCCTATCATGTATTTCATGGTTTTGCCTCCTATTTATACCTCTTGCTTGACAGTTATTATTTCATCCAAAAACTATCTATATCTTCGCCAACATCGTCAAAGTTCAAATGAAATGCTTCTCTTAGTTTTGTTGCATTTTGCGCTGCAACTGCATCGATAAACACTTCATGATTATGATGGATTCGTTCAAAATCCACTGGGTTTTCATTCATGCGCTTGCGCATAGATAATAAAATAAGCGCTTCCATTACTGGCCTTAAATTATTCCAAAATGTTTTTAAATATTGATGTTTTGAAGCTAATATCGTCACTTCATGAAATTTCATGTCGTGTTCTGTAAATGCCTCAGCGTCTTCAAATTTAACAGCAACTTTCATCATTTCTAGTTGTTTTCGCATTTCTTTAACTATTTGCTTATGATTATCTTTTTTTATCTTATTAAAAGCGAATGATTCTAACATAATTCTTAAATCATACAGTTCTTTTTTTTCATTATCTTTAAAAGGTAAGACATAGGCACCCATACGTTCTAAATGAATTAACTGATCTTGTTTTAATAATTTAAATGCATCTCTTACTGGAGAACGACTCACATTAAATTCTTGAGCAATTTGGTTTTCAGTTAACAATGTGTCTGGTGTAATCATCCCATCAACAATCCTTAAGCGTATTTCTGAAGCAATCATTTCACCTTTAGAAACACCTTCAAGCCATTGTTCTGGATAAATATATTCCAACCGACTTCACCTCTCCACTTAATCGATATACTTGTATACAAGTATAGTAATATACATTCCGCTTGATTGCAAGCGCTTGCAATTGTATAGATATCCTTTTAATTCCATAAAAAAGCGGCATGCCAAGTTTTCACTAGACATACCGAAATTTTCTATTTTAATGGTTTTATATTTTTACCGCGATACACAATGATGTGTTTGATGACAATACGGACATTGTAATTTTCTGGTTTTAGGTGTATGTGTAGCAAACATCCACGTCGCCAATTTAGGTTTGAATATTTGTTGACAATTCGGGCATAAATAATTCACGCGTTGATATATCGCTTTTGTCATAACCCCAGCATAAGCCACTAAAATAGGTAATGTTACTAAAAATGGCACCCATTTTTTTAGTAATATACTAGCCATGATTGATGTATACTGTATTATGATGGCTGGACTTAATTTATATAGTAGCGACATGTATAATGCCGTGCCCCGCTGATTTTGAATGGTATATTTATGTGTGTTAACCAACTTTTCAATCGGCGCTTGCGTATTGTCACTGATACTGTTTTCCAGTTGTTTGATTTCATAAGCAGTAAGCTTCATTTTATCAATTTCTTCAGTAATCTCAGATCTCTTTTGATATAACATGAATTTTACTGCTTGTAATTTTTTGTCTTCAGTTAATAGCTTTTTTATATCTTTTAACGAAAATCCCATCGATTTCAATATTAAGATAATTTCTAAATTTACTTTGCTTTGTTCATCAAATAGACGTCTACCATTACTTGATGATGGTACCGATTGTAACAATCCTTTCTTATCATAATACTGAATTGTTCTTACTGTTACATTGCAATGTTTAGCTAGTTCTCCTGTTTGATATAGTGTCATAAAATAACCTCCTTGACGTTAATCATACATGGTGACCTAACGTAACGAGCAAGTGTAACAATCGTTTTTAGTGCGGGATATTTGTTCGTGCCTCTAATTATCAAAAATTTCGGAATGAATATTTTGCATTTTACTTTCAACAGTTGTAATTTCATTGGCACATTGTTTTAAAACTTCTCTATAGTCCTCTGTATTTTTATTATTTTTGTAACGTATTTTGTGTTCTAAACTCGCCCACATATCCATACCTATTGTTCTAATTTGAATTTCTACTGGTACTTTTTCTACAGAATTCGCTAAAAATACTGGTATTGAGACTACAATATGCAAACTTCTATAACCGTTATCTTTCGGATTCATAATATAATCTTTTCTTTTTAATAACTGCACATCTGCTTGTTTTAACAATAATTCTTCAATGACATAAATATCATCTATATAATTACAAATAACTCTTATACCTGCAATATCGTATATATATGTTTTCGCTGATGCTGTGTTGATTTGGTAACCTTTTCTATCTAATTTTTTAATCAGACTTCTCATTTCCTTAACACGACGTTCCATGTGATGAATTGGATTGTGTTTATATAATTGTTGAAAATGATCGTCTAAAATATCGAGCTTAGTGCTAATTTCTTTTAGTGCAGAAGAATAGAGTTGCTCTAAAGCAACAAAATCAATGACCATTTCGAATGCTTCTTCGTAATTATTTATATAAGTTAAACTCTCTTTAAATTCTTCTTTCAAATCATCCATATTCAGCGTTGGTTTACGTTCAATGTACATAAATCGTACCTCCAATAATTCTTCTCTCTTCAAACATTATAGCTAAATTAAAAGGATACTTGAAATAATACAGTAGATATTTACAATGCATTACACGATTCAGAAGTTATTTGTGTGATGGCAATGACATTTTTGGTTTTGGTTATTTCAGCTCACAAAAATCCATAGTTGCCTAACATTAGGGAATAGGCAACTATTTCAATTGCGTGACACTTTTTTATTTATATAAAAAACTTTTAACTTCGTCTTCACAATGATTTTCTACGCTATTCATTCATTTTATGTTCAATAATTTGAGTCCTTCTATTATCAGCAATATTACGCGCCCGCTTCATAGCATCTGCTTTTTTATCAAAGCTATCTGTAGCTTGTTTGGCACCATCAGATTTTATTTTCCATTCTTCATTCTCATAATAGACATGAACATCTTTGTGATTTAATTGTGGGTTCGCAGATTGATCACGTTCATGTACCGTGATTTTTTTATTTTTTAGCGCTTTCAATTCATCTTCAGTCGCATTCTCATACCAATTTTCAGCTTGTTTGGTAGCGATTGGAATCGCATTTTCCTCTTGATATCCATCTTTAAGCATCGCATTTCCAATGTCGATTGCTTTTTTTCTTTCCAATTTTTCCATATTTTTCCAACTTTGCGGATAATCTTCCATTGTCCAAGGCATGTGATAAAACCTCCATCTTCATAACTTATATTAATTCTCTTTTACCACCTTTTCCCTTTAACAAACTAAATAAATTCACAAAAAATAATATAATTATTTAAGTTAACCATGATTTGTTCTTTAATTGAAAGGGAATGATGAGTAAGAATCAGTGTTAAGTAAAAGGAGGTTTAACTAACATGAATCTATCTATTGGATTAATCCCTTCTCCTGATATGCCTCATAAATTAATTAATAAAATTTATTCAGAACTTCCAAAAGATTTCACAAAACATGTAGATAATGGCGTGGAATGGCAATTCGACATACATGTTGCATCTATGATTGGGACTGCAGAACATATGGATAAAGTTTTGGATATTGCATCCAATATGAAACAGCAAAAAAATTGGGATTATACAATTTGTATTACGGATTTACCTAACTTTTCTAAAAATAAAAGTGCATTATATGATATTGATTTTGATACTAAAACAGCGCTTTTATCATTACCAGCGTTAGGAACAGTTAAGTTAAAAGAGAAATTAAGACAATGCTTAATATTTATTGTTGAATACTTGCATTCTTCTGGTAGAAACAAAAGCACTTTAAACTTTAAACATTTTAAATTAACTCAATTTAAAGAAGTTATTCCTAAGGACCATAATGAAAATCATAGATCTCGCATTATCGCCAAATCTACATTTTTAGGTTGGCTCCATTTAATTTGCGGCATGACTTTTGCCAATGAACCTTGGTCTGCAATTTTTGATTTCAAAAAAATCATTTCTGTTTCATTTGCCACAGGAACTTATATTGCAATATTTTCTACACCTTGGGATATCAGTCTAGATTATAGTTATTGGCGGTTTATTTTACTGATGCTACTCTCTGTATTAGGCATGGTTGGTTGGTTAATTTATTCTTATAAATTATGGGAAAGACCTAGTGCTAATACACAAAAACTTTATCGCTTTATTTATAACATTACGACTTTTACAACCTTATTGACCATTACCTTTTTAAATTTTATAGTACTATATATTTTACTATCTTTAAGTACAATACTATTTGTACCGCCGGAGTTATTTTCAAATTGGACATCGTTAAACAGTAAGCATCCAACTATTTTAAACTATATTAATTTAATTTGGTTTATTACATCATTAGGTATTCTTGCTGGAGCTATGGGATCCACTGTTGAAAACGCTGAAAAAATTAAACGCGTGACTTATTCTTTCAGACAATACTATAGATCTAAATCATTGGAACAAGAAGATGAAGACAGCTCTAGTGCCTATGCTAAAGCTGATTACTACGAAGGCGAAAAACAATCACATCACGAGGAGGGATTAAATGAACACAACAACAGCTAAAATAGGTATCATTGCTGCACCGGGAGTAACTGAAAAAATTGCTCGTAACCTTGAAATTGAGTTACCTAATATTCTTAGTGAGCGATATGATCATTCAGTTAAATGGGAAATCGATACAATTATTGATCCTTTAACTGGTTCAGCTGAAAGCGTCCAACAAATTTTTAGTAAAATAGCTGATTATCAAGAACATAATCATTGGCATTTTACAATCGGACTCACTGACCTACCGATGATTGAACAACAAAAAGTAGTTGCCTTTGATATCAATAGACAAAATGGTGCTAGTTTAATTTCTATCCCTGCTTATGGATGGCGCCCAATTAAAAAAAGAATTCAAAACTCTATATTGGCTATTTTAACAGCAATAGATGAATTTAAGCGTTCAGAAAAAAGTAATAATAACGAACATGCAATGCCACTAATGAATGCACAGTTTCCTTTAACCAATTTACAATCTCGAACTGTTTATTTTGAAAATACTACCTCTCAACATACACAATACTATGTGTCTTCAAGATCAAAAGGTATATTTCGTCTGGTTAGTGGCATGACATTTGCGAATAACCCATTTAATATGTTAAAAAGCTTAAGTAATGTTGTGGCAATTGCATTCACTACTGGTGCTTTCGGAATTATCTTTACGACTATGTGGAATTTAAGCTTTGTATATTCTGAGTGGCGCTTGTTATTAATGATGCTTGTAGCCATATTTGGTATGATGATTTGGATGATTATTGCACATAATTTATGGGAGTCCAAAAAAGAGAGCACGAATAAGCAGATTACCACCTTATATAACTTAACTACAACGATGACTTTAACTGTTTCTGTTATGATTTATTATGTCATCTTATTCTCGCTCTTTTTGGTCGCAAGTTTAATCGTACTCCCATCGGACTATTTAGGCCAAGCATTACAATTTAAGACATCTGCAAGCTTAATAACTTACATAAATTTAGCTTGGTTTGCTGCATCAATTTCGACAGTAGCAGGTGCAATAGGTGTTGGTCTAAATAATGAAACACTCATACTTGAAAGTACTTATGGATATAGACAAAAACAACGATACAAGCAATTACACAAAGAACAACAGCAACAAGAACAACAACAAAGAAAAGCGCAAGCAGATATACAGGAAAAAAGACAAGAAGAAGAACAAAAAGTTAGAAAACAACAAGATTCCAACTAGATATAAAAAGTAGAAATATTTATTATGCTACTATTAATTTTTCAAATTTATAGCGACTTCACAAAAACTACATTAAATTATAAGATTTAAATATAAAACAAGCCAATGTCATCGATTTTAACTATCGTGATATTGGCTTATATTGTATTATTCATAAGATAATTTAATTGCTTGTCTAGCATTTTGACAATTATGTTGAATACTCATTAAAGAAGTTCTAATGTGCGTGTATTGTGGTAAAGTTGTAATTTCTTGAACATTGATATTAGAACCAATTTCAAAATGTTTTGCTATATTTTCAAATACTAATAAATATTCTCCCATGGTTTCATCATCAATATGGTAACGTTTCTCATTACTTAACGCTCTCGTCAGCATAAAGCTAATTTCTTCTAATGCATATATACTAGGATAATAATATTGTATAACCATTTTATTACTAAATACTTCACCATTCGCACTGTTATATATTTGTTTCATATTATTTAGTTGGACACTTAAATGCAACATTTTTGTTTTATCACGTTCTCTGGATGAGTATTTGTTGCTTGAAAACAAGTAATGAAATAACACCGCTTCATTACGTGCCACTGTGGCAAGCGTGCCCGGTAACATTGAAGATGCAGTCTTTCTACCTATTACAAGTAACAAAATAACGGCAATAATAATACCAACAATCACATCGATAATTCTTGGAAGTGCTATTAAAATTGAAAGATGGTTTGATGCTAAGCCATTTAATAATATAACTTGGATTGTGATAAATATAACTGCAAATGAATAATTTGCACCTACAAACATTTCTGTTACCCCTGCTGCAACCGCAAGGAGTATGATAGCGATAGGTACAGGTGGCGTAGATAATAATATTAATGACAGTACAAGCACACCAATAATCGTACCAATGCCTCTTGATCCTGCACGTTCAAAGCTGTGTAATGTTGTTGAGCCCAATAATACTGTATGTGTACTAAGCGGAATCCAATATGCTTTGTCAAAATCAAACATCAATGTGATAAAAATTGCAATTGCCATGATAACGATATAGCGGATTGTATTTCTAAAGACAAATGAATCTATTGTCAAATTTGTAACTAAGCGATGACCGTAAATAGGTACACGTATATCTACTTCGTGTTCCAGCTGTGCATCATTTGCATTCATAATAGCATCAACTTTAAATATATTATCTACAAGTTTTTGATAAGCTTCATCAATATCAACTTGTTGTGTCCATGTTTTATTTGTCTTACCTTGCGTATATACTAAATTGATAACATAGTCCACCATCAATTTAATATCTTGAGGTAAAGGGCGCACATTTTTTTCATTTAATTCCAGTAATTCTGAATGTATACCTTGCGCAATATTATGTAACAAGATTAACCGCTGGAATTGCGGTGACTTTTGAGATTTGGCAGAACTTGCAGTGATGAGCTGGTTATCTGTATTTCTAAAAGCCGTCACCGCAAACCGAGATGCTTTTGAAAATGCTTTTGGATCATCAAAATTATAAACTAACTGTTTTATAATATTATAGTCATTTTTAATTGATTTAACTTCAGCTGATTCTTTTGAAAGTAAAATCACAACAATTACTACAAATGTTGCTAATAAACCTCCAATAAATACTGCAATACCTCTTGTTATTGCTTCATCTGGAGCAACTGGTAAATTGATTGGCAAACTGAATGCCACAATGAAAAAAGTTGACGAAGGTCCAGGAATATTTAATGAACTAAATACATAATATGGTACTACTGCTACAATCAATAACAAAATTCCAAATATGATTGGTTGATTGACAGTCAACGTACCTAACATCATCGATATTGCAAATACGATTGATGTAAAGAATACCGTACGAAGTTTAGATTTTGCCGTACCGCCAAACACATAAATATGTGCTAACGTACCTGTTGAAATTAATAGACCGATTGAAAAATAACCGACTAAATAGCCAATCATTAAAGGCAAAAACATTAATATAGCCTGTCTAATACCTTTAGCAACATCGATTTTCATTGCATTAAATTTTGTGAGTGACTTTAAATATTTAATCAATGGCGGTTCACATCTCCTTTTCATTTTATTTTAGCAATGATATAGCGTATGAAATAATAGCAAAACATAAAAAAGACGGGTGTTAGAAATCTAAAATTTATATTTCGATTTCATAGTCCCGTCCCCGTTAAGGTCATTTTATTTTGTGAAAAGCTTATTATACATAGATTTAAATATGAATACACTGTTGCTATACAATATTATAGATATTTAATTTATCCTTCAGCTCACTTTAACGAATACATGTATCTACAAATGGGAAGTTAATTGTAAAATTGTTCATTTCACAAATTTTGGTTGAGAAATCATATACATTTTATTTAACGATTACTAAACTATTTTAACACTTTTATTGAATTCTGCTAGAGCATTTCCTACAAATCGTTTAAATGAAAATGTTAAATCATGACTATATTCTGCTATAACTCGTATTTTTATTCTGATTGTTTGATATCTTCATGCACTGTAGAATAATCAATATCAGATTCTAAAAATGTTGCGTTATTTACTGGGAAATGTTGTTCAAGTGTTTCAATATTGCTTATTTCTACATCGCCATGATTCATTTCAAAATCTAAAACATGCCCGCCTACTGTTTTATCTCTATCTACAAAATGCAAATGGAAACCTCCAGCAGCTATGCCATGAAAAAGTGTTGGTGCATAAAAACCTACTATTGTACCGTCAATTTGGTCATAATGATATTCAGGTTGTTGTTTAGCAGATTCAATTAATTTAGTATATGGCTTTTCTTGCTTTGGCATCATTCTGACATGTACATTTTCAAATTTCCCAGATATTTTAACTGCAAAAAATAAATTTTCACTGGCAGCGTGGCTTTTTGTTTTATTTAATAAATTTTCAGAATCGGTAATGTGTCTCACATCAAAGCTTACATCTGGTTTGAATGGTGTCACAGTAGAAAAAGGTGTCATTTCACTACCATCCAACTGTTTGAAATTACCATGAGCATCAGCATGATAAGCGACACCATCTAATATAATAACTTCACCGTCTGATCCTGTTAACGTGCCGATACCTAAATCACCATGTTTTAAAATTTCATTCATTTCCATAGTGCCTTCTAATAATCCAGCCATCAAAGTACCAAGCGTGCCATGTTGATATAGCATGATATTTTCTCTCCTTATATCAATATTAATTTTAAATATTTCGCTCTTTACAATTATTTACAACATATTATTATACAATATAATTGCATTTTTCAATATCTTTGTGCTCACATAGTGTTATGCGAACCCTGAATATTTATCGATATCAATCTTATATGCTTATTTTAAAATTATGATAAAAATAAACTTTGATTTCACTAATTATATACATTCAAGTACTAAATAAGTAAACACAAACTTCGATTCGCCAAGATGATGCCCACAAGTTCAATCCTTACGCTACAATATTTCAAAAAAATGAAAGCGTCCTTTTCTATTCAATTGAATTAGAAATGGACGCTTATGCGTTATTCACAGATGATTATCTTCTATTGGCTTATTTTCATAATTATTTAATTGAAGCAACTTCTATTTTAGGCGCTTCAAGTAAATAATTTTCTATTTCTTTAAAAAATGTTTGAAAATGTTCAGATTGATTATGTGCTTCCAAAGCAGCTTCATCTTTATATTTTTCTATAAAAGCAAAAGTTTGAGGTTCATTCGTATTTTCAAAGTGATCATAATATAATGCGCCTTCTTCTTTATTTGCTGCAATGACTAAACGTTCAACCTCTGCTAAATAATTTTCTCTATGCTCCACTTTAATCTTCATTACTGCAGTTACTAGAATCATGTATAACCTCCTGTGATAATCGTTTTTGCAAAACTAATTTTTAGAGATATTAAAGTTCTTCTTTTTCAATGATTAGCGGTTGATCTGGTTTAACAAAAAACCACATAATTATTGCAAATACTACTGGGATAATAACTAATTCTAACGTCACTGTCCAGCCAACAATATCAACCATCATACCTGCTAATAAAGGACTCAGTAATGCACCGATATTTCCCCATAAATTCATCCATCCAGATACTGAACCAGAGAAATTACGTCCTAAATCTGTAGCTGCTGCCCAACTCATTCCTGTAGCAATTCCTATTCCGCCTAAACATAATGACAGCCATAGCACATTTGTTACTAAATTGTTTGTTTGAATTGACATGAATAATGAGATACAAAATACCACAAACCCAATAATCGCAATAGACGCTCTCGCAACAAATCTTGATTTTCCATTTTGTAATAATTTATCAGAGATAGCACCGCCACATAATATTAACAAGAACATAGCAATCCAAGGTGCGCCCGCTGCCCAAGCCATATCAGGATCAGTTAATTTAACATTATATTGTTCGGTTAGATATGTAGGTAACCATATTAAGAATAGTGACACAACAAAATATTGTGCTGCCAATGCATAAAAGCTAAATCTTCTTAGGAAAATATTCCACGGAGCGTTACTTTTTTCTGTTTTAATGATATCACGATTTTCCATAATATATCTTTTTTCTGCTTCATTAACCATTTTATGTTGTTCCGGTAAATCTTTTGAAATAATAATCCATAATAATGCAATGACGATACCAATAGCACCAAAAATATAAAATACAGCTTGCCATCCAAACATATTAACGATAGCAATCGTAACTACAGGTGCAATCACTGGCCCAAAATATGAACCTGCCAACAATGCACTCGAAGCACGCCCTTTTTCACCTTTCGCAAACCAAAATGAGTTAAACACTGCATTCGAAGGATACATAGGTGCTTCACCTATACCAAATAAAAAACGTACAGCATACAATAAACCATGATTTTTAACAACACCAGTTAAAATCGTGAAAGCACTCCACCATACGAGCGCGACTGTCAACATTTTTTTAGATCCAAACTTTTCTGCCAAAAAGCCTGAAGGTACTTGCATCAACGCATAACCTAACGAGAAAAATGATGCTAATAAACCAAACTGTGTTTTTGTCAAATGTAAATCTTCCATCATAGGTCCTGCAATAATTGAAATATTCGATCTATCCATATAAGCAATTACACCTATAATAAAAAACGCAATAGCAAAATACCATCTTATATTTGTTCTTTTTTGTTCCATTTTTTTTACCCACACTCTCTCCCTATATCACTAGTCATCATATGACCTATTGTGTTTCTAGATATTACCACAATATGAAATCGCTTACAATAACTTTTTTCATTTTTTTATAACACGCTGTAAATTCGTGTGATCAACATACAGCGTTTATGTGACAAATATTGGGAGCATTTCTATTTCTACTTTTAAAAATCTTAGGTATTAGCTATCACATTAGTTAAACTATGTTCCTCATAGGCATATAGTTTAGTGTGACTTTACCGCAATAAATCATTTAATTACTTTTGTGCCACCTTAAAATATGCATTAAGCATTAATTTAGATTATAATACAGAAGTAATTATAAAATATCATCACGTTTTATTATGAAAAGGAGCAACATTTATCACTATGGAACAAATACTGACAAACTTTATAAATGCTTGGGGTTATACTGCAATCGCAATATTAATCCTACTAGAAAATATATTACCTTTTATTCCATCTGAAATTATTTTGACATTTGCTGGGCTTATGACAGTTAAATCTGATTTATCTATACCTTTACTTTTTATCATATCTACCATTTCATCATTAATCGGTTTAATCATACTTTATTACATCAGTAGCATTGTCTCCGAAGCACGTTTATATCGTTTTGTAGATAAATATGGAAAATGGATCAAACTCAAAGGAAAAGATATCGCTCGCGCTAATGAATGGTTTAAAAAATATGGTGCAGTTGCAGTCTTTGTTTGTCGTTTTATTCCTGTTTTACGTGTATTAATCACTATACCAGCAGGCATTAATAGAATGAATATTTTTGTATTTACCATCCTTTCGTTGATAGGTACTACAATTTGGAACATTGCACTCATTTTCTTAGGTAGCATGTTGAGCAACAGTTTTGATATGTTAATGAATGGCTTACACACTTATTCATATATTATGTATGTCATCATCGCTATAGCTGTGATATATCTCTTTATTCGAATCTACAAAAAAAACCGCACACATCAATAAATGTATGCTTTGAAGTAGTTAGAAAACTTTTACAACACATGGTCATATGACTTATATCTATCTTAGCAATCAGACAAAATCCAAACGGGTTTTTGTCTGATTTTTTTTATAAAAAAAAGACTAACTTCCCCCTTCGAAGTTAGCCTTTCACGAACTTTAATTTCTCCCTAAACTTTTGAGCAGAAAATTTTCTATTATTTATGTGCTCATTGAATATTTATATAATTAAAATACTACCCCTTTATCAAACTACACTGATAACGATTAATTATTACCTTTTACTATTTGACGAACTTCTTCTAAATCGCCTTCTACATCAATTTGAGGTTTCTTCGTCATTTTACTAACTAAAATTGTAACAATTAAACTTGTTAAAAATCCTGGAACAATCTCATATAAATTAAAGAAATCATTAATTTCACCTAATGGTTTAACAAACGCAATCCAAACAATTACAACAATTGCACCTGATACCATTCCGCTGACTGCACCAGTACGACTTAAACCTTTCCAATATAAACTCATTAATACAAGTGGTCCAAATGCAGCACCAAAACCTGCCCAAGCGTTACCTACAAGATTCAAAATTGTATCATTAGGTGACCATGCAATTATAATTGATACAATTGCAACTAAAATAACTGACATACGTCCAACAAAAACGAATTCTTTTTCATGTTTTTTTGCTGCTTCCTCACCACGGAACAATTTATAAAAATCTTCGGTTAGTGAACTTGATGTCACCAATAGTTGTGACGAAATCGTACTCATAATAGCCGCTAAAATAGCTGCAAGTAAGAAACCACCAACAAGTGGATGGAACAATATTTGACCCATTAATATAAACAATGTTTCTGGATCCTCAAGTGTTACTCCACCGCGATTGACAAATGTAATACCTACAAGGCCAACTCCAACTGCACCTAACAAGCTAATTGCCATCCAACCTATACCAAAACGTCTTGCTGTCGGTAATTGCTTCACTGATTTAATAGACATAAAACGTACAATAATATGTGGCTGTCCAAAATAACCTAAGCCCCAAGCAAAGAATGATATGATACCAATGACTGTTGTACCTTTAAATAAATCAAGGTTTGTCGGTTTCAAATCTGCCGCTTGCGATAAAGTATCCAACCCACTTAATTGCATCATTGCTACTACTGGTACCATTACCATAGCAATTAACATGATTACCCCTTGGAAAAAGTCTGTTAAGGACACGGCTAAATAGCCGCCAAAGAAAGTATATGCAATTACAATAATAGCAACTAATAATAATCCAAAATGATAGTTTAAGCCAAATGCACTATCAAATAATTTACCGCCTGCGACCATTCCGGAATGTGTATAAAGTGTAAAGAACACGACAATAATACCACCTGATATAATTTTGATCACATTCGATTGATCATCTAAACGATTTCTAAAGAAATCAGGTAATGTTATAGCATCTCCAGCTTTTTCTGTATACACACGTAACCGTGGAGCCACAACGAGATAATTTATGTATGCACCAATTGTCAGACCAATTGCCAACCAAGCAGCTGATAATCCTGTCGTATAAACTTCACCAGGCAGCCCCATAATCATCCAACCACTCATATCCGAGGCCCCAGCTGATAATGCTGTAACATATGGTCCTATGCTTCTACCGCCTAACATATATTCACTGATATTACCTGTCGCTTGTTTATAGCCGTAATATCCAATGACTAATAACACAACAAAATAAGCACCAAGCATAATATATGTCTGCCAGTTTGGATTTACTTGACTCGATAACGATGCTCCCAATGTAAACATAAAATAAACTCCCTTTATATAATTTTGTTACATGCACTTATTATACAAAAGTTAAAAATTTTTTAAACCGCTATTTTAAAAATAATTTTTATAAATGTATTTCAAAACGCCTATAACACGCTTTGAACAATTGTTATTAAGCTATTTTTATCGTTTGAAATAATATGTGTATTTTTATAATTACAGGGTTAAATAATCATTTTTTAAATTCAAAAAAATGTATGTTTCCTGCAATATTTACATTTATATGCGATTTAATGTATTTGAGTAACATCATTATTTATAAGAATTTTATCGCTTTTTTGACAAAAAAATGAAGTCATTTATATTAATTAAAATATAGTCTAAATAATATAATCAATACTAGACACCCACCCCAAAATTAATGCTACAATATTACACATACAATGGAAACGTTTTACTAAATATAATGAGTAACAAAACTACCTAATTGGAGTGACATAAATAATGCATGATGCAACAGAAAAAAGCGTAAAAGAAAAATATTTAGATTTATTATCTCAACAATTTAATAACAGAGAGGAATTAGCAACTGAAATTATAAATCTTGAATCTATTTTAGAACTTCCTAAAGGCACGGAACATTTCGTCAGTGACCTACATGGTGAATTCCATGCATTTCAGCATGTATTAAGGAATGGTTCAGGAAATGTTCGATCTAAAATCAGTGATATATTTCAAGATACATTAACACGCCAAGAAATAAATGAGTTTTCAGCACTTGTATATTATCCAGAGGAAAAATTAAAATTAATTAAAAATAGTTTCACCTCAAAAGAGCGTTTAGATGAATGGTATATCACAACGATTAATCGTCTTATCAAATTAATAACTTATGCTTCTTCTAAATATACACGCACGAAATTACGCAAAACTTTACCTAAAAATTATATTTTTATAATAGAAGAACTGTTATATAAAAGTAATAAATATAATAATAAACATTCGTATTATCAAACTTTAATGAATCAAATTATTGAACTCGAACAATCAGATGACCTGATTATCGGCCTGTCCTTTACAATTCAACATCTTGTAGTGAACCACTTACATGTTGTAGGCGATATTTATGATCGTGGTCCAGAACCTGATAAAATCATGGACACTTTAATTGACTATCCTTCCGTTGATGTGCAATGGGGAAATCACGATGTCTTGTGGATTGGTGCCTATGCTGGTTCTAAAGTTTGTTTAGCAAATTTACTCAGAATTTGTGCACGTTATGATAATTTAGATATTATAGAAGATGCTTATGGTATTAATTTACGTCCTTTATTGACACTTGCTGAAAAGTATTATTCAGGTGACAATCCCGCTTTCAAACCTAAAAATGCTGAAGGACTGTCTCAATCTGAAATAGAGCAAATCACTAAAATCCATCAGGCAATCGCCATCATTCAATTTAAATTGGAAGCGCCTATCATTAAGCGCAGACCTAATTTTGAAATGGAAGAACGCTTAGTATTAGAGAGTATCGACTATGAAAATAATACAGCAACACTTTATGGTAAAACTTACACTTTAGAAAATACTTGCTTCCAAACTATCGATCCAAACAACCCTAACGCATTAACTGAAGACGAACACGAGGTAATAGAAAAATTATTATTGTCAGTACAACAATCAGAAAAATTAAAACGACATATGACATTTTTAATGCAAAAAGGCAAACTTTATCTCCCTTATAATGGCAATCTACTTATACATGGTTGTATACCTGTGGATGAAAATGGCGAAATGGAATCTATGATTATTGATGGTGAAAAATGCTATGGCAGAGATTTACTTGATCATTTTGAACACTTTGTAAGAGAAGCATTCGACCATAAAGATATACATGATGATTTAGCAACTGATCTCGTCTGGTATTTATGGACAGGTAAATATTCATCATTATTTGGAAAAAGAGCAATGACAACATTTGAACGTTATTATATTAATGATAAATCAGCACACAAAGAAACTAAAAACCCTTATTATTATTTACGCGAAGACGTAAATATGTGCAAAAAAATGTTGAAAGATTTCGGTTTAGACCCAGAAGAAGGACATATCATCAATGGTCATACACCAGTCAAAGAAATTGATGGTGAAAATCCAATCAAAGCGGAAGGAAAAATGATTGTTATCGACGGTGGATTTTCAAAAGCCTACCAATCTACAACTGGAATTGCTGGCTATACTTTACTCTATAATTCTTTTGGAATGCAGCTTGTGGCACACCAACACTTTAATTCGAAAAAACACGTCTTACTGAATGGGGCAGACGAGCTTTCTATACGCCGTGTAGTAGACAAAGAATTAAAACGTAAAAAAATACGTGATACCAATACTGGCAAAGACATACAAGAAAAAATTGATGTTTTAAAAGTATTAATGCATGATCGCTTCGTCAATTAATTTTATCAATCACTTTTTCATAAGGTGCTATTCACGTGATGCTATTATCGTGTGACTTAAAATTCAAAAAACAATAGCTCAGCAAACACTACTATGTTTCATAAAAATAAAAGAAACGTCAATTTTTATGGGCACCGTCCCCTAAAATTGTAAACCTAATAAAAATGCTATTTTCTAGGCTGCTAACTCCCTAAATTCCACAGGGAATTAGCAGCCTAATTTTTATTAAATGCTAACCGTTTAATTATTTTCACTTCACTTGTTCAACCATATTATCGTTTTCGTTCTTTCAAAAAATACATATGTATATTCGATATAAACTTTTCCATTTATTTCTATTTTCTTTTAAGATAAAATAAATCATTGTGATGTTTATTAAATAAGTATGTTCACCATATGAATGGCAAGAAAGGATTCCAACTATATGTCTAATTTAAAAGAAAGTATCGCGGTCGCTTTTGCGTTTGTAGGTGTTGTTGTGGGCGCTGGCTTTGCAACTGGACAAGAAATTTTTCAATTTTTTACGAGTAATGGTAGATACAGTGTTTTAGGCGTTATTATAACCGGACTTATCATTACTATCGCCGGTGTACTTGTATTAAATACAGGATATCGATTGCGTTCTCACAGCCATACCGAGCCCATAAAGTATTATCTTCCTCGAACAATTGCAACAATTTTTGATATTATATTAACTCTGTTTTTACTTGCATTAGCAATGATTATGACAGCTGGTGGAGTTTCAACGATTCATGAAAGTTTTGGTATACCATATGCCATTAGCGCTTTAATTTTAGTAATTATTATATTGGCTACTTTGTTCTTAAAATTCGACCGTTTAATAACTGTTTTAGGCATGGTCACACCATTTTTAGTCATTATTGTCTCATTGATTGCTATTTATTATTTCACTACTGGAAGCTTTGATTTTAACTCAGCATCACAATACGCCAATAGTGGCAATCGGACAGATAGATGGTGGTGGTTTGATGCAATTAACTATGGCAGTTTACAAATTGCAGCTGCGTTTAGTTTTCTTTCTGTAATGGGAGGACGCATGAAATCTGAGAAGGCAACATATTTGGGCGGTATTTTAGGTGGCATCATTATAACGTTTTTATTATTAATGTTGAACCTTGGAATGGTAACAGAATTCACAAACATAATAAACGTATCATTACCGTCGTTATTATTGGCAAACCATATTTCACCTGTGATTGGTCATTTTATGGCAATTATCATGATATTAGTTATTTATAATACGGTTGTGGGCTTAATGTATGCATTTGCTTCTCGTTTCACAGAACCATACCAACAAAACTATTATATATTAATTATAATTATCGCAATCATTACATTTGCTACTACATTTATTGGCTTTATTGAGTTAATTGGAAAAGTATTTCCATTAATGGGTCTCTTCGGTTTTATTTTGTTAATACCTATATTAATTAAAGGCATCTTTTATAAATCTCATTCATCATAATAAAAATCCCTAGACAAGTGTTTCAATATTATGTTCATTTAATCAGATGTGATCAAAATATTGAATGAGTCTAGGGGTATTCTATTTTGTTAGCAACGCCTTTTATATAAAACGCTAAGCAAACTGATATTGGTTAATCTTTTAATAATGATTGGCCCGCAATGATACCTTCTCGTGTGAGTTCATGACTGTTTACCCATAGTTCCTTAACTGTTGCACCTCTTTGTTTAAATATATCAATAACATTTTGACTATCCTGAACAGAAACAATTGGGTCATTTTCACCCATTGATAATAATACCTTGGTATAAGATAAATCTTTATCATTTATTGAATCTAAAGGATATAAAGGTGCATACAGTAACGCTTTGTTAAATGAAATATCAGGGTGTAACATCATGCTTATAGCTATATTAGAACCATTAGAGAAACCTACTGGGACAGCCTTAGCTAAATCAAAATGATAAGTTGCAGCCGCTTCTTTTAAAAATTGAATTAAATTGTTTGTTCTATATTTCAAATCTTCAACATCATATTGACCTTCACCATATCTCTTGAAGAAACGATTCATACCATTTTCCGATACTTCACCTCTTACACTTAATACATTATAGCTAGGGTTTAACGCTTGCGCTAAAGGTAAAAGATCATTTTCATCGCCACCAGTACCATGCAATAGGATAAAAGTTGGTCCGTTTAAATCACCTTTTTTAAAGATGTGTTCCATTATTCATCATCTCCTTTTAAAATAGTTATATTCGAATGGGTGGTAATAAATTCAATAATGCTTCTCTGCGTTCTTCATATTGTGGTGGTAACATAAGATGTGTACCCAAATCTTCAAATCGTTCATCTATCGTGAATCCAGGTCCTTCAGTAGCAAACTCAAAAATAATGCCGCCACGTTCTTTCATGTAAATAGCATTGAAATAATTACGATCTTTAATGTCAGTTACATGATAGCCTTTGTCTTTCATTTTCATTTGCCAAGCTTTGTGAGCATCATCATTAGGTACTGACCACGCAATATGATGTACTACACCGACGCCCCATCGTACACGGACATTGGCTACCTCTTTTCTAACTATCACGTGATGTTGCCATTCACCCTTAGTTTTTAGGTGAACATGATGATCGTTTTCACTTACTAGCTCTATACCCATATCCTCATTCAATGTTCGTACTGTTTGATGTGGCTCAGTTGATAACATGCTAACACCATGAAAACCTAAAATATTTCCTCCATTATCATATGAATGCCCTTCATCGGCTTCCACAAGTGCTAATGGCAACTCATGTATATCTGAAAATTCGACCGTAGCTTTATCAAATAATTGTGTTCTCACTGTCTCTATCCCATGTGATTGTAAATGTGTTTCCCAATGTTCCAATGATCCATTAGGCACCCGAAATGCTATACGTTGAACCTGACCAGAACCTATCCGTCCTTTATAATTGTTAGGCCAATTAAAAAATGTCAGTATCGTTCCATTATCTACATTGCCATTTGCAAAATATAGATGATACGTGGAAGGATCATCAAAATTCACTGTTTTCTTAATTAATTTTAAATTGAGTATATCTCTATAAAATTGAATATTCTCTTCTGGATTACCTACAATCGCCGAAATGTGATGAATATGACTGATATCTTCCATAAAATAACCACCTTCTCATTTTGTAATTTCAAGGTTTAAACAATCTTTCATTTTTAATGCGAACGTTTTGTGTCAAACGGACGTATTTCTGATTCAATATAATCACGTTGTTCTTCTAAGAATGGTGGTAATGCAAGACTTTCGCCCAATGTTTCATATGGCTCATCTCCCATAAATCCAGGGCCGTCAGTAGAAACTTCAATCAAAATATGGCCAATACGTGCATATAATGCTTCAAAATAAAATCTGTCTACTAACCCAGAATTCCCTATACCATACTGTTCATATTTTTCTAACCACTTAGATATTGCCTCATGATCTTTTAATCTGAATGAAACATGATGCACCTCTCCATAACCTTGTCTCGCTTCTGGACCAGTTGTATCTTTTCTTAAAAATACTTGACCTCCATTGCCACCTTCGCCTACTTCTAATACTGCAACGTTTTCTTCCTCTATAATCGTTGTCATATCAAATATATTTTCTAAAATCTTTTTAAAATCTTCAAAATAACTAACTGTTATTTCAATCGGACCTAAACCATAAATTGCTTTATCTGTTGGTACTGGACCTTCTTTCCAAGGTTGTCCAGGTGCCACGCCTTTATTATTTTCATCCGAAATTAATTGGTAACTTTGTCCATCTGATTCTTCAAATGGTAATACTTTTTTACCAAATAGTGTTTGAATGCCTTCATGTTTAATATTATATTCATTAAATCTTTGTTCATAATATGCTAACGCTGCATCATCAGGCACACGAAATGACGGACGTGTAATTGAATTGGTACCAGAATGCCCTTTGGGAACATTAGGAAAATCAAAAAATGTCATATCAGTACCAGGAGAACCTACATCATCTGCAAAGAATGTATGATAAGTATATATATCATCTTGATTTACAGTCTTTTTAACAAGTCTCATTCCTAATACTTCAGTAAAAAATTTATAATTTCGTTCAGCATCATCTGTGATTGCTGTTACATGGTGTATTCCTAATAATTGATTGTTTGTCATAATAAAACTCCTTTTTCATTATATTTATCTCGATTTCGAAGTAATTTTGAGTAAAATTTTTAAGTGCTACGACTTATTAATAGGTTGAGCACTTAATTTTTTTAAAGCTAGTTGTAATATTGTTAATTCTTCGTTTGAAAGTATTGAGAAAGTTGATTGTAACGTAGCCGCATGTTCTGGAAATATATCATTCATTAATGCTTGACCTTCGTCAGTTATTGAAGCATTGGTTACGCGTTTATCTTGTACATTTCGAATTCTTACTACATATCCTTTGGCTTCTAACTTATCAACGACATATGTGATACTGCTACTCGCAATTAAAACTCTGTCACCAATACGCTGTATCGGCTGGTCGCCTTTATTATATAATAACTCTAAAACTGCAAACTCCGTTATATTCAAGCCGTAACGTTGGATATCATTTCTTACGATTTGTTCTAAATGATCTACGGTTCGATTTAAACCAATAAAAGTATTCAACGACTCTTTAGTACGATTCATTGCATCACCAACTTCCAATTTATTTCGAATTCGAGATAAATTATAATATCTCTTCAGACATAAGTCAACAAATAAGGTATAAAAAATATACTTATTATTAAAATGGCAACAACATTAAAAGTACTTAACATTATTTCTCAACCAGTTTCTTTCTCTCTTATAAGTGGTATATATCATAATGTGGAGGTGTCATAATGAATAAATTATTTATTAACAATCAATTTGTAGAAAGTGAGTCTAATGACACAATGAATGTCATTAATCCTGCGACAGAAGAAATCATAGACACAATTACATTTGCGACGGAAAATGAAGTTAATTCTGCTGTGGAAAAATCTAAACAAGCACAATTAGAATGGGAAAAAGTCCCTCAGCCAACACGGGCAGACCATGTGAAAATGTTAATCCCTTTATTAGAAGAACATAAAGATAAAATTGCAAAATTATATGTTCAAGAACAAGGGAAAACTCTCATTTCTGCAATCGGTGAAATAGACAAGGCAATACACTTTATAGACTATATGACAAGTCAAAGTATGAATAGCAAAGGTGAAGTCATTCAAAATAGTCGCGAAAATGAAACGATACAATTAACAAAAAAACCTATTGGCGTAACTGCAGGTATCGTTCCATGGAATGCACCTATCATGGTCTTAATGAGAAAAGTCATTCCTGCTGTAATCACAGGTTGTTCTGTAGTAATTAAACCAAGTGAGGAAACATCATTAGTCACTCTAAAAATTGCAGAGTTGTTTCGCCAATCAACGATCCCTGCAGGTCTCATTCAAATTATCCCTGGTAAAGGAGAAACTGTCGGTACACAATTAGCAGAGCATCCAGATATACAATTAATATCAATTACAGGTAGTATGCGTGCTGGTAAATCTGTTTATGCCAAGAGTGCTCAAACGGTTAAAAAAGTTAATCTTGAACTCGGCGGCAATGCGCCTGTAATAGTGACACCAAATGCGAATTTAGATAAGGCCGTTGATTACATTGTTACTGCTAGAATTAATAACGCAGGACAAGTATGTACTTGCCCTGAACGAATCTTTGTACACCATGATATCCATGAAACGTTCATTAATAAGCTAAAAGACAAAATGGAAACTTTAAATGTAGGAGATCCATTTGATGATCAAACTGATTTCGGTGCAATTATCAATCAAAAACAATTAGATAGCATCGATGAAAAAGTTCAAAATGCAATTCATAGCGGTGCTAAATTAATTACAGGTGGTAACATAATTGATCGTTCCGGTTATTTTTATGAACCAACGATTTTAGATCAAGTAAGTCCAGACGACGAAGCTTTCAAAGAAGAAATTTTCGGACCTGTACTACCTATCGTACAATATTCTGACTTTGAAGAAACTATTGAACAAGCCAATCATACAAACGCTGGTTTATCTTCTTATATATTTTCAGAAGATTTAAAAGAAGTAATGATAGCCACTGAACGTCTTAAATTTGGTGAAGTTTATGCAAATTGTGAAGCAGAAGAAGTTGTGAATGGATATCATGCTGGTTGGAGAGAATCAGGTCTCGGAGGCGCTGACGGTATTCGTGGACTTGAAGAATATTACAATACAACAGTGTCTTACATTAGATATGATTAAAAGTGTTAAATGTTTAAAAATACACAACATGTTTAAATGACTAAATGCATGTTAAGCAAACTGTAACAGCAATTTCTTTTACAAAAATAAAATAGTCTGGGACATTAAGTTCTTGGACAAGTTAAAAAGGCATTTCTATCGAAATAATATAGAAATTGCCTTTTTCATTTTGTGTTTGTTTTTGTGACAGCCACATCATTCGGATACGATGATTAAGCAGTTTTTCTATTTTACGACCATAGCATACGGATTGTGTGTAGGCATATAGCATAATTTTTAATATCATTTTAGGATGATATGATGTAACACCACGATGATGTTTGAATTCATCGAATACATTTTCAGAGATTGCTTCAACGATTTCATTAACATGTCGTGACAAATACATATAAATGCGACGTATTTTGGCGAGACGCTTGAGGGAACAGGACAACCTGAAGTCTACAGGTTGAGCTGTTCTCTAAGAAAGCGAGCCAACAATATGAAGTATTAAATAAAAAAGAAGCAATCAGATGGATTAAATTAAATCATCTGATTGCTATTTTTCTGGTATTTATGTCCCAATCTCTTTAATCATTATATGGATAGTTCGAAATTTTTCATCAAATATGTTATCTGACGTTTAGGATTTAGTACAAAATATTGTTATCCTGACATCAATATGATTGTAATTACTGATTAAGTGCTCTATTTAATGATTTCATATTTTCTTTCATTAAAGATTGATAAGTAATCTGTTTATCCTTTACTTCTTCTTTTGATAAGGTTGCCATATTATGAAATTTTAGCGGGGTTGTATTAGATTCCTTTTGAATAACATCTGTAACTTTAGAAGTGATATTTTGTTCATATAATACATAAGGTTGTTTAGTTTTATCTATATTCTGAACGATATTCATTAGTTCACGTTGACTAGGTTCTTCATTATTCATGCCACTAACACCTCGCTGATTAAACTGATAGCGATTTGCTAGATAACCTATAGAGTCATGAGAAATTACGACTGTATCACGTTTAGGATGTTGTGTAATCCGCTTCATCTCATTATCAATTTCGTCGATATCTTTGATCAAATGATTGTAGTTACGCGTGTAATACGTTTTGTGTTTAGGATCCTTCTCGATTAAATCATTTTTAATCACCTTAGCAAATTTTTTATTCAACACAGGATCTAGCCATACATGTGGGTCTTGTTCCCCATGATCATGACCTTCATGATGATTGTGATTGTCATGTTCATCATGGTTTTCATGTTCATCATGTTCTTCGTGATTTGCAATTAAATCATGGTGACTAAGATGTGCAGCAACAGGTAATTTCAAGTTATCATTATTAATTGAACGTGCAATTTTCTTAGCCACGGGATCCATTTCTTCATTTGAATAGATAAACAAATCACTTTTAGCGATATTAATCATTTCTTTTTGTGTAGGTTCAAAAGAATGCATGTCAGCACCGGGGGGATAAATCGAATCAACATCTACATATTTGCCCCCGATTTGATCAGTAAAACTTTGGAATGCAAATGCTGTCGTATATATTTTTAATTTATTATTCGAACTGACGTCTTTTTTTTCAGAATTTATATTTCCGCATGCACTTAACAATACGATAAATATACAGGTCAGAATAAGTAACATAATTTTTTTCAAAAAACGCCCCTCCAAATCGAAATTATTCCGTTAAAACTATAAACTTATTTTCACATTTTTTCAATGGTTTTTTGTTATTCGACAATATTTAATGACATCATTGATGATTAAAATACGTGCTTATTTTTAATATTTGTTTAACTTAAGGTGAAATGTGATATTTAATATATATGACGTTAATAACATGGAGGTGTTAGAATGGCGGAAATTAAACAAGGTACGAATAAGTTTTATATAGGCGATAACGAAGACAATCCACAAGCAGAGATTACATTTCAACCTCAAGGTGATAATCAAATAACTATTGATCATACAGGCGTACCAGATGAGCTTGGTGGCCAAGGTTTAGGTTCTCAACTTGTAAAATCAGTTGTTGACTATGCACGAGACAACAATTTAAAAGTCTCTGCGACATGTCCTTTTGCTAAATCAGTTATTGAGAAAAAACCAGAATTCCAAGATGTTTATGCAGGTTAATTGCTTGCCTACAAACTTCTTTAAGTTCCAAAATAAATTTGGATATAAACAGCTCAAGCTAAATCACAAATATGAATGAGTCTGGGACGAATCAATGATGTCCCAGACTCTTTTTTTCTTTTTATTTTTCGGATCCATATTCTATTCTAATGAAATTCAAACCCGCTTTTATAAATATAGCAATTGAATCTACATCAATTGTTCTTTGACTGAAGACCTTAGTTTTGATTGTTTAGCTGCATTTAAACCTTAAAATAACAGCAATTCGCGCACTTTATTATTTTTGTACTAAAATACATGATTTATCCATTTTGCAATACATACATATTATAATAAATACCATTTTTTTGAATTAGTGTTTCATGTGTCCCTTGCTCTACAATTTCTCCATGATTTAATACAAGTATTTTATCAGCATCTTGAATCGTAGATAGTCTGTGCGCAATGGCTAAAGTTGTTCTTCCTTTTCTCATTGTATTCAAAGATTGTTGTATTTGTTCTTCCGTTTCAGAATCAATATTTGCTGTCGCTTCATCTAAAATAAGTATTTTGCGATTGGTCGCAATTGTTCTTGCAAATGCTATCAATTGTCGCTCACCACTTGAAAATGAACTTCCTTTTTCAATTACTCTATGTTGATATTGATCTGACAACTTTTCAATAAAATGGTGTGCATGAACAAATTCTGCAGCTTTCTTTACTTGTTCAAATGTCATCGTTGGGTGGTACAATTTAATATTAGATGCTACAGTGCCATAAAATATAAATGCATCTTGAAGTACGAGTCCTATTTTCTGCTTTAATTCTAGTTTCGGTATTGTTTTAATTGAATGCCCATCCACTTCAATACTACCTCGCTCAAATTCATAAAAACGCATAAACAAATTGATGATGGAACTCTTTCCTGAACCTGTATGACCAACAAGCGCTACCATTTCCCCCGGATTAACGGTAAAATTAATGTTTTTAAGTACGTCTGTCTCACCATCATAGCTAAAACTCACTTCTTTAAATTCAATCTTTCCTTTGTCAATTGTATTTGATGGCACAGGTTGTTGTTCAGGCTCATACGTTTCATCGTCAATTAAAGTAAATACCCTACTCGCTGAAACCAAAGCTTGTTGTAAAATATTTAAATTTTGACTTACTTGGTTGATTGGTTCAAAAAATCGTTCCATATATTGCACAAATGCAAATACAACACCAGCTGTAATACCTGTTGTAAAACTGATGATACCAAAATAACCTAAAATCATAACTAGAGCAAAAATAGCTAGTGAACTTATTGCAGGTCTCAATAATAAGCTATCAAGTTTCACTGTTTTTAACATATATTGATAATGTTCATCATTGATATGATTGAATTCTTTGTTTAACCTTTTTTCTTGATTAAATGCCTGTATTATCTTCATACCTTCTATAGATTCTGCTAACTTTGTATTTAAATCGGACAATTTTTGTCTCGACTTTGTAAATAAAACAGCTGAGTATTTCCGATAACTCGCAAGTATGAGTATGATAACTGGTAAAAACACCAATGAAATTAAAGCTAATTTCATCTCTAAAATAAACATCATAATATAACTAGAGATCATCATGAAAATAGCTATAAGAAATGTTGAAAAAACGCCTATAATCATATCAACAATTGTCTCTGTATCATTTGTTAACCTAGATACAATACTGCCGCCTGACACCTTATCAAAATACTTCATTCCCAATTTCCCTAATTTATTAAAAGCGTCAATCCTTAATTGTTGTATCACTTTAAAAGCAAGATATTGAAAAAGATATTGACTTAAATACATTGTTACTGCACCTATTATTTGAATGCTGATAAAGATTATAATAAGCCAAATCATTGCTTGCTGAGGAAAGATACGTGGCGTAAGGTAATCATCGATAAATACCTTTACCAAATAGGGTGTTAACATACTTGCTATGGTAGATATTGTTAATGTTAAAAACGCTAAAGCAATAATCCCTTTATAAGGGGTCGTATACTTAAATAACCTAATCAAAGACTGGGCTTGGTCTTTCGCAGTTAAATTAACTTTTTCAGCCATTAGTATCGTCCCCTTTCGTTAAGTCATCTAAATTACGCGTGAGCTTTTGTTGTAAAGCTTGAGCTCGATATGTTTCGTAATACCATCCTTTTTGGTTCATCAAAGTAGTATGTGTACCTTTTTCAACAATTGTTCCTTGATCCATCACAATTATTTTATCCGCTTGTTTCACAGCGCTCATCCGATGTGCAGTAATGATATTCGTTTTTCCTTTTCTTAATTTTTCTAAATTGTTTAGTATCACTTCTTCGGTTTGAGCATCCACTGCAGAAAGAGAGTCATCAAGTATTAATACTTCTGGATTTATTAATAACGCTCTCGCAATTGATATTCTTTGTTTTTGTCCGCCTGACAATGATACGCCTCTTTCACCTACAACAGTTTGATATTGATAAGGGAAAGATAAAATATCCTCATGAATATAACTTGCTTTACTTGCTGCAAATATCTGATTGTCATCTATTTTTTCATTACTAAATGCAATATTATTTCGAATGGTAGTAGAAAATAGAAAGTGTTCCTGTGGTACATACCCAAACTGATCTCTTAAATATTGTACATTATAATCTCGAATAGGATGGTCACCATATTTGATTTCATTCGGTTCCTTTGTATCAAACTCTCTAAGTAACAATCTAATTAATGTGCTTTTCCCTGATCCAGTTCTACCAACTATGCCAACAGTAGAACCTTTACTCACTTCAAAATGCACATCATAAATGCCTTCTTCCGAATTTCCCGGGAAATTAAATTGTTTAATATTAAATTCAATATCCCCATATGGTCTTGTATTAAGTTTATAATCTGTATCTATATCATTAGGGGTGTTTCCTATTTCTTCAATTCGTTCATAAGATGCCTTTGCCCTTTGAACGATATTAAAAAATAATCCTAGTGCTAGTAATGGCCAAACAAGCATGCCTAAATAAGTCGTAAATGTAATCAGTTGACCAAGTGTGATTGTATTATTGAAAACTAATTTTGCACCAAATAAAATTGATAAAAAGTAACTCATTCCTATAACTAATGTAATTGTTGGGTCAAACAATGCATCAATTTTTGAAACTTTTAAATTTTTATTTACTACATCATCACTTAAATCTTTAAAATCTTGTTGATCACTAGCCTCATAACCAAATGTCTTAGTGACTTTAATACCAGCCACGCTTTCTTGTGTCTTATCATTCAATCTACTAAACGCTGCTTGAGCTTTTTTAAATCCTTTACTAAGTAATGAACCATAAAAACTTGTTAACAACACCATAAAAGGCAGTGGTATCATTGCAATCAGTGTTAATTTCCAGCTTACTGTTACAGCCATTGTGATAACTACGGTTCCACCAGTTATCAAAGAATCTGCAATCATTAATATCCCTGCGCCTGCAGCATTTTGCACTGCTCTGATATCATTGGTTGCATGTGCCATCAAATCACCAGTTCTTCTATTTTGATAAAAGATAGCACTCATAACTGTATATTTTTTATATAAATACGTTCTTAATGTTTGGCCTAGTTTTTGACTTGTCCCAAATATCGATAATCTCCAAATATATCTTAATACATAAGTCAAAATCGCGACCAACACTAATATAGAAAGATAAATTATTAATAATTTCGGTGTTAATTTATTAGCCACCATATAGTCAATCGTCTTACCGATAATCTGTGGTGGTAAAATTTCAATCACAGCAATCAAAAATAATGTGCTCAAACCTATAATATAACTACCTTTATGCTGTCTGAAAAACCACCCTAATTTCCAAAAGACTTGCATACACTCACCCACTTCATCATCCAAATTGTTTATGTTCACATATTACCACATGTTGTTAAATGTAAATATAGTAGTGATTTTAAACGTTGTGTAATTCTAAATAGCGAGACAAGTAAATTGACTTGGTATACTTTTTATATTAACTTATAGTTATAAATCACAACTGACTATAAAGGAGCAAAATGATGACTTTTCACGATAAAGCAGCAATTCAAGTAACAAATATCACCTTAAATGTTAAAAATTTAAAAACAATGTTGGAATTCTATTCACACATTTTAGGACTTAAAGTTGTATCAAAAGATGATACTTCTGCTATTTTACAAGTTGGTTTGAGCGACCATACTATTACATTAAATGAAATTCAAGAGGGACGTCAGCCTTCCTTAAGAGAAGCAGGCTTATTTCACATAGCAATTCTACTACCTGAACGCGTAGATTTAGCTAATTTCTTATTTCATATTTCACAATCAAACATTCCGATTGGTGGCGGTGACCATCTTGTGAGTGAAGCTTTATACCTTAATGATCCAGAAGGAAATGGCATTGAAGTTTATTACGACAGACCTGAATCTGAATGGTTGTGGGAAAATGACAAAGTGAAAATGGATACGTTACAAGTAGATACAGCTGATTTACTTAATCAAAGAACAGAGATAGGTTGGGATAAAATACCAAATAATGCAAAGATTGGGCATATGCATTTGAAAACATCTGACTTAGCAGTAGCTAGACATTTTTACATTGATAAGTTAGGGCTTCAACATATTTCCGATTTTCCTCAAGCTCTGTTTATGTCATCTAAATATTATCACCATCATATTGCAGTAAATACTTGGCAATCCAGCTTACCGAGAATTGAAAATGATAACAGCTATGGATTAGCCCACATCGATATTTATAAACCAAACAATGAAGTTGAAGAAACTTTTTTAATAGACGGTTTAAATATTACTTTACACAATCAAATGTCATTAATAGCTGATAAAGTATAAGGCTAAAACATCACGCACAGTATAATAACTCAACATGCTATTAAAGTTTATAATAATAAAAACGTCAATTTCTATTATAATTATAGAAATTGACGTTTTTTTATTTAAGTCAAGACATTAATGTCATGGTTTTCTTTTGTACGAACTTTAAATATTTTAGTCATGGTCGTTCTTATTATTCAACCCATTCTACAACATGAGATTGAGGTTGACGCACTTTTTCTTTTGCTTCAGTTTCTCTATAACCAAATGCAACCATTACGGATGGTGCAAAATGCGTTTCATCCATCAAGCCTTCATCAATTAAAAATTGCGTTACAGCATCTAAATCAAATCCTTCCATCGGACAAGAATCAATATTTAATAATGCCGCACTCGTCATCATATTACCTAATGCAATGTATGTTTGTTTTTTAGCCCATTCCAACAATGTTTGTGCATTATCATTAATATGGAAACTTGTTTGGAAATTATCGAATTTTTCTTCCGTAGCAGGTATACTATCTTCGCTGTATTGCTTAATATCTCGAATCATATGTTGTACAAATGGTGATTTAGAAGTTACATTTTTACGTGCCAATATAATTACGAAATGGCTTGCTGTATCTAACTGCCCTTTTGCACCCCAACTTATTTCTTTTAACTTATTTCTAATTTCTGAATTTTGTATTACGATAAATTTCCAAGGTTCTAATCCCAGAGAGCTCGGGGACAGTCTACCCGCTTCTAAGATAGTGTCAAATTCACTTTCATTTATCTTTTTATTTGAATCAAACCTTTTTGTTGCATGTCTAAAATTAAACGCATTTATAATTGTTTGTTGCATATCATTCATTTCTTGTTTGCCATCCTTTCCATTTGTATCTTATACCTTTTAGTATAGGATAGGTTGTTACATGGATTAAAATAAAATGTTTAAGCTTAATACCGAATTAAGATATAAGATATTACTTATTCATTTTAAGCACTTGATCTTCAATAATAGATAAAACACCTTGCTTATCATTTGATGGTGCTACATAATTTGCAATTTCGAATAATGTTTCATCTTCACAATTTTCCATCACATAACTATATGTTGCTAATTGCAACATATCTAAATCATTATTTGCGTCTCCAAATGCCATGAGCTCGTCTTCCGTTAATCCCCATTTTTTTAATAATCTAGCTAATGCATTTCCTTTGGTCATACCTGGAATGATAATATCGATACTATCTCGACCACTTGATACAAGTGACAAATCTTGTGAAAAGCGTTTTGACAAATCCTTATCAAGTGTAGGATGTGTTGCTCTATCTATATTTAAAGCGATTTTTACATATTCGTCTTCTGGTAAATTTTGTAAGGATTCAATTTCTTTTAATTGTCGATAATAAAAATGTGCATCTTTTTTAAATGATTGCTCATTGTCTTTTAATATGTAAGCACTTTTCAATCCACAAACAATTATTTCGTTGATACCACGGGTGATATTTAAATAATTAACAATATTACGGAAAACATCTTTTTCAAATGCTTGGTAATCATATAACGTATTGCCTTCATAAATAACCGCGCCATTTTCAGCAACAAAAAACATAGCTTTATCTCCGAAAATAGATTTTAATTTTGCGTATTGATTACCACTTGCTGCTATAAATTTAATATTTTCATTTTTCAATTGTTGAAATATCCGATTAAATCTTTCTTGATCATATTGTTTTTTTGAATCTAAAAATGTACCATCCATATCTACTGCGATTGCTTTTATCATACTTATCATCCCCTCAAATGCTCTGCTTATATCTGTAATTCATTATATCCATATTCATCGCTAAATTAAAATAAATAAATTGAATTATATCCTTTAAGTTGTGAATAATCTAATTTTTAAAGTTTTAAATAAAAATAGGCAGAATAGAAAGCACATACGCAATATGCTTGATTCTATCTGCCTTGAATAACGTATTCATTTTCTAAAAATTATCTTAGCTTAACATTGGAAAAAATCTGTTCTATGACAGTTCAATGTACGATTCATTTTACCTAACTTTATAAAGCTTTAGCCTTCTTGATTGTCTTCTTTCATACGAACAATAGAAACATAATTAGATTTTTCTTTAATATCATAGATTGTTAAACCTGTAATATCTTTTGGTTTACCTGGCACGATAATACTTATGATATAAGAGAAAATAAATGCTACTATAAACGAAATAATAGATACATAGAATGGTGAATTGCCGCCACCCATTCCGTTAAAGATATAAGCAAAAATAATTCCAAATATTAATCCCATCAGTACACCGAACGTATTGGTACGACGTGTGAATATACCAACCGCAAATACACCAGCCAATGGTACTCCTACTAAACCAGTAATTAACAAGAATAAATCCCAAAGGTCGTTAGAATCTGCTGCAATTAGATAAATAGACATACCGAATCCAAATAATCCCGAAAGGATAATTATCCATCTAGCAAATCCAACTTCACTTTTTTCATCTTTCTTGCCAAAGAATCTGTGCTTAATATCAACAGAAATACAAGCCGAAATTGAATTCAAACTTGAAGAAATGGTTGATTGTGCCGCTGCAAATATGGCTGCTATTAATAGTCCAGCAACAAATGGTGGCATTTCAGTAAGTATAAAGTATGGTACTACAGAAGAAGTATTAAACCCTTTAGGCAATGCACTTTCATGACTATAAAATGAGTACATCATTGTTCCCATACCGTAGAATAACGGCGCCGATATTAAAGCTAAGGCCCCATTCGTCCATAAAGATTTTTTTGTTTCTGATATAGAATCTGATGCTTGATAACGTTGTACCACATCTTGACTTGCTGTATATTGATGCAAGTTGTTAAAAATGTTCCCTAAAAAGATGATAGGAATTGCTGCGGCTGCAGTATTAAATTTCCAGTTATCAGCACTAATGATTTTTTTATGTTCTAATGCATCACTTACAACAGTCCCCATTCCCCCTTGAATGTGGACTACACCTAAAATAATGATTGCTGCTGCGCCACCTAATAGAATGACGCCTTGAATGAAATCACTCCATACAACACCTTCAAAACCGCCAAGGAATGTATAAAGAATACACAAAATACCAACCAAACTTGCCACTACATATGGATTCATATCTGATACAGAAGTTATCGCTAATGTAGGTAAATAGATAACAATGGCTACTCTCCCAATATGGAATAACACAAATAACAATGAACCGATAACACGAATACTAGGTCCAAAACGCGCCTCTAAATATTCATAAGCAGACGTCACCTTTAATTTTTTAAAAAAAGGTACATAAAAGTATATAAGTAAAGGAATAATTGCTACAATCGCAATATTACCTGCAATATATGACCAGTCTGTCAAAAAAGCCTTTTCTGGCGTAGACATAAAAGTTATCGCACTTAAAATTGTGGCATAAATAGAGAACCCTACTGCCCATGAAGGCAAACGACCACTAGCCGTAAAGAAGCTATCTGTACTTTGGCTTGCGCGTTTGGTAAAATATGCACCGACTAAAAGCATAACTAAAAGGTAAATAACTACTGCCACCCAGTTCCATATACCAAAACCAACTTGTTCCATTTAATTCATCCCCTTATACGGTAACCTATAAATCGTATTTGTTAATTAATGATTCTAATTTAGCTCTGTTGTTTTCATTGAACGGTTTGAACGGACGTTTTGGTAATCCACCATCAATACCACGTGTCGCTAAAATTTCTTTCAATGTAGAATAAATGCCCATAGACAGCACATTTTCAATAATGTCGTTAGTATCATGCTGAATTTGATAAGCTTCATCAATTTGACCACTTTTAGCTTTTTCAAAAATTTGTCTTGCGCGTCTACCATTGACATTATATGTAGAGCCAATTGAGCCATCTACACCAGAAATAGCCGCTTGTACTAACATTTCATCAAAACCAGAAAGTATTAATTTATCTGGATACGCTTTGCGAATACGTTCTAATAAGAAAAAGTTAGGAGCAGTATATTTCACACCGACCACTTTTTCATGATTAAATAATTCACCAAATTGTTCTATAGAAATGTTAACGCCAGTTAAATCTGGAATTGCATAAATAATCAAATTATTTTGTGTCGCTTCAATTAATTCAAAATAGTAATCTTTGATTTCTTCAAATGAAAATGGATAATAGAATGGTGTAACTGCAGAAATTGCATCATACCCTAATTCAGTTGCATATTTACCTAGCTCTATTGCTTCATTTAAATCTAATGATCCAACTTGAGCGATCAATTTTACATTCTCATTCACTGCCTCTTTAGCAACTTTAAAAACTTGTTTCTTTTGCTCTTTATTTAATTAAGAAGTTTTCGCCTGAGCTGCCATTAACATAAAGTCCATCTAATCCTTCAGTTTCAATGGCATTTTGTGCAATTTGCGCCAATCCTTCCTCTTTAACCTGACCATCCTCATCAAATGGTACTAATAATGCTGCATATAAACCTTTTAAATTCTCTTCCATTTTATAACCCTCCATCTATATATTTAAGTTATTATTTTTAATCATTTATATAAACATATAATGCTTTAAAAAATATCTTTTATTTATTCTATTTACAGTTCGAATTGTAAACGCTATCATAGAGTGTGGCAATAGCTTTTTGAAAAAAATGCATCATTTTATAATGATATACGTGAAAAATTTTTTCAATATTGATTTTCTTGTAGAAATTAAGGAGGGTGCAAATATGCATCAATATAAGATTGCTATTGATATTGGGGGAACAGAAATTAAGGCTGCTGTGGTAGATCAATCATTAAATTTTATAGAGTACATCAAAACACCTACCCCAAATAACATCGATACGTTTATTAGGGATAAAGTTTATGAGCTTGTAATGATGTTGCAGAAATCTTATCAAATCGACCCACTTTATGTTGGTATTTCTAGCGCAGGCGTTATAGATGAACAGCGCGGTATAGTTGAATACGCTGGGCCAACAATTCCCAATTATAAGGGAACTGACTTCAAATCTTTGCTTGAACCGTTAAATGCTCAGGTGAATGTATTTAATGATGTCAATGCAGCATTATTAGGAGAACTGGCTTTCCATGATTACAGCTCACAAAATATTTTTTGCTTAACTCTGGGAACAGGAATTGGTGGCGCTTTTTATAACAAATACGCGCAACTATACAATGGCGAAAGAAATTGCGCTAATGAAATTGGTTATTTGCTTTATGATAGAAAAACAAACAAAACCTTTGAACAACGTGCCTCAACAACTGCCTTAAAAGCACTCATGTTAGAAAAAGGGTTTATTCATCAAGACAATGTGCCAAAATTATTTGAACTAGCAGATCAACAAGATACGCTTGCACTAGCCATACTCAATCAATGGAGTGATTCCATCGCAGAAGGCATCGCTCAAATACAAATCATTTATGATCCTGGGTTAATACTGATCGGTGGCGGTGTTTCGTCACAAGGTCAAAATTTATTAAAATACATCATACCAAAAGTCGAATGTTATTTACCTGAACAATACGGTCATGCTCAAATACAAACAACAAGTACACAGAATCACGCTGCACTATACGGAGCAGTCTCTAGATTTTAAAAGTTTTTGTCATCATTTTGTTGTCATAATAATGAAAGTTACTCCGTTTTAAAAGGCAAAACTATAAAAAACGCCAAATTCTAAATTATCCCAATAGAATTTGGCGTTTATGTTTTAATCAAAAATATTTATTTTCACAATGATTCTATTCATTTAATACTACTTTTTTAGTATGTTGATATACATTATGCATATACGTATCGTCCAATAATAAGTAACTGACGATATCTATTAAAAATAATGTAGCTATTTGAGTATTGATAAATTGGGTGTCTTTATTCCTAGATTGATCAGTAGTAATAAGCACTAAATCCGCACACGCTGTAATTGGACTTCCTTCATAATTTGTTATCACTACGACATATGCACCACGTTCATGTGCAACTTTAGCTGCAGCGATAAGCTCTGTAGTTTCGCCACTATTTGAAATTGCAACAAATGTATCGGAAGTTGATAATAAAGAAGCAAATATTTTCATTTGATGTGCATCTGTAGACACATTCCCTTTCAACCCCATTCTCATCATACGATAGTAAAATTCAGTAGCTGATAATCCAGAACTACCAAGTCCTGCATAAATAATTTGCCGACTACGAATAATTTGGTTTACAAAACTTTGAATTTTTTCATCAGAAATAAATTCTCCTGTTTGTTGAATAATATTTTGATGATATTTATGAATACGTTGAATTAATGGACTATTTTCTATTACTCTTTCTGACATTTCTTGCTGTAAATTAAACTTCAAATCTTGAAAGTTCTCGTAATTTAATTTATTACTAAACCTTGTGATTGTTGCAGGTGAAGTACCAATCGCATATGCTAATGAATTAATTGTTGAAAATGTGTCGTCAAAGTCATTGTTTTGAATATATGCTACGATTTGTTTATCTGTTTTGGTAAATAAATGATGATAACGTTGAACGCGATTTTCGAATTTCATTTTGTGCATCCTCCCATCCCAATATTAGCTATATTATAAATGAAAATGTTTTTCATAACAATGAAATATATTGATTATTATTTTCTTGGTGTTATATTAAAAATATAAATCTATTAGATAATAAAGTATTTTATTAAATCTACTAAAGTTACGGAGTGTATAATTATGTTACCACAAGGATTAATTGTCTCATGTCAAGCCTTGGAAAATGAGCCATTACATTCATCTTTTATCATGTCAAAAATGGCTTTAGCTGCATACGAAGGTGGGGCTGTAGGCATTAGAGCAAATTCTAAAGAAGATATTATTGCTATAAAACAAGAAGTGAATTTACCTGTCATCGGTATTGTAAAAAGAGATTATGCAAATTCTGATGTTTTTATCACTGCAACACGTAAAGAAGTCGATGAATTACTAGAAAGTAAATGTGAAGTCATTGCTCTTGATGCCACAAAGCAAGCACGTCCTAAAGAATCACTTAAAGAACTTGTTTCATATATACGTCAGCATGCACCAAATATAGAAATCATGGCTGATATTTCTACACTTGAAGAAGCACAATATGCTGATAAATTAGGTTTTGATTACATAGGAACTACCCTTCGTGGCTATACTGGTTATACAAAAGGACATATTTTGTATGAAGATAATTTCCAATTTTTAAAAGATGTGCTATCACATGTTCATGCGAAAGTCATAGCTGAAGGAAATGTCATCACACCTGAAATGTTTAAACAAGTTACAGAATTAAATGTTCACTGTACAGTCGTCGGCGGTGCGATTACACGCCCTAAAGAAATCACTAAAAGATTTATTCAAGCAATTGAAAATTAATAATTTAAAAAACCCGTATTCAAATACATGGTTCCTACATGGTTAATGAATATGGGTTTTTATATAATTTTTTATTTAGTATGCTATAGTTCCTCGGCAACAAATATTTTTCTATCTTCCCACTCACCTGTTTGCTCATTGTAATTATCACATGTAATTAATGTTAACTGCTTCTTATTCGATGCTTGTTCATCTAGCACTTCGACTTCATCTGGTTTCACATCATAAATTTTAGTAATCTTATACGTTCTTCGTTCATCTCCAACTTTAAAATAAACTTTACTTCCTTTTTTTGTTTCAGGTAACTTAGAAAACTGATAATCCGAATGACCCGTTAATGTATGACCTGCAATTGCGATATTTTGATCCTCTAATGTTTCGTTTGATTCCACAAAACTTACGCCTCTATCTAATTGTTTGGGCGTGGCAGGTCCTGGATAAACAGGTGTTTTAATATCTGCATCAGGGATTGATAAATATCCTGCCATTTTTGTCTTATCTTTAGGCATTTCTACTTTCTCATTTTCAGAGGTTTTAGATTGTTTGTCATAATGTTCTATTTTATTTTCATTGTCTTTTTGTGCAAAGTAATTATCAATTTTTGGTTTTATAAATAAATAAATCGCTATTATGATGAGTGCTACACCAATTAGTGTGACAAGCCTACTTCCCCATTTTTTCATGTAACGAATACTCCTTTTTCTAAATCAAAATATTCATTGTAAGTATAGCACAACTCATTATCTAACAACGTTAATTTCTCCATAAAACCTTTTATAGTTTTAAAAATTTCATAATGTGGTAGATACTAAAGTATTCAATATATATAAAGGATGTGTTTGTATGTCAGTATTTTCAGATGATGAACGTGTAAAAATATTATCTGACATTATTGAAATTCAATCTGTGAATGAAAATGAACTTGATGTCGCACATTATTTACAGGATTTATTTAATAAATACGGAATTCAAACCAACATTGAAAAACTTGAAGGTGAAACTATGAGAGCTAACTTAGTGGCAGAAATTGGTGATGGCAAACCTGTTGTTGGTGTTTCAGGACATATGGATGTTGTCACTACGGGTGATGAAAATTTATGGAATTATGATCCATTTAAGCTCACAGAAGATGATCAAGGTAGATTACATGGACGTGGCGCTGCAGATATGAAATCTGGATTAGCTGCTTTAGCAATTAGTTTAATAGAAATTAAAGAAGCTGGTACATTAAATCAAGGTACAATCAGATTTATGGCGACTGCTGGAGAAGAAGTAACGAGTGATGGCGCTGCTTTATTACATGAAAAAGGTTATATGGATGACGTCGAAGCTTTATTAATTGCAGAACCTTCACAAGATGGCATTGTTTATACACATAAAGGTACAATGGATATTCAAGTTATATCCAAAGGTAAATCTTCACACAGCTCAATGCCTGAATTAGGTTATAATGCAATTAATCCTTTGGTTGATTTTATTCATTATTTAAACAAAGCTTATAACAAAGTAGATGTTAAAAGTGAATTACTCGGTACCCCAACAATGAATTCAACAATTATCTCCGGTGGTGATCAAGTCAACTCAATACCAGCTTATGCTGAATCATTGTTTAATATGCGTACTATACCAGATTACGATAATAATAAATTTGAAGCACTATTTAACAGTATAAAAGATCAAGTTAAACAAGAAAGTGACGCTGATATTACTGTTAATCCTTATGTAAATCGTGACCCTGTATATACTAAAGGGGATAATGAATTCTTAAAATTGGCTAAATCTTTAGGTGATTCTTATTTTGATAGAAACCTAGAAGTAACTTCTTCTACTGCAACTACAGACGCATCATATTTAATGAAGGATAAAGATGAACGTTTCTCATTTGTAATGTATGGTCCAGGCGAAACTGGCCAAGCACATCAAGTTGATGAATATGTTTATAAAGATACTTATCTAGCTTTTATAGATTTATATAGCCAATTATTACCACAATATTTAAATACTTCTAAATAAAATAACAAAACACATAATGTAACTACCATGAGCTCAATAAGTAAAGGCTAAAATATAAACCTCATACTCAAATAAAGGACGAATCCATATGAAGTGGATTCGTCCTTTTAGACAAATTTGACCGTAGCATGCTTGCTTGAAATATGATGTATGATAATCCGAGCGTGTACGCCATCTTTTCATCCAAGTCACTAAGACTTTTGGTTTCTTGTAATCATTATGGATGAACATGAATATTTATTTTTTCATCTCTAACCAATTAATTAATTCATTTAAATTATTAACTGTTATTGTAGGATTCTGTCCATTATAATCAAAATGTTCTTTTTGTCTATTCACCCAAACCGTATCAAAGCCAAAATTTGTTGCTCCAGTTACATCCCAAGAATTAGAAGAAACAAACAATATTTCTTCTCTTTTCAAATGATTATATTTCAAAATCAATGCATAACTTGCAGGGCTTGGTTTATATTGCTTAATTTCATTAACACTCATAACCGTATTGATATCTTCACTTAATTCAGAGTTATCAATCAATGGTCTAAGCATATTATCGTTTCCATTGGATAGTATGCCTACATTGATATTCATGCTGTTCAGCTGGGCAAGTACTTTAGGTACTTCGTGAAAATATTCTAAATTTAAAAAAGCATCAAACAAACGATTTATATCTTCTCGATCATATTTTATTTTGTGCTCATCCATTGTGTAACGTAAAGCTTCTTTTGTTAATTCATCAAATGGGATATATCGTTGCATAATTTGTTTTAAAAACATGTGATTTAATTGCGTTTTTCTCCACAGTTTAGAAATAGATGTTGCTTGTTCATCATCAAATTGGGTCATACCTTTTTTTAAAGAGGACATGTCAAAAAGTGTTCCATAAACATCAAAAATAATTGCTTTATACATTTTAAACCTCCTATTCAAAACACACATTTACTATTCTTTATCACGTTTCAACAAAGTCAAACAGTTTCTTATCATTTTTGTAAAATGATAAAGGTCATTGAAAGGTGATGCATTCTATCATTTATTAATTTTTTGTAAATTTTTTAATTATAGCTTTATTATACTACAAAACGGTTATAGAACAGTAAGAAGGGAGGCTGGTTGTTATGAGAAGAATGTTTCTATTAGATTTATTAAACCTCTTTTTTATCGCCACAGGTTATATGTTGATGATTACTTTAATTTTATTTTCATTTGACTTCTTACAAATACAAACAACCGGTTCAGTATTTTTAGAATCATTGAGCGCTATTACCATTTTTCAATTTTTTAGCAATCCTATTTTCAATGGTTTATTCACTTTGTTTTTAATCATCTTTTTCCTATTATTTCTGTACAAAGCATTTGAACTTTATCAAAAAGAAAAGTAAATATCATTGTTATTCAATCATTCAAAGCTCAATTTTATATTATTACAGTAAAGTAACTATTTTTTATTTATAACGCGTATCATCTAACTATTTTAATTTTTATGAATTTTATATTGTAACAATACATTTTAAGTTATATAATATTCTAAGAGAATGTTTCATGCTATATCTCTAGGCTTTTATTGCCATCTATCATCATAGTTATATTCCATTCCCAGAATTAAACTTTATGCACCCATTAACACAAATGATATCGCACTGCATTCTCAACAAATGTGCAAAAATTGCTCATTTGAAAAGAGATCTAAAATCACTTTCAGGCAGTGATTTTAGATCTTCTTATAATGCGCTTACTTTAATTTTCCATTAGGATAAACCATAACTTTTAATGAACCACTTTTGTTTGTTCTCGCTCTTTCCATAGCCTCTTGTGCATTTTCTAAATCATATGAATCGGTAAACATTGTATTTAAATTTGCTGCAGTTGAAGATAACATTTCAATGCCCATTGGATAAGTATTAGCATATCTAAAAATACCTACAACATTGATTTCATGATTAGCAATAAACGGTATATTTAATTCAATGTTTTCTTGTTGAGGCAAGCCAACTATTGCTAAAGTTCCTCCATTGTTCAAGGCCGCTAATGCATTTTGTAGTGCAGTAGGATTGCCTGCAGTTTCAAAAGCATAATCTACACCTCTATGATTTGTTATTTCATTGATACGAGTTATAACATCCTCTTCTTTAATATTTATAGCATGTGTTGCACCGAGTTCTAATGCTTCATCCAATCTTATTCGTTCAAGATCTGACACGATAATTTTTGTAGCTCCAAAAGCTTTTGCTGCTACGACAGCCATCAACCCCACTGGGCCCATGCCCATAATTACTACTGTAGAACCTGGTTGAACGTTCGCACGTTTACATGCTTGTACACCGACTGAGAATGGTTCATTTAATGTTGCTTCTTCATATGATAACGCATCAGGAATATGAAATAGAAACCCTTCAGGATGACTTATATATTGACTAAAAGCGCCGTCAATAGGAGGTGTGGCTAAAAACTTAACGTCTGGACATAAGTTATATTTACCAGATTTACAGTATTCACACTCTCCACATGGAACACCAGGTTCAATAGCAACTCTATCTCCAGGTTTAAAATTTGTTACTTCTGGACCAATATCAGCAACAATTCCCGAACATTCATGTCCTAAAATTAGTGGTTTTTCAACTACAAATTCTCCTACACGACCGTGTTCATAATAATGAACATCTGAACCACAAACACCTACTGCCTTCACTTTTACTAAAACATCTGTCGGTCCTAACTTAGGTACATCTACTTCTTTAAGTTCCATCTCAAATGGTTTATTTAATATTGAAATATTCATTGTTTCTGGAATATTATTACTCATTTTAAATTCCTCCTAAAAGTTAATTAATCTTTAATAAGCTCTCTGTCATCGTTTTTGTCTGTGCGTATATATTCTTATAAACTTCAAAATACTGCTTATATTTTTTATGATTTTCTTTATTAGGTTTATATGTCTCTCCTAATGCTATAAATGTTTCAGCACAAGCTTCCATTGTATTGAACCAGCCTAAACCATATGCAGCGAGCATCGCTGCACCTACACCTGGTCCTTCTTCATATTTCAATGCAGTGACTTGAGTATTGAAAATATCGGCTTGCATTTGTAACCAAAATCTGTTTTTTGCACCTCCACCAATTGAAATAATTTCATCAATTTGCCTACCGTTTTCTCTCATATATACAATAGATTCATACAGTGAATAAGTAATACCTTCGACTGTAGCTCGTGCAAAATCCGCTTCTTCTGTATTACTATTTATGCCAATAAAACTTCCTCTAATATATGCATCACCATGTGGTGTCCGCTCTCCTTGAATATATGGTGAAAACAATAACCCATTTGCTCCAATTGTAGATTTCTCAGCAAAATTCAAGATTTCATCAAAAGAATATGCTTTAAAAAGCATTTCTTTTAACCAATTTAAACTATGACCTGCACTTAACGTAACGCCCATTGCATATGACATATTAGGCATGGCATGTTTAAAGAAATGAATATTGTGGCCATAATCTACTTCATTGTTTGAAGTACACGATAAAATCACACCTGAAGTTCCTATACTACATAACGTTTGACCTTCTTTTATAACACCAGAACCTAGTGCACCACATGCGTTATCTGCGCCACCTGCAAAAACAGCAATATCTTCGGTAATGTTAAGTTCATTTTTTACAATTTCTGTAACGTTACCGACGTAGCTATGCGACTGTACTAACGGTGGATATATATCACCAAAGCTCAACTTATCACCTATTTCTTTTTCCCAGTTATTTGTTTTAGGATTGAAGAGAAGCGTACCTGCTGCATCACTATATTCCATAGCAATATGACCTGTTAATCGATAGCGTACATAATCTTTAGGCAGCAAAAACACAGATAATTGTTGCCAATAATCCGGCTCATTCTGTTTCATCCATAAAAGTTTAGGTAATGTAAAACCTTCGAGTATAGGATTATTTAAAAGCGTTTTTCCAAATTTATTTTCTAGTTCTTCGCATTGTTTAGTAGTTCTAGTGTCATTCCATAATATTGCATTTCTAATAGGTTTGTATGATTTATCCAATGGTACTAAACCGTGCATTTGTCCAGAAAATGAAAGACCGCTAATACGTATATTTGCCATTGCATCTTTATTTATCAATTTTTTTATACCTTCTTTTACTGTATCAACCCACGATTCAGGATCCTGTTCATTATAACCAGCATATGGTTGACTCAATTTCAAAGGAATACTTGACTGTTCAATAACATGACCACATTTATTCACAGCGATAATTTTCACTGAACTCGTACCTAAATCTACACCAAGTACAACATTTTCCACTTTACCTCTCCCTTTCTTAATAATTTTCAACTTGTGTGTTTAATGTTCTAACTTTATCGTCTCCAAAGCCAGGTTGGTGAACTTTAATATAATAAGTGATTGCTGCACCTACGAAATAACAAATTGCAAAAGCCCATACAACGCCCACTTCATTAAATAATGGTAAAATAAGCGTAGCAATTAATGGTGCAATAAAATTACTCAATCCTGCCGCAAGATTATGTGAAGAAAGTGTAGCACCAATATGATCGGGCTCTAAGGCTGTAAAAATCGCAAAAATAGGAACAAATGCTGATTGAGTGATACCAAATAATACTGCACATAAAATTGCGATTGCAAACACATCACCACTTAGAATTGGTAAGTAATAGAATAATAATGTCGTGATGCCACAACCAATACAACCGAATAACATTACTTGGCGTTTCCAACCAATTTTATCAGCGATAATACCCCAAACTACATCTCCAACGATACATGTCACATGCATTGTCCCCCATGTCCATAACCATTGTTGCATTGAAAAACCAATAGTTTCCGTAAATAATACTGGGAAGATAATAACTAACCCAAATAATGATAATTGATTGATGATACGTACGATAAAAACTTTAATAATGTCTGGATTTTTATACACGACGCCGATATCTTTTAATACTTTAGTATATCTTTGTTTAACTGAAAGCGTTATATTCGGTTTTACATCGCGTTTTCCTACAACTATAAATGCGATTAAACCGCCGATAAAAATCCATATTAAAGACATCCATAATGTTCCATTAAAACCTATAAATGGAATAGTGAAACTAGGCAAATAAGTACCAATTACTCCCATACCTACTGAGAACATTGCCCAAAACCAACCTATTGCTGTGGCTAGTCTTGCTTTATCAGTAATATAGGTCACCCATACTAAGAAACCATATAAAAACAAAGGATAACCCAATCCTCTAATACCGTATAACACTAACATCATGGGTAAATTTTCCATTCCTATTCCAAACAGTAAAAAAAGCACATGGAAAATCAGCCATATCACCGTTCCTAAAGCCATTATTTTCCTAGGACCGTAAACATCAGATAAAACAGCCGCTAGCCATGACCCCACAACTACCATCACACCATAAACTGTAAAAACTAAAGAAGCCTGACCACTAGAAAAGCCGATATCAACAATATTTTTTGATAAAAATGCCTGTTCAATACCATCTCCTGTCATAAAAATAAATATAGCTATAAGTGCAATAAAAATAATTTTCGGAATACCCATCCATGTTTTTGGACTATCTTTAGAAATTGTAACGTTATCCAAAATATTTCCCCCTTATTTAAAAAATGATTAAAATAAACTTAAACGTTTAAGTTTTAGTGATTAAGTTAACGGGATTAAAATCAAATGATTTTAAAAACCCGTCTTGCTTAAATAATCTATATAACTATAGCTTTTCAACTGTATATAACCATAACAAGCATCAACAGCTATTAGATTAAGAATATGTTTTCAAGTTTTAATCATAATGTCTTATCCTCAGCAAATGAACATGATTCACGGATAATTAATTTCGTATCTAGTTTTACCGAAGAAACATTTTCCCCTTGAATTAGATGATTGATCATTTCTCCAGCGACACGACCTATCTCTTTTGTAGGTTGTGAAATGACTGATAATTTCGGAGTATAAATTTCATTCCAATAACTATCATCAAAACCAATTATAATTACATCTTTAGAGATTTTTTTGCCACTCTCTTTTATTGCTTGTAACGCACCTAATAACAATAAATGATTAGTTGCCACAATGGCTTGAACATGTTTATTAATTAATGATTTCGTCGCATGATAGCCGCTATCAATTTGCGCATCCGTGCCCAGTTGCTGATTACTATAATAAATAATTTGTTCATCTAACTTTATATTATTTTTCTTCAACGCTTGTTCATAACCCAATTTTCTCTCTGAGGTTGTGCTAATATCAGGATTTGCTAACAATAACCCTATATTTTTACAGGTACTATCAATAATTCTTTGAGTTGCATTAAACGCTGCTTTTTTGTTATCTACGCTTATAGAAGGTAAATCTGCGCCATCTATTTTTCTATCTATTGTCAAGATAGGTGTTTGCTTCCACTCTTTCTTTAACTTCAATTTAGATTTTACAGGCACTAATATAATAGCGCTTACATTTTGTGCGATAAACGTTTCTATTAAGGCTTGTTGCTTTAGTTCATTTTCCTCTGACGACACAACAGCTACATGTAATTGATGTTTTTGACATTCGTTATTTAATTCTGTCAGTATTTCTGTGAAAAAGGGATTTTGATCAGGTACAATGAAAACAATTAAATTAGATTGTCCAGTTTTTAAACTTCTTGCAAATTGGTTTGGTTCATAGTGCAGTTTATCAATTGCATCTAATACTCTTTGCCTCGTCTTTTTTCCTAATTCAGTACTTTTGTTATTTAAAACATTGGAAACGGTCGCAATAGATACATCAGCAACTTTTGCTACATCATGTAGTGTAGGTTTGTTTTTTACCATATCCCCCACCTTAAACGTTTAAGTTATTTGTTTCGACATATTCTTGTCAGCTAAATTCATTATATATATTTATAATAATAAATGCAAACGCTATCATAAATTTTGGAAATTTTTCATTATCGCGTAATTTGAATGGACACTAATCATTTTATTACTTCAAAGGGTGTTTTATTTTCCAAAATAAAGATTTTGCAATTTACCCTTATATTCAAAATACGAATTATTAATTCTTACTATCATTTTAATAAACTTTATTTGTAACCTAACTATTTTGTATGCGTCAGTTGTACAATAACGTTAATAATTTAATTGTGAGTGTCACATAATAAAGTAAAGGTGATCTTTGTGATAAGTTCTCTATCAATAAAAAATCATTATATGACTGAATTAGCGAGATGCATAAATGAAATCATTATCTTAATTCCTATAAATAAGTCGTGTAAAATAAATTTAAATGGATCGATGATAACCATTGCCCATGCTTGTATAATTAATAATGCAGATTTATATCAATATATTGATATTGAAAATCTAATAGAACTTAAAATACCACTCCCTTTATTTATAGAAAAGGATAAATCCATCGTTAACGCCTTTTTTGATATCAAACAAGTTAAATATATAGAGCAATTTCGTAACTTAATTTTGCAAAAATTACATAATCACATTCAAAATCGAAAATACATGCATCTTTATATATCAAATATTATTGAATTTTTACTTAAAGAAGCAAAAGTCCATTTAGATGATCAATATCTACCAACTTTGTATACCAAGCATCCTTTAGTTCAACGTCTGACTCAATACATACATAAACATATCAATGAACCTTTAACTACAAAGCAAGTGTCTAAAGCTTTTTATATATCACAATCGTATATATCTATTTTATTTTCCAAAATATTAAATATGAATTTCAAACAATATACAAGTTCTCTTAAAATTGCATTATCCCTATTTGATTTATTAGAAAAGGAACAAAGTATTTACGATGTCGCATTAAAATATAGTTACACTAACGTTAGTACATATTCTAAAAACTTCAAATTTTATGTAAAAATGCCACCAAAATACTATATTCATCAATTCAGGAAAAATGATTTGAATTCACCGTACCAAGTTTCTTTAAGCACATCTAACTTAACTAAGATTATCAACAAAATGTATAACTTTTCTCATAATCAACATATTTCGTCTAATCAAATCGTTTTGGATAAACTGAAGTATACTCACAAATTTAATGTGACACGTACTTTTATCACATTTGAAGATTTACATAAGTTAATTTCATTTAATCGCTCAAATTTTTCAATTAAAATACTATCGCTAATTTCAAAGCCAAATTTAATTTTACTTCACACTAATTTCGATGATTTAAACAAATTAGATTATCACAACGTCTTTGAAGCGATCAAGCAATTGCTTATCAAAGGTTTTGAAATAACTTTAAAAGTTGACAACCCGCCTTTTTCGCAAACAATTGATTATCAAATCATCAAAATATTAAATTTATTAACACTACTTAATGATAATATTTCAAATGTTAGTTTGCTTGTTGAGACAAATCATAAAACGTTTAAAAATGATCAAAGATTAATTGAAAACTTTAAACAACAATTTCCCACTTTGAAATGTGCGGTAAATGTTAGATACATCCTAGAAAATAGTGGGAATTTTGCAAGGTTCCAAAAAATATTGGTACATTGAATGCAGATTATTATTTTATTGATACTGATTGCTACTTACTAAAAAGCATACTATCAAAAAATTGGTTCAACTCTGATAATACTTTTGATACCCGTCAGCTCATCATGCTATTTTTAAACCAATTACATCCATCTATTGCTAAAAAGATAATTTTTAATAATGTCACGCACTCTAATTTAAAACATTACTATAAAGCAATGTCCGTATCACCACATATTTTACTTATGCATTTATTAACTGAATTCCAAACATTAATTGGTGGCTTTGCATTTCCATATTTTTCTGAAGATGATGACCAATTTATGTTGGTTAACCATAATTGTAGTACGATGCCAATTGTTCACGTTTTCAGTTTATTAAAACCTTTTTTTAATTTGCATATCGCTAAATTGCCTTACGGTTTAATTGGAAAATCTAAGCACCACTTTCACATACTATTATTTAATACTTTAAATTATTCAACACAAAAATCTGACCTGGTTGCAAATATCGTTCATAATTACATCACCGATTTTCCAGTTTACACTCGAGTACTTAATGAAAATCACGGTCTCATATCACAGTTAATCCCAAATAATCTTGACTTAAGTTATATTGATTCCAAAATTCTCGAACAAATCAACAATGCAAATATTCCTCTTTCTAAGTTAACGATGCATAGTTATCATAATTTATTGACGATTAAAGTTTCAGAATCAGAAATAAAATATATCATGTTTCCGATTCACTCTTGATGAACAAAATGATTCGAAAGCAAAGTAAAAGAGACTGTGACATAAATCCCCATTCTCAAAATAAGTGGGCAAATCCTTAACAATGGATTTGTCCTCTTTATATTTAAAATCTTCCGATTTTGACCGTGCATGCTTGCCTGGGGTATGGCTCGAGCCTGTAGTCTCTCACTCATACTATTCCCCCGGGCGTCAGCACGTTACAAAATCAGTACAATTTGCATTTTTATTCAAAAAATAAGGCCCTTTCGTATAATTTAATAAACACTACTAAACCAAATTAACGAGGTGCCTTATGTATAAAGATTATAACATGACTCAAATTATACGAATGTGATGATTGTTTAAAATGTCCACTTAAAAATTTATGTATGAAAAAATAATTCAAAAACGAATAAGAAGATAATGAAGCATTTTAATTGGGAATATTTTAAATCTCAAATTAATCAACAGCTTTCAGAACCAGAGACTAAAAAAATCTACAGTCAAAGAAAAATTGATGTAGAACCAGTTTTTGGATTCATGAAGGCTATTTTGGGTTTCACTCGAATGCCAGTTCGAGGGATAGAGAAAGGCAAAAGAGAATTAGGATTTGTCCTAATGGCATTAAATTTAAGAAAAATAAAGAAAACAACAAATTTCTACATATTTCAATAGAAATTATCGTTTTCTGTTTAGTCAGATACATTTATATCCCGAACTCGTTTACTCATTTATAATATTTAAATTTTTTATTTTTTAAACGATATTAAAAAATGATTGCAAATATCCAACAGTATCTTCATTAATCTCATATTGTTTTTTAACTTTACCTTTTTCCAAATGAAGCACTTCATCTGCACATGAAAGTAACATTTCATAATCATGAGTTATAACTAACACAGTATGCCCTTCATTTGCTAATTTATTAATGATTGTACTCATTTCACGCATATGATGACCATCTAGACCGCTAGAAGGCTCATCAAAAATCAGAATATCTCGTTTCGTTTCTACTGCGCTAGCAATAGCTAAACGCTGCTTCTCTCCTCCAGATAGCGATAAAGGATGTCTATCAAAATGTTCAGATATATTGTAGTTTTGCAAACATCGCTTTATTGTCTCATCATCTAAAGTTGGATTACTCAACCTCAGTTCTTCTTCCACACTTTCAGCAAACAATTGATTATTAACATCTTGAAATACCAAATAAGTATCTACTAGGCTTTGTTGTGTCTTTATCCTCTTTTCTCCAGTATCAATAAAGCCTTTAAATTTTTTCTCGACACCTGTTAAACAACGTGCAAATGTTGATTTACCTGAGCCATTATGACCAATAATCGCTGTCACTTTGCCCTTACTAATATTGACATCATCTATATTTAAAGCTAATTTCTGTCTTCTTTTATATTTAAAATAATAATTTTGCAAATTTAAGTATCCCAATTTATTATTACGTTTAGCTTTTACATTCAATTGTTCTAAATGAATGTTTCTTAATCCTAGAGTTGCTAATTGTTTATTTGATAAAGCATTAAATTGTTCGTTTTCATAAATTTCACTTATTTTCCCATCTTTCATTATAATAAAGCGATCTGCTACTTCAGTTAAATAATGTAAACGGTGTTCGGCAATGATAATTGTTTTACCTTCATTTTTCCAAATTTTGATCATTTGTTGTATTTTAAAAATGGTATTAAAATCTAAATTTGACGAAGGTTCGTCTAAAATAATCAATTCATGACCATATACTTGAATAGCACTACAAGCCAGCATTTGTTTTTCGCCACCTGACAAATTAAATATGTCCCTATCTAAAAGGTGTTTAAAATTAAATTGTTCAGCAGCTTCTTTGATTCGTGTCATAATCTGACTGGGTGATATACCATAATTCTCAAGTTCAAATGCAAGTTCACTTGTCGTATTCAAACAAAAAAATTGTGACCTTGGGTTTTGGAAAACAGAGCCACTTTGTTGTGTTAACTCATAAACATCTTGCTGTTGTGCATCTTTATGATTTATTAAAATTTGGCCGTCTATGTCTCCCTTATAAAAGTTAGGAATAATACCATTAAGCAACCTCGTTAAGGTAGTTTTTCCACAGCCTGAAGTCCCAGTTAAACAAATAACCTCACCATCTTCAATAGTAAGGTTAATATTATTTAATATCTTGCTTTTGCTTTCTTCGTATTTAAAAGACACATCTTTTAATTGAATCATATTCTACCCTCACATTACATAATAAATGATACAAAGTAACAGTAATAATATTAATAACAACCAATCTAACCAACGAATTTTAAGGGAAATAATTGATGTACGTCTATGCGTTAAATTCAAACCGCGTGTAATTGAAGCAATTGTTAATTCGTTACCAATTTTCACAACACTGTTTAGTAATGGGACAACACGATATTCAACATATTGTATTGGATGTATAAAGGCGATTTTCAAAGATATACCTCTCATTTTCATAGCATCCTTTATAGCAGCTGACTCTTCTCTAATTGTTGGCAAAAACCTAAACATAACGGCAATCGGGATCGTGATTTTTCTTGATAATTTCATCCGTTCTAATCCTGTTATTAACACTTCAATTTGTGTAGTTTTAAAAATATAATAGCCCATTGCAAGTGAAGGTAAAAAGCGTGTTATGATGCCCGAAGGTACAAAAATCAATAATGTGGCAACTTGGTTACCACCAATCGTTACAAATGCTTCTCCATACCACGCTATCACAGTTAAAATCAAAATGAATAACCCTATTGTATATTTCTTAATACATAATAATAGTAATGCTGGAACAAGTATTATTATTGCTCTTAAATACACTTCAACACCTGTAACGCCACCTGTTAATGCAACTAGTGATATCATCAAGATTAACGCAATTTTAATTCTTGGGTCTAAATTTAATAAATAGGTCTGTGGGATAGTTTGACTATACATTTTAAATCATACCTGTACGTTTGAAATGTTTTTTTAAAATTAATTTTGCTATATAAACGCCAATCCATGCACCAATTATTGTAGTAATAATAATAACTGGTATCATTTCAACAGAAAATAAAGTGGCGACAGTATTCTGATATTCAATACCGTATTTGTCTTGAATAAAAGATAAATATGAATTTCTCATAAAGTAAAATGGTATAAATGTACCAATAGGCCAAAAGGAAAAGAGAATATACCCTAAACAATTGTATTTCCAGCTTTTATAGTGTTTCATGGCCATTAAGCCATCTGCAATTAATATAACAGGTATACTAAATATCAACGCAATCCATGGATGCCCCATTATAGCTAAAATAAGACTTACAATCGTACCGCATATCGTCAATGCACCAAATTTTCGAACTTTTGATATCAGTAATATAATAGGTATGCCACCTACTAAACCAACCATTGCAGGAAGCAATAACATGAATATAGGTATAATACTAAAATGCCAGGAGGTGCTATAAAAATAAAATATATTGCCGTAAAGAGTCCTATATTTATTAAATCTTTAACTTCTATCTTACTATTATTCATCTAAAACTCCCTCTTTACACATAACGATAAATATTAATATTACAAGTAGACATAACTAAGCTATAACATCATTGTAGACTCAAGATACTATAATTGAAAATAATTATCAATTACATCGTATTGCATAGCTCCTATTATTTATATTATAAACGAAAAACTTCTCAAAAACTAACTTTCCATTTCACATTTAGATATTCATTTATTCTTATTTTTCACAAAAATCAATACGTCATTTCTAAAAGCAAAGATAATACATTTTGTCATCATACAATCCATTCCTCAAGATTATATGTGTCATATTACACTTTTTAAGTGTTATTCAACTTTAAATTTTCAGAATATATTTACAATTCCGAATTTTCTTAGTATATTCATACGTACCACTACTTCATTTCATTTTTAAAAATTATTGAAGTAAACGAAAAATATTTAATAACACCTTTCTCTTTAAACAACGGGATATGAAGTAAAAGGTGTGTATTTAATTTGTATAACTATTAAACCGACTTATATTAAGTAATACATGGGAGGATTGAAAATTATGGAGAAAATGGAGAGAGCTGCACAATTAATCAATGAAGATAGTAAGTATTTTGCGAAACCGGGAAGAATAAAATACTATCCATTAGCTATTTCTCATGGCTATGGCGCAACACTCGTTGATATGGATGGCAATACATATATCGATTTACTTGCGAGTGCTAGTTCACAAAATGTAGGACATGCACCTCAACCAGTGTCAGATGCTATTAAATCACAAGTAGATAAATTCATACACTATACGCCTGCTTATATGTATCATGAACCTTTAGTTAAACTTGCTAAGAAACTCTGTGAAATTGCACCAGGGGATTATGAAAAACGTGTACTTTTCGGACTTTCTGGTTCAGATGCAAACGACGGCATCGTTAAACTTGCAAGAGCGTATACAGGAAGACCTTATATCATCAGTTTCGTTAATGCTTATCACGGTTCTACATATGGGTCATTATCGATGTCTGCCATAAGTTTAAACATGAGAAAAAAGTATGGCCCAATGTTACCAGGATTCTATCATATTCCATTCCCTGATAGATACAGAGGTATGTTTGGGAGTCCAAACGCTAACACTGTCGATGAATATCTTGCGCCACTTAAAGAAATGTTTGAAAAATATGTACCTGCTGATGAAGTAGCTTGTATCGTGATTGAAACGATACAAGGTGATGGTGGATTATTGGAACCAGTCGATGGTTACTTTAAAGCTTTACAAGATTTATGTAAAGCTCACGGCATATTATTAGCAGTGGATGATATCCAACAAGGACTTGGTCGTACTGGTGAATGGAGTTCAGTTTCACATTATCATATTGAACCAGATTTGATTACATTTGGAAAATCGTTAGCAGGCGGTCTGCCTATGTCTGCAATTGTAGGTCGTGCTGAAATAATGGATACATTAGAAGCACCAGCACATTTATTTACAACTGGCGCTAATCCAGTAAGCTGTGAAGCGGCATTAGCTACAATTGGTATGATAGAGGATGAAAATTTACTTCAAGCGAGTACAGATAAAGGTGAGTATGTACGTAACCGTATGGATTCATGGATTGAACGATTTGATGCTGTTGGAGATGTTAGAGGTAAAGGGTTATCTATCGGCATAGATATCGTTTCTGATAAAGAAAATAAGACACGTGATGCGGAAGCCGCATTAAAAATTTGCAATCGCTGTTTTGATAATGGTGTTGTTATTATTGCAGTAGCTGGAAACGTACTCCGTTTCCAACCTCCGTTAGTCATAACGTATAACCAACTTGATACAGCATTAAATGTCTTAGAATCTGCGATTGAAGATTTAGCATCTGGAAAATTAGACAATTACGACATTGCTGGTCAAGGTTGGTAAAATTGGAGGGATCAATGATGCAACAACAAATAAAACTCACAAATGTTATAAAACTTAGCGGTGCTTACATCGCTTATCTCATAGGTTCTGGTTTTGCAACTGGACAAGAAGTTATGCAATTTTTTGCATCCTTTGGCATATATGGTATATTCGGAGCTTTAGTTAGCGCATTATTATTCTGTCTACTTGGCTCCACCTTAATGATGAAAGGATTTGATCTTCAATTAAAACAGCCAGGCAGAATATTTAAGTATTATTGCGGCAACATCTTGGGTACGCTGATTGAATATTTTACAATTATTTTTATTTTTAGCATTGTTGTCATCATGATTGCTGGTACAGGAGCTGTAGTAGCAGAACAATTCCATCTCCCAAATCTAGTCGGTGTACTAGGTATGGGCATTGTCGCAATGATTACAGTTATTTTAGGATTACAAAAGTTAGTCGATATTATTGGTACCGTTGGACCGATTATTGTCATCTTAACAATTGGTATTTGCTTAATTGTTTTCTTCTCAAATATCGGTAGTTTATCTAATATGCTCTATTTACCAGAAAGCGCTAAAAATTTACAACCAACAACACATTGGTGGCAATCTGGCGGATTATTTTTCTGTTACAACATCTTAGCAGGCAGTATCTTCTTTTCACAACTTGGTCAACAATCAAATAGTAGAAAAGAAGCTGGTATTACTGGAATTGTTGGAGGCTCTGTGTTGATGTTAACAGTAATTGTAATGATTATTGCGCTATTAGTGCATTCTGATCATGTATTTGAATTAGAGGTTCCTGTACTTTATTTAGGTAATACGATTGCGCCGTTTATAGCATTTATATTTTCAGTATGTATTTTATTAGGGATTTATTCTACAACTGCACCAATGTATTGGTTAGTTAAAAATGAATTTATGAAGATTTTCCCATCAAAACTTAGCGTTCCTGTAACAGTTGTGTTAGGTATTATTTTTATAATTTGTGGTACATTACCTTTTGGAGAATTAGTATCCATTATATATCCATTTGTAGGTTATATAGGAGCAATTGTTGTAGTTATCATTTTTGTGCGTACGTTATATAATAATTTCGTCAATAAACGTAGTACATAAATGACAGCCGTTAAAATTCAATAAAAAAAGTCCAAGACATTAATTTGTGCCTTGGACTTTTTTATTGAGTTTATTGAAAACAGACTATCTATTCCCCACATCATGACCGATTTCTACTGTTTTATCATTTTTATTATAAAGCGCAGCTTGTACACTTCCAAAGTTAGGATCATTACGTTTTTCTTCAATTTCAAAACCTAAACTTTTGAAAATGTCTATATCTTGCTGGTCAGTAGCATTTTCATAAAAGATTTTGCCTCCATCGTTATAAAAACGCGGTTTATTGATAGATTCTTGTAGCGTACCATCGTTACGTAAGTAATCAATAATCACCTCATTTAATGTAGTCGGAATTTTGTTACCACCTGGCGTTCCTATACCCATATAATAATCAGGACCAACTACGATGCTCGGTGAAGCAAATGAACGTGGTTGCTTGTGTTTCGCACCATAATTTGGACTAGATGGATTAGAAGAGAAGTTGCTCAATGAATTATTCATATAGAACCCTTCTTTCATATACTTTCCTGAACCAAAGAAGCTTGCTAATGTATTCGTTGTACTTGTCAATTGTCCATTTTTATCAACTACTACAAAGTGTGTTGTACTTGTATTATCGATGTTATTGGTATTAAAATTACTTTCAAAATTAATTTCATTTAATCTACCTAACAAGTAATCTTGTGAAAGATATTCATCATAATCTTCATCTTGTCCATTTACAATATCCCTATTTCGATACATTAAATCTCTAGATTTTAATATACCAGTAATATAATCTAGACGATTACCTTGAGCTGCTTGATTATTTGTAGCTTCGTCAATTTCTAAACCTTGAAGCATCAATGATCCTCCTAAAGGATTTGAAGCCGCATAAACTTTATTATTTAAGTAATCTGTACTCACTGGCTCTTTTTTCTCCGTTTTATAACTTTGAAAATCTTTTTCTGTTAGTTTGTCATCCGTTTGCTTAGTGACACTTTTACCAACTTTATCATAGAAATAATTAGGACCATTGTCTCTAATACCTTTTAATGTTTTAGCTAAAGCTGGTTGTTTAATGACATCACCTTCTCTTTTTGTTTGCTCTCCTTCAAAGAAAGGTGAATCTCTATCTACGTCCGAACCATATAGTTTCAAACTTCTTTCTAGTTCTGAATCAACTTCAAAACCTTCTTCAGCTAAAGGAATAACATAGTTCATGATTTTCTTTCTATCCATTTTCCCCGCTTCTTTATGTGCATCTTCAAGACCTCGAACGAAACCTGGCACACCGATTTTATCTTTTTGTTTGTAATTAAAGGAAGAAATATCTTTATATTGCCATTGTTTCGGCGCAACATTTTCTTGACCATCGTAAGCCAGCATTGCACCTCCACCACCTAGACCTGATGAGTGTGGTTCAGTGACAGCAAGCGCATATGAGACACCGATTGAAGCATCAACTGCATTACCGCCATCTTGCAAAATTTTCTCTCCAACACGTGTAGCAATCGGATTATTGGAAGCTACACCGTAATTTTTATCCGATATGTCTTGTTGATGATCTGCAATTTTATTCTCATATAAATCATCTTTATTATAATTATCCTTTTTCGTAATCATATAAAATGTGAAGGATATGATAATAGTAAGGAGTAATATTACGATGAGCGTTTTTTTATTGTAAATACTCATAGCTAAGCTCCTTTAGACAAATATTGATGGTGTGAAGATTTAAGTTCATTTTGTTCATAATAGTCTAAACCTTCATTCGCTCTAGCGAATACAATTAGTAAGAATATTATCAATACAACTGAAATGATTGTAATACTTACCCAATGGTCTTTAATGTTCATAAATATAACCTCCATTCTCTTTTTTAAGATTAATGTTGTCACCTTTTATATTGTTTAATAATTTAGTTTCTTCAATTTTGTTGGGTGTAGATTTAGTCAATTTACCACCCACTGTTTTTATTGGGGTGATCATAAACCTAGAATTTTTACCATTCCAATTTTGTTGGACAGCTAAGCCTTGTTTATTCTTTGATAAGAAACCTTCTGAGGTGACATTACCTAAACTATAAAAAATGCTAGCGTCTTTATAATTTTCAATTTCCTGAACAACTGTATTATGTCCGACGATGACATCAGCACCCGCATCTACTAAAGAGTGTGCATATTTTTTTTGTCTTGTTGTTACTGACCTTTCATCAGTTATCCCCCAGTCCACATTAACTACTACATAATCATTTTTTTCTTTCAATTTTTTTATTAATGGAACATAGATATTGGGTTCCAAGCTGATGGACGTAGTATTTTTCAATGGATCTGTGTAATCAGACTCAACGTCTGTAAAGGAAACCTTTGCTACTTTCTTACCTTTCACCGTTTGTTGTACTGTTTTACTGTTAATAGGATTAGAACCATTACCAGTTAAAAAATTATAACCATTTTGTGCTTCAACAGCTCTACTAAAATCTCTTGCTGTAATATTATCAGTGACTTGATTTATGATATTTAAACTTTTAATATTTAAACCTTTTAAAAACATTACATTTTCTAAATTTTTAGTAATATTTGTTTTTCTATCATCCGAAAATTTGGTTAGTTTCAAACTTGCTGTTGAATAATCACTGTTTTTTAACATGTCTTCAACGGCGCTAAAGGTATCATTAATATTGTTTTTTCTCGTATGACTATTTAATTCCACATTACCTAGATATGTTAGTTTAATTTCATCTTTTCCTTTATTCATAGCTTTAACAGGCTCAAAATCCTGATGCTTCAACACAAATACTAACAAAATCAACGCTATAATTAATATCAAGCCGGTATATATGGAATTCCTTCTTTTATGGCGTTTTGTCCATTTCAAAACACGCTCATCGATAGAGAATCGTTTAGATTGCTTCATATATCTGCTCCTTACTAATTAATAAAGCTATAAAAGAATAAAACAATGTATGTAATACATGTTAGTAACATACATGTAGATAAAGTAATTACAACACCTTGTTTTTGTATAGTATTTGCAATGATACCTGGTATTACGACACCAATACCGGACATTTCTACCATCTCAAACGGGGTTAAGGGGTAAATTAAGTCAAATATAAATTTTAATACCATTCCAGTTAATATCATTGCAGCAAATTTCCTACGCCCGTAGAGAATGACAAAGCGACTAATACCATGGTTCACAATAAAATATGTAATGCAACTAATGATTAGTACAGATAGTAGCATGATTGGTTGATCAAATATGAGAGCTAGATATCCTGGTACAACTAATCCAGCAGGACTAATACCGAATTTCTCGGCAAAAATGAGGCTTAAAACAATCCCCACGAATAATGAAAAATATAACTCTGAACCTATCATATTAATGTATCCCTTCTATATATTGTGCGATTTCTTTTCCTGGTCCATGAATATTACCAACACAGAAAATCAAAGCATTGTGTGATTCTGCATAAAGCGCACGTTCAACTTCATTTATATTTTTACCTTCAAAATTCAAATATTTTTTATCAGGTAATTCTCTCATTACTTCCGTAACCATTTGAGTACTTTTTCCGGTACAAATTAATGTATCGAACGGTACATCTTTTATGAAATTCTCTGCAAATTGTCGAGTTCTATCTACCCTGTCTGAACGACAATTTAAGATAATCACGATTCTTTGATATGGGTAATTATATGACTCTACTTTATTTAAAATGGCTTTAGTAGACTGTGGCTCATTTGCTGCAAAAGCATTCACATACACATTAGTTGTATTATTTGCATTAAAGTATTTAACTTCTACAGCACCTACATCAGGTGGTGCATTTAACATGCCCCTTAAGGCAGTATCTCTGTCGATACCTAATGCTTCAGCTACACCCATTGCAATTGCTACATTATCCGGAAAGACAATATATCCAAATTCTCGTAAATATGATTCTGGTACTTCTTCCTTATCAACAACAATTAATTTTGTTTTACGCCGTTTAGCTACTTTAGCAAAAAATTTAGTATAATCATCTTTCATTACGACGAGATGACCTTTGTATGGAATAGTTGCTGTAAATGCTTGAGCAACCTCATCTAACGTTGGCCCTAACACATCCATATGATCTTCCATTACATTAACAATGACGCCAATATTCGCTTTCACTAAATCTTTTTGGAATGTAATTTGATAGTCTGGATTAACTGCCATACACTCATTAACTAATGCATTAGCTCTTTGCTTCACAACTTTTCTGACGATATCACGTTGTTCACCTATATTTGCACCTTGAGGTTTTCTATATACAGGATATTCTCTTGGTGTAAACCAATACATCATGCGTGCATCTGTACCAGTTGTTTTACCAATCACGCGGTATTTATCTTCCCGCAAAATACTGTAAATCAAGCGTGTAATCGTTGATTTACCTCTAATACCATTTATATTAATACGTATAGGAATCTTTTCTAATCTGTCAGAATGTCTTCGTTTTTCGACAATTCCTAGCCATAGAATTACGCCTATACAAATTATGATTAGTAGCAAACTCTGTCCCTCTTTTCATCTGCGTATTTATTAAATGCGTGCAAAGATCATTAATCTAGTGAAAATATCTAGCACAAAAAATGGCCTTTGTGTATAAACAAATCTTTATACCTTTCAATACTGACATGCTACCACGTAGTTGTTGATTTTATATAAAGTCTATAAATTAACTGTTAATTGAATGTAAAATTATATTAAAGGTTAAATGAAATACTTTCATATCAACGTTAATCCTTTTTCTTCAATAAAAAAATTTAAGTAAAAAATATTATAAAAATTTTTTCATCAATTAATAATAAAGGCTGAAAATATGAAATATAATATTTACTTGAAATTTACACATTATTAAAATTCGAATGTTATCTTAAGGGTGAAAGGAATTAAAGATACTTTAGGAGGATGGACATGAGCAAACCTGTAAAGCTAACTGTTTCACTTTATCTCATTATTGTTGCACTCATAACTTGTGGTTATTTAATCATGATTTTAGTAGGTAGCTTCCAAGGTAATGATATGCGTGGTGCAGTACTTGATACAGATAATACAAGACATATTGAAAATGTAGATGAGACCAACAATACTTCAAAACCTTCTGAACCATCTACACAAGAAAACCGCTCTATCCCTAAACATTTGCAATCAAAACACGTGGCTCAACCAACAATCAATCAATATAACACTATAAAAACATGGTCTTTAGATAATGACGCATCTAAAAACCATGTTTAATTTTTTGTCACCTATTTTTGACAATTTGTTCAAAATCTAGTTATTATGTATTTTTTACAAAGGGGTATAATTTCAAAGCGTCTGAATTTTCAGATATAATAAAGATATTAGTTTTCTTATTATATCTGAAATGAGGTTTTTATTATGAGTAAATTTACTGATCAAGAAAAAATTCAAATATTAGAAGACTTGATTAGCATTAAATCAGTTAATGACAATGAAATCGAAGTTTGTGAATATCTGCAAAAGTTATTAGCAGAACATGACATAAAATCCGACATCATTAAAATTAACGACAGTCGCGCAAATTTAGTTGCTGAAATCGGTAAAGATGGTCCAGTATTAGGTATCTCCGGTCATATGGATGTTGTCTCTGCGGGCGATGAAAGTAAATGGACGTATGATCCATTCAAACTTACTGAAGTTGATGGTAAACTTTACGGACGTGGCTCAGCTGATATGAAATCAGGTTTAGCAGCATTAGTAATCAGTATGATAGATATTCATGATCAAAACTTATTACAACACGGAAAAATTCGTTTACTAGCAACTGCTGGTGAAGAAATTGTAGGTGAAGGCGCAAAAGCTTTTCAAGATAAAGGATATATGAATGATGTTGATGCACTAGTGATTGCTGAACCTTCTCAAGATCGAATTATTTATGCACATAAAGGATCAATGGATATTCGCGTCACTTCTCGTGGCAAGGCTTCACACAGTTCTATGCCTCAACTTGGTTTCAATGCAATTTCACCATTAGTAAAATTTGTTTATAAAGCTGATGAAGGCTTTGAAAAATTCACTAAAAGTAATGATTTATTAGGCAATGCAATTATGAATGCCACAATTTTCAACGGTGGTAATCAGGTGAATTCCATTCCTGAACATGCTGAGTCTGAATTTAATATTCGTACGATTCCTGAGCATGATAACGAACAGTTCATCTCATATTTCAACGAAATCTTAAAACAAGTCGAAACTGAACAAACGGATATCGATATTGACACATACATGTCTAGACCACCTGTTTATACTACAGGACAAAACCAATTAGCTGAACTTGCTGTTGAAATGGGAGAAAAATATTTAAATACTACATTACCAACTGAAGCTTCACCTGGTGTTACCGACGCGTCTGATTTACTAGTAGACAAAGATGAAAACTTTTCATTTATCATGTATGGCCCTGGGGCTGTAAGCCAAGCACACCAAGTAGATGAACACGTGGAAAAAGATAAATATCTGACATTTGTTGATTTATTTACAGATTTCTTCTCTACTTACTTAAATAATTCAAACGAAGTATGATTGTAAATCGATTATAAATACCATTTTGATAAAATAGTATAAAATCAAATGAACATGGGACATAAAGTTCTTGGACAAGTAAAAAAAGACAATTTCTATTGAAATAATATAGAAATTGTCTTTTTCATTATTATTTTGATTATAGTTAGCTCGTTGATCTACTACTTTCTTATATCAAGTGCCATTAATACAACGCCAAGTTCGCTTTTGATCCGTTTGTTTTCCTAACCTATACTACATTTTTCGTGTTCAATAATGTGACGTATTTTGGGGAGACTCTTGAGGGAACAGGGCAGTCTGAAACTGTCCCCAAAGAAAGCGAGCCAACAATACGAAATATTGCATAAAAAAGAAGCACTCAGATGAATTGAATTAAATCATCTGAGTGCTATTTTTTTGAAATTTATGTTCCAGACTCTCTATCGCGTTAAAACATGATTATATCAGTCTATAATTTTTTTCAACTTATTGATAAATTGTGCTCTTTCAGGAATTGGGAAGATAGGATGAATATGAAATAGCTGGTATCCTGGGATAAAGTTATGATGAATACCTTGAGCATTTAACACTTGCGATAATTTAACCGCGTCAGGATAAAGCGTTTCTTTTGTACCAATTGAAATGGTTATTTTTCCTAATCCATTGAATGATCCGTAAATTGGCGAAACTCTCCAATCCGTTAATGACAGTTCACCAGCCCATAGACTAATTAAATATTTACTGCCCTCAACACCTAACATGGGATCAATTTTTTCATAATTGTAAACTTCAGGATGACTAAATGTACCGTCCAGTACTGGTGAAATCATCACAATATCACTTGGCTGTGACATATTCACTGTTTTTAAATACTGTGCAAAAGATAATGCAATTTGGCCTCCAGCCGAATCGCCCATGATAACAACACGCTCTGAACTCACCTTTTGTTCTAATTCACGTCTATAAATCTCTTCTAGTAATTCAAAAGTTTCCTTATATGTTGCATGTGGAATTTTAGGATATATTGGCATTATTACTTTTGCATCAAAGGCTGTTGCCAACATATCTATATATTCAAAATGATATGGCAGTGGATCTTGGAACCACGCTCCACCGTGAATGTATATCACTACTTTTTGTTGACGATCTTCTTTATCATTCACAATATAATTGGTTACATTGTGAATTTTTTTAGTATAAACAGCATTGTCAAAGTTATAATTCGTACCTTCGTACTCGCCTTGTGTTTGTTCTTTAACAAATTCAAGCGCTTTTTGCGCGTTTGCTTTCTTTTCAAATGGTTGTTTCATCTTTGTTGCTCTAATCATTATTTCATACAAAAAGCTTTTATAACTACGTTTTTCTAAAAGCTTGGCGTATAAATATGAAGCTATCACACTAACACTTGCAATGGTTAATATTCTTTTTAGCATTTCATATTACCTCCAATGAACAATTACTTCGTGACTTGGTTAGTATCAACAATAAACTAAACTATATATTGTGCTCCATCCATAAGTTTAATAAACACTTAAACATTAACACCTCACACAAGCCTACCATGCTCAAATATGTTGTGTGACAAGTGCGCTTCACACATCAAAATATAGCAAATAATCCTTTTAAGAAAATGCTATAAAACGCCTTTTTGATACAATTCTCCAAAACTAGAGCGAAGTTGAATTATCGTTAACTCATTTTATTAATATGTATTGTACATTTCATTACGAAATGATGTAATGTTAATTTGTATTAAGTTAGCTCTCGAGTATAGCTGAATCTATTGAAAATGATTGATTTATCATCATTGACATATATAATTCATCATAAAAATGATGGTCCATATAAATAGATTCATGTTTGATACCTTCAATTTTGAATCCTAATTTCTCATAAAATTTAACTGCCGGAGTATTAGTTGTAATGACAGTTAATTCTAGTCTTCTTAACCCTTTACGCTCAGCCCATTTTATTGTTTCTTGAAACATCTTTGTTGCTAACCCTTGATGGTGTTTTTCATTTATCACACCGGTCACAATATAACCGATATGCTTAATTTTCGCTAATCTACTAATATGTACAGATAAATATCCTAGAATGTCATTTTCATCAGTTTTAACACCAATATAGAAATTGTGTTTAATATCATCAACAAGTCTATCTTTATTAAAACTTCTTTCATCAGGTAAATAGAGCATGTATTGTGTCTCTTGATCAATCTTTTTCATGCAAGTATACAGCGCTTCAGCTTCATTCGGACATATTCTTTCTATGCGCATAAATACTCCTCCTCAATTCAATAGATTAATCTTATCATACATTATTTTTATTATATATGATACTTGTGATTTAATTTACCTCATTTTTATTTTAGACAATTTACTTTTAATTATAAGGTTTTTAAATTGAAACATCCTATTATTAGTATTACTTTTATGTTAATAAACTAACAACAGGATGTCTAATTACTTATAATGCACAACTATTTCATATTCATTTATGATTTTAAACTTTCATACATTATGGATAATTGGTGTTCTATTTGTTGCATATCAATAAATCTACCTTGACGATGCATTTCTTTACCGTTGAGAAAGATCAAATCAACCGGTACTGTAAAGATAGATAATTCACCAGCTATTTCTTCTACATTACTTTGATTAACCACACCTAATGGTATGTCTGGGAATTCACGCAACATGTCCTCAATTTGTGGCAATACCGCATGACAAACACTGCAATTATCTCTCATTACATGAATGACTACGAGCGGATGTTTGTTAATAAATGAATGATATTCATCCATGGAACTTAATGTTTGAGTCATATAGAACACCCTCCTTAATTATAAAGTGTTTAATATTATGCACCATATATAGTATACTTCGCAATTTATATGCTTTTGACTACAAAATGTGTACGTAATCCTCATATCTAAATATATTTACAAATCATTATTGAAATTTGGCAGTAATCGTTGAATACGTGTTCTAGTTTCCTCTGTATAACCTTGTAGTCCACCTGTATGAATAAACAAAATTGTTTGTTGATCATCATATTTTCCTTCTTGAATTTCTTTAACCATACCTCTAAAAGCTTTTCCTGTGTAGGTTGGATCTAAAACAATACCTTCTTGTTGTGCAATATCAATATAAAATGCTAATTCTTCATCTGTTGCTTGTGCATAACCTAATCCAATATAACTATCATTAATGGTAATTGTATCGAATGTATCTATGTTTTCATCTAAATGATTAATGATTGTTTGCACTTTATTTTTAAAGGCTGCTGCACTTTCATTGACTGCATAACCAATTATCTTTGTCGGTAGGTTGTGACTGTGTTTACCAAACCATAAACCTGCATATGTGCCACCTGAGCCTACAGCTACATTAATAGAGTCAAAATGACAACCTAATTCAGCCTCTTGTTCTATAACCTCTTCAAAAGCATTGATATAACCATGCGTACCTATCCAATCTGATGCGCCAGTTGGTATCATAAAAGGTGTTTTGTTTTTACTTTCTAGTGTATGACTCAATTGTGCCATCGCTATTTCTCGAGACTGATCGTCGTCAATCACATGTACATGTGCACCAAGCATAGCATCTAAGAATAAATTACCTTCAAAAGATTTCATTGTACCTTCTAACACGAGATGACATTCAATTTGATATTTTGCGCATAGTGCTGCTGTTGCTCTGGCATGATTAGATGTGATTGCACCTGTTGTAATAATCGTATCATAGCCATGATCAATTATATATTGTATCGTATACTCTAACTTTCTTACTTTATTCCCTGATATTTCAGTGCCAGTATAATCATCTCTTTTAATATAAATTTCTTTGCCTAAACGTTTACTTAAGTGTTCTAACTTATGAATAGGCGTGGGTAAGTTGGCGACATCTAACTTTCTATTTAACATTATTTTTAACCTCCTGCGTCAATATTTCTTACACGTCCGGAATAAATACACTTGCCTCGCTATCTCTAGGATAATAATAACCATTTGGTATCGTTTGCAACTCAATTAAACTTCCCCATGGAGTTTTAACATATACCGTACGATTACCAGCTGTATCTTCATATTTTGTATTACTGTGAGGTTCAGAGATAGGTTCTCCCCCAGCTTGTTTGATTTTATTAAGGGATGCTTCAAAATCATCCACGTAAAATGAAATATGTGTATAACCTATGTCTTGTAAATTTACAGCGTTTTTTTGATTTGCATATACAAATTCAAACATCTCTATATTGGGGCCATCATTGAACACCATCATTCTCTTTTTAACAATTTCAGCACCATTCTCCAGTCCTAATACATGTTCAACAAATTGGCCACCTCTAGGTTCATCCATTTTAGTTTGGCTATCATAAGCAATACGACCATCTAAAGCCTCTTTAAAGAAAGCCGTTGCTATTTCAATATCAGGTACAGTTAAACCAATATGATTAATACCTCTAGCCATCAAGTCGTAATCCTCCTTATATATCCTTTTCGTCTGTTTCATATCATAGCTAATATCAGTCAATACAATAAGTTTACTAACAATTGCTTGTGACTTGGACACACCGGATACTGTTAAGCATGTGCTATACAGGCAATCAATCTAGCATTTAATGACTTTCAGCCAAGTCAAAATGATTTTTCAATAAAATATATCGATTCATATCTTGATAATTTTCACCATCATACATGTCCTGAATATCAGTTGCGACAAAATGAAAACCTGCATTTTTAGCAACTTTATTACTAGCAATATTTCTTACGTCTGCAATAATCGTGAGTTTATTCAATTCTAAAATTTCAAATGCATAATGACATATAAACACAACACTTTCCGTCGCAATTCGCTTACCTGTATATCCTTTCGCCATCCAATAACCTATTTCTGCTTTTTTATTTTTTAAATCGATTTTATGTAAATCTATTGTGCCAATCAATTCATCTTCATAATAGATTAGAAATAATTGACCTTTACTTTCAGCTTGATGTTGTATCATCATTTTTAAATATGATTTTTCCGCATCTACAGTGAGATCTTCAGTAATGAAATCTAAAAATCGTGATAAATGCGTAAAATTTTCTTGAATGGTTTCAAATAATGATTCAGCCATTTTAAGATCTGGTGGTCTTAATGAAACGTTCGGCAGTATTTCTATAAACGGTCTATATTGCATTGTCTCACCTTCTTTAATTATGTCTTATATCATATCTTATTTGTAATTTCTGAATATTTCAACATTTTAATGATTAGACATAAAAAATAGGAGTGCCTCAGATATCTAATTAATACTTTAATATCTGAGACTACTCCTAATAACATGAAGTTCAAGTTAGCTAAATGACTTAGCAAATTATTACTTAATAACCTATTATTAAGGCAATAGACATACCAATACAACATATGATTACCCATACTAAAATTAATTTCCAAGCAAATTTAAGCCACTGAGTATAAGATATCTTTCCAACAGCTAAAGCACCCATTAAAATTGCAGAAGTTGGAAATAAGACATTACTGATTGAATCTCCATATTGAAACGCAAGTACAGTAATTTGTCTATTGATATGTAATAAGTCAGAGATTGGTACCATTAATGGCATAGTAGTTAATGCTTGTCCAGAACCTGATGGTATAAAGAAATTCAAAAAGAATTGTAAGATAAACATCGCGATGATAACTGCCGAGGAAGGTACATCTGTAAGCAAGGTTGTCATACCATGTACGATGGTATCTATTACTTGGCCATTTTCTAAAATGACAATAATACCTTTAGCAAAGCCAACAATCATTGCGCCAAACAAAATATCTTTCATACCTTCTATCATGGCTTCAAATGTACCGTTGACGCCCAATCCTCCTATGACACCTGCAAGTAAACCTGCCAATAAGAAGTTAGCACTCATCTCGTTAAAGGACCAACCATAATTAAAAATACCAAACACATTTAATACGATCGCTGCAACAATGAGTAGTAAACCAACTTTCTGTCGCTTCGTAAAACGTGGCGTATCCATCGCTTCCGTAGATTGTCCTTCAACTTTTTCCAGTTCGTATACAATACTTTTCGACATATCTTGTTTCACTTTACGTGCATATATCATCACTGTTGTAATAGCTGCCAACAAGATAAAGATATAAATAATCGAACGCAACCCCCAACCTGAAAATAATGGTAACTCCGCTACAGATTGTGCAACACCTACAGTAAATGGGTTTAACATACCACCAATAAAGCCACTTGCTGCTCCAAGTATAACCATTGCTGCTCCAGTCAACGCATCATATCCTAATGTTCTCGCTATAATAATTCCAATAGGAACAAAGATAATCGTTTCTTCTGCTAATCCAATTGAAAAACCTAATATAGAAAATATCGTCATAGTCAATGGAATCATTAGTACTTTATAAGATCCTAATGTGTTCATTGCTTTATTCACACCATTTTCAAATGCGCCTGTTTTATGGACAATACCAAATGCGCCACCCACTAAGAAAATGTAAAATACAATTTCAGCGCCACTCTGTAATCCTTCTGGAATTGCTCGAAATATATCAAAAAACGAAACGCCATGTTGTGACACTTCTTGATATGAACCAGATATAACTAATGTTTGTCCATCTTTTTTTTCACGTGCATATTCCCCAGCTGGTATTAAATATGTAAGTAAACTTGCCACAACAATGATAAATAATAACAATGCATATGTATGTGGTGTTTTAAATGTTATCTTTTTAAAAATTGATTTGAACATTTTAAATATCCCCCATTAAATGGTTTTTAATTGAAAAAAATCATAATCTAAAAAATAACCTGATCAATCAATTTAATAAATTACTGTTATAATAATACACTTTATAGATATTATGCTGAATTTTCAATCTATTTTTAAATATCTTTAACTAAATCATAAAATATTATGATTTTAAACGTGCATAGCTTGCCTGAGATATGATTCGAGCCTGTAGTCTCTCGCTCATATCTTTTCCCTAGGCGTCAGCACGTTACAAAATCACGATGGGAGATATTTAGTACAAATGAAAAATATTTTGACTTAAATCCATTCAAGCTAATCATTTCATGTTGCAGCTATTTTATATCTTTTAAAATATTATGTTTTTAAACGTGCATGCTTGCCTGAGATATGATTCGAGTCTGTAGTCTCTCGCTCATATCATTCCTCTAGATTTCAGCACACTATGACATCATTTTAATTTATTAGGTTTCGATTCAAGACGAACGTGATGCAAAACTTCACAAAGCAAAGAAAACGCCAATTTCTATAATATTTCAATAGAAATTGGCGTTTATTTTTAGTCAGAGAAATTAAAGTCTCTAATTTTTTACTTATATCAACTTAGAAGAAACGTTTAACAGCTGTTGACATTGGAGGAATTTCATCTAAATCTAATTTTTTATCTTCAGTAATAGATCTGTATGCCCATTTACCGTAATTAATTGCTTCGTCTTTAACAATTTTACCAGGTAATGGCGCAGCATTTGGATCAACATAAACGTTGACAATTGTTGGTCTATCTTGAGCCATTGCTTCTTCTACAACTTCATCAATTCTATTAGGATCTTTAAGCGTATAACCAACGCCACCGCAACTTTCCGCAAATTGTGCTAAGTCTATATCAGTGAAGTTGATTGCATATTCTAATTCACCAGCAGCTTGTTGTTCATATTTAATGAATGATAGTTCTTGGTTATTTAAAACAAATATAGTCATTGGTAAATCATATTGTACTGCTGTTGCAAAGTCTTGCATTACCATTTCAAACGCACCATCGCCTGCTATACCCACTACTTGACGGTTAGGGTAAGCACGTTTTGCTGCTAATGCACCTGGTAATGCACAGCCCATCGTACCTAACCAACTAGAAACGATGAATTTATTATTCACTGTTAGATCTAAATAACGTGTTGACCATACAGTAGATGTACCGACATCGATTGAGAAAATCGCGTCATCTGTTCTCACTTGGTTGATTGCATCCATTAGACGTTCTGGACGGATTGGTGAACTTTCATCTGCTTTATCTTTATCCATCCAAGAATCCCAAGTTGCTTTTCTTTCTAATGTTTTATTTAAGAAATCACGATTTTTCACGTGTTTGGCACTATCTGTTAATTGTTGCAATGCTAATTTACTATCACCAATTATACCTGCATTCACGTCGAAACGATGTCCAATATTTTCTGGATTTGTATCGATTTGAATTGCTTTGATATTTTTCTTAGGTAAATAGTCAACATAAGGATAGTTTGTACCTACCATTATTAGTAAATCAGCGTCTTGAATCGTTTGATAAGACACTTTAGTACCAATTTTACCTAAGTTACCCAAATTATATGGGTGAGCATCTGCTAAAATACCTTTAGCAGGTAAAGTAATGATTGACGGAATTTTAACCGCTTCAATAAATTCTTGCACTTCGTCTTTAGCATGTTTAGCACCAGTACCGATAATCAAAACCGGACGTTTACTTTTATTAATAAGCTTAGTGGCTTTTTTAATGCTACGTGGTTTTGGTGCAACACGTGCTGGTGGTGCAGTGTCCACTGGTGTATTTGTTGTATCTTTCACTTTGTTTGTCAATAGGTTATTTGGCAGAATTAAGACTGCAACACCTTTTTTCTCATAAGCCGTACGGATTGCTTCATTAACAATGCCGAATATATCTTTATCATTCTCAGAGATTTGACAGTTATAAACAGCTACATCGTCTACCATTTTGCTAATATCTGTTTCTTGGAATGCTTTTGTTCCTAAAGCTGTACTATCTGTTTGTCCTGCTAAAATAAGTTGAGGAACATTATCCATTTTCGCATCATACATACCATTAAGTAAGTGAACGACCCCTGGACCACCGATACTTAATGCAACTCCAATTTTACCAGTCAATTTTGTATGACTTGCAGCTGCTAAACTTGCTACTTCTTCATGACGTACATGAACAAATTCAATATTATCTCTTTCAGTTCTTAAACTATCTACTACCGCATCTATAGAATCTCCTGGGATACCATATAAGTGGTCTATCTCCCATGCTTGTAATGCTTTTACTAATGCTTCATTTGCTTTAATTTTTGCCATTGTAAAAATTGCTCCTTCCAAATTTTAACGATTTATTTTTACCCTAAAATAGTTAATACTGTGTTTTAACACTACGCTTAATATAAAAAGATTATGAGTATCGGGAGAACGATTGAACTTAATAATGCAGTCAAAATCATACCAATTGAACTAAACGCACCTGCTTCTAAATCAATATCAAGTGCTTGAGCTGTACCAAAAGCATGTGATGCGTTACCAAATGTTAAACCTTTTGCAATAGAAGTTTTAAATCTTCCAAATTTAATCAAATACGCACCTAAAATGCTCCCGATTAAACCAGTTGCTACGATAAATAACACTGCTATTGCATCCACACCACCCATTTGGTGAGATACTTGAATACCTACAGCAGCTGTAATTGATCTTGGTAACATCGTAACAATAACTTCTTTTGAATAACCAAACATTTTTAATATGACATAAACAAATGCAAAGTTCAAAATTACTGCTGTAATCACACTACTAAATATAATTTTACCATTAGCTAATATTTTATGACGATTTTGATATAGTGGATACGCTAATGTTACCACTGTACAATTCAACAGTTGGTGTATCCACTTTCCACCGACCATATATTGTTTATAATCTAAGTTAAATAACAATAATACAACGATAATTCCAATTGATGATATAAGTGCAGGGTTTAAAAATGGGCTCCGGTATTGAAACTGTAATTTTTTTGCTCCAACGTACATAAAAACTGTCAGTAGAATCATTAACAATGCTTTTAGAAGTACCATCTAATCTTGACCATTCCCGTATTGTTCAGCTTTAACCATTTTTTCAGCAATAAACCCTGAAATTAAAGCAACACAACATGTGCCTAGAACAATCATGATAAAGAATAAAATAAAATTAAAATTGATCATATTAGCGACATCCATAATACCTACGACAGATGGAACAAAGAAAAATACCATGGTAGCTAAGAAAAATTTAGAGCCTTCTTCTACCCATTTTGTTGGAATAATTTTAAATTGTAGTAATAAGAAAAATAATATTAATCCAACGATACTACCTGCAATCGGAATATCAAAAATCATTTGAATTTTATTACCAATAAAAGTAATACCCATAATAATTAATGCTTGAAACATAATTTTGATTATCTTTAGCGCTACCTGCAATACTCATCACCCTTTTTATTACTTTTGAACTGCTGACTATTTTTAACTACTTTGTTGATTACATGACTAAGTATAACGCGCCATTAAATATAATAAAAATATTGTTTTTTCATAATAACAATTACTTTTTTCTATGAAAGCGATTTTACATATTCCAATTAGCTATAGTTAATAAAACAAATCAACTATTTTACTATGTGTCCTTTTCAAATGATTTCATAGCATAGCTTTTACAACTAAAAATAGTGGGAACAGGATTGGAATCAAAACATCCGTTTGATTGCGCAATCTACTCCCACCAATACCTAAAATTACTCTACGCTATGGTTGAAATTTCTATTATTAACACACAATTGATTCAATCGTTTTATTCAAATGTTGTTTCATTATCACATAATATGAATACTAACCTACGTCTTTATAAACGTTGTTTCATAAAATCTATCCATTGTCTGGTTGCATAACTTAAATATTTATCTCGTTTCCATATCACACCTAATTCCCAACTCATGCCTGGATCCTCAAGTGTTATATTTTTAAAGTCACTGTTTAATAATCCCACTATATTCTCTGGTAAAATACTTACACCTAAATGAGCATTTAAAAGATTTTCAATAAAGTTCCATTGTGAAATCTTGGATATTGTATTAGGTATATAACCTGCATTTTTTGCCGCTTCGATAATCTTATCATTCAAGTAAAAATCTTCATTAAAAAGTATAAAATCTTCGTCTTTTAGCATGCTCATTTTCACTTGTTGATATTGAGCAAGACGATGTTCTTTATTCAAAACTAATTTCAACTCTTCTTGATATAATGGCAAGGAATGGAAAATAGATTGGTCTACTGGTAATGTTGTAATTCCTATATCTATTTCATCATTAATTAATTGATGTTCAATCATTTTGCCACCGTTTTCCACTAAGTTATACGTTACATTAGGATACTGCTGATGGAATTCACCTAAAATATGAATAAACTTATTCATATTCATGACTGCAGACAAACCAATGCTAATATGACCTGTTTCTAAACCTAATAAACTATTAATTTCTTTAGGCAGATCTTTGTATAATGATAAGATTTCTTTACTTTTATGATAAAAAACTGAGCCAGCATCCGTTAGGACAAGTTGACGTTTGCTTCGATCAAACAATGGCATATTCAATTCTTTTTCAATGTCTTTAATTGCTTTACTTATCGTTGGCTGAGCGATATACAATGATTTAGATGCATTTGTCATACCTTGTTGGTTTACTACTTCTACAAAATACTTCATATGTTTAATATCCATATGCATGCTCCTCTATACTTAACTTCAATGTGTATATCCTAGTATACGGTTATATACTATTTTTTCAATCTTTTTAGTTTATGCATTATTTAATGTATTGAAATGATTAGGATTATTGAAAAATCATCCTGATATGTATAATCAATTTCTATGCTCATTTTCACTATAAAAAAGAGAAACCAAATATCACACTTGATTTCCCCTCTTTTTATAGTAAATGATAGATTTTCATAAACTCCGCTAAATTAAGCTAAGTTAGCATTGTCTGTATTTCCTTCATCTGAATCTTTTAATTTAATTATTTTAAACCCAATAAATCCAAAAATAACTGAAATTATAGGAACTGTATAATTCACAATAGCAAATGGTGCATATTCCATTACCGATACGCCTAACGTAGATGCGATAAATACACCACATGTATTCCAAGGTACGAATACTGAAGTTAATGTTCCACCATCTTCTAATGCCCTAGATAGGTTCTTAGGATGTAAGCCTTTGTCTTTAAAAGCACTCGCATACATTCTAGAAGGTACAATAATAGATATGTATTGTTCTGAACATGTAAAGTTAGTGCCGATACAAGAAATAATCACTGATGCAATCAATGAACCAGTTGTTCTCGCTACTTTTAAAATCACCGAAATTAATGCAGATAGCATACCCGAATATTCCAATACGCCACCAAAAGTCATCGCTACTAAAGTCAATGAAATCGTATAAAACATTGATTCTAAACCGCCACGATTAAACAGTTCATCTACAAGTTTATTACCTGATTCAATCGTATATCCTGTTTGCAAAGCAGTCAGCGCTTCCGTTATGCTTCCACCTTGTACAAAAATTTGAGCAAAAAATCCAAATATAATGCCGACACAAATTGCTGGAATAGCTGGAACTTTGAACGTTACTAATACAATAACTACTAAAGGTACTAACAACAACCATGGTGTAATCACAAAATTATCTTGCATAGTGTTAAGAATTGCATCGATACGCTTCGTATCAAAATTTTTATTACCATACTGCATACCAATAAAGAAAAATGCAATTAACGCAATAATCACAGCTGGAATTGTGGTATAGAACATATGTTTAATATGCTCAAATAATTCAACACCAGATAATCCTGAAGCAAGATTTGTCGTATCTGATAATGGGCTCATCTTATCACCAAAATAAGCACCACAAATGACTGCACCAGCGACCATGCCTGGAGAAATACCCATACTAACACCAATACCCATTGATGCAACACCAACAGTAGCCATTGTCGACCAACTACTACCGATAGCTAACGCTACGACACCACATAATATAACTACAACTGCTAAAAAATAACGAGGGTCTATTAACTGAAGCCCATAAAATATCATTGTTGCTACGACACCGCTACCAATCCATGAGCCAATAACTAAACCTACAAGTATAATAATAACAATCGCTGGCAAAGCATGCCGTATGCCCTTGTACATCATTTCTTCTACTTCACTAAATTCATATCCATGCAACATAGTCACAATGATAGCGACCGCAGTACCAATCATTAGAGGAATATGAGGTTCTTTTTCTAATACAGCCACAGTTATTAACATCGTAATAATCATAATTGACAATGTAACGACCGCCGACGTAACACCTAGTGGCTTCTTTAAATCATGTTTTTCTTCGTTATGCTTATCTTTTGGCTTTAAAATAACAAACACCTACCTTTGTTATTTTATATCATACTTAAAAATGTATGCGCTTTCAATAGTGTATTTATAAATTTTTAATGAATTTTATCTCAATTAATTTATTGTTATACTTAAAATCAGCGTCATTACTCGACTTACTCTCCTGTCTGTAAACTTCAAATAATGATTTAAATTCTTTGATTTTTACAACAATAAAATATAAATGCGATTAACAAAGGTGGTATATACTAAAAAAGTCTAGACGACATTGCTTCGTCCTAGACTTTTTCATATTGTCTGTAATTGAGTTAGTAGTGCTTATGCATGAAGTGAAGTTCAGGTAATCATTTTATACTTTCTTCAATATTCGTCATCTTTGCCAAGCTGAGATGACGAAATTATTTTAATAAAATTAGATTTCTATCCGCGCTCTAAAGCATTTTTATGAGGCATATTTACTGAAATTGATAGCTATGATGACCTCTTGCAAAGCCTTTCGCCGTATAAATCCAAGAACCTCCGCCTTGTTCAATATCATTAGCACAAATCACTAACTGATCCGTCCCTGGGATAAATGCTGGATGGGTTGAACGAAGCATATGCCCTTGATCACGACCCGGGATTAAAATTTGTCCAATAGGATAACCTTTTTTATTAAACACTAATACTCTGCCCTGTCCATACATTGCTACGTATAAATTATCATCACTGTCTATACAACATGAATCTGGCCCTTCGTGTCCAGTAAAATGGTAAGGTATAGAAGCGCCAAATGGTGCAATGGTTACACCGTCTTCTAGTAAATCAATACGATGTAATCGGTTCGCATTTGTTTCAGTTACCCAAAGTGTTTTTTCGTCAGTACTTAAAGCTACGCCATTGGCAACAGCTAAATTTTGAAGCACAGGTGTTATGGATTTATAATCTGGCGCAACATAATATACGCCACCTTTAAGATTCGTAGAGTATCCTCTAAAATCAGTAAAATAAAATCCACCTTTACTATCAAACACTAAATCATCTACACAATATTCTGTGTCAATGTCTGACACAATCGTCTCTTCTGCTTCTCCCTCAGCATTAACTGCAAACACGCCGCCTGAACGCTCAAAGTCACCCAAATAACAAACAAATAATCTTCCATCCTTGTGGATTTTAACAGCTGCAGGATTTTCTTTATGTGATGTAAAAAGCTGAGTTACTTTTTTGTCTGGCAAAGTCACATGAAAAACAGTTCCCCCAAACACTTCGCAAAGTGTTAAATCACCATTTCTATCAAAGCATAAACCTTCTAATTGTAATCCTTCATCTGAAATTTCCAACCAAGGTTCTGCAGTTATTGTTTGTAGACTTTGTTCCGATGCTAAAATTGGCACCACAGAATGATTCTTGTGATCATATGATAATGCCGGTAGATTATTCCCCATCATACTCCCTCTTTTCTTTTAATCTTTTCTTTCGAGCTTGTAATTTATATTATATGGAACTCAAATCACAAAATAAAATATTTATATTTTAATTCAAAGTCATTTATTGCGCAAAAAGACGGAGTAATGAAAACAATGAGTCATTACTCCATCAATCATATTAAATATTTTAAAGTCTCAATGATACCTATCAAAAATATAATTCAATCGCTAATATGCTTCTCTAATTTGATTGAGAATCTGTTCTGCCATAGCTGCATTTGCGCTCGGTTTTTCTTTTAACAGTTCAGCGACTCTAGCGATTTCATCACCTTGCGCACCCACAACAATTGCTAATGATTTATATTGTAAACTCATATGACCTTTTTGAATACCTTCCGAAACCAGTGCACGACATGCTGCAAAGTTTTGAGCTAAACCAACTGCAGCTACAACATGACCAAGTTCTTGTGCTGAATCAACTTTCATTAAATCTAAAGCAGCTCGAGCAATAGGTAAGACACGTGTACCTCCACCAACTGTTGCCAGTGTCATTGGCACCTCAATCGTACCAATTAATTTTTGGCGTGTTACATCATATTGCCAAGTAGCTATACCTCGATACTGTCCATCTTTACTCGCATATGCGTGAGCACTAGCTTCAGCACCACGCGTATCATTACCTGTAGCTAAGACAACTGCGTGAATGCCATTCATCACACCCTTGTTATGCGTCGCTGCACGATGAATATCTACTTGCGCTAACACAGATGCTCTTTCCATTCTACGTGCTACTTCGGCACCGTCACGTCCACCTTTGGATAGTGATTGAATATCTATCTCACCTTGTACTTTAACAACAGAAGCAGTGGCGTGATTAGATAGAATACTCATTAATATATCTACATCTTCAAGTTCCGTTTTTAAATATGCAGAAATCCCCTCTAATATTGTATTTAACATGTTAGCACCCATTGCATCTTTTGTATCTACAAATACTTTGAGCGATAATAACTCCGCTTCTGGAAAAGTATCTATTTCAATTCGACGGTAACCGCCACCTCTTTCAATAATACTAGGATAAGACTCATCTGCAATTTGCTTAATCTTCGGCTCAAGATCTTTAATATTTTGAGATAAACGTTGTGTATCCTTTACGTTATCAAAAACAATTTGTCCAATCATTAATCGCTCACTAGCTACGACATGAAACCCACCTGTTTCGTTGACTAACTTTGCACCATAGCTTGCAGCTGCAACAACAGAGGGTTCTTCAACCATCATTGGAACAACATATGATTTGTCGTCTACAATAATTTCAGGTAGTAACCCGACAGGCAACGCACCTTGACCAATCACATTTTCAATTAAACTGTTGGCAATTTCTTCTGGAATTAAAGGATGTGTTAATAACATATCGTGATTATCTTTATTCAACCAACCATAATCAAGTAGACAATCTAACTTCTCCTCACGTGATAAATGGCGAAAATCTTTACCTAAAGGTAACATTAGGCATCCCCCTTTTCTACATATAATGCGATACCTAAACCGCCACCAATACATGCAGTTGCAATCCCGTTTCGTTTATTTTCTTGTGATAAGATATTTACTAAAGTAGTCACCAATCGTGTACCACTTGCACCTATTGGATGACCTAAAGCAATGGCACCACCATATAAGTTAAGCTTATCAGGATGTATCTCTAAATTGTTTTTAACCGGTATACTTTGAGCAGCAAATGCTTCTGTCATTTCCACAACGTCAATATCCTCCATGTCTTTCTTGGATTTTGTTAATAATTCCGTCACTGCATGATACGGCGCGTACCCCATATAGGTAGGATCACAGCCAATTTCCGCGTGTTCACCTAATGTTGCAATAATTTCAAAGCCTTCTTGCCTTGCATAATCCGCATCCATCAAAATAATTGTTGATGCGCCATCATTGATACTTGAAGCATTCCCACCTGTGACAGTGCCATCTTCTTTAAATATTGTTTTTAAAGTACTTAATTTTTCAATACTACTATTGCCACGAATGCCTTCATCTACCGTCATTAATTCGCCTTCATTATCTGTTAATGTAACAATTTCATTATCAAATTTACCTGCTTCTGAAGCTTGCGCTGCTTTATGTTGTGAATCGTTCGCAAACGCATCTTGTTGTTCTCGTGTGACATTATATTTTTCCGCTATTTTCTCTGCTGTAACACCCATTGGTACATTTAGAAATGCATCAGTTAAACCGTCATGCATAAAACTTTCAACTGGTGTTGTTTCTTCATCAAATAGTATTTTGGGCGCATTTGTCATACTTTCAATACCTCCAACAGCTACTACTTTTGCTTCTCCTAATTGGATTTGTTGCTTGCCAAGTATGATAGATTTTAACCCAGAACCACAAACTTCGTTAATCGTCATCGCAGGTGTTGTATTAGGCACACCAGCATTGATACTAACTTGTCGTGCAGGATTTTGGCCACTTCCAGCCTGAAGTACATTGCCATAAATGACTTGCTCTATCATTTCAGGTTTGAGATTAATGGCTGACATAGCAGCCTCTAACGTTTTTGTACCTAATTCTACTGCAGTATAATTACTTAATTTACCTCTGAATTTTCCTATAGGTGTCCGCTTGGCACTTACGATTGCTATTTTTTTCATTATTATTCTCCTTTTGAGCATATTGTAAATAATTGTCTTTTATACATATGATTTGATATGATACAATTGCTTATTTATTAAAAGAAAGGTGTCGATACACTTTATGACAGTTGGTATTGATCAAATCAATTTTTATGTTCCAAATTTTTATGTAGACATGGCTAAACTTGCCGAATCTCGTCAAGTTGACCCAAATAAATTTCTTATTGGCATTGGGCAAAATGAAATGGCAGTTAGCCCAATGAGCCAAGATATTGTAACTATGGGTGCCAATGCTGCCAAAGAAATCATCACTGAAGATGATAAAAAACAAATTAGTATGGTTATTGTTGCTACTGAATCTGCTATAGATTCTGCTAAAGCATCTGCGGTTCAAATACATAATCTATTAGGTATTCAACCATTCGCGCGTTGTATTGAAATGAAAGAAGCTTGTTACGCTGCTACGCCTGCTATTCAATTAGCGAAAGATTATATTGCCAGCCGCCCTAACGAAAAAGTTTTAGTTATTGCTAGTGATACTGCTCGCTATGGTCTAGAATCTGGCGGTGAGCCAACGCAAGGCGCAGGTGCAGTTGCTATGATGATAACACAAAACCCACGTATTCTTGAACTAAATGATGACGCAGTCGCATTTACAGAAGATGTATACGATTTTTGGCGTCCAAGTGGACAACCGTACCCGTTAGTGGATGGTGCATTATCAAAAGATGCCTATATCCACTCATTCCAAGAAAGTTGGAATGAATATGCACGTAGATATAATACTACATTAGATACATTTAAATCATTATGTTTCCACGTACCATTTACTAAAATGGGTAAAAAAGCACTCGATTCTATCTTAACAGAAGATATCAACACAGAAACTAAAGAACGATTAACTACAGGGTATGACGCAGCAACTTATTACAATCGTTATGTAGGTAATATTTATACTGGGTCATTGTACTTAAGTCTAATTTCATTGTTAGAAACACATACTGAATTAAACGCTGGTGATACAATTGGTTTGTTCAGCTATGGTTCAGGTTCTGTTGGTGAATTCTTTAGTGGTAAATTAGTCGAAGGCTATCAAGATGCACTTGATATAGAAAAACATAAAGATCTATTAAATCATCGTACAGAAATCTCTGTTGACACATATGAAACATTTTTCAAACGTTTCGACAACCTTGAATTTGATCATGATATAGAGTTAGCAAATGAAACAAAAGGTATTTTCTATCTCGAAAGCATCAGTGATCATATTCGTAATTATAATACATTAAATTAAGTTTCAATTCACTTAATCTTACCTCACTTCATTTAGTATGATTGGTGACATAGAAAATGGTATATGTATCTAAAAAACTTTATCTAAAATCGAAGGTTAAATACAATTCCAAATATTCAAGCCCGTAAATGAATTTTTTGATATTCAATTACGGGTTTTTTTATATAAAATAAAGAGGATGACTTTTAATTCACTTACATAAAAGCCATCCTCTTTTATTATGTTAAACACATTATGATTAGATTACCTATGAGATTTAACCACGGTTCGTTTCGTCTAAATCTTGCGTTTCAATATCTCTTTTGGGTTGTAACGATAACCCTAAATATTTACGTTCTTCATTTCCATCTTTATATAAGGAAATCATCATTAAGATAACTACAAAACTAAACGGTAATGCTGAAATAATTGCCGCAGATTGCAGTGCATCTAATCCAGTGTCACCACCAGCCAATAATAGTACATACGCGATAGCTGCTAATGCAAGTCCCCAAACAATTTTTATAAATCCTGACGGATTCAATGTACCATATGCAGTTTGCATACCTAAAACAAAGGTTGCAGAGTCTGCAGAAGTGATAAAGAATGAAGCGATTAATGCTAACGCAATAATTGATAGTATAAATCCAAATGGCAACTCGTTAAATATACCGAATAATTGCGTTTCTGGTGGCATTTTAAATATCTCGCTATGAGATTGCCCTACGTCTATACCAGTTACACCAAATGCACTAAACCAAATAATACTAATCACAACTGGTACACCTAATACGGCAATTACAAATTCGCGAATACTACGACCTTTAGAGATTCTCGCAATAAATATACCAACAAATGGACTCCAGCTCATCCACCAGCCCCAATAATAAATTGTCCAGCTTTTCAACCACTCAGCTTTTTGTTCATTTAATGGTGCTACATCTAAACTATTAAAAATAAGTGAATTAAGGTAATCACCAGTACCACTTGTCATCATATTTAATATCAGTACGGTTGGTCCTACAATAAAAATAACAATAAGTAATAATGCTGCTAAAAACATATTTAAATTACTTAAATATTGGATACCTTTACTCAAGCCACTCCACGCACTATATAAAAATAACACTGTAACTACAGCAATAATAATTCCTTGAACAACAGCATTATTCGGCACACCAAATAAATAATTTAAACCACCGTTTATTTGTATTGCGCCTACACCTAAAGAAACTGCTACACCAATAATAGTAGCAAACACCGCTAAAACATCTACTACGACACCAATTGGGCCATCCACTCTATCACCCAACACTGGTCTTAGCGTTCTAGAAATTAAGCCATTTTCTCCTTTACGAAATTGAGAATATGCCAAGCCTAATGCCACTACACCGTATACTGCCCAAGGATGAAATCCATAATCAATAAATGAGGATCTAAAGGCTTGTGCCATTGCTTCCTTTGTTTCAGGATCTGCTGTTGGCGGCGCTAAATAATGTGATATCGGTTCTGAAGAACCATAAAATACGAGACCTATGCCCATACCTGCACTGAATAACATCGCTAACCAAGATACCGTGTGAAATTCCGGTTTATCTGTTGGTTTACCTAATTTCAATTTCCCAATAGGGCTGAAGACTAAAAATACACAAAAACCTAAAATTACTGTATACAGTAACATATAATACCAGCCAAACGTTTTTGTTACCCAAGAAGAAATAACGCCAGTAATTTCTCCAAATTTAGCTGGAAAGATAGCTCCAATAACTACTAATAAGCCTACGACTAGTGCCGAATAGATAAACACACTAGAAAACGACTTTTTTGTATTATCCAAATTTTCCACCCCTCTAATAATAATAAAAAGACGTTTTATAGGATAACACACTGAGTAAGAGAAACAACTTTATATTTTTAGGAAATTTTATTGATAAAAAATACAAAATGTATAAAATAATAATATTTACTTACAATAATTTTCAGTCAGGAAACTATGTTATATTTACGGTTTTGTACTATGTTTCGGTCTATAAAGTGTTTGCATATCTACTTTTTCCAGTTTCAATAACTCAATTTTAGTATCAATGCCACCACCGTAACCAGTAAGACTACCGTTTTTGCCAACTACTCTATGACATGGAATTATAATAGAAATCGGGTTTGTACCAACAGCACCACCCACTGCTTGTGAAGACATATTTGGTTTATTTCTTTTAATACCTATTTCTTTAGCAATATCACCATAAGTGACAGTCTCTCCATATGGTATTTTCAATAAAACATCCCAAACTTGCTCCCTGAATTCGGTTCCTATAGGTTTTAGTGCAAAATCTATTTTAGGATTATTTCCAGAAAAATATTTATCAAGCCAAATAATCGCTTTTTCAAAAATTGGTAAGTCTGCTTCTGTTAACGATTCATCATAATTTGATTCAAAATCATCATGTTTAGGTAACCACAATCCTGTAATTGCTTCGCCATCCGACGTTAGTGCAACCCGACCAATTGGTGATTCATAATATGTCTTATAGTGCATCGTATCACTTCTTTCTAGTATATTTTGTAATTATCATAATCCTTTTAAATTTTAATGTAAAATAGATCTTGATACTTCTTCATAATAGAAAGCCCTCGTAAGTAAATACATAGCTTCTTAGTTACTGCGTACCAAAAAGCGCAATTACTACATTGGACTCAATTTACCATGATATATTTATTTCCACCTGACCACTCAATTCACTTGCTTTATGATAAAGGACAAGAGAAAAATCTAATTTTATGCAAATAAATTTCGTCGTCCTATACCAACAAAGAGGACTAGTATTTAAAAAATTTAAAATGATGACCCGAGCTGAAGTTCATTCATAAGCCCTATTAATTCAATAAATTGAGTAGTGGCGTTAATTTTCACTTAACCCATCTACTGACAATATAAATGAGCCTGGAACAAATCAATGATGTCCCAGACTCAACGTAACTATGAATAAAAGAAATGTCTTCACTATTTAACTTTCCGTGTTGGTATAACGATTGCACTTGCTAAAACACCACATAATACTAAACAAGTCCCTACTATGAAGCCTACACCTGCAGCAATATGCATGTTTTGACCACTCTGAATAATACCAGTAAAAATAGAAGTCATAATTGCAATACCAAATGCACCACCTAATGTAGAGCCCATTTTAAAAATACCTGAAGCGACACCAACTTTTTCTGGTGGTGTCGTGGAAACCGCTGTACTTAAAGCTGGTGTAGCAAATAATCCTGTACCACCACCAAAAAACACAGCGCCAATTAGCGCTACAACAACATAAATAGCAGTATCAAAAAATGTCAAACTAAACATTAATACACCTAAACCAGTAAATATTGGTCCAATAATCATCGCACGTTTGGCACCAAATCTTTTTATACTTTTCTCACCTAAGCGAATGACAAGCAATAACGAAATTAAATAAGGCAATGTTAACAATCCTGCTTGGAAAGCTGTTAATTTCAAACCACTTTGTACGTACATATTTAATAAGGCAATTACTCCAACGCCAGTATTTAATAAGAAATTAGCTAAAACAGCACCAATATAAGGTCTATTTTTAAATAAATCTAAATCAATAAATGGCACCTTTTTGACTCGTTCTACTTTAAAAAATATGTATATACAAATTAAAAATATGACAAATAACATTACTGTTACAGCATTTAGCCATCCTATTTTATAACCCTGTGTAATTACAAAGCTAATACTACCAATCATAATAATAAAAATAATTAAACCTATATAATCAAACGGGCTCGCTTCCGCTTTATTAATGCGACTTTCTGGTAATTCACGCAATAAAACTAAAGCCAAGATTGATAATATAATCGATAATATGAAAATGGATTGCCAAAAAATAAATGTAGCCATTGCACCTGCAAAAAAGGAAGATAAGCCAGTACCACCAAATGCACCGATTGACCAAAAACTGAGTGCTTTTTGTCTATCATCTCCATCAAAAAAGTCATTCACTATAGATATTGTGGCTGGCATGATAATCGCTGCAGAAAAGCCCTGTACAATTCTACCAAGTAGTAGCATCACAATATTTCCAGAAACAATCAACATCAGCGAACCGATAATACTCAACACTAAAGCAATTCTAGTTAATTTCACTTTACCAAATTTATCTGATATATTCCCAGCCACTACCATAAATACACCTGTCACAAATGATGTTAAACTCACTGAAATATTTACGATATCTGGACTCGCATCAAAAGTAGTTTGTATTTTAGGCCCAATATTCAAAAAAGATTGAGCAAATAACCAATATGTTAATATAGATAAAACAATACCAGTTAACAACATGCTACCTGAGACTTTTTCTGTCTTCATTGTCATAAAAGCATCCCCTATTTCAAATAATGATAATGATGAATCCATTCGTTCATCATTTTATAAATTTGAATACTATAATGAGTTATAATACAATTTATAAAAATTCATATACCTAAAATATTATCACTATTTTATAGAAAATTGGGATGTTACCCTCTAATTATTATGAATTTTCTGATAATTAAATTTAAAAAACTTAATTTTTTCTTAAAATTGACAATATCAAAATAATTTTTTGATCGCTTTAGCAAAATATCTTTTGAAGTACGTTACATTGTGTTGGCCTCTTTTATTGATAGTATAATAGAGTAATGCCTTCTCAGAAATCATTAATTCACTTAATATATCTACAGCTAATTCTGTTTGAACAAACATTTCTTGTTTAATGCTAAGCTGTTGCTGTCCTTCAAGCTCTCCTACATACCAATAAATTTGTTTGTCCTCTTTAATAATCGTTTGTTGTTTCATAAATGCCACAAATCCTGGATACCATACTGAAGGTGATATTAATATATAACGGCCAAAACTTTCTGGACTTTTAAATAATGTATACAAAGAAAGTAATCCGCCTAATGAAGCACCAGCTATACCGATATCTTCAGTTCTTTGAGATATATTAAAACATTTTCTTAAATAAGGAAGCAAATGCTTAGTTATCCATAAAATATAAGCATCTGCTTCCCCTCTATAATTAATCCCATCTACGACTGCTCCCCATGGGCTATATTCCTGATTTCTATTGTTGGGAAGCACTCCGACAAATATAATATCTCGCTCAACATCTTTAAATAACGCGTCTCCATCTTGCACTAATATCAGCGGATAGCCACTTTCTTTCTTTTCATCATATGCTTTGGGCAATTTCACAAAAATCACATGTTCTTGAAAATGAATCTTAAATGTTTTAACATTCATTTTAATCACCACCTTCTTAGCAGTTCAAAAACACCACGCTTTAACTAGAGAAATTAAATAATTTTATTTTATTTTTCTTAGCATACTCTAATGCTAAAATTTCTAAAATATTGATAAAAGCTAAATTATCTTTAACTTTAATATATTGAAACTTTAACTTTTTTTCATTTGCTTTAATGTTTTTCATTTCCGCTTCATCTAAACCGTGATGTTCTATATAAGCCTTTCTAAATTTTGTAGTTCCAGTGTCTGAAGCTGAATTAAATTGTCCTAATTTATCATATAAATCTTTTTGCGTAAATTTAAAACCAGTCATAAATCCACCAGCTTGTCCTACAAATATTGGTGTTTTATTTTCAAAAATCACAAAAACACCTTTTTGTTCTGCAACTTTACTTCTACTTTCATTATCAAAAGCAAGCGCATTTGCTTTATCATACTTAAATAATTTTTTTAATTGCTTATTATAGTCTTCTAACAAAGTATTTATTTTTTTCTCGCCATTCAATGTAATCATTCCTTTCTTTTTTCATTTAACATATACACCAAATGACCTCATATTAAACCTTTAGTTATCATACGTACTTTTTTGTATTAATGAAATAGCTCAAAAGTCTTCATCGTAGTTTTATTTTTTCTATATATGCTTGTTTTTCATACAACGAAAAACGTGCGTATACAGATGGTTTATCATGTAATAAACTCCGTATGCGCACACTTTTAATCTCAAATTTTAATTGGCTTTAAATAATATTGTAAACTCGTGTATGCCACAGTAAACACATGGTAACATTCACAAATGAACACAAATATTTTATTTAAGATAATTTAATACTGTTAATCCTACAGCTTCTGCAGAAACTCGCATTGAACTTTCACTGATATTAAATTTAGGATGATGGTGCGGATGAATATCACCGTTTTCTGGTGCAGCTCCAGCATAAATAAATGTGCCAGGAATTGCCTTAGCGTAGTAAGCAAAATCTTCTGAAGGCGGTTGTGGCTCACATCTTTCAACACTTGAAATTGCATCAGTATCCGCTTCTTGTATAGTATCTACAACAAATTTTGTGAATTCAGGATCATTGTACAAGGCTGGATAATCATCATGGTAGTCTAATTCACATGTGACACCAAACATTGCTTCCAATCCTTCGGACAAACGTGTCACTTCTTTTTTAATTGTATTTTTAGTATCATCGGTTAACGCGCGTACGTCACCTTCTATTTCAATACTATCTTTAATCACATTGAATTGTCCTTTACCATCAAATGAACCTATTGTAACAACACCCGTTTCAAACGGATTTAATCGTCTTGAAACAATCGTCTGTAATGCATTCACAAAGTATGCACCTGCTACAATACTATCATTTGCTGTATGTGGAGACGACCCATGACCACCTTGACCATTGACTTTAAGCTTAAAGAAATCACGTCCAGTTTGCACGTTACCTTCTCTGTAATAGATATTACCTGCAGGCATATGACTCATGACATGAACACCCAATACATGATCAACACCATCTAAAACACCGTCTTTAATCATTGCTTGTGCACCACCAGGAGGTACTTCTTCAGCTGGTTGATGTATGACAACAACTTTACCATTAAATTGATCTTTTATTTCAATAAGTGTTTCTGCAAGAATTAACATATATGCCGTATGTGCATCATGCCCACATGCATGCATGACACCATCATTTTTCGAAGCAAATGCTAGGCCTGTATCTTCTTGAATTGGTAAAGCATCAAAATCAGCACGAATTGCGATTGTCTTGCCTGGTTTACCACTATCAATAGTAACTTTCAAACCATTTGGACCCACATTCGTTTCAACTTTACAATCTTTACCTTCATAAAATGCTTCTATATATTTAGGTGTTTCTTTCTCACAAAAAGATAGTTCTGGGTGTTGATGTAAGTAACGACGTATTTCTATCATACGTGTTTCTTTTTCTTTCAATGTTTCAATCAATTGTTTCATTATAATCATTCCTCCAATGAAATATACGATACCTTAATGCCATTATATACTTTTCAAATGACAACGTTGTATTAATGAATTATGCTCTATTTTGCTTCTTAAACGATGGCACAGCTAGAAGAATAATGACGAATGAAAGCAATGCCATTAATACGTTTAACCATAAACCAGCCATCGCACCAAACTTCACATTTGTAGCTTCTGTAACAACGCCATATAAAGCTCCTGATAAAGCTATACCAAATGCGCCACCCAATGAGGAACCCATTTTATAAATACCTGAAGCTACACCAACTTTATCTTCAGGAGAATTAGATATCGCCATATCTGTAGAAGGTGTTGCATAAAAACCTAAACCTAATCCATAGAGTAAATAACCAATAATACATACAACGACATATAGCGCACTAGGTAAAAATGTAAATGATATTAAAATAATACCAACCATATTAAACGTTGTACCTAACAACATAGGTTTTTTAGCCCCTACTTTTTGTAAAACTTTTTCACCGACTCTAATCATCAACAATACAGTAACCAAATATGTAATCGATAAAAGTCCTGTTTGGAATGCGTTGAAACCTATACCTTTTTGAACGAATGTATTGGCTACAAGCAAAGCACCTGCAACACCATTTAGTAAGAAATTGGATAATGTCGCCCCTGTATAAGCTTTGTTTTTAAATAATTTAAAATCAATTAATGGATTATGTTTTTTATTTTCAACTATTACAAAAGCTATGGTTGTGATAATAAATACAATAACTAGTCCTATTATTATAGGTGAAAGCATGCCAAATGTACCACTTTGAGTGATTACGACGTTAATACTTAACATCATAATTACAAAAAGCATCAACCCAGTAAAATCAAATTTCAAGTTTGTTGTATTATCAGATTTGGTTTCCGGTGTGCCTTTTATTAATAACATTGCAACTAAGGCAATAATAATAGATAAAATAAAAATCCATCTCCAACCAATAAAAGTTGAAACCATACCACCGAATAGAGATGCTAATCCTGATCCACCCCATGAACCAATCGACCAATAACTCAGTGCACGCTGTCTATCTTTACCTTCAAAATAAGTCTTCATAATTGCTAAAGTTGAGGGCATAATCGCTGCTGCTGATAAACCTTGAATTACTCTTCCTATAATGAGCAATATCGGCAGGTTACTAATTATAATCAATAAAGAACCAATGATACTTAACCATAAACCAATATATGTTATTCTCACACGCCCTACTTTATCTGCTAAGCTTCCAGCACCAACAACAAACATTCCTGAGAATAGTGCTGTAATACTAACAGCAATACTTATTGTGCCAATATTACTATTAAATGATTGTTGTAACGTAGGAACTACGTTTAATAAAGATTGCGCAAATAACCAAAAAGTGACAACTCCTAATACAATACCTAATATTAATTTGTTGTCACCTTGATAACTCTTCGTATTTCCCTGTTGAGTCATTTGTTCATCCTCCTAAAATATTTTTAAAATGACAAATAGGGAAGATTAGCTTAGTTGGAAAATGTACTTATTATCGACATTTTCAATAAATGATACTTGCTATCCTCTCTATAAAATATAGTAGTAGGATATATTTTGTTAAAATATATAATAATTGTGGTTTTTAGTATCGATTATTTTCTAAATAACAATTGTAGTTTTAAATGACAAAAATGAACTATATTATTTTTGTCATTTTGTACCAAACTGCAAATGAATAAGCTGATTATTTTATCGCCAAACATACGACACAGCGATATATCAATTTTTATGTCACTCTACAACTACAATTAAAAGTATTTTTTAAATTCAATCATTTGTATTGCATTGGTTTGTAATTTCAAATGATAAGAAATCGTATCTACGACATCCACTTCGCTGACATCTAACTTAGGGTAAGAGATTCTGTTAACATAATTGATTGTCTCTGTATCCATGCCATGTTGTGTATTGTACTGCTGCCAAACTTGATAAAGTGCACCATTATTTCTATCTAATGTTAAATGCTTTATTTTATACGAGCCAGTGGTGGCATTTGATATATTGAGTTGGTACTTTTTATGACTTAAATAATCTGTTTGTTCATTTGTTGTATAATACGGATTATAATGTTCTGCATCCCACACTACGATTTGAAAATGGTCCCTCTGCCCTACAACCATGCAGTCTTCGTTTTTAAAAAGCACTTGGTTAAATAACTTTTTAAAAAACATACTTGTAAAAAATGCAGGCCTTTTCCCATCAAATTGATGATATAAATCAATACCATTTAATTCGGAGGTAATCTCATTTGAATTATATTGATGGTGTAATTCATGATTAAGCCAGTAGCCAATTGCTTGTATTTGAGGATTTATATCAATCAACTGTTCAAAAATGATACCTGCTCTAAAATATTCACCATTTGTAAGACTTGTATTACCTGTTAATGTGTTCCAATTAAGCAACACAACCGAAACATCTTTCCCCTTTATATTGAACACATCAGTAATCTTATTGTACTGTTCTATGATATGTCGTTTAGCTAAATCATACTGTTTACTTTCAATTGAATTGAAATTGATAATATCATTTTGATTTGCACTAAACGCTATACTATTAATACTTTCACTTGATTTATCCAAAATTTGTTTAGCAGTTGCCAATTCATTGACATCAGTGATGTCCGTATTAAGTATAATCTGAGTATGCTCAAAATATTCTTTAAATAACCTTATTATTTTTAATAGTACATTGGCTTTTTTACCCTTCAAGTAAATGACTAATTTAAATTGTTTTCTATTCGGCACTGTATTATAAATATGCTCTAATAAAAATCTTAATTCGTTTGTATATTGTACAAATTGTGATGTTAATGTTGGAGGATCGATTTCAATTCCTAAACCAATGTGATGTTCAAATAAAAAACTTAAGCATTCATCTACTTTCATATATGGATGTATAGTAGGAATAAGTTCATCACTTTCAATAACTTTATTTTCAATATAGCCTTTTAAAATAGGATCTTTGATAAGCACATGGCCCAAACCTAAAAATTGTTGTACTTCTATCAGTTGTTTTCTGTATCTTTGAAAAAGTAATGTATCAAGGCTACCTATTTGAATCACATGATCATAATCTGACAAATCGTGTGTTTGATTGTAATTCAGCGTAATATCAATGACTTTTTGATTATAAGGAGATTGAATCATAGTACCAAGCGTTTGTTGGATATAAGTATTTAAATAGTATAGATACATTTGGTAGTTTTCCGATTCAATTGTTGTTTTGGCAGTGTCCACAATATCTCCAACCTGATACCTTTTTCTATATTGCGAAGGCGTTAATTTGGTGTCTAATTTAAAATATTTCAGCAGCATATTAGAGTTACTAAAACCATTTTTCAAGGCAATGTGAGTAATAGCATCATTTGTTTGTACTAAGTCGTTTTTACAATGTTCAATTCTAATATGATTAACATAATGATTGAAACCAATTCCCATATGTTTTGTAAATAACTTTGACAAATATGTGTGACTTAAATGCACCTTCTCAGCCACCTCACTTAACGTGATTGGTTTGGTGAAATTTCTTTCAATATATTTACATACAAAATCTAAGCGGTGATCATTAACATCATGTTCATGATTTATATTTTCATAAGCTGGCAAATATCTTACAATCATAAACATTAAGTCAATTAACAGTTGTTCCATATATAATCTATAAAACTTCCCTTTTCGAATATAGACGATACCTATCTTAGCCACAACATTCAGAATTTGTTGGTATATAACTTTTTGCAATGTCTGTGGATTTAAAATATATATTTTGTCATTGTAATCACTAATATATTGCTTTAAATACGATTCTTTCAAATGAATGGCGGTATATAAGGTATCTTCCTCTTCTATAAGTCGATAGCGCTCTCTATGATTGATAATAAAAACATCGCCTGCTTGAAATTTATGAATACTAGTCCCACTGACGAATTTCAACTTATTTTTTAACACGAGAACGATACGTACACCATCATTAAAATTAAACACTGAATTATTGTTGTGATTAAATTCGATATTATAAATTTTTTCCATAGCACACCTCTTTATTAAAATATATTTTAATAAAATAAATGTGTATTTGCTATTTTGTTTTTTAATTTGTCGTTAATTAGACATAAAGGAGTGCGTCTCCAAATATACTATAATATTGGCAGTGATTTATGCCGACTCCTGCGGGAATAGCACTAGCCGAAGACTACAGGCTAAGGTAGTGCCCGCGGAAAGCGTGCATAAAAAAACTGCCAACAAAGTCGGAGACTTTGTCGACAGTCTGAGACTAATCCGTAGTTGTACGGATTAGTCTTTTGCTTTAAATATGTGTGTTACATACTAAAACTTTTATTTTTTATTAATTGTTTTTTCAATTAATTCATTCAAATGACGAATATTTTCACTTTGTTGCGCTAGTAGCTTAACAATTTCATCATCTTCACTACCAAACGAATTTTCGTTTTTGTTATCAACACGAGTTGAAATGGCCGGTGATTTATCACTTTCATTTTGCGACTGTGTTAAATCTTTTTTATATGATTTTAAAGCTTCATATAAAAATGCGCGTTGCGTTGTTTGTTGTGCAATTTCGTTATATAGCATTTTCGTTTTTTGATCCACAGATATTGTATTATTTTCTTCATTATATGCGTTTTGTTGTTTGCGGATGCTAAATGTACGATCATAGCTATCATTACCTGCAGACTGATTGATATGTGCATAATTAGATGCCGGCATCTCGCCCTGTAGAGCATGCCCTTCAATATCTACATGTGGTAATATTCGATTTAACCATGCTGGCATATACCAAGATGCTTTGCCAAATAATTGTGTTAATGCAGGAATCAATAATAAACGTACGATAAATGCATCAAACAATATACCAAAGGCAAGTGATAATCCCATAGATTTAATCATCACATCATCTTGGAAGACGAATGCAATAAACACACTAAACATAATAAGTGCTGCAGCAACAACGACTGGACCACTTTCTTTAATACCTACTTTTATCGCGTGTTCATTATTACCTGTTTTACTATACTCTTCATGAATACGGGACATAAGGAATACTTCGTAATCCATCGCCAGACCAAAGAGCAAGCCAATTGTAATAACCGGTAAGAATGCTAGTAATGGTCCCGTTGTATCTACGCCAAATAGTTCAGACATAAATCCTTCTTGCATTACTAAAGTAGTAAAGCCTAATGTTGCCACTAAAGAAAGTACGAAACCTAGAACTGCTTTTAGTGGAATAATGATAGAACGGAAGACAACCATTAATAGTACGAACGCTAATGCTACGATAACACCAGCAAATAATGGAATAGCTTCATTTAGTTTTTGCGACATATCTATATTAATTACACTTTGTCCAGATACTTCGGTTTTGAAATTATATTTGTCTCTAGCATCATCATTATAATCTCTTAAATCATGAACTAAATCATTAGTAGATTTAGCATTTGGACCTTTATCAGGAATTACCGCTACTAATGCATAATCTTTACTTTTGCTCAATTGTGGCGGTGCAACCATCTTCACATTATCCATATCATTAATATCTTTACTCAAACTTTGTAAATCTTTTTGCAACGCTTCAGGATTATCATTTTGATCTTTCACATTTACAAGCATTGCAATTTGACCATTATATCCTTCTCCAAATTTATCAGATACAATATCATAGGCCTTTTTCTGAGTCGTATCCGCTGGTTTCATACCATCATCTGGTATACCTAGACGCATATCATTAATCGGTATAGCAGCTACGACTAAAATAATAAGTCCAATCAGTACTGCTGCAAGTGGTTTACCAACTACGAATTTAGACCATTTCGTATCTACATCTCCTGCAAACTCTGTTTTTGTTTGTTTAGGATGAATTTGTTTATGGAAAATACTGATCAATGCTGGTAATAAAGTTAATGCACTAATCACTGCGACAAATACACTAATTGCAGAAGCAAAGCCCATCACGGCTAAGAAATCTATACCAACAAGTGACAAGCCACAAACGGCAATAATAACTGTAACACCAGCAAAGATAACTGCACTGCCTGCAGTACCTACTGCTAAACCTATTGCCTTAATGTGATTGGGCTCACTTTTAACAATTTGCCGATATCTAAATAAAATAAATAGTGCATAATCAATACCTACCGCTAAACCAATCATGACTGCTAATGTTAAAGTCACATTTGGAATATCAAATGCATAGGTTAATAATGATATGATACCTACGCCAGTACCTAAACCAAGTAAAGCACTAATAATCGGCATACCTGCTGCGATAAACGAACCAAACGTAATTAGAAGTACAACAAATGCTACAATAATTCCGATTAATTCAGAAGAACCACCAACTTCAGTAGATTCCATACCTGTACCCATTAGTTCCACTTGTACGTTATGATCATCTTCTAATTTTTCAACTTGATCTTTCACTTTATCTTTTGAATTTTCTTTTAATGACGTTGCAGACACATCATAATTAATATCAGCGATTGCTGTAGATTTGTCCTCACTGATTTGTTTATTGTCATAAGGATCTGAGATATTTTTAATATCTTCATCATCATCCTTAATATCTTTCAATGTATCTTTGATATCTTTAGTCATATCTTGCTTCACTATGCCATTATCTGAATCACTTTTAAAGACTACTCTAATTTGAGCTTTCTCACTATCTTGTCCAAATTCGTCTTCTATTTTGTCATTCGTATCTAATGACTGTAAGCCATTCATTGTTATATCATTATCAAATTTAGGCGAACTTATTGTAAGCGGTATAATAATTGCTGCAAGAATAATCACCCAAGCAACTACACTCCACCATTTGTGCTTTGCAACAAATGAACCTAATTTGTATAAAAATTTTGCCAAACTATTGCCTCCTCAATTAAACAACGTTATAGTTTATACATATACTGTAGATTATTTCTATTGACATCTTATAATGATTTACCCTATTTAAAAAAGAACTAAATATGCAATTCCGTATACTTAAACTACAGATTAGGAGAATTGTAGAATGAATGAAAAAGATTTGCGTGTAATCAAAACAAAGCGGGCACTATCTCAAAGCTTATATGCATTATTAGAAAAATATGCATTTTCAACTATTTCAGTAAATCAAATTTGCAATGAAGCGTTGGTTCATCGCACAACTTTTTATAAGCATTTTTATGATAAATATGATTTACTTATTTATTTAATGACCTACTTAACCAAAGATTACTTTTCAACAGATATTAAAGAACGTATCAACAACCCTTTTACTAGCTTGGATCAATCCGTCACACACATTGACGATTTTAGTAAAATAAAGCATAAACAAGAAGATGATAAAGAATTTGAACGTACGGTTCAGAATCATTTTATTCGTATACTACAAAATGATATTAAAGCAAACGAACATCGGATAACGGTTGACCAAAGCGTTCCAATAGATTTAGTATTTTATGTTTACGGTGCTACTTTATATGGTTTTATGGAATGGATGCGTGAACATAGTAACAATATGTCACCTCAAGCCATTGATGCACTTTTTCATAAAATGATTAATATTCAAGTTAATGATGAATAAAAAATTAGCACATCAATAATTTTGACGAATTGCATCAACGTTAATTTAATTTTTAGTAAGTATTTAATACAATAGTATGAAAAGTGAGTATTACAAAGTAATTCTAAGCAAACTAAACTTGCTTACCGTGCAGTTCCTTAAATATGGTAAGTAGGCAATATGATATATAAAAAGCCCGTAAATGAATTTCAGAAAATTCATTTACGGGCTTTTTGATACTAGGATGATTTCCTAGTCATTTTTTATAATTAAAACATTTCTGAAACAACTTTTTGTTCTAAGAAGTGCAATAGATAGTCTGGGCTACCTGTTTTTGCATCTGTACCAGACATTTTAAAGCCACCGAAAGGATGGTAGCCAACGACTGCTGCAGTACAACCACGATTTAGATATAAGTTACCAACGTCATATTCTTTAACAGCTTCAATCCAGTTTTCACGGTTATTCGTAATAACTGCGCCTGTTAATCCATAATCTGTGTCATTAGCAATTTCTAATAACTCATTAAAATCTTTTCCTTTTACAAAACCAACAACAGGTCCAAATATTTCTTCTTGCATGATTTGATCGCTTGATTTAAGACCAGAGAAAATTGTAGGTTCAACAAAGTAACCTGTAGCACCATCAGTACCACCACCTTGTTCTAACTTACCTTCTTTTTTACCAATTTCGATATAATTTTTAATTTTATCAAATTGTTTTTGATTTATAACTGGTCCCATGTATGTGTTGTTTTCTGTATTTCCTAAAGTTAAATCTTGTGTAAGTTTAACAGCTTTTTCTAAAACTTCATCATATACATCTTTATGGACGATTGCGCGTGAACAAGCAGAACATTTTTGACCTGAGAAGCCAAACGCTGATGAAACAATCGATTCAGCTGCCAAGTCTGTATCTATATCTTTATCAACTACAATCGCATCTTTACCGCCCATCTCAGCGATAACACGTTTTAAAAATTGTTGTCCTTCTTGAACTTTTGCAGCTCTTTCAAAGATGCGTGTACCTGTCGCACGTGAACCTGTAAACGTCACAAAGTGCGTGTGCACACTATCAACAAGATAGTCGCCAATTTCTTTTGGATCACCAGGAACAAAGTTCACAACACCTTTTGGTAAACCTGCTTCTTCTAATACTTCCATTAATTTATACGCTGTTAACGGCGTATCTTCTGCAGGTTTTAAAAGAACTGTATTACCAGCAACAACTGGTGCTAAAGTAGTACCCGCCATAATTGCAAATGGGAAGTTCCATGGTGGGATTGTTACCCCAGTACCAATTGGTTTATAAAAATATTGATTGTGTTCTCCTTCTCTATCTAATACTGGTTTACCATCTGCGAGTTCCATCATTGATCTAGCATAATATTCGATGAAATCAATACCTTCAGCTGCGTCACCAACTGCTTCGTCCCATGGTTTACCAGCTTCATACACCATCACTGCCGATATTTCTTCTTTGCGTCGTCTAATAATTGCTGCAACTCTAATTAAAAATTCGGCACGATCTCTGTGTGTCCATCGTTTCCAAGATTTATAAGCTTCATTAGCCGCATCAAAAGCTTTATCTACTTCTTTTGTTGTAGCTTTTGATACTTCAGCAATAACTTCAGAAGTGTTTGCAGGATTGATAGATTGAAATGTATCCTTAGTAAAAATTTTCTCCCCATTAATCACTAACGGAAGTTTTTGATTTAATTCACCTTTAACTTTCTTTAATGCTTCTTTGAATGATTCGACATTGCTATTATCAGTAAAGTCAATGCCTGGTTCATTTGTATAGTTGACAACCATTTTTTCTACCCCCATGTAAGTTTGTAAATAGAAAACTAAAATGGAAAACTTCCATTCTTATTTTTATTGTATAGGTATCACACAACAAATGCAATCGCTTACAAAAACTTTTGTGAAAATAAATCGCATTTTATATCTATCTTTTTAACGATTTTACTTCTCTTTTTTCAATATTGCTCAAATTACTTTAAAAGAACACTTTCTTTAACTTCTTTATACATATAATTATGAACTTAAAGAAAGTGTATGATTCATATGATGACGATTTAAAATTGTTTCTAAGTTCATCTAATTCATTGTTAAATGACCATTTTTATCATGACAACGAACAATATTTAATTTTTATGTACTTTTTTTCTTTTATTATGTTTATGTGGTTTTTTAACTAACAGTATAATACCTGCAATTAACCATAACAAAGCCGTAATAATATTTAATGTAAACACACTGACAATAGCAAGTAATATAAATATCACACCTGCTGTTTTTGGTATTTTATTCATTAATAATACAAAAATTAATGCTAAGATTGTCGTTACAATAACTAAACCTAAAGCAACAATAAATAATTGGCTTATATGATCTAACAATTGTGAAGTTTCTGTTTGAGTTAAATTATTGCTAATAGCTTCTTGATTTTCAAAAGAGTCCATTAATGAACGCTTAAAACTTAGATCATTTAAAAATGGTGCAGCAATAGCCATTAAAAAAATTAGTACAAATTGTATGAAAATTCCTAGCCAAACTAGTACTTTTTCTAATGTACGTTTCATATGCAACCTCCTTAGCAATTTATAAATTTTCATATTTTCTATACCCATAAAAATATGAATCATGCAACTTAATCAATATAATAATTTTTATCAGAATTTTCAATGAATAGTGTCATTGCAATAGGGTAATTTCTTAATATAAATTAAAACAAAGGGATGATTTAATACTATTATGAATGACAAGAATGCACACGCCAGAAAGAAAAAACATAGAAATCTTGTTTATATGATATCTGTTGCAATTATTGTACTTATCACATTAATAGCAGGTATTTTCCCTAAAAATTTTGGGAGTCATGCACAACAAGTCTACGATTATATAGCAAATAGTTTTGGGTGGCTATTTTTAGTAATTATTTTTATTTTAGATATATTTTTAATTGCTTTAGCCATTTCACGTTACGGTCGTTTTAAATTGGGTGACGATAATGAAGAGCCTGAATTTTCTATGATGTCTTGGATTGGAATGCTCTTTTCTGCAGGTTTGGGTGTCGGCATTGTATTTTGGGGTGTAGCAGAACCATTAACCCATTATTTACATTCGCCATTTCCTGGTAAAACGCCTGACGCCTCTGCAGAATCCGCTCGTGTTGCTATGGGCTATACTTTTTTCCATTGGGGTATTTCTCAATGGTCTATCTTCGCAATTGCCGGTTTAACAGTGGCGTACTTCCAATTTAGAAAAAAACGTGATGGTCTTATTTCAACCGCAATGGAACCTGTATTTGGTGAATCTTATAAACGACCATATAGAAATATAATAGATGTATTAGCAATCATAGCTACAGTAATGGGGATAGCCACATCTATTGGCTTAGGTATTATGCAAATTAGTGGAGGTCTTCAACATGTCTTTAATGTCCCTAACAATAATGTCACTAAAATATCAATCACTATTTTAATGGTAGGTATCTTTTTAACGTCAGCAATTACTGGCTTAAATAGAGGGGTAAAATGGTTAAGTAATATCAATATTGGCTTAGGTGCAATATTACTTATCTTCATGTTTATTTTTGGTGATTTTAAATTTATTTTAGAATCTTATACATTAGCAATAGGTGATTATTTACGTCATTTTATTGAATATAGTTTACGTATCAGCCCTTATACTGGCGATAATAGCTGGATACAACAATGGACTGTTTTCTATTGGGCATGGGTTATTTCATGGTCGCCATTTATAGGAGGTTTCGTAGCTCGGGTATCTCGTGGAAGAACGATTAGAGAATTCGTCGTTGGTGTATTAATTATCCCACCTTTAATTTCGTTTACTTGGATAGCTGGATTTGGTGGTACAGCAGTGAAAATAGCATTAAATGGTAACGACAACATTGCAAACATTGTCGACAAGGATTATACTGTTGCACTTTTTGAATTATTATCCAAGTTTCCTATCGCTGACATCACAAGTGCATTAGCAATTGCACTCATCTTTATATTTATCATCACGAGCGCTGATTCTACCACACATATTGTTGCAGGTATGGCAACTGGTGGGATCGCCAACCCTAAAATCAAACATAAAATTATTTGGGGGATATTAATTGGTGCTATATCTGTTTCTATGACAATTGCAGGCGGTTTGACAAGTTTACAAACTGCATCTGTTGTTACAGGTCTACCATTCTCAATTATTTTATTACTCATGATTTTTTCTTTAATGCGCGCATTAAGAAGAGAACCAACTGAACACTTTAAAATGACTTACATCAATGATGATAAAGATTATTCTATACCGTTAGAAGAACGTGAAACAAATGATTTAGAAACTGATGCTGATGCTTCAGTAGAAGAAAATGAATCAAATCACAATGCTGCGAAAAATAAAAACCATGATGCAGATACCAAAGACAAAGATGATTAATTGACCATGTTGTTCGAAATTATCAAACTAGCTCAATCATTAATGTTTATACGTGTTTAAAAAATCTCAACTGGATAGCGGCGTAGTATTGAAATTAACGATATTTCGATTTCAATACTACGTCTGTTTTTATTTTTTCTAAATATTCCGAACAATTTGTACTACTTATATGTTGATTTTTGCTAAAATATATCTAAGAAGCTAATTTAAGGGGATGAACACATAATGAATTTACAAAACCAACACCCGAGTACTTTAAGAAAAATGATAAGTAAAGGTGAACTCACTGGTCATACAAGTGGAATGGCTAAAGGTTATGTCCAAGCCAATGTAGTCATATTACCCTCTGCCTATGCATATGATTTTTTAAAATTCTGTTTTAGAAATCCTAAGACATGTCCGCTTTTAGATGTATCAGAAATAGGATCAACTTCTTTTCCTACTTATGGTAAAGATGCTAACATCACAAATGAAGTAGCACAATATAAAGTATACCGTTATGGAGAATTAGTGGAGTCTCCTACTGACATAGCTCATTTATTTAATGATGACATGGTGAGTTTTTTGATTGGCTGCAGTTTTACTTTTGAGCATGCTTTGTTGGATGCTGGTTTATCAATTCGTCACATTGAAGAAGAGCACAATGTTCCAATGTATATAACAAATATTCCAGCCGCATCAAGTGGTCATTTCTCAGGAAATATCACTGTAAGTATGAGGCCGATGACCATGCAACAAGCTATAAAAGCAACAGAAATTACAACCCATTTTAAAAATGTTCACGGTACGCCAATTCATATAGGTAATCCATCAGAAATTGGCATCGAAAACATAACAAACCCTGATTTTGGCGAGCCTGTCACGATTAAAGAAAATGAAGTCCCTGTATTTTGGGGCTGTGGAGTTACTCCACAATCTGTTGCGTTAGATGCTAAGCCAGAATTGATGATTACACATGCACCTGGACATATGTTTATCACTGATGTCCCAGATAGTCAGCTAAGTAATTAATATAAACTTGAACTTGTTTAAACACATATTTTTAATGTTATAAAAATAAAAACACAGCAAAATGGCATCCATTTAATATTGATGGATGCCATTTTGCTACTTTTTCATTTATATAATTGACTTTATGTTAAGTGTAAAATACATACGATGGTTTTAAATTGATCTTTCATATCGTTTATCTATTACTCAGTATTATCGTGCTTCTATCTCTTCTTTCGAAACGACTGGATAATTTTTAAACCAAACAGAACAAACATAACCTACGATTAAACCTATAATACCTACAATAGCACCATATATAATGATTTTTATCGGGTTATTGAAACCGAACATAACAAGGAAACCTGCGAGCGGTGTAGCTGTACCTGTAGCATCATTAATCATACCAGATGTTGCTATAACCGCACCTGCTAAAGCTCCCCCAATAAAGTTGGCAGTATAAACGGGCACTGGATTTGCAGATACAACATCTGCTTGTGATAATGGTTCAATACAAACCGCAATTCTAGATTTGCGATCTCCAAGTTTTAGTTTATTAAACATCGTACCATTAATGAAAGATGACGCAAATGAAACCATTGCCGCAATTGCCATTGGCATTCCGGTTAAACCTAATAATGCAGTCAACGCCATGGAACTTAATGGTGCTGTCCCAACTACTGTAATGACGCCACCAAGTATAAGCCCCATAATAATCGGGTTAATTTCTGTGGAACTTTGGATAATGTCTCCAATTTTCAATAATGAATTATTTACTAATGGCGTGATTACAGTAGCTACTAACCTTGCTAGTGGCGCTATAATCAAAATGCCTACTATTAAATCTATGCCGTCTGGCACTTTATGTTCTGCAAACTTCATTAAATAACCAATTGCATAACCAGCAACAAACCCTGGTATTAAATCTAAACCACCACAAGCTGCTGCAATAACCAAAGCATAAACAGGTGAAACACCTATTGCTAAAGCAACTAAACCAGCAGCTGCCACGCCGCCTAGTCCACCAGCAGCATCACCAAGATCTCCTAAAAATTTAATGCCAAATAGATCTCCGCCAACATATTTATGAAAAGCTTCTACTAAAAATGTTGCTATCGCTGCATTGGCTAATGCTCCCATCGCACGCATGCCATTAGGAGCACGATATGTAAATAATGTAAATAACACTAAGACAACGATTAAAAACAAGGTTCCTATTAAAATGTCCATGAATAATTCTCCTCTTTCTTTGAACTACTCACTCTTTAAACTTGTGAAATAAATAGTTCAATCCTTTCTATATATGGATGCTAAAGCTACTTGCAACAAATAAATATTAAATTATTTGTAATTAACAAAATATAAACTTTTCAATTTCCATATTTATACATTCTAACACAAATTTTTATTATATTCCGAACAATTTTATTATTTTCTATTTAAGCTCCGCTGAACATTTTTTAAAACAAATTTAATTTGTTTTAAAATTTCACACAATAGTATTTTATTTATCTTGTAGCAAATAAAAAGGAGCAGTAACATCATCCGTTGCAAACGTTGATTCATGTTACTAACTCCTATTAAAAAAGTTCAATATATAATTTAAGCTCATAAAGTCGCTTAGTTGTTATCAATCGTTTTTATTGGTTTTGCCGGTGAACCTATTGCAACTACATTCTCTGGAATATCTTTAGATACAATACTTCCAGCGCCAATAACTGTGCCATTACCAATTGTAACTCCAGGTAAAACTATAACATTTGCGCCAATCCAAACATTATCTCCTATATGTATTGGTAGCGCTTGTTCCAATCCTTGGTTTCTAACTTGATAGTCTAAGGGATGTATCGCAGTGTAAAAACCACATTTCGGTCCAATAAATACATGATTGCCCACGAAGATTTTACCACCATCCATGAAATAACAGTCATGATTAATAAACACCTGCTCACCTAAAAAAAGGTTATAACCATAATCAACATAAAATGGACTTAATAATTCTAAGTGATGTGGTTCAGCATGTAACAATGCTTTCAAAATTGTTTGGCGTCTCTCTTTATTACTGGGTTTAGTTTGGTTTAATTCAAAGCATAAATCTTTTGCTATATTTCTTTCTTTGTCCAAATTTGCATCATAGTTTGCATCATACCATTGTCCAGCTAACATTTTTTCTTTTTCACTCAAATTTCATCCCTCACTCGTCTTCACTAATTTATCAGATTAACTATATCATTTCGTCGTGATATTTCTAAATAAATGCCTTTTCACTAAGCGATATAAGAAAGCCATTGGTACATTAACGTTCCAGCATAATTACCAATCACATAACCTAATGTGCCTACAATTAATATAGGTCCGACTAAATCAGTCCAACCTTTACCTATCGCTAATGCTGCTGCAGTAGTGGGCCCTCCAGCGGTTGCATTACTTGCTAATAATATCTCTTCTATATTGAATTTTAACAACTTGCCTAACAACAAGCTTAGCCCTAAGTTAAATATTAAAATAATCATTACAAAGATAAACAACAGCGGTGCCGTTTTAACAATCGTAACAAATGAAGCCGGTGTACCTATGACAACAAAGAAAATATAAATTAAAAATGTTCCAATTTCAGAAGCACCTGCTAACTTTTCAAAGAAATCTCCCCAAATGGCAACAATGACAAGTGTTAAAGTTGTAAGCAAAAGATAGAAATCTCCAAAAAATGACACAAGTATAGTTAAGACCAAATTACTTTGAGGTACGACTTGTTGTATGAATTCAGAAAGTTTAAAACTGATCGCAACGATTGCGATTGCTGCAGCGATTGAAAATGCAATATCTAATAATTGAATTTTTTTAGGTTGCCAAAATGATGCTTGCGATGCTGGTGAATGATCACTTTTATAATGTGTATTAAAGTGTTTTTAATAAACGGTATCGATGGAATCGCAATTAATAGCAGAAAATATAATGCCATTACACTATTGTCTGCGACAACTGTGGATGAAACCATTTCTCCAGGTGTTTTTAATTTGGAACTCAAAGCAGCAAAATTTACGCCGCCACCAATGTAGCTTCCGGTCATCATTGCACCTATTTTAGATAAATAAGGTACTGAATGATTTAATATGATAAAAGCTACAGTTGTTCCAATCATGGTCCCTACTGATGCAATTAAAAAAATAAACAACAATCGTCGACTTTCTTTCCAAATTTTTAATATATTCGAACTAAAAAGTAGTAATGGTATAGATAAAGGAACAATATAATCCCACACCGTATCATAAACTGGCGCACTCGTCGGTATAACTTTAAAGTTAGAAAGTATCATCGCGCCTACCAGTGCAATAATCGCCCCTGATATCGTACTTGCCCATTGATAGCGTTGTTCTAAAAAGATACTTACTGTGGCCCACACTATAATAATTGCCCATAATACCCATGTATCATCTTTACCTACCAGTGTCCCCAATATCATAAAATCACTCCCTTTATATCTTAAATGCACAAGTTTAAACTTATTCTAACAATAAACCACTCTTTTTTTACAATTTTCTGAAAAATAAATTGTCATTACTTTTCCAAATTGATATTCTAACTAATGCAAGGGTACAAACAAGGGGGATTTTTTATGAAACAAAAAATTGGTTTGATCCTAGGACCGTTGCTTTTCTTGATATTTTATTTTATTCCTGGACTTACTGGTCTAGATGACGCTCCTAGGGCTGTACTTGCTGTAACACTATTTGTTGCCACATGGTGGATTACAGAAGCGATTCCTATCCCAGCAACGTCACTCATTCCACTCATTTTATTACCTTTAAGTGGTGGAACAGATGAGCAAGTGGCTGCAAGCGCTTATGCTGATCCGATAGTCTTTATGTATATGGGTGGTTTCATCATTGCTTTGGCAATTGAAAAATGGAACTTACATAAACGTATTGCAATGACGATTATTGCTATGATGGGATCTAATAGCAATCGTATTATTTTAGGTACCATGATTGCAACAGCATTTATATCGATGTGGATTTCTAATGCTGCAACAGCTTTAATGATGCTACCTATTGCATTAGCTTTAATACATGAAATTCAAAGCGCACAATTTTTAAAACCAGAGTCAGCACATAAATTCAGTAAAGCATTATTGCTTACAGTCGCTTATTCCGCTTCTATTGGTGGTCTCGCAACTTTAATTGGTTCAGTACCAAATGCAGTGTTTGCAGCAATCGCTGCTTCAAGCTTAAATAGAACAGTTTCTTTTGCACAATGGATGATTTTCGCTTTACCTTTAACAATTATATTGCTTATCATATTATACTTGTTAATGACAAAATGGCTCTTTAAAATTGAAGATGCAGATAAAATTTCTTCTGACTTTGCCAAAAAATCATTACGTGATTTAGGACCCATGAGTTTAGAAGAAAAATTAACTGGTGTTGTATTTCTATTTGTCAGTGTCTTATGGATCTGTGGTAGTCTTCTTCCAGCTAGTCTTCACTTATCTGATACCATTATTTCAATGACAGGCGCAGTGCTCTTATTTTTAATTCCTGCTAAGTCTCACAAAGGTGGATTACTTATTTGGGATGATATGAGCAAACTCCCTTGGGGTATTTTACTATTGTTTGGTGGAGGCCTTTCATTAGCTGCTGCTTTTGAAGACTCTGGTTTAACAAAATGGTTTGGAGGTATGCTGGGTGTTGTAAAACCTTTACCCCTCATTTTAATTGTTATCGTGCTTACAACTGGCATCTTATTCCTTACTGAAGTGATGTCTAATACAGCTGTTTCAAATATGTTAATGCCAATCAGTATTGGTTTTGCTGCAGCTATCAGCCAAGACCCTTTCATAATTATGGGTATCGTTGCAGTATCTTCGACTTGTGCTTTCATGTTGCCCATTTCAACACCACCAAATGCAGCTGTATTCAGTTCTGATGAATTAGAAATGAAAGATATGGTAAAAGCTGGATTTATATTAAATTTATTCACTATTATTGTTATATCATTATTTGTTTATTTCTGGTTACCGATTGCTTTTGGTCTCTAATTACAGTCGATAATTATATATTTTCATAAGCACGTCGTATACAACTAAGGTACGATGATATATAAATACTATGGACGCATGTCACAGTCTGAATTTTCATATATAATATATGTATTATCATTAAAAGGAGTCATTACTTATGAAAACAATCATCAAAGGTGCAATAGCTGTCCTCTTGATTTTAGGTGTTGTAAAAACATTTCAAGATCACGATATCGTAGCAGAAACTACAAATTATTATCAACAATTTAAAGAAGGAGAAATACTACAAAATATTGAAAATGTTAACTTTGACTCTTTGAAAAATATAAATGTCGATGACTTCATTCCTTCAGATTTCTTTTAGCAGTTTAGAACGTATGCATCAAACTTGATACCTTAGTTATAAATAAAAGGAATGTTTTTAGATTTATCTACTCGTGTAGTCTATCAACTTTCAAAACATGACTAGATCAAAACATTCTATGTTAAATATCATATGAACAATTCACGCTCAACTTTAAAAGACTTTACACATATTGCAAAACTACTTTCATTTTTCATATGGTTTTACAATCACTATAAAATATAACGAAACACTTTCATTAAATTCATGTTATTAAATGAATTTATATGAAAGTGTTTTTTATTAAAATAACTAGAAAGCACTATCAAAGTGTATATCTTTATGGAATATCAAATGATCATGCCTAATTACATATTTTCAATTTTGTTAAAAGAGAAAACGTCATACATGCATCACTAATTTAATGGTGTAAGCTTTGCAATCAATGTTATAGAAAAATATATTATTACGTTAAACCATCATAGCTAAGATGCCAACTATGCTTAAGAAGTAATATAATCACCACCATTTACATGAATGACTTGTCCTGTAATGTAAGAACTATCTGCATAAGACGCTAAAAATACGTATGATGGTGCAAGTTCTGCAGGTTGTCCACGACGACCCATAGGTGTTTCTCCACCTTGATGTGCTACTTTTTCATCTGAAAATGTAGCAGGTATTAAAGGTGTATATATAGGGCCAGGTGCAACAGCATTTACGCGTACGCCTTGTTCTATCAGACTCGTCGCTAATGATCTCGTAAACGCAACGATTGCCCCTTTAGTTGCTGAATAATCTATGAGATGCGCTGATCCTCTATAAGCGGTAACACTAGTAGTATTGATAATGGCATCGCCGTTTTTTAAATGAGTCGCTGCTGCTTGAGATAAAAACATCATGCCAAAAATATTAGTTTCAAACGTTTCTTTCACTTGCTCTGGCGTAATTTCTTGAAAACTATCTTGCGGAAATTGAACACCTCCATTATTCACTAAAATATTTAAGCCATCAAAATCTTTAACCACTTGATCAATTAATTTTTGAGATTCTGATACTACCTTTAAATCATGTGCATAAGCTTTAGCTTTCACGCCTATCTCTCTCAAATCATCCACTACTTTTTGAGCATCTTCATGTTCATCATAGTAACCAATGGCAACGTTCGCCCCTTCTTTTGCAAATAACATCGCTACAGAACGTCCAATACCAGAATCACCACCAGTAATTAGAGCAACTTTACCTGTTAATTTGCCACCACTTTTATATCCTTCCATTTCCGTTATAGGTTGTGGATCCATATCTTTTTGGATACCTGGTTGTTTATTTTGTGTATATCCTTTAATTTGCTTATGAAATTCTAATAAATTCATCATTATACCCCCATGTGTAATAATTCTATCGTGTACTACATACCACAAATAGACAACAACAAACATATTTAAAAAATGCTGTGAATAACGTCATATGTTCATAACTTAATCCACAGCATTTTATTTAAAATGATTTATTAAATTTTATATTGTTTAAATTGAGTGTTTTACTATTCGACTTGAATGTATAAAAGACATAATTGCAAATATACAATACACAATTGAATATACAATCATAACAATATAAACAGGTGTCATACTCGTTGCATTATAGAGTCCCATAAAAGCTTTTGCTGCAAAATATGCATGCATCAGTGATACAACTAAAGGTAAGCCAAAGTTGAAAATAACTTTTAAGCCTAGTCCTTTCAACATATCTTGATGCGTATAACCAATTTTTCTTAAAATACGAAAACTCGGTATTTCATCTTCAGTTTCGTCCATTTGTTTAATATAGATGATACATCCTGCTGCTACTAAAAATGCTAAACCTAAAAATGAAGTTACAAATAATAAAATACCGACACTCTCGTTCATTTCCTGCTTTATCATACCTTGTGATTGGATGCTTGGTTCAATCGATTGTGCAATTTTCGTTGCTTTAGTCAAATCTGTATGATGTTTCAAATCATAACCATATTGCTTATTCGTCTCATTACTACCCTGTTTAATTTCCTCATATTTGTCAGAGCTCACGAGTAATACAGGACCGCCATAACTTATTTCACTCATAAATGTCGCTTTGCTACTATCACCAATTACCTTAAATGTTTCTTTATCTCTATTCTTCAACTGAATCTCTTTATTTAAGTCATATTTTACTATTCCATTACCGGCTGCTAAATTAATCAATTTCGCTTTATTTCCAGTCACTGCTTTATCGTTAAAGTATTGGTTACTCGTTACAAATAAGCTATCCATGCGCCCCATATTGGATTTTTGAAATACTTGATCTTTTAATATGTCACCACGCACTACTTCTTTATAATCTTTTGTCACATCTATATCTGCTTGTTTTAATTTACTTTCAAATTGTTTTGCTTGTTTACTATCTGTAAAATTTAAATCATGCGGTGCCATTAACTCTGTATTTTCATTCATCGTTGATTTACTAATCGCACCAAAGCATAATACTGTTACGGTTACTGCTGAAATAGTTGCAATAATTGTTAATGATAATGCATTTTTCTTCATTCTATGCATGATAGATGATGTAAACACTACATCAGTGATTGACACGTTACCTCTTTTTGAACGTTTTAACGTTTTAAATATAAGTGAAACAGAACTGCGGAAAAATAAATATGCACCTAATACCGTTAACAATAAAATGATAAATGGTGAATAGATGATCATATTGATGAACTTCCCAAACATTTCTGTAGAGATATAATAGCCAATACCAATCATCACAATACCTAATACACCAAAAATAATTTCCATCATAGTAATTTGAGACTTGGTTGCTTCCGTGCGTGCATTGTCATTCATCATCATTAAAATACTGCGTTTACGTAAAAATATAAAACTTTGTATTAGTATGAGTACAAATGACACAACAATAAGCATCAACGTTTGCATTACAGCTGGCAATTGAAACGCTAATGATACGCTCATATTAATGTCTAATACTTTGAGCACAATCATCAACAGTAATTTCGAACCAAATATACCTATAAGCATACCAATCACACTCGTTAATAACAGCATCATCGCTTGCTCAATGGCTAACATTCTCATGATGTTATTTCTTGTTAAACCAATCAATTGATACAGTGCAAATTCACTGGTTCTACGTTTAATAAAAAGTTGATTCGCATACATTAAAAATATAACAATAATAAAGAATAAAAATACTGCACCAATTTCTGAACCTTTTTGAATTGTCTTTAATGATTGTTCATTATTAATACTGTCGGTGTATTTTAAAGTTACAAAACTAAAATATAAAACGATACTGACAATTAAAGAAAATAAATACATGGCATAATGTCTAATATTTTTCCTTAAATTCTTGATGACGATTTGATTAAAATTCATTTGTCACACCACCTAAGGCAGTTTGCATGTGAATGATATTTTTATAAAATGCTTGATTGCTATCCTCACCTTGGTATATTTCAGAATGTATATCCCCATCTTTCAGCATAATGACACGATTTGAATAACTTGCTGCAACAGGATCGTGTGTGACCATAACGATAGTAGCATTTGTTTTTTGGTTTAACTCTTCCAAACGATTCAATAGATCTTGTGCACTTTTTGAATCTAACGCACCTGTTGGTTCATCTGCAAAAATAATAGCTGGTTTATGTACTGAAGCTCTTGCTGCAGCAGTACGTTGTTGTTGTCCTCCAGATATTTCATTTGGATATTTATGACCCAATTCACTAATACCTAATGCTTGAGTGACTTCATCATAATTTTGTTCTTTTTCTTGTTTAGATAATTTTTGAATAGATAGTGGTAACATAATATTTTCTTTAACAGTTAATGTATTAAGTACACTATAATTTTGGAAAATAAAACCTATTTCTTTTTTACGGAAGTCTGCTAATGCTTTATTACTCATTTTATTAATTTGATGACCATTAATTTCCACTGTACCACTCGTTATATAATCAATGGAACTGATCACATTAAGTAATGTCGTTTTACCAGAACCTGATGGTCCCATGATTGTTACAAATTCACCTTTTTCAATTGTAAAATCTATACCTTTTAGTACTTCTTGCTTTCTATGTTTATTGCCATAATTTTTCGTTAATCCTTCAACTTTTAGAATAGACATGTATTACACTCCTTCAATCACTTTACTTTTATTTATATTTTTATCATAGCGAATTTATTTAATTTCCTCGTTTGATTTTACTAACAAATACATCATTTCAAATAACAAAACTGTCACATTTTTATTTCGTAATAAATTATAATTTTTGAATTTTTTTGTCATAAAGTACTATAAACTTTTTTTATGCTATGTGCTATACTATTAAAATTGACTTTTAATAAAGGAGCACAAATTATGCTAAATAAATTAAAGAGAGAATGGCTCACTGCACCAGGAACAAATATATTAGCAGGCATTGTTGTAGCACTTGCATTAATTCCTGAAGCAATTTCATTCTCTATTATTGCAGGGGTAGATCCAATGGTCGGTTTATATGCATCATTTATCATCGCTGTCGTCATTTCATTTGTTGGAGGTAGACCCGCAATGATATCCGCTGCTACAGGTGCTGTCGCTTTAGTCATTGTGCCATTAGTACGCGATCATGGTATACAATATTTACTTGCTGCAACCATTTTAATGGGCATCATTCAAATCATCTTTGGTCTATTAAAAATAGGTAGACTGATGAAATTCATTCCAAACTCTGTGATGATTGGGTTTGTGAATGCACTAGCTATAATGATATTTATGACACAACTTAAACATATCTTTGGTATTTCATTACCTACATATTTATTTGTAATCATCACATTATTAATTATTTATTTATTACCTCGTGTATTCAATCGTATACCTGCACCATTAATTGCTATCGTCGTATTAACGATCGTCTATTTAGTTACTGGTGTAGATGTTAAAACAGTTGGAGATTTAGGCGAAATCAAAAAAAGTTTACCGCATTTATTAATCCCTGATGTACCATTTAACATGGAAACTTTTAAAATTATATTTCCTTATTCCATATCAATGGCAATTGTAGGTCTTGTAGAAAGTTTATTAACGTCACGCATCGTCGATCAAGCGACTGATAGTTATAGTAACAAAAACCAAGAAGCTCGTGGACAAGGTATCGCAAACTTTATCACAGGCTTTTTTGGTGCAATGGGTGGTTGTGCTATGATTGGGCAGTCGGTTATTAATGTGCGTTCAGGTGCAACCACACGCCTTTCCACATTTACAGCGGGTGTGTTTTTAATCATCTTGATTATGGTCTTTGGTGACTGGGTTGTTGAAATTCCAATGCCAATTTTGGCCGGCATCATGGTGATGGTTTCTGTAGGTACATTTAATTGGCAATCATTTAAATTTATACAAAAAGCCCCACGTTCTGATGCATTTGTGATGATGCTAACGGTAGTTATCGTATTGTTCACAAGTAACCTAGCGCTCGGCGTCATCGTTGGCGTTATTGTCAGTGCATTATGTTTTGCTACAAAGATATCCAACGTCTCTGCTCAATATGAGGAACGCGATCATCACATCTATTATAAAATTGAAGGTCAAATTTTCTTTGTATCTATCGATTCCTTAATGAACCAATTAGATTTAGAAATAAGAGATAAAACAATTTATCTCGATTTTAGCCAAGCACATTTATGGGATGATTCAGCTGTCAATGCAGTAGATACCTTGATAGAAAATTATAAAAAGAAAAACAATATGATTTATGTACAACATCTTAATAAAGACAGCCGTAAAATTGTTTCTGAACTCAGCAAAGTTAATCAGCATCATCTAATATAACTTTGATTTAAATCATAAGCTAACATCACTTGTTACATACATACTGATGTTAGCTTATTTTATTCCAAACAAACACATTGACTTTCATACCTATAGGGGGTATATTAAATTTAACAGATGACATACAAATAACGATTCATTATAAATCTATGAAGCAAAAGGAGGCATTCACTGAGATGGATAACAACAAAAAAACGACATTAGGCATTATAGGCATGACTTGTGCTGCATGTGCGAACCGCATCGAAAAGAATTTAAATAAAATGGAAGATGTCAAAGCAAATGTCAATGTTACAACTGAGAAAGCAACGATTGAATATAATTCAGATAATACTTCACTAGATGCTTTAACTCAAAAAATTAAAGATACAGGTTATGATGTTGTCACTGAAAAAGCTGATTTAGATGTCATTGGTATGACTTGCGCCGCATGTTCAAATCGTATTGAAAAAGTACTTAACCGCACTGACGGTGTTGAACAAGCAAACGTCAACCTCACAACCGAAAATGCAACGATTAATTATAATCCAGAAATGACATCTATAGATGAATTGATAAAAAAAATACAAAACATCGGCTATGATGCAAAAACCAAAGCGGCCCCTTCAGAAAAAAATTCACGAAAAGCACAAGAGTTAAAAGGAAAACGAAACAAATTAATTGTTTCAGCCATACTTTCTTTACCTTTATTATTGACGATGTTTATCCATTTATTCGGACTACCATTACCTAGTTTCTTAATGAATCCTTGGTTTCAATTCATATTAGCTACACCTGTTCAATTTATTATTGGTTGGCAGTTCTATGTAGGTGCTTATAAAAATCTGCGAAATGGTTCAGCCAATATGGATGTATTAGTCACGTTAGGTACGAGTGCCGCATTCTTTTATAGTATTTATGAAATGATAAAATGGTTGAACCATACAAATGATACACCTCATCTGTATTTTGAAACGAGCGCTGTATTAATAACACTTATCTTATTCGGTAAATATTTAGAAAGCCGTGCCAAAACACAAACTACAAATGCTTTAAGTGAATTGTTAAGTTTACAAGCAAAAGAAGCACGCATAATCAGAAATGGCAAAGAACAAATGGTGCCACTAAGTGAAGTTGTTGTCGGAGATTATATACAAGTAAAACCAGGAGAAAAAATACCAGTAGATGGACATATAATCAAAGGTATGACTGCGATAGACGAATCTATGTTAACTGGTGAATCTATCCCTGTTGAAAAAACAGTAAACGATAATGTGATAGGATCAACGATGAATAAAAATGGTACCATTACAATAGAAGCAACGAAAGTAGGAAAAGACACTGCATTATCTTCTATTATTAAAGTAGTTGAAGATGCTCAAGGTTCTAAAGCACCTATACAGCGTTTAGCTGATACGATTTCTGGCTACTTTGTCCCTATTGTCGTAGGTATTGCTATACTCACATTTATCATTTGGATTGCTTTTGTTCAAACTGGTCAATTCGAACCTGCACTTGTAGCAGCAATCGCTGTATTAGTGATAGCTTGTCCATGTGCATTAGGTCTCGCAACACCTACTTCAATTATGGTAGGTACTGGCAAGGCTGCTGAAAATGGTATTTTATTTAAAGGTGGCGAGCACATTGAACGTACACACCAAATTGATACAGTCGTTCTTGATAAAACAGGAACCATCACAAACGGTAAACCAATTGTGACGGACTTTGATGGTAATGATGAAACACTACAACTTTTAGCGAGTGCAGAAAAAGATTCTGAACATCCACTAGCTGAAGCAATCGTCAGTTATGCAAATGATAAAGGTATCAATTTATTAGAAACAGCATCATTTGAAGCAGTGCCAGGACACGGAATTCAAGCAATGATCCATAACCAAGACGTATTGGTCGGCACACGTAAATTCATGAAAGATGCTCATATTGATGTTTCAAAGTATGAAGATAATTTAGTCAAATATGAATACGAAGGTAAAACGGCAATGCTCATTGCTATTAATCAAACACTACAAGGTGTGATTGCCGTCGCTGATACAGTCAAAGATTCTGCCAATGAAGCGATTCAACAATTGCACGAATTAGGTATTTCCGTAACAATGCTTACAGGAGATAACGCGCGAACAGCACAAGCAATTGCGAAACAAGTAGGTATAGACGCTGTAATTGCAGAAGTATTACCAGAAGAAAAAGCTTCAAAAATCAAAGAACTTCAGGATAATGATAAAATTGTTGCTATGGTTGGAGATGGCGTTAATGACGCACCGGCGCTTGTTCAAGCTGATATCGGTATTGCTATTGGAACAGGTACAGAAGTAGCAATAGAGGCAGCTGATGTTACAATTTTAGGTGGAGAATTATTATTAATTCCTAAAGCAATCAAAGCTAGTAATTCAACGATAAGTAATATCAGACAAAACTTATTTTGGGCATTCGGCTATAACGTTGCTGGTATTCCTATCGCAGCTTTAGGTTTACTTGCACCTTGGGTAGCTGGCGCAGCAATGGCATTAAGCTCAGTAAGTGTGGTAACAAATTCTCTCAGATTGAAACGAATGAAATTATAACGCAACTTTGTAATAATAATAATAATAAACATCCTTGATTTAAGGAGGTGATTCCTATGGCAACAGAAACAATTAAAGTTGATGGCATGAGCTGTGATCATTGTAAACATGCAGTAGAATCTGCACTTACAAATCTAGATGGCGTATCAACGGCTGATGTGAACCTTGATGCTGGTAATGTTGAAGTTGATTTTGACGATAATAAAGTTACAATGACAAGTATGAAAGATGCTATCGAAGATCAAGGCTATGATGCTAAATAACCTGCACATTCAAAAAATGAGGGCTGAGACGAAATCAAACGTCTTAGCCCTATTTTTATATTACATATTTAATTAACACGAAGCTTACTATCACCAGTATATATTACCTCTAATGTTGCATCTAGCGCATCTACAATAAGATTTTTTACAGCTGCATCTGTATAAAAAGCAATATGTGGAGATAGAATGACATCTTGTCGTTCTATCAATTCAACTAATATTGCATCATCTAATTGTGTATTGCGTTGATCACTTGGGAATAACCCTTTCTCACCTTCATAAGTATCTAATGCTGCACCTATTATTTTTCCACTATTTAATGCATCTATAAGGGCTTTTGTATCAACAATCGTACCGCGCGCACAATTAATAAACACGGCACCTGTTTTCATTTCTGTAAATACTGCCTCATTAAACAAATATGTATTTTCCTTTGTCGCTGGAATATGTACAGTTACAATATCTGCATCTTTAATCGCCTCACTCATACTTTCTTTATATGTTAAATACGCTTCACATGAGACTTGAGGTTCAATATCATATGCTACTACTTCTGAACCAAAACCTTCTGCAAAAATCTTACCTACAATAGAACCAATACGACCTGTACCAATAACTGCAACTTTTAAATCTTTTATAGAACGTGACAAAATACTCGGTTGCCATCTAAAATCATATGCTGCAGTTTTATTTTGTATATCATTAAAATTTCTAATTAAATTTAATGCTTGAGACACAGTATATTCAGCGATAGAATGCGGAGAATAAGAAGGTACATTGGTTATAACTAGTTCATATTGCTTAGCTAACTCAAGATTATAACTATCAAAGCCAGCACTTCTCTGAGCAATTTGCTTAATACCATAATCATGTAATTTCTGATAAACTACTTCATCTAATTCAATTTGTTGTGACAACGATACCCCATCAAAACCTTTAACACGATCTACTGTTTCCAAAGATAATATGTCACTATCTAAATCTACTTTCACCTGATTTTTTTCTGACCATTCATTAATAAAAGGGATATCTTCTTCTCTGACACCAAAAAGTTTAATGCTTTTCATTGATCATTTCACTCCTATTCTGCTTCATATAAATGTTTTAATGATTGAATGCGCTCTGCCGCTTCCATTAAGCTATCATCATCCACTGCTAATGAAATACGTACATAGTTCTGCCCATGTTCACCAAATGGAATACCTGGCGCAACTAAAATGGACTTTTCTTTTAATAAATATGTTTCAAACGTTTCACCATCATAATGTTTAGGTGTTTTTAACCATAAAAATATGCCACCATTCATCGGTTCAAAAGGGATACCTGCTTCATTCAATTTAGCTGTAAACTTATCTCTTCGGACTTTAAATATTTCATTTTGACTCACAAGGAAATCATCATAATGATTTAAAGCAAATGTAGCCGCATCTTGCAGTGCACCAAACATACCAGCATGCGTATGTGTTTGATATTTTTTCAATGCTTGTATCATATCTTTATTCCCTACAGCAAAACCAACTCTAAAACCTGACATATTATATCCTTTTGATAAAGAAAACACTTCTATTGCTAAGTCTTTAGCACCCTTTGATTGTAAAATACTTGGATTTTTATAATCAAAGCCAAATGCACTGTAGGCAAAATCATGAACAATTTTAGTTTTTGTGCCTTGAAATTGTGCAATTGCTTTATCAAATACATCTTTTGTAGCAACTGAACCTGTAGGGTTATTTGGATAAGTTAGATAAACTAAGCGTGTATTTAATAAGACGTCTTTATCTATCATATGCCATTGTGGTAAATAATAAGGTGGCTTTAACACAAGTGGTTGTGGCTTAGCATCTGCCAACAATACACCTGCTAAATAATCTGTATAACCTGGATCGGGAAGCAGCACATTTTCACCCGGATTAACGATACATGTAGGCAAAGCGACTAAGCCGTTTTTCGTACCATATAGAATACAGACTTCTTCATCTTTATCTAATTCAACATCATATTGTCTTTTATAAAAATCGACGATTGCTTGTTTAAATGTTTCTTTCCCATGAAAAGCGACATATTTTTGATTTTCAGGTTTATAGATGGCTTCTGCGTAACAATCAAGGATACCTTTAGGCGTTGCGCCATCAGGTATACCTACGGCCATATTAATCAACGGTAATGGCCCGGGCTCTATTTTACGTCCCATCGTTTTACCAAAGTAACTATCCGGAATTTGTGATAACCGATCTGATATTACCATTAAAAGTCCTCCTTAAAATAAAAAACTATATGCCTCATAAGTGACATATAGCTCTCACATGACACTTATCTATCAAGTATTTCACTTGTTGAATGTAGCACAGTACTTATGATAATAGATAAGTCTGTTGCTGAAGTCTCAACGGGTCAAGTCCCTCCACTTCTCTGGATAAGTCACTTTATAATTAAATTAATATTAATTTTATCAGAATATTCTAACATGTCAATATAAAAAAAGAGTGCCTCAAGCGAGTCACTCTTATCTATATCACCAAACACAACACCTTCAGTGCTATAGATTTTACCACCAACCGTGGCTTTTACGGAATTCTAACGCTGCTGCTTCAGAACCGTAACGTTGTTTAGCGTAGTTTAACATACCTTTAGTTTGATCAGCTACTGAACCAGTACCCCATGATTCCTTAGTTTGACCTAAGCCTCTATATCCTGCTGGGTTAACCGCATTTGGATTACCACTTGATTCAGGCATTACAATTGAATTCCACATAGCTTCTGATCCACCAGCAGCTAAGAATTGTGCTTTAACTGATCCACCAGTTGAAGCCGCAGATACTTGAGCTGTTTTATATGTTTGTGTAGCTGCACTTGTTTGTGCTGTTTTAACATTTGTAGTTGCTGAAGCTTTTGGTGCTTCTACTGCTGCTGGAGCAGTATATGATTGTTGTGAACGTACGTCACTTGCTGATTTTTCATTTGTGTTGACACTTACTTCTGAACTTACATCTTGTGTAGTGTTAGGTGTTGAAGCTTGCGCACCAACTGCATGGTATTCCCATGACCATGTGTTACCGTCAGATGTGAATGTAAACTCGTTACCATCTAGTACAAAATTGTAGTTATATGCACCAGCGTGTAATGGTTTTTGATCTAATTCAGCTGAACCATTTAATGCTAATTCTGCTAAATGTGCTTTGTCGATGTTTTGTTCTGAAGCGTGAGCTTGATTGTTGTCAGATGCTGCTGCATATCCTGTTACGCCTAATGCTACTGCTAATGATGATGCTAAAATTGATTTTTTCATAATAAAATAAATCCTCCAAATTTAATTTTTAATAAAATATATTTTCGATAATTTTTTTGTCGTATTTGCTAAAATTCTTTAAATTTTATGTTTTGTTTTTTGACCATAGTTAATATACCATATATTTTTATCAATCATATTACACTTACATAACAAAACTTTACAAAAATTGTTCTGATTTGTAACATTGCAATCTTTTGTAATTGCTTTATACAACATTCTCAAATAATCAATTTTGTTTTTATTATTTATAATTATTGATATAAAAGAATGTTATCTCTTGATTTGCTTCATTTTTTATATAGTCTGAAAAATTACAAACAACCTTATTGTTACATAACTGTAACAATATATTTCGATACATTTTTTATATATTGGGGTCATACTTGCAAATTATTTTGTGCAAAATTAAAAAGGCCTTTGATTTGAGGCCTTTTTAATCTTTTCACTTATATATTGATAATGCGCATTTTTAATATATTACAATAAGCAAATCTATATCTTCACTTATTTTATGCTAGGAACTTAAATACTTCTTTATCATATAATTTCAAAACTTTCATATAGAATATATGAATTAAGAAACCTATCATAAACGGAACGACAAAAAATGCGATAAATACATATAATAGATTAAGTAGTAATGGGGCTTCCATATGTTTAAATGCGCTGATGGGACCTACCAACCCAATAATACCAAAACCAGCAGATTCTTTGGTACCAGCAATACCTAACAACGCGCCAAAAAATCCAGTGATAATCGCATTGGTGAAGATGGGTAATAAAATAATAGGGTGCCGAACCATATTGGGAATCATCATTTTAACACCACCCAAAAATATTGTAATAGGTACGCCTGATCTGTTTATTTTCATCGTACCTGCGACGAGAACACCTTCACATGCTACAATGCCTAATGAGGCTGAACCTGCTGCTAAACCACTAATACCAATGGCTAGTGCTGTCGCCACGGTAGAAATTGGTGAAATAATTATAAAACTAAAGACAAGTGCAATAAGCATTGACATAATTATGGGTTGTAATTCTGTAAATGTATTAACTAAGTTACCAATACCAGTCGTAATTAATTGTATGTATGGCAATAACGTCAAACCAATCAAACCTGAAATAACACCAACGATTGTCGGTAAAATAATCAATGTCAGACTACCAAAACGTTCACCGATTACCAATATTAAAAATACCGCAACTGCTGCTGTTATCATTGTATTAATCAAGTCTCCCACGCCGGCAAGTACCCACACGCCATCTTTAAATTGTGCCACACCACTTCCGACAAAAGCCGAACTAGCAACTACAGCTGTCGCTAAAGGCGTTAAACTAAAGCGCATCGCAATCAAAGCTCCTACCAATAGCGGAACTGTAAATTGAATACCTAAAACAACCTGTAATAAAGATTCAAAAACGGCATATTTCGGCGCTAAAAGTTTAAATATCTCACCTAAAATAGCATTAGGTATGAGCCCAGCAACAATTGCAATTGCTACGCCAGATAATACATTATTAATAAATTGTTTCGGACTTACTTTGATCATTGTGTGCCTCCTATGTTGTGATAAATAAAATATATCACATTATCGCAATTTTCAGAATATTTATTTTTGTACATTCTATATAAAAATACAGTTAATCATATCGTTACAATTTCCAATTCATTCCTATGTCCACTAAACCCAAAAATGGCACAAAAAAACAGATAGACGTCCATTGCTTTTTAATGAACTTGTCTATCCGTAGACTGTCATTGCTTTTTAAAATAATATTTAGCGATAATGTCGAAAGTAATTGTTATGTTCCAATACACACGTCGTGTTTGTTAAATCATATTGTTAAAAACATTTTATTTTGCTTCCATTAATTCACGCGTCAATACGAGACCTTGCGTTGCATTCTCAAAAAATTCTAGTTTTTGAAGTGTGTTTTCTTCTGGTAAGTGTTGCTCAAATTGTTCCCATATCCAAAAGGCAATGTTTTCGGCTGTTGTATTCATAGATGGTAATGTTTCATTAACAAGTTGACCATCCAAATAAATTGCGATTTGTTTATTATATATTTTATCGACTTCATTAAAATCTAATGCCAATCCAGTATCGTTTATTTTAGATAAAATTTCAATATTGAACTTATAGTGTTGATTGGCTAAGTCTTTGTGCGCTGTTTGACTAAAATATATTCGATTATCACAAGTAAATTCATAATAATTTTTAATAAGTACTGCATTACTACGATATTTAAATTGTTCAGGTGGTTGAACTTGATCAAAATTTGTCATATTAATATCTCCTTTTTCAATATTATATTTATTTATACCCCTTAAGTTAAAATATATGAGTTCTAATGTTTTTAATATTACATTTTAGGCTATAGAAAAATAATTGGAATTATTATGAGTAAAGGAGCTTTTTATGACTATTCAAATACAACGTATTTATGAAAAACCACTTAAAGAAGGCATACGCATACTTGTAGACCGCGTTTGGCCACGAGGAATCTCAAAAGACCAAGCTAATTTAGATCATTGGCTAAAAAACATTGCACCAACATCCGATTTAAGAAAATGGTTTAATCACGACCCTCAACTTTACGCTGCATTTAAAGAAAAATACGAGAAAGAATTGCGTGAAAATAACGATCAAAAAGAAGCTTTTAATGAATTACAAGATATTGTTGCTAACAGTAAACAAGATGTCATTTTGCTTTATGGTGCAAAAGATGAAAAACATAATCAAGCGGTTGTGCTACAACAATTATTACAATAAGGTGTGAATATGATGGCTCAATGGCATATCGACATAAATGATTCACCTGTCCAGACACTCATGCGCCAAGACGAGACCCTTGCAAAACTCATAAGACAAATTGGCAATATAGAAATAACACTGCGTCCTAATCCGCTAAAATCGTTAATTCGTTCTATCATTGGACAGCAAATTACAAATACTGCCGCTTCAGCAATTTTCCAAAGATTCTCGGAAGCAATCCACAATCAATGGACTGTTGCATCGGTGTTAAATTTATCAGAAGTACAAATGAAACACATAGGTCTTTCTAAAACTAAAATAAACTATATTCAAAATTTGGTATCGCATATAGAACAAAATAAACTTGATTTTACTCATTTATATGAATTAGATGATGAAACTGTAAAACAAGTTTTAACACAGGTCAAAGGTATTGGTCGTTGGACATCAGAAATATTTTTAATATTTACATTAAAGCGTGACAATATACTGCCTATTTTGGATGTGGGGTTACAGAGAGCTGCTCAATGGCTTTACCAAACTTCAAACGCTGAAAGAAAAAACCAACTCTCTCTATGTGCAAAACGATGGCATCCATATGCTTCATATGGGGCGTTTTATTTATGGGAAGCAATTCATCAAAATTTATTAAATTACGACTCTATTGACTTACTTTTAGACGAATCATCTTGGTAATACGTTGGCTTAATATTTTAATTATAACTAAAATTATTCTATATTACGCTACGCTATCACTACGATAACATCGCATTATTAGGATAAAGCATGAATGGAATAATACATTTTCTCAACAATTATTTCTTATACAGACTCTCTTCACCATTAGGTAACGATTCTATAAATTTTCTAGGGTTTTCCGCATACTCATTTCCAACGGCACCTTTCATTCTTTGAAAATGAAGATGCGGCCCTGAAGTTTGAGAACCAGTATTACCAGAAAGTGCAATGATTTTTCCAGCTTTAACTTTTTCACCGGGTTCCACTTTAAATTCATTTAAATGCATATACCATTGATGATGTACACCATCTTCTTCCATAATCTGCACTACTTTGCCACCTAAATCATTTTCAAAAGTTCTGGTTACTTTACCATCTGTCGCTGCAGTTACTGGCGTGTTTTTAGCTATGCCATAATCAATGCCATAGTGTTTACCGTCGAAGTCATTATATTTATAATCACCAAAAGATTCAGTCTCTCTACTTATATTAAAAATGCTTCTATCTGTCTTTCCACTATCTTTATTTCCATCATTTTGTTGTACTAAATTTTCTCTTACATATCGTTGTACAGCATCTATATTTGTTAACAAAAGTATTAACGGCACTAATACAATAACTAATAATAGTATCGTTTTAAATGTATTTTTCACTATCCGATTCACCTTTTAAATTATGATATTAATATCATAATAAATGCTTTTATCTGTATTTTGCTAATTATTCAACTTAAAATCATCTCATACTTTCGTATTAAATAACTGTAATGAAAATATATATATACAACTTTTGCAACATAGGTTTACTCAATTCAAACACGAAGAAAACGCCAATTTCTATATTGCTGCGCTAGAAATTGACGTTTATTTTTAGTACCAAATACTTATATTCCATACTTTTCTTTATCGTATTAACAGAATTCAAAAAAACTTATCCCTAAGCTCTTATAAATGTTACAAATCAATATTTTCAAAATTTAGAGAACAATGGCTATCCATAATTCAGCTTACACATTATAACTTTCTAACATATGTTCCATCAAAGTCCAAACACGTTCAACATCTACAGCCGTAGCAAAATATGCATTTTTTTCTTTGTTTGTGACATTGTTTAAGTCAACTGACATTGTACCGTAAGTGAGCGAACTTTGATGTTCTATGTCGATATGTGTCTGCTGCATAGTAAATAAGTCAGGTTGCAATAAGTATAAAATCGTACACGCATCATGAATAGGGCCACCATCCATATTAAAATGTGTTTTATAAGTAGATTTGAAAAATTCTAGTAGTTCAACAACAAATTGAGATATTTTATTATCAATACTATTAAACCTTTGAATTACTTCATCTGTTGCTAAGACCTGATGAGTCACATCTAACCCAAAAACATTTATGTTAATCCCACTTTCAAATACTCGTTTAGCAGCTTCTGCATCCACCCAAATATTAAATTCAGCGGTAGGCGTCCAATTTCCGAAAGTGCCCCCTCCCATAATGGTAATAGAGTCAATTGATTGAGCAATACTAGGGTCTTTGATTAGTGCAGTCGCAACATTTGTAAGTGGACCTGTTGCAACAATCGTTACAGGATCAGCGCTTTGTTTTAATGTCTTAATAATTACATCTGCAGCGTGATATTGCGTTGGTTTCAATGATGGCACTTCAGGTAACTTAGGTCCATCTAATCCCGAATCCCCGTGAATTTCCGAAGCGAAGGAAGCAGGTTTTATGAGTGGACGCGAAGCACCTACAGATACTTCAATATCTCGCCTTCCCATAACTTCTAATACATTAAGTGCATTTTTGGTGTTTTTTTCAACTGCTTGGTTTCCTGCTACAGTGGTCACGGCCAATATATCAAGTGTACTATATTTCGCACCTGCTAGAATTAAAGCTATCGCATCATCATGACCTGGATCACAATCCATGATTATCTTTTTAGTCATTTAACACACTCCAATCGTCTTATGTATATAAAATATGAATAAAATCAATTTTATCTCAGTATTATTTTGTAGTAAATATTTTATCATTTAGCATCACTACGCTAATTACAACGTCATCGTTTCATTTATTAAACTTTATTTTTTTACTACTGTTAAACCTATCATACTACTTTTCTAATGATTTCGCTTTTTATTTTCCGAAAATTCACATAATTTTATAGAAATATCACATTTTTTGTATGAATTGTGTTTGCTGCAATTAAAAAAACTGGTAAGTTAGTATCATTACACAACTTGAGGTGGTCTGAAATGCGAGCAATTTTAATTGGTATATTAGCTGCTTTCTTTTTTTCTATTACATTCATACTAAATCATGCAATGTCTAACGAAGGTGGCAGTTGGCTTTTTAGTGCGTCACTACGCTTTATTTTTATGTTTCCTTTTTTGTTAATGATGGTTATTTGGAACCGTAAAGGGCGTCATCATATTATTTTATTGCATATTAAGCAAAATTTTTTCAGGTGGTTATTGTGGAGTTCGCTTGGTTTTGTCTTTTTTTATGTACCCATAACTTTTGTATCAAATTATAGCCCAGGTTGGCTTATTTCGGCGACATGGCAATTAACCATTATTTGCGGACTTTTTACAGCTCCATTTTTCTACACATATATACAACAAGGTCAATCCACAATCAAAATGAGAGAACGTATCCCATGGCGTTCACTAGCTACATCTAGCATTATGATATTAGGTGTTATCATTGTACAAATTCCGCACATTTCGAATATAGAATTACATATTTTCCTATTATCTGTCATACCGTTGATGATTGCAGCATTTTGTTATCCCTTAGGTAATCGTAAAATGATGGTGCTTGTTGGCAACGATTTAAATACGATCGAAAGGATATATGGCATGACCTTAGTCACCTTACCATTATGGTTGATCATTTTTCTGATTGGAGTAGCTACTCAGGGGCTACCTTCTTCAAATCAAATCACGCAAACCTTTTTAGTTGCGATTTTCTCTGGTATCATAGCAACAACATTATTCTTCTATGCAACGAATATAGTGAAACATAACCAAACTAAGTTAGCTGCTGTTGAAGCGACACAAGCGATGGAAATCGTTTTTACATTAATTGGCGAAATGTTACTTTTAGGCTTAGCGTTACCAAATATATTAAGTATTGTCGGTATTATAATCATCACATTAGGTATCATTATTTATTGTTTTTTAAATAGCAAAATAAATGATCATAAAATAGAATTGAAATAAAATCAAAGCCAGTTATGTTTATTGACAACTTGTTCGTAAAGCAAGATAATTTGTCTAATGATAAAAACAAATATAGAGGTGTAATTAATTGACTCATACTCATATAGATCCCCGTATTATAAGAACAAAAAAATTATTAATGGACGCTTTTCGTGAGATTGCAAAAGAAAAAAAGTTAGTATCAATTACGGTTAAAGACATTACTGAACGCGCCACTGTCAATCGCGCTACCTTTTATGCTCATTTTTACGATAAATATGACATCATGGATTATACATTGTCCGAAACAATCTTGAAAAATTTAAATCAATCACTCAATATGGTTGCAGAATTAAATGAAAAAGCACTATGCCAATGTTTTATTACAATTACTAGTTATATCCAAGATACTCATGAGGAGTGTCGTCTAAATAGTGAAGCATATGGGGAAATTGTCGAGAAAAGAGTTAAAGAAGAATTAGAAGATATTTTTTTAAAATTAATGTCTGATGAACACAAAGATATAGATAGAGAGACACTTGCTACAAGTGCACGTTTTCTATCATGGGGATTATACGGCATTGCTAAACATTGGTTCCATTCGAGTAATTTACCTGCTGAATCATACATCAACAAGTCATTACCTTTCATAACATCTCAACTATCAAATCAAAAATAATTCGCACAATGCGATTGTACAATGAAAATAATTATGGTTTAATCATTCATATAACCCCTCGTTAAAGTTTAGGTTATCTTAACTTTTTAAACGAGGGGCTTAATCTATTTAAGTAAAATAAATGTTTAGACATTATGATCATTGATAAATTGCAATACTTCGCCAGTAATCGCTACTGCATTATTGCTTTCGCCTTCTATCCCGCCGTAATGTAGACCGATTAATTCATTATTTGTATTGAAAACAGGTGAGCCTGAATTTCCACCAAATGTGCTGGCACTATATGTTAATATACTGTCATTATTACTTATGACTTCACCCGAACTTTCCCACATCGTTGCTAAAGGTTTATCACCTGGATAACCTGTAACTGTTATTGGATCATTACTAGACACAGTACTAGTTTCACCAATTGTGGCAGGTGTCACAAGATCTCCAACTGATTGCCTTTCACTGTTTCTATTAAAATGAACTAGTACTAAGTCAGCATCTCCTGGATAGGCTACCACTTCTTTTTCTGTAAATGTACCATACGGAAAACTCTTTTCATTTTCAGCAGCAGGTGCAAATGATAGCTTTCCATTACCGTTATTTACTACATGTTTATTCGTCAATACTGTATTTTTACCAACAACCGCACCAGTAGCGATTGTTTCTCCTTTTTCTATGTAGCCGATGGATTGGTAATGACCAGATTGCGTGTTTTCAATTTGATGTCTATTTTCACCTGGTAGCATGACTCTTGGTGTGGCAGTACCTATTTGATTGCTCTCATTAGTCTGTTGCGAACTTTTCAAAGTATCATTTTGATTTTGTGCTTGTGCCTCAGCATTGATAGCGCTTGATAAAAATAATAGCGTGCCAATAATGATGGTGACTAATATGTTTTTCAACAAAACCTACCTCCTATTAAAAAATATTACTTTTTAAATTTACAGAATTTTAAGATTTTAATCAATTATTATTTAGTCCATAAATTATGTAATTTAAACAACATATTGCTCACTTTGTCGCTTATGCAATGAATTTATAAACATGTTGTTTGCATTATAATAAATCATGCCATATAATCTATCTAAACAACAAGTGTTACTTAGTTTACAGTCGTTGTTTAATTTAATTGAAGAGGAGGGATAGACGTGACAACAATTCAAACACACAATGGTTTTCAAAGAACTTTTCAACAGGAACATTTAACTTTAGGATTAATGTTACCCTTTGATGATTCTGAAAATATCGCATTGCCAATTGATCAACAAATAGCATTAGTTCAATATGCTGAAAAACTTGGATTCACAAGCTTATTTGTGCGAGATAATCCTTTATATAGTCCGCACCTTGGTAATGTAACGACAAACTACGATCCGTTTGTGTTTTTAACTTTCATCGCTGCTAACACATCCAAAATCGCTCTCGGAACATCTAGTATTGTTGCGACATTACGTCATCCTGTGCATATAGCTAAAGCATCTGCCTCTCTTGATTTAATATCAAACGAGCGATTGTTATTAGGGATTGCTACTGGAGATCGTCAATTTGAATTTCCAACTTTTAAAATCAATCCAAATGATCTAAGTCAACATTTTCAATCAGCTGTGTCATCTTTAAAAGAATTATGGCAATCATCACCACAAACATCAAATACTTTATTTGAACTGTACGAAGATTCTGGCTTACAAGTATTACCAAAACATAAGCATATTCCTATGTTCGCAACAGGATACGCCAAACAACATATGGATTGGTTAAAAACACATGTGGATGGTTGGTTATTTTATCCTCAACCTTTCCAACAACAAAAAGCTTTATTACATCAATGGCATCAAAATGATACATTCAAACCCTTTATGCACCCTTTGGTAATTGATTTATCAATTAATCCGAATGAACTTGTAAAGCCGATTAAAGGTGGGTATCGTCTAGGAAGAAACACTTTGTTAAACATCCTAAAAGCGTATGAACGTATCGGAACCAATCATATCATGTTGCAGTTTATAACCAACGACAGAACTTATAAAGAAATATTATCAGAGGTGGGTAATGAAATTATTCCACACTTTCCACCTCGACATTTACAGGAGGACAAAATTTATGAAACTACTAGATAGAATTAACCAATTAGCAAACAAAGAAAAAGTGCAGCCTTTGACTGTAGAAGAAAAACAAGAGCAACACGTGTTAAGACAAGAATATCTTCAAATGATTCGCGGCCAAGTCGTTAACACATTTTCTACTTTAAAAGTTGTAGACCCTTTAGGTGAAGATGTTACACCTGATAAAGTTTATAAATTGCGTGAAGAAATGGGCACACTAAATTTAGATTAATAAGAAACCCGTCAAGCAAATGATACTTGACGGGTTTTCTATATAACCATTAAATTGAAATGTGTTAATGATTCTGTTCATCATATTATATTTTATACTTATAAGAGTTGATGCTTTCCAACACATTTTTAAGCTGAAATATTAGTAATGAAAGCAATGTGTAACATAACTATATAACAACAAAGAAGCATCTTTTCTACGTTTAACTATTTAATATGTTTTCCATGGATCGATCTACACTGCCCGCATACATACTTCCAAATTTCAGTAAATGCACCATTAATAAATACAAACGATAAAATTCTAGTCGTTCATTGGCACCTTTACTTAAAGGATAATGCTTATTATAGGAATCATAAAAAGTTTGAGTAAAGCCACCAAACACAGTAGTTATACCTAAATCAAATTCTCTATCACCATATAGTGGTGCCGGATCAAACAATGCTGGTTGACCATTTTCTAAAAACATATAATTACCACCCCACAAATCACCGTGCAATAATGAGGGTTTACTTGTATGGTCACTCAACGCACTTACAATGACTTCCCGCACGCTATGATAAGTTTGTACATCTTCCTCTATCCATAAACCTTGATCTACCAATCTATCTTTCAAATGATCTAAACGACGTTCAACAAATATGGTCGTCCAACTATCAGACCAATCATTGTCGAATGATACATCACCACCTTCATAAGGTAAATCAAAACCAAACTTGCCATCTGGCTGCTGTTGTTGATGCATTTTAGCTACCAATTCTCCAAGTTCAGCTTGGCTACCTTGGTTTCCTTCATTTAAAAAACTTAGCAAAAGATAGGCATCTCCATCGATTTCGCCACTATCAATGACTATCGGCGCAGTAATTCCAGCTTTTTCAAACAAATTGAGGCCAGCAACTTCTGCATCAAAAAAGGCTTTACTTCTCTGACGTTGTACTAATAAAAAATATGGCTTTTGAGATGTTTCTACGCGATAGGCTTCGTTAACGTCTCCACCGCTTACTGGTGCAATAGACTGTATATTATCTAATGGTAATTGTGATTGCCATTGTTTTTTCATAAAAATATCCCTCCATTATTCCATCACATCATTGTACTATTACCGTTTTATTTAAAATTTAATCAAAATCAGGGTCTTCTCTAATAATTTGAAGGTTATATTAATATTTCTTATTTATACTAGGCATATGAATACTAAAATGCTAGTCTATTAAAGACATATATTTTCATCTACTACTAATTTAAACAAATGGAGCGATGACAACATGTATAAGTTAATTAAACCTATTTTATTTCAATTAGACCCTGAAAAAGCACACGGGATGACGATTAATGCCCTTAAAATCCCTCAAAAGTACACTAAATTGTTGCCAATACTCGAAAAATTATTTCATTATAGACACCCTATATTATCTCAAAGCATCAAAGGTGTACATTTTGAAAATCCAATCGGATTAGCTGCAGGATTTGATAAATCTTGTGAAGTTCCAAAAGCACTAGATAAAGTAGGATTTGGATCGTTAGAATTAGGGGGCGTAACACCTAAACCACAGCCTGGCAATCCTAAACCACGCATGTATCGATTAATAGAAGACCACGCGCTAATCAACCGTATGGGATTTAATAATTTAGGTATGAACAAAGCGTTGAGTAATCTAAGAAAGTTTAGTTACCATACGCCTATTGGCTTAAATGTTGGGGTAAATAAAGCAACGCCATATGAAGCACGTTACCAAGATTATATAAAAGTTATCGACACATTTAAAAATGACGTCACATTTTTCACCGTTAATATCAGTTCTCCTAATACGGAAAATCTACAAAGTTTTCATGATAAAAATGAATTTTCTCAATTATGTGCTGCTATACAAAATTATAAGGCACAACATGAGCTTAACGTACCTATTTTTATAAAATTGACATCTGACCTTAGTACAGAAAGTTTGTCTCGAATGCTCAAACCTATAACACAAACGTTTGATGGCATCATTTTAGCGAATACTACGCAAAAACGTGAACAATTACATTCCGTTAATCAAACAGAAACTGGCGGGTTAAGTGGAAAACCGTTATTTAAGCGAAATTTAAAACTGATTGCACATGCCTATAAAGAAACGCAAGGTCAGTTTTTAATCATTGGTACTGGTGGCATTTTCGAAGTGAATGACGTCATCAAAATGTTACGTCATGGCGCATCTCTGGTTCAAATTTATAGTTCACTCGTATTTGAAGGACCTGGATTAACTAAAACTATGAACAAACAGCTTGCACAATATTTACTAAGCAATGGATACAAACATATCGATGATATCATAGGATTAGATGTGTAAAATATTTTAGTTTTTCTAATCGAATCATTTATTGTAAAATATTAATTGTGGAATTATGATGATTTTTTATTATATAGGGTAAACAATTATTGAAGGGGGCGCTACAATGTATAAAAATATATTATTAGCATATGATTTTGATAATTCTTTTAATAACGTTCCTAAAGAATTACAAAATTTAACTACCGGCGTTGACAATGCAAAAATCACTATTTTCAACGTTATACCTGAAGGTGATTTACAAACTTCGGTTCGCTATGATGGCAAACATTTTGAAGAATTAGCTGAAGAAAAAGGTAATGAGATATCACCTTTTGTTGAGAAATTAGAATCACTCGGCTTAAAAATTCAAGTGAAGTTTCGTTCTGGCTACATTAAACAAGAAATATTAAGTGAAATCGAAGAAAACAGCTATGATATCATCGTTATGAGTAATAAACGGGCCAAACCAGACATAAAAAATGTACTGGGAAATGTTACTCATAAAATCGCTAATAGCGCAAATATTCCCGTACTTATTATAAAATAATTTAACATCATTAATAAAACTCATTATTCTATTAAGGAATAATGAGTTTTTTGTCGTTATTTTAGTTTGTCATATCGTTATCTTGTTTTAAATATCGCTCGATGACTTGTAACACACCTGATTCATCATTGGAAGGCGCTCTATAATTTGCGACATCAGCCACTTCAGGACTACATTCAGCCATTGCATAACTATTTGGAGTCAAAGCTAACATTTCTATATCATTATTTGCATCTCCAAAAGCTAGCAATTCTTGTGGTGGTATATCCCATTTATCTAAAAGTGTTTTAATCGCTACACCTTTATTCACTTTAGGTAATATTAAATCCAAACTATCATTTCCACTTGTAACTGGCTTTATTTCTTCACCATATTGTGCTTTCAAACCTTTCATTACTTCATCTAAAAGTAATGGATCTTTAATTCTAAGCGCAATCTTAACAAATTCATCTTGCTCAATCGTTTTAAAGTCAGGGACTTTCATTATATTAAAATAATATTTATATAAAAATGATAAAAAGTCATTACTCACATCTTCTAATACATAAGCACTTTTGACTCCGCTTAACACAATATCTTCAATATGATAATGATTAATAATCAAATTTAAAACGTCAAATACCAATTGTTGATCAAAATATTCAGCTGCTTCTAATTTGTTATTTTGATACGTAACTGCACCATTTTCAGCTATATACGTTATCTGATGATCCTTACCTGAAAAAAATGAACGTAATTGTGCATATTGGTTACCACTAGCAATGATAAATTTTATATCTCTTTCCATCATGCTTTCAAAAATTCTATTGAAATAAGCTTCATCAAAGGTATTATCCGATTTAAAAAAGGTACCGTCTTTATCTACTGCTATTGCTTTTATCAAATGTTACACCTTCCATTCCTGTACAAATCATTAAAAGATGGGTTATATAATAAGTCATTACATCACAATGACATTGAACAAATGGCCATCTATATCACTAAATAAGGCCCCGTAATACCCCTCATGTTCCGTGCCTGTTTCTAGTATTTTTCCGCCTGCTTGTTCAACCAACGAAACTAACGTATCAACTTCTGGTTTTGTTGAAACTGAAAGTGACACTAATGCTTCATTGTTACCTATAGATGAAAGTCTAGAAACTTTTTCAAATTGCTTTTTTTCTATCAGCATAATGATTTGGCCATCTTTGGTTTGAATACCTCGCATTTTATTCATCATATCTTTATGTTTTTTGATTATAAATCCTATCGTATCATAAAATTTTTCACTTGCTTCCAAATCTTGTACTGGTAAATTGAGCCATGCAGCATTAATTTCCATTAGCCATCCTCTCCCTTTTCAAATTTTCCAACGTATTACACACTTATAGTAAAACATAAATCACTTTTAAAAACATGACTTTATCATTTTCTATTTCAATAACACAAAGCTTCAAAATGTTTATTTTAGTTTTCAATTACGGTAGACTCTAACCATTCTCATCCATGTTTGTCAAAGCGCTGATACTCTTTAAATTAACTTGTTTTAATAATTGATCGTAAGTATTTAGTGCTTTCTGAGTTACTTTTTCTCCATAACCAGTTAGGTAAATGTACATGGCGCGTTGGTCTTCTACACATTCCTGTCTATATACAAGTGGCGTCTCTGTATTTTCCATTCTTACAATAAGTCTAGACATCGCACTTTGACTTAAGTCAACCACTTTAATCAAATCATTGATTTTGTATTTTTTATGCTCTGACTTATAAATTTCATATAATACATAAAATTCTTTAATACTTAGATGATATTGATCTTTCAATTTTCTTTCAATCATCGCTTCAATATAATGTATATATTTAGTCATTTTAATCCAATTATCCACTTTTTGTTCTTTTTTCATTGTATATCTCCCCACTCATCATACGTTTGAAAGTTGCTTTAGCTCATTTATTAATTAATTCTGAAATGATGTTGTACAAAAACATTATTTCTAAGTGTTGCACTTTTTTATACGACTACCTATATAAATACTATGTTTCTATAATTTATATTATTTAATATCCTAAACATTTCGGCATCTACTTTATAGTTTAAAGGATAAAAATGTCTAACTAAAGACGAGATGCTCCCAATTCCTGCTTTTTTATTCATCAACAACATATAATTATAATATTGTTTATCTTGAGCATAATACAAAAAACCATTTTAGTGTACTAACAACTAATACTAATAAAATAAGTTCAATTCTATTAGTGTTTCAACTGTTAATAGTGACTAAAATGGTTTTAATTTGTTAAATTAACACGATTTATGTTTATTGTTTTTTCAATAATTGCTCTTTCAAATCTTTACGTTCATACTCTAAAGAGTAAGGATCATTTAACCAATAAATGCCCTCATCCACTTTAATTGTATGTCCATTTTTGACAGCCTCAGTACTTTTCCATAAATCTTTATTTTCAAAAGATAATTGAGTTCCTTTAGCGACTGGTGTAACGACATAATCACCTGCCATATCTGGAATTTCTTCTTCAGATATATCAGCTAAATCATTTTTCTCAGTAGCTTTTTCAACATTTTCTGGCATTTTTAAGCCAAACGCATCATACAGTACTTCACTACCATGACCGTATGTCTTACCGAGTGCATATACTTTTTTATCAAAATCTTTGATAATTGAAACAGTTGTGTCTTCACCAATAGCCTCTTTTATTGTTTTACCATCATTTTTTGTCTTTTTCTCCCATTCATCAATCCAGGCATTTGCTTGTTTTTCTTTACCTATTATTTTTCCTAGCTCTTGATGTTGCTCTTTGTAATCATGTTTCAAATAATCAAAAGCAATTGTGGGAGCAATTTTATTTAATTTTTTTAAATTTTTATCAGTATTATAAGTAATAATTAAATCTGGTTTTAACTTTGCGACACTTTCCACATTCTCTGCGTCTACTTTTTTAACGTCTTTAAATTTATCCTTTAATACTTTGCTATCATCCACGATGTTAGCTACACCTACTATGTTCCCATCAAGTTGTTTTAAACCACCTGCATAAGTTGCACCAAGTACGACAATACGTTTTGGCTTTTTAGGTATTTTTACTTTATCTCCTGAATCTTGAACATACGTCTTTGTTTCTTTCTTGCTTTTTGATGACTCATTATCAGATTGATTACCACATGCTGCTAATACCAAAATAAGTGCAAGTAATGGTAATAATAATTTTTTCATTCCTAAATATCCCCTTTTCATATGTTTACAATTTAAACTGAGCTTAATTATATATTATACTTCATTTATATTAAACGAACCACAAATAATTGTTAATTGTGCATGAATGATTACTCAACTTAATATATAGAAAGTAGCGCTTTGGTATAATGGTGGCGTTCTTCTGAAAATAAATATGCAATCGGAAAATCATCGACAATTTCTCCATCTTTCATAACAACAATTCGCTCAACAAATTGATTTAAAAAAGCAATATCATGAGAAATCATAATGATGCCTTTGTTTGTTTGATCATGGTAGTCTTTCAAAACTTTTATCATTCTTTGTTCAGCTATCACATCTAAACTAGCAGTTATTTCATCGCAAATTAACATATCCGGTGCTAGCATTAATGTACGTATTGTGTTAAATCGTTGTAACTGTCCACCACTTAACTCGTCTGGAAACTTTTGTAATAATGATTCTTCTAAATGCATATATGACATTAAATATTTAAGATTTGCGCGAATATCTGCTGTTGATTGTGAACCTTTATAATATCGTATTGGTTCTTCTAGTGCGGTTTGTATTTTGAATTTGGGATTAAAACTATCGTATGCATGTTGAAATATCGGAAGCATACTTAGTCCTTGTGTTGAATAATGACCTTGATAATTGGTTAATAATCCTAACATTACATGAGCCAACGTCGTTTTACCAGAACCACTTTCACCAACAATGCCAACTTTTTCATTTGAAGCTATCGTTAAATTAATATTTTTTAAAATAGGAGCATTTTTATAAGCAAAGTTTATATGTTGCAACTTAATCATTTATGTCATCCTTCCTTAACTGACTACGCGCATCAAACAATTTAAGACTGTATGGTTTTACATTTCCATCCTTAAATGCTTGAACATGATTAAAGTCTATGACTTTGCCATGTTGAATGACGCTAATCCAATCACTAAAATCAAGCACGTGAGATAAATTATGTGTAATCATCAATAAGGTCACTTTATGAACTTCTGCTAAGTGCTTGATTAAATGCATCACATTATAACCTGTGATTGCATCTAATGACGCTGTCGGTTCATCGGCAATAATAACGCTTGGATTTAACATTAAAACACTGGCGATTTGAACCCTTGCAAGCTGACCACCTGATAAATTAAATCTATAACGTGTCATCACTGCTTCTGAATCTAAATCTACCCATTTAAGTGCTTGCTTTACAAATTTATTAGCTGTAGTTTTATCTACCTTATAATGCATTTTATAAATACCAAGCAATTGCTTACCTAATTTTGTGTGATCATTAAAACTATGTGTATAATCCTGAGATATAAAACCAATTTCTTTTCCTAGTAAATTGCTTACACCATTGATTGATTGTCCTTTGTAAACTAATGAATCAAAATGTGTTGTCAACATACTAGGAACTTGTTGTACGAGTGCTTTTGCAGTTAAACTTTTGCCAGAACCACTTTCACCTACCAAAACATTCACTTTACTTTTTCGTAATGTTAAATCAAGGTGGTCTAGGAGTCTTTGACCATTGGTATCTGTGATAGTTAAGTTTGTAATTTCTAAAAGGTTATTATTAGCCATCAGCATCACGCTTTCTTTTTAAAAGTCTATCTCTCAATGCATCACCAGTTAAATTAAATAATAAAATAGTTAATGTGATTAAAAATGCGGGTACAATTAATAACAATGGGTATGAACTGATATAATCTCTACCTGCATTTAACATTGCTCCCCACTCTGGAGAAGGTGGCTGTGCACCTAAACCTAAGAATGATAACGAAGAAATATAAAGTATAATTTTCCCAAAATCTACAGTCATTAAAACAATCACAGAAGGCATCACTTGTAGGGAAAAATGTTTTAAAATAATGCGATGTTTTGGTACATTAAATAGCTTAGCCATTTGAATATATGGTTTACTTATTTCACCACTTACAATTGAACGTGTGAGTCGTGTGTAAGTCATCCATTTGATAATCGTAATTGCTATCACTAAATTCCATATACTCGGTTTAAAGAAGCTTGCCATAGCAATCATTAACACAAATTCTGGAATACTCAATCCTATGTCGATAACACGCATAATAATCGTATCAACAAGACCTTTTTTATAACCTGCTAAAAGCCCCAGTGGCACACCAATTATTACGGTAATCAACAAAGTGATTAAACTGATGATCAATGTATATCTTGCACCGACAATCACTCTTGCTAGTAAATCTCGGCCATAATCATCCGTACCTAGCCAATGTGTGCTACTAGGAAGCTCTAGTGTATGATTCAAATGTACCTCTAATGCACTATCTGTTGAAATAAAAAATTGGGCTACGATGAGTAATAATACATAAATACCAAACACATAAAAAATAAAATTCCCTTTATTCTTATGTCTCATTCAATATCACCATCCTGGCCCTGACGTTTTAATGTATCATTTATTTTGTTAAAACGACGTTTAGGATCGATCCATAAAAGTAACAAATCACTAATCGTATTGGCCAACACCACAAAGCATCCAATCATGATAACAGCACCTTGTACTACTGGATAGTCCCTCGCTCTAATACTATCTACAAGAAAGTGACCAAGTCCTGGTATCCCAAATAAATTTTCTATCACTACCGTACCACCAATCAAACTACCAACAGACATACCTAATACAGTAATCACGGGAATAATAGCTGGCTTAAACAAGTCTTTCCATAAGATGTAGTGCTCTGACATGCCTCTCAGTCTAGCCGCTTCTACTTCTTTAGATTGATATAGTTCAACTAAAGTTGAACGCATTAACCTTACATAATATGCACTCATGCCAATACTTAATGCGATTACAGGCAATATATAACCGGCGATCGAGTCTAAACCTGACGAAGGCAGTATATTTAATTGTTGTGCAAATATATAAATTAATATCGTTCCTAAAAAGAAGGAAGGCACACTCACCGTAAATGAAGTCAATATTCTTATCCAAGTATCTATCCATGTATGATATCGTTTTGCTGCTAATATCCCCAAAGGAATAGCAACTAGAAATACGATAACAATCGTTAATACTGCAATGATTAACGTTGGAGGTGTGTAAAAAATCAATTCTTTAATCACAGGCTCTCCAGTTTGATAACTTGTACCGAAGTTTAACTGTATTATCTGACCTAACCATTGAAAATATTGCATTACCGGGGAATGATTGAGTCCTAATCGTTCTTTCGTAGCTTCAATTTGTTCACTTGAAACATTCGCTACATCTAAGTGCAAAACTTTATCAACAGGGTCTCCAGGCGTGAGTTTCATTAATATAAAAGTGATAGTAGAAAGGACAAACAATACAATGATCATTTGTCCAATTCTAGAAAGTATCTGTTTTAATATCATTCTTTTTTATCAACCTTATAGTCAATAAGATAAATACCTTCTGGTGTTGAAGTTAAATTCTCTACATCCTTATTTATTCCAACGATATTATCGTTATAAGAAATATAACTGTTTGCAATGTCATCACTTGTAATATCAATGATTTGATTGGTAATGCGATTTCGTTCTTCTTTATTCACTGTTTTATTTAACTCATCTATTAATGCTGTGACCTTATGATTATCATAACCCCCTGCATTAATTGCACCTTTTGGTTTATAAGCTTGGTTAAAGAAATAACCTGTATCTCCTCTAGGGATTGTACCGAAGCTGTATAGTGAGGCATCCCATTGTTCTTTATCTTTTAAATACCCTTGAATGTCATCCACATTGCGTAATTGGATATCAATATTTGCTTTTTTAGCATCTGACTGAATCACTTGTGCAATTTTAGGTAATTCGGGACGACCATTATACGTAGATATCGTCAATTTTAATGGATGTGCTTCACTGTATCCAGCATCTTTCATTATTTTCTTAGCTTCCGCAATATCTTGTTTTTGCACATCTTTATTTTCTATAAAGTCGAGTTTATTGTTGAATGGTCCAGTTGCAGGTGTTGCATAACCTTTTGAAACATTATCTGTAATACGCTTGCGATCAATGACTTTATCTAAGGCTTCACGAACCTGCTTTGTCATTTTGTCACTCGTGTGATTATATAATAACAATCCAGTTCTAAAACCAGAGACAGATGAAATTTTTGTCTTATCACTCTCTTTTAATGATTTAACTTTTTCAACTGGTACATCTGTAATGACATCTGCTTTTCCAGAATCTAAATCACTCGTCCGTGCATTGCCGTCTTCTTGATATGTAACATTGACGTGGTCTAGTTTAGGTTTGCCTTGCCAATAATCTTTATTTCGGTCCAATTGAATTTTCTGTGATTGTTTATAATCTTTGATTTGATATGGACCAGTGCCTACAGGGGTTTTATTGATATCTCCTTTAGCTTTAGTATCATAAATAGCTGAGAATGGGCTAGCTAATTCTGAAATGAGCTCAGGATATGCGGATTTAGTTGTGATTTGCAACTTTTGTCCATCCACTTTGATATCTTTAATTGGTAGTGAACCTTTGACTAAATCACTTTTTTGAATACTTTCCTCCAAGCTAGCTTTAACCGCTTCGCCTGTCACCTTTTTACCGTTTTGGAATTTAATATTATCTTTTAATGTTAAATCTAATTGAGTCGGTGATGTTTGATCATAAGATTTAACTAACAACTTTTGAACTTTGCCATCAGATGTCGCTTTAAATAATGATTCTGCAGCACCTATTTTTACAGGTACATCCGTTTCATATGGTGCGACAGATGTCGTTTTCAAAGGTAACTCTACGTCTAAAGTTTTGCCTTTAGACTCGTTGTTAGAGCCACTACAACCAGCCAAAATCACTGCTGCAGAAGCTAATACTGTGATGATTTTTTTCATAAATATACCTCTTTTCAACAATTTTTATTAAATAATAAACGCATAATCAAAGTTCATCCTCTTTCATTATACTTAGTTTGTACATTTAATTAAACTGCATGCCTCAGTGGTTACTTATTTTTGTACACGCATACGATTGCCTGCGAATAACATAATCCATGTAGCAATAATAAACGGTAAAGTAAAGACAGGTAATCCAAATGGTGTTAGTAATGTAATCATGCCTGCATGTATAACCACTGTCAGTAAAACACCAAGTACAATACTCATATACCTTGGAATTCTAGTTTTAAATGCCACGCCTAAACTAGACGTAGATCCACAAACTTATGAAGTATTTGTCGATGGTAAGAAAATAACAAGTGAACCAGCTACTGAGTTGCCACTAACGCAACGTTATTTCTTATTCTAGGAGGATAAAGTATGATCATCGAAGAAATTAAAGGTAATATTGCAAATCTTGCACAAAATGAAAAAAACAAACACGTTGAAAAAGTTTACCTTGAAAATTCTGACTTAGTGAAACGTATTCAACGTGTTACAACAGATCATGGTAATGAAATTGGCATTCGCTTAAAACAGCCAATCGATTTACAATACGGTGATATTCTATATCAAGACGATACAAATATGATTATTGTAGACGTCAATTCAGAAGATTTATTAGTTATCAAGCCACGTACATTACAAGAAATGGGTGACATTGCTCATCAATTGGGCAATCGACACTTACCAGCACAATTCACAGAAACAGAGATGCTTGTACAATATGACTATCTCGTCGAGGATTTATTGAAAGACTTAGGCATACCCTACAGCCATGAAGATAGAAAAGTAAACCAAGCATTCAGACATATAGGTCATTCACATGATTGATCATGCACATTTACGCTTATTTCAATTTTGTGATTCTCAATTTCCGACTGGCGCTTTCAGTCACTCATTCGGACTTGAAACATATATCCAAAGAGATATTGTCCATGATGAAGCATCTTTTAAACAATGGCTTGAATTATTCTTAAATGAACAACTTTCGTTTGCTGACGGCTTAACGATGCGCTTAGTCTACGATGCACTAAATCATCATAACACTGAAAAAATTTTGTATTTAGATCGCATTCTTTTTGTACAAAACTTACCTAAAGAAACCAGACAAGGGGCAAAACAAATGGGTAATCGCATGGTCAAACTAGCAGCAGAACTTTACGATAGTGAATGGATAAAGTGGTATCAAACGCAAAACAAAAATAAAAAAGCAAAATTGCATCCGGCGATTTGTTTTACTATGCTTGGTCATTATTTAGGTGTCGATATTGAAATGATTATCGATTACTATTTATATCAAAATGTATCGAGTTTAACACAAAACGCAGTTCGTGCGATTCCTTTAGGACAAACTGCTGGTCAAAGGATCGTCCATGAAATGATTCCCTTTATGAAAGAAACAAGAAATCATATTATGACATTAGAAGAGTCACAATTGGGTATCACTGCACCCGGATTAGAAATCAACCAGATGGAACATGAGAACGTAAATGTAAGAATATTCATATCTTAGGAGGGCATTTTCAATGACAGAGACAGTTAAAATAGGTGTCGGTGGCCCTGTAGGTGCAGGGAAAACACAACTTATTGAAAAATTAGTGAAACAATTATCTAAAGAATTTAGCATAGGTGTCATCACCAACGATATTTATACAAAAGAAGATGAAAAGATTTTAGTTAATTCAGGCGTGTTACCTGCAGATCGCATTATCGGTGTTGAAACAGGTGGCTGCCCACATACAGCAATTCGTGAAGATGCTTCAATGAACTTTGCTGCTATCGATGAATTAAAAGAACGCAATGAAGATATCGATTTAATCTTTATCGAATCTGGTGGCGACAACCTTGCTGCGACTTTCAGTCCAGAGTTAGTCGATTTTTCTATATATATTATCGACGTTGCTCAAGGGGAAAAAATCCCTCGCAAAGGCGGACAAGGCATGATTAAATCTGATTTCTTTGTAATTAACAAGACTGATTTGGCTCCGTATGTCGGCGCTTCATTAGAACGTATGGCTGAAGATACTGAAACATTCCGAGGCAAAAGACCATTTGCATTTACTAATCTTAAAACAGATGAAGGCTTAGATAAGGTTATCGAATGGATAGATCAGGATGTCTTTCTTAAAGGTTTAGCTTAATGGCAAATGCACAGCAAAAATGGACTGGCGTATTAGATTTAACTGTTTTTAATAATGGTAGAAAATCTGTTGCGCGTGATATCTTTTTTGAGAAGGCATTAAAAGTCATACGCCCAGTCTACTTAAACGGCTCAGATATACCTACATTTTATATTGTAAATGTAGGTGGTGGTTATTTAGATGGTGACCGTTACAAAATGGATTTCACAGCAGAAGAAAATGCAAATGTAACTTTAACTTCACAAGGTGCGACAAAAATCTATAAAACATTAAATGATCATGTCGAACAATATCAAAGTTTTAACATTAAAGACAATGCTTATATTGAATATGTCGGCGATCCTATTATCGCCTTTGAAAACGCTAAGTTTTTCCAACATAATACGTTTAATTTGAGTGCTAGTGGTTCACTATTCTATACAGATATACTGACACCCGGTTATTCAAAAGAAGATAAAGCCTTCACATATACGTATATGCATCTACTTAATGAAATTTATGTTGAAAATGAACTCGTAACATTTGATAATTTGTTACTTGATCCAACTAAAAATAAAGTTGATGGCTTAGGATATATGGAAGACTATACACATTTAGGTTCATGCTATTTCATACATCCTGAAGTCAATCAAACTTTTATAGATGACGTTTATGCTTACATCAAGCATTATCATAAACTATATCATTGTCGTTTTGGTATTACGCAATTACCAACGCATGGTTTCAGCATTCGAATCTTATCAAATAAAACACAAATTATCGAGCGCATTTTAAATGCTGTTCAAACGTACGTTGCACAGCATATCTTTAACAGAGAAGTCAATTTCTTAAGAAAATATTAAATTTAATCATGTTGTATATTATGAAATAGCAATTCCAACCTTAAAGAGCATGAAACATACAGTTTCAACTCAATAAAAAGAATTTAGACAAACCCTGTGCAAATTAATGCGTAGGGTTTGTTTATTTTTATTTATATAGTTATTTTTCAAATAGCAGTGGTCTATCAGACCATTTCCATCACTATTTAATTTACATATATTATAATATTGGCAGTGATTTATGCCGACTCCTGCGGGAATAGCACTAGCCGAAGACTACAGGCTAAGGCAGTGCCCGCGGAAAGCGTGCACAAAGAAACTGCCAACAAAGTCAAAGACTTTGTCGACAGTCTGGAAGTACTTATAATGTAATAACAACTTTCATACCATTTACTTTAAATAATATTTAGCAACCATACGATACTAATGACTAACAATAAAATTGTCGCAATATAAATCGCTAACTTTTGCCCTTTTTTTAATGATTTTTCTTCATGCGTAAATAAGCTAAATAATGACCCATCTTTCCCCATTAGCAGTGCAATAGAATAAATCAGTAATATAATCGCTATAATTAATACGATTAATGCAACATAAACCATTTGAGATTGGCTCCTTTCGGATTTCAATAGTTATTATTTCTTATCCGTACATTTTATCTTAATATTTACGCTACAAAAAATATATAGTTATTTCTAAATGATGTTTTACAAATCTTGTAATGATTCACCTTGTTTTTTTATTCTTCTCACCTTAAATGGTGCATAAATTAATACGATTATAATAATGATGCCCATATAACCTATTACCGGATAGAAAAATGTCATTAAATCTGTAAAACCTGCAAAACTAATTGCAAAACCAATTAAAGTAAATATCGTATAAAATATTTTAAATTGCTTCGTCTCAATTTCAGTAAAACGTGTAGCTAATGAATAAAACATACCTAAACATGTATTAAAAATCATTAAATAAATAACAATTGACATAAACACGCCTAAAATAGGTGAAATATCATTGACTAGTCCCAACATTGGTAACGGTAAGTGGCCAACTGTTTCAATCTTAGAAAAAATTGCCAAATGGCTAATCATAATCATTAACCCTAAGACAATACCACCGGCTAAACCACCCCATGCAGCAACTTTACTATTTTTCTCATTACCTCCCATAACAATTGACATTGATGCACCTAATCCTACATTAAGCGAAACATAATTCACACCTGCGATAAACCAATGAGGAACAGCAGATGTATGACTTTTAGCCAATGTATCTAATTCGCTAAACGAACCTGACATCGTAAACAAACAATATATAGCAACAATAACAATACAGATAATCAATAAAGGTGTAATATTACCAATTACTTTAACAACGTTATCCACACGCAACATACCAAATACGAGTACTAATATAACCATAAGTGCAGTACCGTACACAGCAGGTATGCCAAATTGTTGTTCAAAATTTGAACCTCCACCTGCAAGCATAACGACACCAAATCCAAATAATGCAATAATGAGCACAATGTCTACTAACCAAGCAATGACTTTGCCAAACATTGTACCACCAGTCAATTTATGTATCACGTCGTTATGCCCTTCAGCTTTAAATATACTGCCTAACCATACTAGCATCATACCTACATAGGCAAATAACACGGTAGAAACAATACCCGCGAGTATGCCCACCGTTCCAAAGCTAGTAAAATACTGTAGTATTTCTTGCCCTGAAGCAAAACCTGCACCCACGATAATACCGATGAATGCACTACCTATTAAAAATATCCTTTTCATATAAATCCCCTTCGCTAAAGTTACATTGAATTTCATTTATAAGCTTTCGCAAACGCTTATAATATCACTTCACTCGCATGCATCTTTGATATTGGCAAAGGATGCGCAAGTTTCAAATATGTTTGTGAATTTAACATATTATTTTCACAGGACCTTAATCCTGTACCCTTTTATCCTTACCATCCAAACCTTAGTACGATACTGAAATTTGTTTGAATTCAAAATTTCTGTACCTTTTATTTTAAATTTATAAATAAAGATATAAACTCAAAACATCCGAAATGCAAGCGTTTACATTTTTATGATAACTTACTTGAATTCGTTTATCAATTCCACATTTTCAATAAGTAATATTGAATTATGTACAGATTCAATCAAATTACTAACTTAAAATGTTTAATATTGTTACAATAATATAGGCTACTATTAAATTTATACTTTAGGAGTGATTTTGTGGCAGAGGAATACATTTATAAAAACACCGTGCAACCATCTTGGATAGATAACAATAACCATATGCATGATGCACAATATTATTCCATTTTCAGTGATGTCGTCGTTGGATTTTTCGAATCAGTCGACTTATATGTTTCTTATCGACAAACACATGAAATTACTATTTTTAGTTTGGAGGCACACATTTCCTTTTTAAAAGAACTCGTCTTAGATGATGACTTTTACGTTAAAGTACATATTTATGATTATGATGCGAAAAGAGTACATTTATTTCTGACAATGTACAATGATAATGATGAGCGCATTGCTACATATGAAGTGATCATGATAGGCGTTAGTAAAGTTACACGTCGTAGCATGGCATTCCCACAGCCTATTCTAGAGAAAATACAAGCAGCCTTTAATATGCAAAAGCCATTTAACGCGCCTTCACAACTAGGTCATGTTATTGGCATACCTAGAAAATAGCAAACATAAAAGTAGAACGGAAATCCAACATTCATTTCTGTTCTACTTTCATTATTTTAATTGAACTTTTATGTTATTTTGCTGTAAACATGTAGTAAAGACTTTCCTTTGTAAATAATAAATGGTTTTCATACACATCGTCATGTTTATAATTTAAATCAATTAAATAACCAATATTTAAATTGATCGTTTGAGCAATTAAACTACGTACAAAAAACTCCGCTTCAACATGCCGCATTTCATTGCAACTTATCATCTTATTGATCATTGGTTTCAAATGAGAAACTAAACGCTTATTAAATACTTCTAACAACACCGACTGAAATGTTTTACTTGTCATCGCTTCATTAAAGAATACTTTTAACAGCATTCTATTTTCATAAATAAATTTAGAACGATTGTCTACAAATGTATTTATAAATGATTCCAAGTTGCTTGAGCGATGCAATTCACTTAAGAACTCCTCTGCTACAGTAGGCGCTATGTTATCTTTTATAATAGGCACCAGGCCTGCATAGAGTAATGATTCTTTATTTTTAAACTGTTTATATACTGTACCTTCAGCAACACCTGCCCGCTTAGCAATATCACTTGTACTTGTTTGCTTATAACCTTTTTCACTAAAAAGTATAAGAGCACTTTCAATCACTAAACGTTGCTTTTCAGTTAAATGCTCTAATTTAGGTACAATTTCTTCCACGATATCTTTAATATTTCGATTCATGTATGATACCACCTATATTTAAACTTTTCTATAACGCTTCATTCCTAAAATATTCAATATTAGTAATACTACAAAAATACCCAATAATACACCCAAGTTGATATAAATATCCTGCACACCAAATCCTTTTATCATTACATCTTGCATAGCTTGTCCGGTATAAAATAATGGCATCAAATGTGCAAAGTATTGTAAGCCTATATTCATCGATGATATTGGTATTAAACCTGCAAATAATACTTGCGGTACGATTACAAGTGGTATAAATTGAATCATTTGAAATTCTGAAGATGCAAAAGTAGACAACAGTATGCCAAACGTTAAAGCTACGAGTGCTGTTAATACTGTTGTAGCTAGAACTAACCAAATCGATCCCTCAACAGCTATATTTAATACATATATGGCATAAATAACTACTACAAACGTTTGAATAACACTAAAAATACCATATCCCATAATATAGCCATAAATAATATGGCTTCGCTTAATAGGAGAAGATAATAATCGTTCTAGCGTTCCTGAGGTTCTCTCTTTTAATAAACCGATGCCAGAAATTAAAAATGTGAAGAAGAAGACGAAAAATCCTATTAAAATTGGATTAATCGTATCAAAATATGTAGCATCTTTATCCCCATATAAATAATGTGTATTAATTTTTATCGGTTCACGATTCTCGGTCATACTTTGACCTGTATTAGCATTGTCAGGTATTTGCGATTGAACTTGCTCTAATGCTTTTTTTAATGATTTCGTATTTTCTTTCATTTGACTCATATTATGATTGGTTAACCACTTTTGGTTTGTAGAAGCCATGACTCCCTTATCTGTAGGATTATCATTAGCAAAAGTGACTTCTAACTCATGATTTTGCATGTGTATAAACCCAGTCAAATTATCTTCTTTTATCTTGTCATCTATATTGTTATGATTTTTAAAATTTTCAATCGTGATGTCTTGTGATTGTAATTCTTGTTTCAGTGATTCAGGAATATCATGAACACCTACCTTCACACCATTTGAGTTGTCTGAAACTGTAAATATATAATACAGTAGCGTTAATATTAACAACGGTGCTACTAGCAATAACATCAACGTACGTATGTCTCTGATTGTTTGTTTGAAAATTCGTTTAGTAATATAAAATGCATTCATATTTAGTCCTCCATTTTCAAAAACACTTCTTCAATTGATTCAGATTGATACTGGGTTTTAATATCTTACGGTGAGCCCATTGCAATAATTTCACCATGGTTCATAAGTAATAGTCTGTCACAGCGTGTAGCTTCATCTAACACATGTGTTGTGACAAGAATACTTTTTCCTTCTGATTTTGCCGCATCCAAATCTTTCCATACCGCTTGTCTAAGTTTAGGATCAATACCAACGGTAGGTTCATCTAGTATTAATATTTTAGGATCTTGTAAAAAACTAATAGCCAATGACAACCTGCGTTTCATGCCTCCAGAATATGTCGATACCTTTTTATCTAATGCCTCTTGAAGTTTCACCATATTACTACATATTTCCACACGTTTCTTGATGTCTTTTCTTTTTTTTATGTATATACTGCCAAAAAATTCTAAGTTTTCTCTCCCCGTCAAGTCAGTATAAAGTGCATCACTTTGAGCCATATATCCAATATCACCTAAAATTTTTCTATTGGGCATTTCAACGTCATCTATCGTTACCCAACCTACATCAATACGCTCCATACCTAACATACATTGAATTAATGTTGTTTTACCAGTTCCAGATGGACCAATTAAACCGACGATTTCACCTTTTTCAAAAGCAACATTTATATCTTTTAATACTTGTTTATCACCAAAAGATTTACTTAAATTATTCACTTCAATCATCTTTACACCTCACCTCACTAATAGTGAGTGAATACTCACTTTATTGTTATATTACACTTTGATATACTAAATGTAAAATCATATTATTTTTATAGCTTTTTGACATTTTGCTATTTAACTGTTAATTCCAAGTAGAACGGTCATTCTATTTAGAAAGTGTGAGACGATTGTCACAAAAGCGACAAGATATATTATCAACTGCTGAACGATTATTTTATGAATATGGGTTTCGTGGTATATCTGGTGCAATTATTGACAAACGGGGGGCTTCGTTATGCATTTAATTTAGGTGTTATTGCACTTGCCCTCGCAACAATTGCCCTTGCTTTCACGCCAAAAATTTGGATCATACCATTTATATCAGCTTCATTATTTGGCTTAAGCTATATATTCTTAACTGGTGTACTTTTGGTTTGGGGAATTAAACTATTTGTTAAAAATGCCTCTTTAGGCATCGGCATCCCCTTTTTAATGTTAGCTATTGGACAAGTTATAGGGTCTTCATTAGCAGGTTTATTCATTGATATGTTCAATTTTATGTATACATTCATTATTTACGGTTTAATTGGTTTCATCCCCCTATTCATTTATCCTAAAGTCGAAGTTCTAGAAAGCAAACTACCTGATGGAGATTACAGTCAACTTCAACAACAAAACGCTGAAATTTTAAATCATGAAAGTATGAATGACACACACAATCAATATACACATCATCAACATTACTAATATATGGATGAAATTGCCTAGGAAATAATGATCGTAAACAAGAAAAAAAGACTTTGTTTATAAACTTCCCCCACTAATTTTGTTATTTGTTAATACTAGTGGGGATACATTATTGCTATAACTGTAAACTTAATCCTTACTTTTTTAGTAAGAATACTTGAAAATAAAAAGTTGCTCTTGTATAGTGTTAATTATCAGAAAATTCAAATATATATAGGAGGGACAATGTATGTCTCAAAATAATTGGCATTTAGATACTTTATCAATCCATGCCGGTCAAGTAGTAGATGAATTCTCAAAATCACGAGCAGTACCAATTTATCAGACCTCAAGTTACGTATTCGATGATACTGAACATGCAAGAAAACTTTTTTCTTTAGAGGAACCTGGAAACATATATACCAGAATTATGAATCCTACACAAAATGTTTTTGAAGAACGCCTTGCTGCACTTGAAGGTGGTGTGGGTGCCTTAGCCACATCTTCTGGACAAGCTGCGATTCACTTAGCATTGTTAAATATTGTTGAAAGTGGCGATGAGATAGTAGCATCTTCAAACCTTTATGGTGGCACCTATAACTTATTTAATGTCACTTTCAAAAAACTAGGTATTAAAGTACACTTTGTTGATCCAAGTGACCCCGAAAATTTCAAAGCAGCCCTAACAGATAAAACCAAAGCAGTTTATGCCGAAACGATTGGTAACCCTAGAATAGATGTCTTGGATATTGAAAAAGTTGCTCATATTGCGCATGAACATGAGATACCTTTAATTGTTGATAATACTTTCCCAACCCCTTATTTATTGCGTCCATTTGAATATGGTGCTGATATTGTAATACACTCAGCTACAAAATTTATAGGCGGACATGGTACTTCCATCGGTGGTATCATTGTCGATAGTGGTAAATTTAATTGGAATAATGGAAAGTTCCCTGGGTTAGTCGAACCAGATCCAAGTTATCATGGCGTTTCATACGCAAATGATGTAGGTGAAGCTGCTTATATTACAAAAGCACGCGTGCAATTATTACGCGATCTTGGTTCTGCTGTGTCACCATTTAATGTACATGAATTTTTAATTGGTTTAGAAACATTACACCTTCGTTTAGAACGTCATTCAGAAAATGCACTTAAAGTTGCCCAATATCTAGAGAAACATCCTAAAATTTCCTGGGTGAATTATCCCGGCTTAGAAAGTAATGCATATCATGATCTAGCCGAAAAATATTTACCTAATGGCCAAGGTGCAATTTTAACTTTTGGTGTAGATGGTTCAGTTGAAGATATTGCAAAATTTGTTGAATCTTTAAATTTATTCTCACATTTAGCAAACGTAGGCGATTCAAAATCGTTAGTTATTCATCCTGCTAGTACGACTCATTTACAACTGTCACCTGAAGAACAAAAAGCATCTGGAGTTTTACCAGAATTAGTAAGATTATCGATTGGTACTGAAAACATTGAAGATATCATTTCAGATCTTGATCAGGGATTACAAGTCTTATAAAAATAAATACATTGCTTTTAGTGCAGGAAACAGAAATCAATATCATTCAAAACGATTATATCGTTTCTTTTAATAAAGTTGATTAGTGAATATTCATTTGAACTAAAGCTTATACAAAGTCCCACTAACTCAACTAATATGAGCAGTGGGACTTTAATTGCCAACAAAATATTAAAAAAATTGAGACAGCTGTTTTTCTTCAGCAGCATAATGTTGTATTTGTAAAGCATACAAATACAACAAATTTTTTATGTACATACTTTTCTTATTTAAATCCTGTAAACCTTTGAACTTCAGTTTGCTAAGCATCCATGTTTTAGACACCTCGCAATGGTGACCTCAGACAACCCGAAGACTAACGCTAGCTATACACACTATTTTTTTATTCTGTAAATTTAATAAATTCTCTTTGAAATTACATATTAATATTGGGATAATAATGATATTATTTATCAAGTCGGAGGTACGCTTTTGGACAACTACAAAGATAAAGTAACAATGAATGTGATATTGCTTGCTGGTAAAATTTTATTATCATCTGGCGCAGAAGTTTCTCGTGTTGAAGATACAATGAGACGAATAGCCATTTGTATGGGCTATTATAATAGTCAAGGGTATGTCATTAATGTATTTATCAATTTTTCATTAAGTGAAGAACACGATACTCGAATTTTACGCATTGATAAAAACAGTACTAATTTACTTAAAATATTTCAAGTTAACAATATTTCACGTAAACTCACAGACAATCAACTTTCTATAGAAGAAGCATTTGAAGCGTTGAAAAATATTGATCGATCTAATTTAAGTATTCCATTATGGAAAAAAGTGATCGCTGCAGGTATTATTTCGTTAAGTTTTTTATACTTACAAGGTGGTGCTTGGTCTGATGCGATTACTACGATTATTGCTGGTGCCATAGGTTTTCTAATCGTTGAGTATATGCAAAGTAAATCACTAACTATGTTTATACCTGAGTTTGTAGGTTCATTTATTCTAGGTGCTATCGTTATATTTGGATCAGAATTGTTTCAAGTCAATAAATCTTTTGGGCCAGCTATGATTGCATCCGTTATGCCAATTGTACCTGGTGTACTGATAACGACTGCGATACAAGACTTGTTTAGCAGGCATATGTTAATGTTCACAGCAAAATTTTTAGAAGCGCTCGTTATTGCCTTTGCAATTGGTTCAGGTATTGCGATTGCTTACTTAATTTTTTAGGAGGTCACATGATGACAATTTTATTTACTTTTTTATGTAGCTTTAGCGCATCATACTTTTTTAATGTGATATACGATGCCCCTAAAAAATTATTTTTTCCAGCTGGATTTGCAGGTTCAATGGGCTATTTTGTCAGCTACATTTTAGAACAATCCTTTGAAATGGATAGTATATATTCCAGTTTGCTTGGAAGCTTAACTTTAGGTTTACTTGCACATATCATGAGTCGTATTTTCAAAGCGCCCGTTGTACTTTTTATGATTCCTGGCATCATTCCACTTGTCCCAGGGAGTATCGCTTTTAGAGCAACACAGCAATTGGTTACTTTAAATTTCACAGATGCTACCAATACCTTTATACGAGCGATTTTAATTGCAGGTTCTATTGCATTAGGTCTATTGCTTTCTGATCAATTATCTAAAACATTAAACATACGAAAATATATTTTAATTAAACGCAACAGACTATAAATCCACTTCATCATTTTAGTCATCAAAAAATAGCGAGCATCTGAAACTTCCATTTAATCACTTCAGGTACTCGCTATTTTTATAAATCAGCAAACTTTTTTATTGTTCATTTACATAATAAAGGCCCGTTAGCACATTTGATGCCAAATCACTTACTTTAATATGAAATGGTTTATTTTGGATTAAATGATGCCTTTGTGCATATACTTCAATGTTTTCTTTATACGGTAATGCACTTTGTGTAACACCACCACCAAGAATAATATGATATACATTAAATATATTAAATAAATTCGTACACAGTTGTTGTGTTAGTAACACTACTTCATCCATCATATTATTGATATTTTCATTTTCTTTATTCATATAGATGTCGATTGCTTCTCTAGTACTTACTGTTCTTTGTAAAATATCGCTCGCTTTACGACTGATTGCTAAGCCTGACAGTTCATTTTCAACACATCCAAACTGATGGCACACTGGACATTGATAATCGCTATTATTTTTAATAATAGTATGACCAATTTCTCCAAAATTACCATCGACGCCTGTAACGAGTTGACCATTTCTTATATATGCCATGCCTATACCTGTGCTAATTGTTAAGTATATGACATCTTCTGCATCTGTTTTTAAATATTGATATTCCGCTAATATTGCTGCATCAGTATCATTTACGAAATGTGGTTGAAATGCACTATGCTGCTTTATGTAATCACCAACATTAAAACCAATATACTTCTGTAGATTAGGCGGATTCAAAAACAATCCTTCTGTATAATCACAAGGTCCTGGCATCGCAATGTTTAACGTACTTTGTGCTACATCATTATATTTTTTGCTGAATTCATTCGCTATATTAATAATTTTTGTAAATTCTACCTCTGGATGATTGACATCTGTCTCGAATTTTTGACTATCGATCACTGATAAATCGCGGTCTATAAGCCCTACAATGGTTTTCGTGCCACCTATATCTGCACATATTTTCAACATATCCATACACTCCATCATTCATATTATTGCTTCAATTATAGATAAAAGAGGTGTAGATTAAATTAATTTGCATTGGTACAAATCAATTCCTCTCACCTCTTAAACATTATACATAACTTATGATTATTGTCATATTACCGTTAAATGTTATGTCATGATCTTCTGCCGTCAATATAAAATGTGTTCCTTTTTCTAGGATGTACACTTCATCATTCGTTTTCACATTACCATTACCTTCAACAATGGAAACAAGACAATACGTGCTTGATTTTTCATAATTTAACTCACCATCGATCATCCAACGTTCAACCGTGAAGAAATCATTTGATACAAATTGCGTATATGTTTGTCCTTGTACTACTTCTTGTTTAGGTGTTGTATTAGGTGAAGTAGCATCAAGATTGATTACTGCTTTACTTTGTTCTAAATGTAACTCACGTTGGTTACCATTGGTATCTGTGCGTTCATAATCATAAATTCTGTATGTTGTATCAGAAGATTGTTGTGTTTCTAGTATTAAAATTCCTTCACCGATAGCATGCACTGTACCTGCAGGCACATAGAAAAAATCTCCAGCTTTCACTTTAACTTTATGAAATAGCTCATCAAATTGTTGTTGGTCTATCATATCATTTAGTTCAATTTGGTTTTTAGCATTAACACCATAAATAATTTCAGCATCTTCTTGTGCGTCTAATATATACCAACACTCTGTTTTACCATATTCACCTTCATGTTTTTGGGCATAAGCATTATCTGGATGAACTTGTACTGATAATTTATCATTTGCATCTAATATTTTAGTTAACAATGGAAATTTAGTGTTCCCTGAGGCACCAAAGAGTGCTTTATCTTCATTCCACACTTCTTCTAACGTCTTACCTTGATGCCTTCCATTTTCTATTATATTTGTACCATTTGGATGCGCTGAAATTGCCCAACATTCTCCTGTATACGCACTCGGAATATGATAATTAAATCTTTTTAGAGCTGTCCCACCCCATATACGTTCTTGAAATACAGGTTTTAAAAATAATGGCATTGCATGATACCTCCACTTAAATATCTTTTAATATATTATAAATCTGTTTACTATTTGTTGCATTTATTAAATTTTGTCTAGTCTCATCATCCATCAAAGTTCTCGATAATCTTTGTAATAATTTAAGATGTGTGTCACTACTATCACTTGGTACAGTAATTAAGAATATCAATTGAGGTAATGTTCCATCTAAACTTTCCCATTTCACACCTTGCTTATTATTCATAACTGCAACAATTGGTGTTTTAACCGCATCTGATTTTGCATGCGGAATGGCTACGTTCATCCCAATAGCTGTCGTTGATTCCATCTCTCTCTTTAAGACATCAGATTTTAATTGTGATTGATCTGTAATATAACCTTGTTCATTTAAATATTCTATTAATTGATCTATCGCTTCATCTCTGGATAAAGTTTGTTCTGAAATATGAATGACTTCTTCACTAAATACACTTTGTTCTTCTAATGCTTGATTATCCGTCTTAGATGCACTATTTTTTGCTGTTTCATCTTCATTTTCTGATTGATCCATGCCAATTTCAATATTGTTCGTATCAACTGCAAGTGATGGTGTTTGTCTTCTTAAGATTAAAACAACACTCATTGTAACGATACTACCAATGATTACTGCTATAAAGAACCACAATATTTGATCAATACCGCCCAGCACTGCAACAATTGGACCACCGTGCGCAACTCTGTCACCTACACCGCCAATTGCAGCAATTACAGCTGCTACCATCGCACCAATCATATTAGACGGTATAATTCTTAACGGATCTTGTGCGGCAAATGGTATAGCACCTTCCGTAATACCGAACAATCCCATGGTAAATGATGCTTTACCCATTTCAATTTCACCTTTATTAAACTTACGCTTATTAATAAATGTAGCCAATCCTAAACCAATAGGAGGTGTACATACAGCAACTGCAACCATTCCCATAACAGCATAGTTACCTTCTGCGATTAATGCTGAACCAAATAAAAATGCTACTTTATTTACTGGACCACCCATATCAAAAGCAATCATTGCACCAACAATTAATGCTAAAATAACAATATTTGTCCCTTGCATACTCTTTAACCAAGTTGTTAAACCTTCGAAAATACTCGCAATTGGTGCGCCAATCAAGAATATAAAAATTAATCCTACAATCAATGAAGAGATGATTGGAATAATAATGATTGGCATAATAGGTGCCATCGCTTTAGGTACTTTAATATTTTTTATCCATTTTGCAATATAGCCTGCGATAAATCCTGCAACAATACCACCTAAAAAGCCTGCTCCTGCATCACTGCCATAAAAGCTACCGTCTGCTGCGATTGCACCACCGATCATACCAGGTACTAAACCAGGTTTGTCTGCAATACTAACTGCGATATAGCCAGCTAATATTGGAACCATAAAACTAAATGCTAAAGAACCAATATTTTCAATAGATTTCCAAAAAGAATCATCTGGTATGACTAAACCTTTCGATGAAGCCTCCCCACCTAAAGTTAAGGCAATGGCCATCAATAAACCACCAACTACAATGAAAGGTACCATAAATGATACACCATTCATTAAATGTTGATAGACCATTTGCATCCCACTTTTTTGATCTTGTTCATCATCTTTTTGATTCGTATCCCCGTTACGATCATGATGAATATGTCCATCTTTATCAATAATACGTTGAATTAATTCTTTTGGTTTATGAATACCTTCACGAACACTTTCATTTATGATTAATTTCCCATCAAAACGTGACAAATCTACTTGTCTATCTGCTGCAATGATAATGCCATCCGCTTCCCTAATTTCTTTTGATGTTAAAACATTTTCTGCCCCAACGCCACCTTGAGTTTCTACTTTTATATCTACACCCATTTCTTGAGCTGCTTGTTCTAACTTTTCTTGTGCCATATAAGTATGCGCTATACCATTTGGGCACGATGTAATCGCTAATATTTTCATCATTTCATCCTCCTCACATCCAATTGTAAACGTTTTCTAAAATAGATAAAAAGAATAATTGCCGTTGCTAGTGGCAATTATTCTTTGATTAAATTTATAATGTATTGTTTTAGATGCTGTGTTTCCATAGTCATAAGATGATCGACATCATACTCATTTAAATCAGCGATCACATGTATTATTTTCTTCATTGCTGAAATTTCAGAATTAGCAATTGCTAAAAAGAATACTAATTTAACTTTATTTTGTTTCCATAGTAACCCATGAGGACATTTAAAGATAATGACTTGTGAACGCAACACCTTTTCAGGGTCACCATGTGGCATACTAATACCATTCCCTATATATGTTGAAGCATATTTTTCACGTTCCAATGCACTCTTCATATAACTTTCCGTAATAGCGTGTTGATTCATTAAAAGCGATTGTGCTTTTTCAAAAATATGGGTTACAGTTACGTCATCTGTCATCTTTTGAACACCAAATTGAATTGCAGATATTTCATCCTGTTTTAACACAGGATTTCTTTTACTATTAATAAATAATTTAATTTGTTTTATGTCATTATCTGAAAGCAAAGGGGATACCTCTATCACGTGTAATGTATCTGGTAAATCCTTGGTATTAATTGGATGCGTAGTAATCAGCATATCAATATTTGAAAAGTCGTAATGAGACACCCGCTCTAATTTTAAAGTATCAACAATATTTATATGATCATCTAAATTCGCAATTTTCACTTCCAGCAAATTAGATATTCCTAAACCATAATAACAAGTTATCACAATATTAATTTCATCTTTTTTATTACGGTCAATGGACGATTGAAAATGTAATGCTAAAAAGGCAATCTCATCTTCTACTAAGTTTAGATTTGAATCTTTCTCCAGGTATTTTACAGTTTCATACAATGCATTAAAAACAAAAGGATAATATTTTTTAATCTCATCAGTTAATGGATTATTGATATATACATTTTTAGCAATACGCAAATACGCTCTACTAAAGTGTGCTTGAATATTTTCGCGTAAAATATTGTCTTGGGTAAAATTGATACCAACTATTTTTTCCATGTGCTTAATCATGCGTGCTACATAGCTTTCGATAAAGAGTGTTTCTATTCCCAACTCATATTTATTAAAATAATAGCTAATAAAAAAAGAAAATAACTTAGCAGTATCTTTAGATAAACCATAAGCTAATTTATGATTGATATCCTCTATACATTGCATTGCTATTTCTTCTGCCTCTTTATTTACCACCCATGAATCTTCGCTTGTTTTTTTCCTTTTTATAATAATAATCAAATGAATAAGTAATTGTTGAATACGCATATCAGAAGTAAACAGATGATGTTGTTCTAATCTGTTTTTAATAATAAAACAGATAGATTTAATGTGCGCTTGAGGTATTTCATTAAGTATAAAAGCTTCTACTGTCTTTTCCTTATTAGATAATTGATTTAAATGTAATATCGCATTTCTGATATTCATTTCATTACCTATTATGGTAATACCTTTTTTCTTAATGACATCAACATCAATATCAAAAGACGCACACCAAGCTTTTATTCTATTTATATAATCATAAGCTTCCGTTTTTGTTATCACAAATTCTGATTCTATTTGATCAATTGTATTTGGTTTTTGATACATTAATAATTCGTAACCGAGTTTCATTAATTTTTCATTTTCTTTCGTTAAAAACGAATGTACCAATGTCTCTAATTCAGCCTCATCGTAATGGTCACCATTGAGTTTATACCCTTTACCTTTAACACTTGTAATCAAATGATTTATAATTTCGTTATTAATGTATTTAATATCATTTCTCACTGTTCTATTTGAAACATTTAAATAACTTGCTATTTCATCTGCGCTTAGATAATGATTACTGTTATTTAGCAATAACCTAATGAGTTTAGCATGTCTTACCAACATGATTGCACCGCGCTTTCTAATCGTTTGAATTTTTATTAAATTCAATATTAATATTTAAATACATTGTAGCCATACCCTCACATTAAAGCAAGAAGTCACACTAAGATATCTTTGATGAAATGATGAAATAATGAAATAATGAAATAATGAAACAAAAATGCGAGTACAAAATAAAAAAATGACAATTTCTATATAAAATCTAGAAATTGCCATTTTTTGCTATGAGATACTTATGTTTCTCACTCTATATTAAATGAGCTTATTTTTGCGCTATATTAATTGTTTGTCTGATATATTGATATGCTTCAATGAACTGTTGTTCTTCCTGTTCATCCAATGCTATAGGATACCTTTGGATAATGCCATACCGATCAACTAATGTCGGTAAACTATACGCCCCATCATCTAGCCCATATTCCTGACTGATTGATGTTAATGGCATAATTGTACGCTGGTTTAAAGCAATCGATTGTATCAAAGCAGTCGTCACCTTGGAAATAGCTGCATTGGTCCACCCTTTTTGATAAAAAACATCCATTGAAACTTCATTTATAATAGACGTTATATGTGCCTTATCAATCGCTGGTGATTGACTTAAAGCTTCATACTCTGATAATTCCATACCGTGAATACGTACTTTGCTCCATACAGGCACTGCATACTGACCATGTTCACCAATAACAAAGGCTTCAACATTTTTAGGATCAATTTGGTAATGCTGAGCAACAATGGTTTTGAATCTTGAACTTTCTAATGCTGTACCCGTCCCAATTATTTTATGCGATGGATAATTGACTTGATTAGCAAAATACACCATCGAATCTACTGGATTAGAAATTAAAATAATAATTGCTTCTTGTGTAACTTCAGCAATTTGCTTCATCACATTTTTTATAATGTCATGGTTATCTTGTGCCAATAATGTTCGGTCGCCATCGTTTTTATCTGTTTGTATACTTGCGGCAATAACTATAAAATCTGCGTCAGCTAAATCTTGGTACGCGCCTGCTTTAATTCTCACATGACTTGTATTAAACAGTCCTTGTGAATGATTATGATCAAGCGCTTCACCACTTGCAACTTCTTCTTTGCTATCAATCAATACAATTTCTGAAAATAAATTCAAATACTGAACGTCTGTCAATACTTGACTGCCTACTCTACCAAGTCCAACAATTCCTAACTTAGACATGTCTAACCATACCTCCTCTGTTTGTTAAAACTTATATTCATAAATCAATGTTTTTTATTTTTCATAAGGTATAACATCTTCATTATATTCTTTTTTAATAAACTTTTTCATATCTTCAGATTGTAAAACTTTTAGTAATGTTTGATACTTTTTATCATCTTTATGACCTTTTTGAACTGCAACAATATTGGCAAATGGTGATGATTTACCTTCTATTGCAATAGCGTCTTTGTGTGGCGTTAAACCATTATCAATCGCGTAATTAGAATTCATGATTACAGCTGCGCCTTCTTTACTTTTATAAGTTTTAGGTAAAAATTCTGCCCCTTGTTTATTGTTAAACTTGAGATTCTTTTTGTTTTCTACAATATCTTCAAATTTGGCATCTTCAATTTTGACACCTTTCTTAATTTTTATTAACCCTTTATCTACGAAAAATGATAAGAAACGTCCTTCTTCAGCTGGATTATTAGAAACATAAATTGTAGAACCATTCGGGATGTCTTTGATATCTTTATATTTTTTACTATATACACCCATTGGTGTCGTAAATACTTTCCCTACTTCTTCAATATTATAATTATGGTCTTCTCTTTCAGCCTTTAAATAAGGCACATGTTGAAAGAAGTTTGCGTCCACGTCACCTTTATCTAAGAGTTTATTAGGTACTTTATAATCATTAACAACTTTAATTTCTAAATCATACCCTTTTTTCTTCATTTCCTCTTTCGCATGTTTTAGAACTTCACCATGAGGTGCTGGTGATGTAGCAATTGTGATCTTTTTATTCTCTTTATCTTTGGACGAACCACAAGCTACAAGTATTACAGCAAAACATAATAAAACAGTTAAACTAATGACCTTTTTCATAACATCTCTCCTTAACTTTATCTAAAAATAAAATTCACTCATTATGTAAAAAAATACTTTCTCTTAATAAAATAAAGAGAAAGTATGCACCTTCTCTTATCTTCGAAAGTAATCATTGTTACTTTCTGTGAATTAGCACCATTTCGTTAAACGATGGTTGCTGGGCTTCATCGGGCACGTCCCTCCGCCTCTCTAAATAAGAGTCAATCATATGTATTTGAGTTGTATTAATCCTAGCATTCCACTCATGTTTAGTCAATGAAATTTTAGAAAATTCTAATTTATTAATGATTAATCTAATATTAATAAAATTGTTCCATGTGAAACGAATACATTTACACTAAAAGTAGTGAATATTTAGTAACTCAGCTACTTAAACTAAGTAGACTTTTAAAATTACTAAACATAATAAAAAAACGTCAATTCCATTAGAAATTGACGTTTTTGCATACATTTTTTATAATCTTTTCTAACCATCATTGAATATGATTTTCAAAAAATATTATATTTTTATACAGAAAAACTTAGTCTTGGAACAAATGCTTCAAAATGAATACGTTCTTCTGGAATTTCAAGTGCTTGTAAATTTAACATCATTGAATTCAGGAATGAACTTCCACCACAAATATAAATTTCTGTTTCATCATCAAGATATGCATCTAGATCTTTTTTTTCTATATAACCATCCTCATCACGTAAATGAGCATGGAATATACTTTTCTCTGATTTTGCGTTAATTGATTTAAGTGTATCTTCAAAAGCAATATTATCGCTATCTGAAGTTACCTGAATAAATGTAGCATTTGCATTAGATTCAACTGCTTCTCTATACATTGAAACAAGAGGTGTTACACCTACGCCAGAACCTAAGAGTAATTGCTTTTTATCTTTATTTACTAAACCAAAACCACCCACTGGTGCAGATAACTCTAATGTATCTCCAATTTTAACTTCGTCATGTAAAATCGTTGAAACTTCACCTTCATGTTCTTCTGTAAAATCTTTTCTTACACCAAATGTTAAATAATCACGATTTCCATCTACAATGGAATAATGTCTTTTAGCCTGATAAGGTAATTTCTTATTTGAAATATTTACAGTAATATACTGACCTGGTGTGAATTGGCTTAAATCAATACCCTCTGATTGAATCGTAAATGATTTAATGATTTCTGTTTCTTTTTGAATATCAGTGACTTCAAACGGTTTAAATCCTTCCCAAGCCATTTGGCTATAGACTTCTTTTTCTAAGCCAATAAATGCGTCTGCGATTGCTTGATAAGCTTTAATCCATGTTTGGATAATTTCACTATCATCAGTCAATCCAGTTACTTCTTGAATCGCCCAAATTAAATTTTCACCTACAATCGGATAATGTTCAGGTTGAACTTGTAACGCACAATGTTTGTAGACCACTGGCATGATAACCGGAACAATTGGAGATAAATCATCAATATTATCAGCTGCAGCTAAGACAGCCATAGCTAGTGCTGAAGATTGTAAACCTTTTTTCTGGTTCGTTTGGTTAAATACGTTTTTTAATTCTGGATGCTCTTCAAATAACCTTTTATAAAAAATAGAAGTAATATTTTGTCCCTCATCTTTTAGAAGTGGCACTGTTTCTTTAATTATTTTGATTTCTTCATTCGTTAACATATAATCTCTCCTTAGTAGTAATTTAAGATAGATTAAGACAAAATAATTATATTAAATCACCTTATTCAAATAAATTACTAACATTTTTATTATCGTTTTAAGATATTAATGAAAACCTATCTTTAGCATACTATTTAAATTATTTTTGTAAAATCAAGTGTTTGGAAAAGAATGTTATGACTATAAAATCAGAGCATATTTGCGGTTCTAGTATTCGTATATTAATAGATCGCATTGGGTCTAATGGTATTTTTAAAGAAGAAACTAATTTAGATTGTTGGATATATGATATTGCCTTTCAAAAGAATTATGATAAAAAAGGTCTAAAGAAAATAAAAATAGCACAAAATAACAGTACTATGACCTAGTTATTTTGTGCTAAAAATGAATAACATATGCAAGCAGTTGTTTTAAAAGAATGACTTAAAAAGTCATTTTTCAAACACCTTGTAATAAAAAATCTATGCCACTTAAGTGTGACCAAGCTATATGATATATATTCTTAATTTTAACTTGTTTTCTATTCTTTTTAATTGGTGTATCTTCTTTTATATTTTTTACAGGAGCCTTGTTTTTAATAGGTTTTATTGGACCACCAGATGCTTTCGAGTTAAACATTACACATTTGCCCTTTAAATCTCTTATCCATCCATTTTCAAACCAACCTAAATGACTCCCATTAAAACCATATACTTTATTACATTGAAAATAAACGACTGCCTTACCATTAAAAAGATAAATATGGATATTATCTTCGGTATAGGCTGTAGCATTACCATTTTTGTCGTAAAAGTTCATTTTAAACCTTCTTTAAAACTTATTTTTATAGTTAAAAATATATTTTACCATTGAAAAATTCATTATAGCTATAGCTAAAATAATGTTGTGAGTATTTGAAAGTTAACTTTAAAACCATTTTTATTTTAAATGCAATCCACCACTCACAGGGAAGTAATGTCCTGTGTAAAAGCCATCATCGTCATTCACAAAAAAGTTAACTGCACGAACAACATCTTCTGGTTTAGCTATTCTTTTAGCAGGTGTTATTTCGGCAATACGCTTAATAATCTTGGTTTGTGATTTAGTTCGATCTGTTTCTATCATACCTGGACCAACAACATTCGAAGTGATACCATATTCACTCATTTCAAGTGCTACATATTTTGAAAAAGTACTTATTGCAGCTCTAGAACTACCATGATGAGCTACGTTATTTGACGGTTTTTCACTAGATAATGATCCTATATAAATAATGCGACCATAATGATTTTGTTTCATAGTACCCAAAACGGCTTTTGTCATATTAAAGGCTGCGCCCATATCTTCATTTAAATTTTTAGACATATCTTCCCAAGTCATGTCTTCAATTGACATTGGTCTAAATAATGGACCTGCATTGTTTACCAAAATATCAACAGTACCAAATGATTTTAATGCTTCATTAACTACACGCTGCGAGCCATCAATGGTTGTAACGTCAGCTTGTACGATAATGGCGTTGGAACCTAAATCTTTAATTTTTTCTTGGACATCTTGAACACTTTTTTCATCATTTAAATAATTCAAAACAATATTGACACCTTTTTCTGCTAAATTTATAGCAATAGCAGCACCTAGTCCTCTACCGGATCCTGTAACAATCGCAACTTGATTATTTATAGACATATTTTGTACTCCTTTAACTTAAATATTGTATTCATTACCCATAGATATAGATATTCTGTTCCATGTATTAATTTGTGCAATTGTAAATATTAAATCAGCATATTCCTTTTCACTGTATTTTTTACGAACACGATTATAAAGCTCATCTGGAACTTTATGATTAGAAATTAACGTAACATGTTCAGCTAATTCAAGCGCTAATTTTTCATCGTCACTGTATATATTAGTATCTTCCCAAGCATTTAATAAATAAATTTTCTTTTCGTCTATACCTCGTTTTCTAGCATCTGTAGTGTGCATGTTTAAACAAAATGCACAACCATTTATTTGAGAAACTCTTATTTTTATTAATTCTTGCAACTTGTTATCAATTGTATTTTTTTTCAATAATTTTTCCATTTCATACATTAGTTCAATATTATCTGAGGCAATTTCTTCATAATTCATTCGTAAACTCATCTTATACACTCCTTATTTTTTAATATAATTGATAAATACGTCTGTCATAATACTTAAATCTGTTTCTGTTAATTTTCTCTCTATTAGTTCTACTATATTTTGTAAATTTGCTTCATCATCTTTATTAAAACGATGAATCGTTGGTGCATCTATATCTAACACGCCAATTACCGTATTATCTGCAAATATAGGTAATACGATTTCTGATTTACTGTTTGAATCACAAAATATATGATTTGGATATTCGTAAACGTCTTCTACATTTATTAAATTACGCTGTGTTACAGCATCTCCGCATACACCAGATTCCAATTTTAAATGTGAACAAGCTGGTTGTCCTTGAAAAGGACCTAATAATAATTCTTCATTTTTTATAAAATAAAAGCCTAGCCAATTTACATTTGGTAAATTTGAATAAAGTAAAGATGAGATATTAGAAAAAATGGTAATAGGTTCTACTTCATCTTCTATTAAAGCTACTAATTGCTTAGCTAAACTGCCATAGTTTGTGGATTTATTAGTCATTATGATTACTCCTAATTTTATGCTTTATTTTTTATAAGATAATCTTGTACTTCTTTTTTATTCTTATAACCATTAGTGAAAAATACAGCCTGTGGTTTATCTAATTGATCATAATATGTGATTGAAAATATTCCATTTTCAATGTTTCCTTCAATTTCACTTCTATTCCAATTATTTATATGACCCAAATATTCAAAAGAGTCATTATATTGATCAGACCAAAAATAAGGAATCACTTTAAATGGTGAAGTGTTATTATTAATTATATTTTTAGCTAAATTCTTGCCTTGGTTAAATGCATTCTCCCAATGTTTAACATTGATTAATTGATTGTCATAAGGCCAAACCGCACAATCTCCAATCGCATAAACATCTTGAATGTTCGTTTGACCATATTCATTTACAATATAGCCTTGATTATTTGTATTTAATTTTTCTACACCTTGATTTCTTATTTCTTCAAAAAATGTACCAATACCTGCTATCAAGATATTGCATTTAATTTCTCTGTTATTAGCAGTTGTAATCTTTTTAACAGTATCTTTTCCTTCAATTTCTTTAATAGTGTCGTTTGTAATAAAATTAATACCATTTTTTTCATGAAGTTGTTTAATATATTTAGCAGCTTGATTACCAATAATTTTACTCAATGGATATTCAGATCTTGAAATTAAAGTTACCTTATGGCTTAAATTTTTTAAACTCGCTGCTAGTTCTAATCCAATAAATCCTCCACCCAGAATAACAATATCTTGTTTTTCTTTGCTTACTTTCTCTTTAATGCTCAATGCATCTAAAAAGTTAGATAAATAATGAATGTTCAAGTTTTGATTTGAATAATTTAATTTCTTATTTTTTACACCAGTAGCTAATACGAGTTTGTCATAATTTATAATTTTATTACTTTCTGTAAGTAACTGTTTTTTATCTGTGTCTATATTTATAATTTTAGTATTTAAGACAATTTTTATATTATTGTCATCATAAAAATTCTCTTTTTCTAATAAAGGTATAGCAGTATTTTCATTGTCTTGCATCCATTCTTTCGTCAAAGGGGGTTTATCATATGGCAATCGTTCTTCGCTTTCAACAATTTTAATGCCACCTTGATACCCTTTTTTTCTTAATTCTTTTGCTGCAAATATACCTGCTATAGACCCACCTACAATTACAACATTATCATCCATAATTAAAGCACCTCTTTATAAATTATATTTGTTGATAACATCATGATTACCTGTCACAGAGATTGTTGCACCTGTTATATAACTTGATTTTTCTTCACAAAGGAAATTAATAACACGAGAAATATCTTCACCATATTCTTTTCTTGGAATTTCAAACTGAGATAAGTCATTTCTTTTATGCTCAGCAATATTTTTTTCTTTGTCATCACCTAAGATATCGCCTGGACAAACTGTATTAAATGTTATTCCGAAACGCGCTTCTTCTTTTGATAGAGTTTGTGTTAATGATATAACACCTGTTTTTGCAGCCGCATATGCCCCTCGATATATCCAACCTGGTATATTTTGACTTTGTTCAAAACCAAATGTTATAACTCTCCCCCATTTATTCTTCCTCATAATAGGAATGACTTCTTTAACTAAAATGAAAAAACTTTTTAAATTACCATCAACCATAGCATTCCATTCTTCATAGGAAGTATCAATGATGGTTTTCTTACCTTTAATAAATGGGCCTGCATTATGAATTAAAATATCTAAGCGCCCCATAGTAGACATAATTGTTTGAATCATATTTTTTACATCATTTATTTTTGATACGTCTGCTTGGATTGCTATAACATTCACACCGAATTTATGCTTAATTTCATCAACCAATTTTTGTGCTTCTGCCTTGCTTTTACGATAATTAATAACTATATCAATTTCATTAGCAGCTAAATCAAGCGCTGTCTTCTTACCTAAACCTTTTGCACTACCAGTAATTAAGGCTACTCTTCTACACATAATTACACACCTTATTCTAATTATTTATTGATTAGAGTTAAAAATTCATTTCTTGTATTATAATTTTTATGAAATAATCCGTGTACAGCTGAAGTGATTGTAGAAGATTGTTCTTTTTTGATACCTCGACTACACATACACATATGTTTGGCTTCAATCACTACCATGACACCTCTAGGTTCTAACACCTCATTGATTGCTTGTGCAATTTGAGTTGTTAATCTTTCTTGAACTTGAAATCTTCTCGCATATCCTTCGACTACTCTAGCAATTTTTGATAATCCAGTTACCTTTTCATTAGGTATATAACCAACATGAACAACACCATAAAATGGTGCAAAGTGATGTTCACACATTGAATAGAATTCTATATCCTTGACCAAAACCATGTCGTCTTGTTTAACATCAAACGTTTTTGCTAAATGTGTTTTAGGATCTTCATTATACCCTTCTGTATATTCTAAAAAAGCTTTAATAAAACGATAAGGGGTATCGATGAGACCATCTCTATCAGGATCATCTCCACATAATTCTATGATGTTTCTCACACTTTCCATTGCAAGATTCATCTGTCTTTTTTTCTCTTCAACATTATTGTCAAAATTACTTGAGATAAGATCATTTACTTTTTCTTCCAAATCTATATCTTCCATATCTACACCACTTTTTAATTATTATTTATGATCACAAATTGCTTGCTTAAGCTTGCCTTTATTATTTATCTAAATAATAGCAAAAACAAACGTTCTGCTTAATAAAATATATATTTTCAAATAATTGATTAACATTGAAAATAAATTATTCGGGTAATAATTTAATAACTGGTTAAATATATAATATCGTTTAAATTTATTTTTTGACGGTTAATGGAGGAATTATGATGAAAAATATAGGCATTATTGGAGGTCTTGGGCCTGAATCAACAGTGGACTATTACCAATCTTTTATTCATAAATATCAAGACAGAAAAAACAGTAAAAAAACACTACCCGAATTATTTATTAATAGCATTAATATGTATAATGTTTTTGAATATATTAACAATAATCAATTGGAAGATTTGGCGAACTATGTAGGAAATGCAGCAAAAAAATTAGAAGATATTGGTGCAGATTTTATAATTATAGCTGCAAACACGCCACATATAGTATTTAATGAAATTGAAAAAATGGTAAATGTACCAATGATCAGTATCGTAGATGCAACATATGAATGCGCAGATGAAGAAAACTTACAATCATTAGGTCTTTTAGGAACTAAATTTACAATGGAACATGATTTTTTCAAAAAACAATTCACCAAAAATAATAAGCATGTTGTCGTACCTAATGAGAATGAACAACAACTAATACACCAAAAAATTGTTGATGAATTGGAAAATGGTATTGTAAATCAAGAAACTAAAGAAGACTTTCTAAAAATCATCAGTCGAATGACAAAAGAAGACAATATTGATGGTTTAATTTTAGGATGTACAGAATTACAAATGCTTTTTGATAAAAATGATTTTAATATTCCAATTTTAGAAACAATGGATATTCATGTAAATAAAATGGTTGAGGAGGTTTTTAAATGAGAGAATTAATTGGTCAATGTGAAAATTGCCATAAAGATGTTTTTTGTTTAAATGGTTTTTTAAATGGCGTGCATAAAAATAATCATTTGTATTGTTTTGAATGTATTGATACTGTCAAATAATTATTTAATTAAACACTTTTTCAAATACTTGTGATGTCAATAAAACATGATTAAATATGATTAATAACAAAGTATATTCATCGCATCAATTTGATAAATTAAAACGTAAAATGGCTAATTTCTCCAGAATTCTTAAAAGTATTGCACCTAACGATTCATAGCGTTAATATTTTAGCCTACTATCAATAATAAGTTGAAATCTCGATAATTAAGAAATAGTATTAAATCTTTACAATCAGCCTAATATTAGACTTTAAAATTATTAAGCGACTTCTGAATAATAAGAAGTCGCTTTTAACATGTCGCATGATAACCTTATGAATTTTTATAGAACCGTAATTTCTATTGTAATAATAACGTTTACTTTACTGTTATGCATTTTTCAGTTAGTTGAGTTGCTGATTTTATATTCATTGCTGTTAAGACAAAATCAACTTCTTGTTCAACTTGATTTATTACTCAAACATGACCGCTAGGTGGTGCTCAAATAATTTTTATAAAATCCCAGAAACTAAATTTATATCATTTTTCTTTGACTTTAGTTTTTAAGTTATATCATAAATAAATTGTTCTGTTAGCTCCCATTTTTTATCTGCCACATGTTCAACAAATCTTGTATCATGTGAGGTAAATAAGATGATTCCTGGGTATTTATTCATAAACACTTCTAATGCTTCTAAAGTTTTAATGTCTAAAAAATTAGTTGGTTCATCTAAAATTAACATATTCGCTTTCGTTGAAAATAATACTGCTAACGATAATTTCGTTCTTTCCCCACCACTCAAAACATTACAAGAACGCTCAAGTGCTTCATTTAAACCCAAGTTATTTAAAATTGCTCTACTGAATGATTCTGATGAATCCGTTTCATCCATTAAATATTGCAATAATGAAACGTCACGCATGTCTTCATAAGCAAGTTGACGATAGTATGCCATTTGCACTTTAGGAGAACAATCGATTCCCTCTATTTGGTGGTAAATAGCTTCAAGTAAAGTTGTCTTACCTACACCATTTGCACCTACGAGTGCTATATTTTTTCCATATGGTATTTGGAAACGTACTTGTGTTAGCAGTTTTTGACTTCCTTTAACCAATATTAGATTTTGTGCAATGATTGGATAATTATTATGGATATCATAAATTTTATTTTGTGGAAAATTGAATTCATGATAACTTTGTGGTTTTTCAACTTCTTCCAAATGTTCCATTCTTTTTTCAATATGCTTAGCTTGTTTTTGAGCAGCCTTCTCAACCGTGCCTTTTTGTTTTGATGCACTTAAACGATCTGGTGCTATACTTTTATTTTTTTGTTTTGATGATGCTTGTGCCATTTGTTGCGCCTGATTTCGTTTAGCTTTACTGGCTTGGGACAATCTTTGTTTTTCACTTATATACTGTTCATATTGACGTTGTTGTTCTAACTGTTCTTGTTCATATTGATTTTGATACTGTGTGTAATTACCTTTAAACACTCTTATTGTGCCATCTTCTTGTATATCCCAAATTGTGTCAGCAATTTGGTCTATAAGTGCTCTATCATGACTTACTATAATTAAAGTACCATAATAATATTTTAAAATATTATTCAGATAATCTTTACCAATTTTATCCAAGTGATTTGTAGGTTCATCTAAAAGTAATATCGGACTATAATTTGATATGACATTAGCCAATTTATATTTTGCTTTTTCACCACCACTCATACTGTCGGTTGTATGCATAGGGATATGAAGTTCACTCATTAAACTACCGTCTAATGTGTTAAAATCATTTTCCACATTCATGTTAAGCTGTTCAAAATATTGAATTTCGCCATCCGTTTCAACCGTTCCAGATTCTGGTTTTGTTTTTTGAGCAATCATATTCAGTAATGTGGTTTTGCCAGTACCATTACCTCCAATAAGTGCTATTTTTTCAAATTGATAAGCATAAAGATCTTCAATATTAAGGGATCGAAAATCTGTCAGCTTATGTTTAATTTGGTTAAATTTAATTGTATATTTTTCCATTTTTATACACTCCTCGTATATTTAAAGGACGTGTACGCAAAAAATGAGACAGGCTACTCCCGTCTCATTCACATCACACTTTCAAATATCTAAAGTTTATTACGAAGTTTTAGTATTTAAAAGTGCTTATTATTCCTATCAAAGGATAAAAAATGACATACGTCACCCTATGAGTGTGTATTGCGGACAAGCCTTTTTGAATTAATTTAATTTTGTATTCAAAAAGGGTTATCTGAGTCTCATAGAAGCAGTCATTTTAATCCTCCTCGCTTAATAAAGTACTATCAAGATAACATTTCATTGCTCTTTTTACAATATCTAACTAAGAATAAGGCTCATGAACAATCATCAACACGATTAAACGTACTGTCCAGTCGATTACAGAAACTGGCATGCTATTAAGGTGATAAATATTATATATTATAAGGACATTGTTGTGATGCCGTTTTCTCTTTTCTTATTCGTTATGATTTTTTTCTTTTTTAGGCGGCCACACAAAATATGAAATACTAATAATTAAGTCTATAATAATGACAATTGTCCAAATATGAATAACACCATCCATGGCTTCTGTACGACTTTTATCATTAATTAAATAAACAAGTAAATGTAAAATTCCTGTACCTATAATATAAGAAAGTAAATGTTTCAACCAACTTTTAAAATATTTTTTAGAATAAGCTAAACCATCAAGTTTATAAGGTTTGGGACCTTGTTTCATTACATAATATCTAAATCTATCATCTGCCCAATTTATTATACTCTTCCCAAATACAAGAGATACTGAAATATAAACTGCAGCTATAGCATGCGGCATTTCAGCTGTTGCACCATTCATGAGATCTACTACTGTTGTTATAAGCAATATTAAATCTATAACAGGTGTAAGTGCTAGGAAGAAAAAACCTAGTTTTTGTTGTTTTAAGATATATCTTGTTACCAAACCAAGTAATATTACAACCCAAAAGGCAATTTCACAAAAAATTATAAGCCAAACGATAAAATTCATGGGCTGTCCTCCTTTATTGCGTTAATCTAACTATTTCTTCATCTACAATTGTTTGAATATCATCGTTTGAAATTCCGTTTGGGTTAAGTAATTTATGCAACGCCAAACCGTCAATTAATGCGTGTAATTTCATAGAATTAAGATGAATATTCAAATTATCCTTCAACAAATGCTCGTTTTTTAATAATGTCAAAACACTATTACATAATTGATCTATCCCATCATCAAGTGTACTTTGGCCATATTCATGTATGTCATATCGAAATGCCATCCATACTTCCATATCAGCTAATCTCTCTTGATCTAATGGTAATACCGATAATAAACTTGCTTTTGCTTTGTCTATTGTATTAAAGTTTTCGGACTTAAATATTATTTCAATTCTCCTCCTTACTTTTAATTCCACTGTAGACATTACATCGTTTAATAACTCTGAATGATTTGGAAAATAATATCTAATCTGTCCAGGTGTCATTTCAGCTAATTTCGCAATTTGTCTTACAGTAGATCCCTTAACCCCATTTTCTACAATTGAGTCGAAAGCGTATTGAATGATTTGTTCTTTCTTCTTTTCATGATTTATTATTTTTGGCATGTTCTCAGTCTAACATATTTTAATACAAGTGTGTTAAATAAAATCTGCACCATCAAAACAGACAAATGTCACTTTATTTGCTTAATGAGAAGTCCCATCACTATAAAGAAATAGGGCTTATTGTATAATTTTATCTACAACTTGTGATACCTAAAGTTCTTTACCATACATATCAAAATAATTGGTATCTTCCACAATAATTAAATCTTTTGAATCTAATGCGCATTTATTGGCGTTTTCGTTTTATTATTCAGATTTATAAATAATAAACAACATTATTGTTTTGATTTTAATGAAACCTTTTAGCTCTCCCTAATAGACACCTTAACGCTATGTTTTATTCAATGTTGTGTAATTAATTAAGAAATAGAAAAAGCCTTAACCATATCAGTGTTAAGACTTTTACAATAAAAATATACATTAATAGTATCTCATACCAATGTTTAGTTTATGCCACATTCTAAAAAATATCTAAATCTAGTTTATTGGATTCATTCCATCTTTCCATGTTTTATATATTAATTTCCCACCTTGCATTTTAAACTTTTCATTGCTCACACCGCGTTCAAAAGGTGCTGCAGTTTCTATATTAATATTAGGTGTTACGTTTAATAAGTTAGCATACCAGTCAGCCCAAACATTACCTTTTACAGGATCATCATCTGCTACATTATAAATACCCGAATCAAAGTTTAAGGCCTGTATCGCGGTTTCAATCGCATCATCTATATGAATAAATGATTGAATCCCTTCTGTGATTGAAACTTCATTATTCATAAATTGCTTATAAATCATGCCATCTTTGCCATACCAAGTACCTGGCCCATATAATAATCCATAACGTAAAATGACGTAATTTTTTATTCGAGCGGTTTCTTTTCTAATCCTTCAACGCCGTCTACTGTGATTTTACGATCACCTATAGACTCGTAATCTAAAGGTGTATCCTCAGTTGCTAACCCATGACCACTTTCATATGCGAAGGCAATGCTTTGTGATTGGATATGTTCCACACCATGCAGAATTGCTGCATCAACAAGATTTTTTGTACCTTCTATTCTAACTTTTGTGTTGGCTGACATATCAACTTGTTTTAAATCAGTAATTTCATTCATAATAATGTCTGGTTTGAAATCACCAATACTACTTTCTATCGTTTCATATTCTAAAACATTACCAATATATGCTTTAATACCTGCATTAACTAGTTTTTCTTCACCCTTTTTAGACGTTGTTAATCCAGCTACTTCATAGCCTTCTTCTAATAATCGTTTGGTTAATTTCGTACCAATAAGCCCTGTAGCACCAGTTACAAATACTTTTGTCATCATAATCCACCTTTGTTAATCACAATTTATAGTTATTTTTATGTTTCTTGACTGAATTTTATATACCTTTCAAGGTGACGATACACGTGACATTGAAAAGATTATGAAACATCTAAAGTCATGTTCATTATAAATATCAAATTGATGTATGTGCATTGTTCTATATTTCAAAAATTTGGTATATAACAATCATCACTTTCACTCAATGATTCATTTATTAAATATACCCACAGAGCGTTTAACAATAAACAATGGACTACGGTGAATATCGCTTATTTTGCAACTAACCAGACAATCCATTAAAGGATCATCAAAAATTTAATGCCCTTAATTTTTCCATTCATTTCCGATGCGTAACTTTGAACTTTTAGTGGTATATAAATAGCAATATGAATCATTACATAGATTAAGGAGTGTTTGAGATGCGTATTTTAGTCTTAGGAGCAGGTGGAATTGGAGGCTACTTTGGTGGTCGTTTAGTAGAGAACCATAAAAATGTCACTTTTTTAGTAAGGCCGAAAAGAAAATCTTATTTGGAAAGGAATGGCTTAGTCATCCATAGCCACAATGGTGATTATAGTTTCACCCCACAATTGATTACTAGAGAAGATAATGCTGAACCTTTTGATGTGATTTTACTATCTTCAAAATCATATCATCTTGAGCAAGCAATCGATGACTTGAAACCATTTGTTGGGGATTATACAGTGATTATTCCGCTGTTAAACGGTGTTGCACATATTCCAAAATTACAAGCTGTTTTTGGTAAAAATAAAATTATGGGTGGTTATTGCATCATTGAAACTTCATTAAATGCCACTGGTGAAGTCGTACAAACAAGTGATTTCGATAAACTTTTCTTTGGAGAATTAGATGGCACAAATAGTGAAAGAGCTAAATTAATAGAAGATACTTTCGCTAATACAAAATCTGAATTTATTTTAACTTCAGATATCGAACGTGGTATGTGGCAAAAATATCTAATGATTACAGTGTTATCAAGTGTAACTACAATGATGCATGCGCCAATCGGACCAATACGTGATAGTGAAGGTGGCACTGATTTTATCAAATCATTATATGAAGAAGTTTCGTCCATTATGAGAAGCCACCAAGTCCCGATTGATAAAACAATCGTCGATAAATATATGAAAGGACTTTCTAAGCTATCTTACCATTTCAAAACATCCATGCAGCGTGATATGGAGAAAGGCTTAAATATTGAAGCCGATCACTTACAAGGCTATTTGCTGAATTTAGCCGAAGAACACCAATTAGATGCACCACTGCTTTATGCTTCATATCAAAATCATAAAGTTTATAAAGAAATGCTTCAATAAAATCTTAAACGTAAGCTAAAATTTATATGGAGGCATACAAATGACATTAAATACCTACGCACACCCTTTTGATATCGCAACAAACTTAAAACCACAAGAAACTGGCGTTTATCATGGACATACTTCTTCTGATTATGCCAATATGGTTGGCCCTTTTGGTGGTGTGATTGCATCAACATTATTACGAGCAATTATAGAACATCCCGATTGTCTTGGTAACCCAGTTTCATTTACTGTTAATTACGCAGCACCTGTCAAAGATGGATCATTTACCATAAATGCAAATCCAGTAAGAACCAATCGCTCTACACAACATTGGTATGTCGAACTGCGCCAACATAACAATATAGTCATTACAGCGACTGCAGTTACCGCAAAGAAAAGAGATACATGGTCTTCAACCGAATTAAACATGCCAGAAGTCCCAAATGCAGAAAATGTAGACAGTTTATCATTAACAAAAGTTCCACCCTGGGTGAATCATTATGATATTAAAATAATAAAAGGTGTACCTAGAACTTACACTAAGTCAAATCATGCAGATTCAGTTACATTACAATGGATGAAAGACAAACCAAATAGACCGTTAGATTATTTATCTCTTGCCTCAATGTGTGATGCTTTTTTTCCAAGAATATATGTCCGTCGTGAAAAAGTTGTCCCAATAGGTACAGTCTCTCTTACTGTGTACTTTCATTCGGACGCGGTAGCATTAGCACAGCACAGCAATAATCACGTATTAGGACATACGCGCGCACATAATTTTAATGATGGTTTTTATGACCAAACTGGCGAAATTTGGAGTTCTGATGGAGAATTATTAGCTACGACAACTCAACTTGTTTATTATAAAGAATAAGACAATACAAAAAACCTAGGCCTATGATTTTGCATAGCCTAGGTTTTTTATGATTACTGTTCTTTCATCGCTTTTTGATTCGAACGTTTTTGTAGTAAAATTGACACCACACCGACAACAACAATTAAACCAACAATGCCAATGATGCCCATATATTTCGCTACATTACCAAGCACGACACCCACTACTAAGAAATCTGTGTCTGAGAATGTAGTAGCAGCACCGCCTAATTCACCTAAGAATGGCAAGAATAATAATGGTAAGAACGTGATTAATAATCCATTTAATGCAGATCCAGCAATCGCACCTCTAATACCTCCGCGTGCGTTACCAAAGACGCCTGCTGTAGCACCTAAGAAGAAGTGTGCCACCACACCTGGAAGTATCACGACACCACCAAATAAGAATAAGATGAACATCCCAATCACACCTACAATAAAGCTGACAAAGAAGCCAATTAACACAGCATTTTGTGCATAAGGGAAGACTATCGGACAGTCTAATGCAGGTTTCGTATTTGGAACTAACTTTTCAGATATACCTTTAAATGCAGGTACGATTTCTGCAAGAATTAAGCGAACACCCGTTAAGATAATGAACACACCAGCTGCAAACGTAACACCCTGAATAAGTGAAAACACAATAAAGTTTTGTCCATCGCTGATTTCTGAGTGCACGAAAGTAGGTGTAGCAAACAATGATGCTACAAAGTAAAGCAATGTCATTGTTAAAGAAATACTAATCGTACTTTCTCTTAAAAAGCTTAACCCTTTAGGAAAATTGATATCTTCAGTCGATTTTGATTTACTTTTAAATAATTTACCTATTTCTCCAGCAGCCCAATAACTCAATGTACCAAAATGACCCAAAGCGACTTGGTCATTTCCAGTTATTTTTTTCATTGTAGGCTGTGCTAGTGCAGGTAGTATTGCCATAATTAAACCTAAAATAATCGCTCCAATAATCACCGTTAATGTACCTGTCACATGACCAACTGACAATAATATTGCTAAAAATGCGGCCATATAAAATGTATGGTGACCAGTTAAGAAAATATATTTCAAGTTAGTAATGCGTGCAATAATGATATTCACAATCATCCCAAACACCATGATTAATGCTGCAGTCGTACCATATTGCTCCAAAGCGATTGATATAATCGCTTCATTATTAGGCACAACACCCTGTACACCAAAAGCATGTTGGAAAATCTTGCCAAATGGTTCTAATGATTGCGTTACTACATTAGCACCCGCACTTAAAACTAAAAATCCTAGAATCGTCTTTATGGTACCTGATGTGATATCAGTTGCCGACTTTTTCTGGACAATTAATCCAATAAATGCAATTAAGGCAACTAATATCGCAGGTTGACTTAAAATATCGACGATAAAATCAAGAATTGGCTTCATAATCTTACCTCCTTATTAATGATTAAAGTATATTTAAATCTTTTAATTTTTCATCTAGTTTTTGCTGTAATTCTTCTTTATCTAATATATTATCTAATACAATGACATCACCTAATTTTTGGGTATTTTCTTCTAAATCTCTCCCACAAATAAATAAGTCTGCCATATCGGGACTCGCGCTCATAACATCACTATGTTCAACTTTTATATCTGATGGTGCATTTAAATTTTTAAGTGCTTCTTGTGCATTCATTTCAACCATAAAACTACTTCCTAATCCGTGCCCACATACTACTAAAATTTTCATTGTCATCATTCTCCTTTAAATATATTTATAATTTCACTTGATGTTTGTGCATTTAATAAATTTTTTACTGTCTGTTGATTGCCTAATGTCGTAGCTAAACTTCTCAATACTTCTAAGTGTCCTTCATTGTCAATAGCACTTAATACAAAAACCAATGAGGCATAGTGCCCCTCTTCTGAAAAGTTAATATGTTGATTTAGCTTTAACAAACTCAAACCTATCTTTTTCACATTATTATTCGGCCGAGCATGTGCAATTGCTATTTCTGGAGCAATCACTATATAAGGACCTAATTTTTCTACACTACGAATCATGTCATCAATATAATCTTGTTGAAAATAACCTTGTTCCTGTAAAGGACTTGCAGCTATATTAATTGCCTCACGCCAACTTTCAACATGTTCAAGTACTTGCACTTTGTCTGATGATATAATTTCTAAAGTCATTTTTTCCCTCCTTAATGTTGACTCACTTCATTTATACATTGCATAATTGCTTCAATATTTCCAGAAAGTAATATCTTTCTAGTTTTGTCATCCATAATCAGCTCACTAAGTTGTCTCAGGGCATTTAAATGAATTTGTGGTTGAGCGGTTGCTAATGTAATAATGATATAAACAGGATCATATTGTTCATGACCAAAATAAATACCTTTTTGATAGTGTGTAATACTAAAACCTACTGTCCCTTTAACGTGAGTTGGTTTCGCATGAATTAAAGCAATATGGGGACTTATAACCATATAAGGTCCAAATGCATCTAATTGTTCAATAATTTCATCGGCATAAATACAATCAACAATTTGAGCATCAACCAAAGTTTCAATACTTTGCCTAATGGCATCATTTCTATAAAGTGAAGGTTGTTGTGTTAAAATTCTATTTTCTGGTAAGACTTCTTTCAAAGTAGGCCCTAAACCTTTGATATCATGCACATATTGTTCTCTTGAATTATTGATGATTGTGTTAATTTGTTGTCGATCATTTTTATCTAAAAATGGCGAAACATTAAGTATAGGTATCGACGCATGTTCAAACGGTACTGTTGATATGATATAGTCAACGCCTTCATGTTTTAATAATGTTTCGTCAATTTCGTAGATTGAATAAGCATCTACAATTTCAAGTTCAGGATAAATATGGCGCATTCTACTTCTCAATAATTGTGAAGTACCAATACCAGAACCACAAAGTAGCACTACTTTTATAGCATTTGTAGTAATTGCAGAAATACGTTCAATCGCTGAAGCAAAGTGTAACGTAATGTATGCAAGCTCATCTTTGTTAAAGCAAATATGATAATTCTCTTCAACGCCCCAAATATGATTGCGTAATCTTTCTACGATGTGATGATATTGTTGTAAGATTTCTTCTGCTAGAGGATTGTTATGCGTCATATCAAATTTTAATCGGTGAATAGCTGGTCTCAGATGAACAATTAAACCATTTAATAATTTAGTATCGTTAATTAAATCTATACCTAAGTCACCACTCATACGTTCTATCAATTGTTCGGTTAGAATTTCTAAGTCATCGATTGTTTCGTGCTTTTGATTCATCTCTGAAGTTTTAGCACCTAACAAATGTAAGGTAATAAAACCTGCTTCACTTTTAGGGAATTGTATATCTAGCTTTTCTTCCAAAGATGCTTTTATGAGTAATGCCACACGAAAATGGTCCGTTTCTGCCAATTTGTTATATTCCATTTCAGGTATTTCAAAAACAAATTTTTCTTTAGTTCGATGTATTGCAATTAAAATATGATAAATTAATCCATCAATCGCACTTTGTACTAACTGATAATCCGCTTCAAATAATACCGACACTACCGTGAATCGAATCGTTTCTAAAGCTTTGTTCGAAAATAACTTATGCCCTATTTGATGTGTATGATTTTGAAAATATTCATGGACACGTGTCGCATATGCTTTGCGGTAATTTGTTTCCTCACCTTGTATGATAAATCCTTTATTTTTAATATATTCTAACTTTAAATCATAAGAAGATAACCAAGTTTGTACATTTTTCAGATCTTCAACGATTGTTCTACGTGTAACGGATACCATATCGGCCAACGTTTTAGAAGATGTTGGTGTATTAGATTCAAACAACTTTAATATGATATAACGTATTCTTTCTTCTTTAGAATAATGTATTGAAGTCGCCATATATTTTGGAACAATATCATTCAAGGGCATTTTAGATTTAATCATTATACCTGCATTTTTATTTCTAGAAATAGTTAAATCCAAGCGTTGTGCCATACTTTCTATATATTCTAAATCGTACTGTATCGTCCTTTCTGAAACATTGAATTGGATAGCTAAATGATGAATGGTTATGAACATTTCACGTTCAAGTAAGAATGTTAATATATGATGCTGTCTCTTGCTTAACACATGGGCAACCTCCTTACATATTTATTGTAACCGCTTACTCGTACTTTTAGATGTGTAATCTCTTTCGTCTCATAATCCGAAAAGTTGCACATCTAACATAAACAATCACTTTTTCAAATTATAATTTATTGAATAATCATTTTATATAAAAAAATATCGATTAAATATAAAAAAAGAGAATCCAACGTTAATGTGTTGCATCCTCTCCTCTATATCTTCATTTTTTGATATCCAATAACTTATAAGTAGTTACTTCAAATGAGTTATTACTGCTAAACCGTTCTAACCACAAATAAAATACTTTTTGGTATATTTAATAATCTAAAATAAACCAATTAATATTTGAAAACTAGAATTTATATATTGTAATTTTATTAGCGATTAATAGAACGCGCAATCATTGACAACGTGTGTCTTTCTCCACGCAATGCTTTACTTAATTCAAATATATTTTCCACAGGTGCTAAACCGCAGAAACTACCATCACCAATATGTTGAATATCCACACCACATATTTTATTTCGAATGGCAAAATCTCTAATAGTACTTGGATCAGCGCTTTCTTGACTCGTACCAATTGCTGACATGACAAGTCCTCCTTCACGATGAACTTCTTTGACAATGTCTTTAAGTTGCGTTTCATCGAAACCTGGCACTGTACCCACAGCAGGTACTAGTATAATATCAGCACCCGCTTCAAGAAATTTCCTTACATATTCTCTTGTAATCACAGGTTCATCTACACCTGAACTATGCATTTTCCCAGCGATAATCAAACCAGAAAAATGATTTTTTGTATTTTGGATTGCTTCAACTATTTTCTTATTAGATACACCAGTTGCAGGGTTTCCAGTCATACATATAAAATCCACCCCTAATGCTTCAAGTACTTGAACCGTTTCAGGACTTGCTTGACGTCCTTCTGCAATTTCTAAGTGTTGATCATACATATTTGTTCCGTCATCAACAGGTTCTAAGTTCACGCCAATGGGTCTACCAACGAATTGTTTTAATGTTTCGATAACCTGTTCATGTTCTTCTATATTTTTAACTTTTGGATGAAACGCATCAAAGCCATTTAGTAAAATCAAATCAGCGCCAAACGCACGCGCTATTTCAGCATTAGTAATATCTGGTACGACAGGCGTTTCTGTTACTATATTTTCAGATAAAACCACCCGTCCAGCACTAGCTTTAATACTCTGTTTCAATTCTTCACCTGTCATTGCTAGTAGTTCTGAAGCATTATTACTCAATAATCGCTTAACCATTTGGATTCCACTCCTTAATATATACTTTAGTTGCCATTTTATTTATTATAACTACATTATATAATAATGATGTTCTTTTCCTTCGTAATAACTACACAAGATTCCTCTACAATTCATTATACACACCCTCTACTTATTATTATTCTTTTTTAAATAAAAAACTACTTCTATATACATTTACAATCTTTTGAATTTTAATTTAGTTAATTTTCAAAACAGTAGTGTGTCGTAAATATAAATGTGATATTATATTTTAATATACATATTACAAGGGGGAAGCTTTATGCAGTGTCCAAAATGTGGAAATCCTATTGAAGCATCAGATTTATTTTGTGGAGAGTGTGGTACAAAATTATCTCATCAAACGAATACAACGAACGAAACTAAAAACAAACCGAACTACACATCTGAACTAGATTCAACGCAATCTAATGCAACACAAACATCAACACAATATTCAACACAGTCTAATCCTAAAACCGAGCAGTTTTCAAAGTATTCTTCAGACATTTTCAATGAAGCTAAAACGTTCTTTTCAACTGCTTTTAGACATCCGGATAAAGAACTTGTGAGTCCCCACTTTTTTTCTTACAAAACACTTTTCAGTATAATTGTAGCGGGATTACTTTTATCCATCATATTACTAACAATACTGATACCTGCAGAAGTAGCATATTTCATGTCAAGTAAAGCAAGTGTTGTGTTTAACATTTCACTTTTCTTATTAATTGCAATTGCAGTACTATTTGGAATCACTTATGCACTAATCAAAATATTAAATATTAATTCGACGTTACATAAAGTATTTTCAGATTTCGTTTTAGTTAACACCCTATCTGTCATTACACTTTTACTTGGTTTACTATTTTTAGCAATTCATGTTCCAAGTTTTGCAATATTCCTTATCATTATTGCTATATTATTCACTTTAATTGCACCAATATATTTAATTACGAAATATAGTCACAACCAACTTATACGTATGCCTGTCATTTATTCTATATTCATCTATATCATCATTTTGGGAATCATTTTACGTATTATAGTGGAAAGTACTGTTTCTAATACATTAAGTGATTTAAGTTCATTTTTTAATACAGGTTATTAAGGAGGATGTTTCAAATGAAGTATTGTAGTAATTGTGGTGCTGAAATTAAACCAGGTCAACGCGTCTGTACCCAATGTGGGACGCCTGTTCAACAAAGAACAACTAATCAATCACCTAACCATAAATCAAAATGGCCTCTATTTATTATTATTGCAGTGATATTAGTCATTATTATCGCTTTGTTTGTGGCTTATAAAATAATAGACACGCAACTATCACCTACAAAACAAGCAGAAACCATTGCTAAAGATTTAAAAAACAAAGACACAGATCGTCTAGCTAGCCATTTAAAATCAAATGGTGAAGCAATTTCTAAAGATGAAGCTAAGGCTATTTATAAATATATTGACGAAACCGATAGCGTAGATCGTGTTGCTGATGAACTACAAAGTAGTGCAAAAAATATCAAAGAAAACAAATTAAACGAACAAACTGTCACTGTTGGCGATACTTCTCTAATCAATATCACCGAAGATGGGAAAAAATGGGGTATATTTAAAAATTACATTTTTAATGTTAATGAGGAACCTGTTTCTATTACTTCAGAAGAAGACACGACACTATCTTACAAACTTAATGACAAAACAACGCAAGTTAAGTTAAAACAAGGTAAGACGAAAACACTTGATGATTTTCCAATCGGCATATATGACTTAAAAGCAACGCAAAAGGTTGATAACAAAAAATTCGATGGTGTCATTCATATCGATATGTCAGAAAGTAATAGTGCAGATCTGCAATTCAAACAAAAACGTTTTACAGTTAGTATCGATTCATCTTTTGCAGATTCCGATTCACTTAAACTTTATATAAATGGTAATGAACAATCAGATTTTGATGAATATGAATCTATCACTTACGGCCCTTATGCACCTGATGAAAAAGTTGAAGTTTATGCTACCACTGAAGTTGAAGGTAAACAATTCAAATCTAGTGTAGAAAATGTTTCAAGTCCAAATGATGACGAAGATGAAATAGATGTAGCTTTAACATTTGACGATGATGCAATAAGCGATTATGAAGATAAAATGATTGAAAAAGAAGCAGATTCTGATGACGACGATAATAGTACTTCCAATTCTGATGAAAAAGTAACACGTGATAATGTTATTGATAAAGTCGAATCTTATGAAGGGAGTACTTTGGATACAGATAATTACACTTATAAAGAACCCGAAAAAACTGGAGACGGTTGGGGATTCTCTTTTACAGATAAAGACGGAGAACTAGCAGGTTCTTATAAAATTGATGAGGATGGTTACGTTACTGAATATGACGAAGACGGTGAAGAAGTCGATTCAGGATATTAACAAACCACAAATAGTAATCCAACTTGTTACTTGAAACGTGGCCATTATATTGCATAATTACTTAAACACACTATTTAAAGGAGTGGGATTGAAATCTAATTTTATTAAAAAGATTTCTGTCCCACTTTTTAATTTTTACCTTTGTTAAAGTAAAACAAAATATCATCAAATGCATCACCTCAGTCTAAATGATGATGTTTTATTTTATAAAATTAAGTAATATATATGAAAGACCATTAAAACAAGCAATGTTTATACTACTAGAGTTGGGTAATTTAAAAGTAAGCAATTAATATCTAAATATATTTGAAGGTGAAAAAAATGGCTATAACAACTCTTTCAATGATTATCCTAAAATTTTAAAAATTGAAGATGATGGAAAAATTATTGCGTTAGACAAATATGGGAACGTTAATACGGATTTAAATATTCATACTGTGAATGACCAGCAACAACAAGATACCTTCGGAACAATCTTATACAATCCCTATCGTCGTACTGAAAAAAATAGCGAATCTTATAATGACAATAAGTACAATGATTACAAGTCAGAAACAAGCTACAATCAGCGAGATCGCGAACGTGAATTGCAGTTATTAGAAGAAAATAAAAAATCAAAGCGCAAACAATTTTGGCTAGGTTTAGGTATGGTGGTTTTATTAGTTATCATTGTCATCTTTGCAGTTAGTACTTTTATGAATGGTAGCAATGATGATCAACAAACTGCAAATGAATCAAGTGAACAATCCACCGCCAATCAAAATCAATCGAATGATACTCAAGGCGATAATGTCAATTTTGAACGTCAGAACAATCAAGTTAAAGATGATATTCAATCAATAAAAACAGATATTTCAAACTCTAATGAAGCAACAGATTCTAAATTACAAGCATTACAAGATAAGATTGATAGTTTAAAACAAGAAGCTGATTCTAATAAAACAAATCATTTAGCTGATAAATATCAAACTACGATAGATGATTTAAAACAGGCAAAAACCGAAAAAGATAATGGTAATACTGATAAAATGCAAGAAGAATTGGATAAAGTAAATAGTAAGCTAAATGATATAAAATCTAAATTTTCTTCTTTGTTTAATAAAGATGAAGAAACAAATAATGACAACGCTGAAAGTTAGCATGTAAAATTAATATGTGTTTTCAAAAAATATAAAATATAGATGATATTCTCAAAATAAAAAACTGTCGACTAAGAGCTCACCTTGTCGACAGTTTTTTATTTATGTTCACTTGCTGTATGACATGTCTATCTATTACCTTAATCTCTCGCTTCCCTAGCTTTTTACTAGTTATAAAACTATTAAATATATATCTTTTTATAAACACCCCCATTTCTATTTAATTTCATTAACGTTTAAAATATACTTTCCACAATTCAAACATAAAATTATTGAGGTTCAATTATTAATTGAAAAAAATTTTCATTCAAACTAATTTAATAAATTACACGAATTATAAAAAGCCATAAAACTCCTGATTTCCAGCAATATGTAGCATATTCAAATTGATATTTCGCAGTTATATAGATATTACAATTTTACGAACTATTATATGTAAGCGTATACAATTCAGAATATTCATTCTATTATCTTATCAACTTAAACAAATGTTTAATTTGTAAACTTAAGTTTAATTTTGCATAAAGGAGGTTGCTATATGAATAAAAATGAACAAGCAGTTTTAAATCGTATTCAGGAAAATCCATTCATTTCACAACAAGAATTAGCACAGTCCATTGGATTATCTAGGCCAGCAGTTGCAAATATTATATCCGGACTTATTCGTAAAGAATATGTTTTAGGAAAAGCATATGTTTTAAATGAAGATTATCCAATTGTGTGCATTGGCGCTGCGAACTTAGACAGAAAATTTTATGTTCATAGCGACTTACAATTAGAAACGTCTAATCCTGTTACCTCAACGAGATCTATAGGTGGTGTTGCGCGCAACATTGCTGAGAATCTAGGCCGTATGGGAGAAACAGTCGCATTTTTATCTGTGAGTGGCAATGATAGTGAGTGGGATATGATTCATAAATTATCAACGCCATTCATGAATTTAGACCACGTTCAACAAATTGAAAATGCTAACACTGGTTCCTATACTGCATTAATCAATAGCGACGGTAATATGGAATATGGCTTAGCAGATATGGAGGTCTATGATTATATCACTCCAGAATTTTTAATTAAGCGTACACACTTATTAATAAAAGCAAAATGTATCATCGCAGACCTCAATATTTCAAAAAGTGCAATGGATTTTTTATGTGCCTATTCAGAAAAACATAGTATTAAATTAATAGTGATTCCAGTTTCATCCCCAAAAATGAAAAACATGCCTGATTCGTTACATGCTATCGATTGGCTCATTATCAATAGAGATGAAACAGAAACTTATTTAAATATGAACATACAAGACACTGATGATTTGCGTAAAGCTGCACAGAAATGGAATCAGTTGGGTGTTTCAAATGTCGTTATTACAAACGGTGTAAAAGAACTTATTTTTAGAAATAATGACGAAGAAGTAATTAAACCTGTCATACCTTCTAAGCATGTCGTTGACGTAACAGGTGCTGGTGACGCTTTCTCTAGTGCAGTCATTTTCAGTTGGTTAAATGATCTAGATACCGAAAGCATACTGACAGCAGGCATGATTAATTCTCGTAAAACAATTGAAACAGAATATACAGTGAGGCAAAACTTAGATAAAAAACAATTATTTAGAGATTTGGAGGACTATAAAAATGAAGCAATATATTGAATTTTCCACAGAAGTAGCACAAGCTAAAGCAGACAAGAAGCCCATCGTAGCCTTAGAATCAACAATTATTTCACATGGTATGCCATACCCGCAAAATGTAGAAATGGCTACGACTGTTGAAAATATCATACGTGAATATGGCGCTATTCCAGCAACAATTGCATTAATTGATGGAAAGATTAAAATTGGACTGGAAAATGATGAACTAGAATTACTTGCTAAAAGTGATAATGTCGCAAAAGTTTCACGTCGTGATTTTGCAGAAGTACTCGCTACTAAACAGATTGGCGCAACTACTGTTGCATCAACAATGATGAGTGCAGAATTAGCAGAAATTCAATTCTTTGTAACTGGTGGTATTGGTGGTGTACATAGGGGCGTTGAAAACACTATGGATATATCAGCAGACTTAGAAGAATTAGGTAAAACAAATGTAACAGTAATATGTGCAGGTGCTAAATCTATTCTAGATTTACCAAAAACAATGGAATATCTTGAAACAAAAGGTGTACCAGTAATTGGTTACCAAACAGATGAATTACCAGCATTCTTCACAAGACAAAGCGGTATTAAATTAAACAGTTCTTCTGAAAACCCAGACGACATCGCACGTATTTGTAAAATTAAAAATGATTTAAATATTGAAGGCGGTGTTGTCATCGTTAATCCAGTTCCGAAAGAAGATGAACTACCAAAATCATATATTGATGGCCTTATTGAAGAAGCAGTTAAAGAAGCAGAAACGCAAGGTATTAGTGGTAAAGATTCTACGCCATTTTTACTCAGTAAAATTGTCGAAAAGTCTGAAGGCAAGAGTTTAAATACAAATATCAAACTAGTTGAAAACAATGCGGTACTTGGAGCTAAAATTGCAGTTGCTTTCAATAAATTGTAGGTGATACTTATGTCAATCATATTTGCCATTACTGGTATACTTTTTGCGTTATTCATCGCTTTTTTATTTAGCTATAACAGAAAGGCGATTGATTTCAAAAAACCAGTAATTATGTTAATCGTTCAAATCGTCATTGTATTATTCATGATGAATACGACTATTGGTTTAACGATATTAACAACACTAGGTTCATTTTTTGAAGAATTAATCAATATTAGTAAAGCTGGTATCGAGTTTGTCTTCGGCGGTTTACAAAACAAAGGTGCTTCAACTTTCTTTATTACAGTGTTACTACCTTTAGTATTTATTTCAGTACTAATCGGTGTATTAAACTATTTTAAAATTCTTCCGTTTATCATTAAATATGTTGGTATTATTATCAATAAAATCACACGTATGGGCCGTCTCGAAAGTTACTTTGCAATCTCAACTTCGATGTTAGGACAGCCAGAAGTTTATTTAACTATTAAAGAAATGATTCCTAAATTATCTAAAGAGAAATTATATACAATTACCACTTCTGGTATGAGTGCAGTCAGTATGGCTATGTTAGGTTCATATATGCAAATGATTGAACCTAAATATGTTGTTACTGCCGTTATGCTCAATATTTTCAGTGCATTAATTATCGCAAGTGTCATCAATCCATATCAATCAGATGATAGTGATGTGGAGATTTCCAACTCATCCACAGTTAAAAGCAATTCAAATAGTGATGAAACAAAGCCGAAAAAGGTTCCATTTTTCCAAATGATTGGTGATAGTGCTACGGATGGTTTTAAAATTGCCGTAAGTGTTGCTATTATGTTACTTGCATTTATCTCTTTGATGGAAGCAGTCACAGTGTTATTTAATTTTGTTGGTTTAGATTTCAAACAATTAATCGGCTTTATTTTTGCACCGATTGCTTTTATTATAGGTGTACCTTGGAACGAAGCAGTTCAAGCTGGATCACTGATGGCAACTAAATTAATCACTAATGAATTTGTTGCTATGTTAGACTTCCAAAAATTAGCTGGAGATTTAACACAACGTACACAAGGTATCATTTCTGTCTATCTTGTTAGTTTTGCTAATTTTGGTACTGTGGGCATTATCGTTGGTGCTATCAAAGGATTTAGTGATACACAAGGTAATAAGGTGGCTTCGTTTGCCCTACGCTTGCTGCTAGCTGCTAGGTTCTACACTTGCTTCAATTATTTCAGCATCAATCGTTGGTTTAGTATTATAGTATTTTAAAAAAAGTATGTACAGAAATCAAATTCACTTAAAATGATTTCGTCGTCCATTCCAGTAATTAAATAATAAAAGGCTGAGACAATTCAATTTGTCTCAGCCTCTTTCAATATTTATTAGTTAGAGAAACCTAAGATGAAGTCAGCGCCTTTAGCTAATGCGTCCGCAATGCTAGTTCCCATTGTCACCCAGTCAGCACTTAAACCTGCTTTTACAGCTTCACTGATTGCGTTTACGAAATCAGACATTTAACACACCTCATTCCTCGATATATTATTTGTTAAAGGTTGATTACCTTTAACTAAATTATAATAAAAAATATTAATATTGTTGTAAATATTTCTTGGTTTGTAGTTTTTTATGCCTAAGTGTTATTACAATACTTAATTTTTACAATTAATGTTTCCTAGTTGTCATTCAGTGATAAAGTTTTATATTATTTTTATAACGACAGAAATGATGCGTCTGGGACATAAATCCTAGAAAAATAGCCCTCAGATGATTTAATTCAATTCATCTGAGGGCTTCTTTTTTATTCAATACTTCGTATTATTGGCTCGCTTTCTTAAGGGATAGCTTCAGTCTATAGTCTTCAGCTTGTCCTGTTACCTCAAGCGTCTCGCCAAAACACAACGTATTCAAATATCTTTATGACAAATGCCTTTCTAATCGCTGAACTTTATCTTGATCTAAAGCTTCGAATACTTCATTATCTACAATTACATCAACATGAGGGTGTTGATGTAATATAGATGCTGGTAATGCTTCAGATATATCCCCCTCTATTAATTGTGAAATGGCTTCTTTTTTATTTCTGCCCATCGCTAACAAAATAATACGTTTCGCACGCATAATGGATGCCAGTCCCATAGAAATTGCTTGCTTAGGAACTTCTTCTATTGAATCAAAATAACGACTATTTGCATTAATCGTTGAAGAAGATAAATCTACAACTCTTGTGACACTTTCAAACGACGAACCAGGCTCATTAAATCCTATATGTCCGTTTTCACCTATACCTAAAATTTGTATATCTGCAGGGCCTTTGTCTTTTAAATATTGTTCATACATTAAGCATTCTTGTTCTAAATTATCGGTATCTCCTTGTGGTATAAATATATTTTCTTTATGCCACGTTTGATGATATTTAAATAACTGTTGGTACATATATGCGTGATAACTTTGTTCATTGTCTGCGCTTAAACCCACATATTCATCCAAATTGAATGTCACTATTTGATCGATTTGCAAATTATTATTATTAATCAATGTTTTTAAATACTTGTAAACATCTGTCATAGTATTTCCTGTAGCAAGCCCCAATACTGAATCCGGTTTTAATTTCATTTGTTTTAACAGTTCAATCGCAACATATTGACTTGCAAGTTGCCGGTTCTCTAAATTTAAAATATACATAAACTCACCAATCACTTTCTACATATTACCTCTGTTTAATGATAAATTGAATATTTTATTAATTACACTTGCTCGCTTTCTAGCAATTCTTCTACTTCATTTTTTATCGTTGTAACATGTGGCCCATAAACAATTTGTACACCATTACCTTTCTGAATAATACCTCTAGCTTCGGTAGAATTAAGCACTTGTTTATTTACAGGTTCATCCGACTTTAACGTCACTCTTAGTCTTGTAGCACAACAATCGACAATATCTATATTTTCTTTACCGCCTAAACCTTTGATGATTGTTTTAGCACGTTCTGTCGTTTCAACGGTTTCTGTAGTTGCTTCCGCTTCTCTACCAGGTGTTTTAAAATTGAATTTTTTAATTAAAAAGCTAAAAATAACATAATATAAAATAAACCAAATTATGCCAATTGGTATCACCCATAAAAAATTCGTCTTAGCGTTACCTTGCAAAACGCCGAATAATAAAAAGTCTATAAATCCACCACTGAATGTTTGACCTATCGTAATATTAAATATGTCCGCCATCATAAAAGCTAAACCATCTAAAAATGCATGTATCACATATAAAACAGGTGCAACAAATAAAAAGCTGAACTCTAGCGGTTCTGTAATACCTGTTAAAAATGAAGTTAAAGCAGCCGATAACATTAAACCACCAACGACTTTTTTATGTTGCGGTTTAGCAGTATGATAAATTGCTAAAGCTGCACCACATAGGCCAAACATCATTGTAATAAATCGCCCTGACATATAACGCGAAACACCTGAATAGTATTTCGTTACGTCTGGGTCACCTAGTTGAGCAAAGAAAATATTTTGAGTACCTTGAACAAGGTGACCTTTGACTTCTAATGAGCCACCTAATGCAGTTTGCCAAAACGGTAAATAGAAAATATGATGTAAACCAAATGGTCCCAACAGTCTTAATATAAATCCAAAGAAAAAAGTACCAATGACACCCGTTTTATCTACGATACCTCCAACGCCAAATATCCATCCTTGCACTGTTGGCCAAACAAAGAACATGATAACCCCGAGTATGATTGCAGAGATTGCTGTAATAATTGGCACAAAACGAGATCCTCCAAAGAAACCTAAATACGACGGAAGTGATATCTTGTGATATTTATTATGTAAAAGCGCTGTCATAACACCTGTTATAATTCCCCCAAACACGCCCGTTTCTACTGTTTGAATTCCAAGAACCATACTTTGTCCTTCTTCTGCCAAATTGCCTTTTGCTAACGTATCTGTAATGATCAACAACCCATTCATCGAAGCGTTCATAATCAGGAATCCTAGCATTGCTGCTAATCCTGCAGTACCTTTATCACTTCTAGCTAATCCTATAGCAACACCTATAGCAAAAATTACTGGTAAATTTTGAAATACAATATTACCTGCAGATGACATAAGGACAAATATATTTTGTAATAAAGTAATATCCAACACAGGATATGCTTTAATTGTATTCGGATTACTTAATGCCCCACCGATTCCCAACAATAATCCAGCTGCTGGTAATATAGCGATAGGCAACATAAATGATTTACCAAATTGTTGCGCCTTTTCAAACAATTTACTCATAGTTATCACCCTCCTAATTACCATAAATATACAATCAAAGAAAATATTAATCAATATAAATTGCTATTATGAAAAACTTTTTCATAAAAATAGATAACTATTTTTATTTTAAATACAAAAAACCTCACAAAATCACTTTACTTTGTGAGGTTCTATATTTATTCAATTATGATATGACGCTAAAAAATATCTCCTAATGTTCCAGCCATAATTGCTTTGATTGAATGTAATCTATTTTCCGCTTGTTCAAATATAACAGCATGTTCACCTTTAAATACATCATCTGTTATCTCCATTTCAGTTAATCCATGGGTCTTATAAATTTGTTGTCCCACTTTTGTATGCACATCATGAAAAGCTGGCAAACAATGTAATACAATAACATCCGGATTCATTGTATTGACAAGCATAGCTTCATTAATTTGATATGGAAGTAATTTTTCAATACGCTGTGTTTGAACTGATTCATCTTCTCCCATTGAAAACCAAACATCTGTATATATTGCATCTGTTTTATAAACTGCTTGTTGAATATTATCCGTAATTAAAATATTACTATGAGATTGTATTGCATAACTTTTAGCTAGTTGCTGAATATCTTGATCAGGCTGTAGCGATTGAGGGGCTGCAATATGGATATTCATACCTAATATTGCACCGGTAACTAATAAATCATGCGCCACATTATTTCTTGCATCACCGACATAAGTCAGTGTCTTACCTTGTAATGTACCTAGGTGTTCTTTTAATGTATAAAAGTCTGCAATCATTTGAGTAGGATGCCATTCGTTTGTTAAACCATTCCATACTGGAACTTTGGCATGTTGCGCTATACTTTCTACATCTTTTTGATAAAAACCTCTAAATTCAATACCATCATACATACTACCTAATACTTTTGCTGTATCCTCTGTTGATTCTTTGACACCTAAGTGAATTTCACCTTGACCAAAATAATCTGGAAATGCACCTAAATCATTAGCTGCTACGCTAAATGCTGAACGTGTTCTTGTAGATGGTTTTTCAAATAATAAAGCAATATTCTTACCTTTAAGATAAGGGTGTGGGATACCACGCTTTTTCTTTTCTTTTAATTCTCCGGTAAAGTCAATCAATGTTACTAGTTCATCTGCAGTAAAGTCACTCGTTTTCAAAAAGCTCTTACCTTTTAACAATGCTAGTTTTTTTAAATCTGTTGTGTACGCCCCAATTTCATCACTCCAATATTTTTATAAGATTTATATACATATTAAACTTAAATAGAGTTATTTTCAAGTATAAATATACCTTTTTTTGTATATTTTTAAATATTTTATAAAATCAACAACATGTAAGCTACTTTAAAAACATATCTATATACAATCACGACCTCATTTGCAACGGTTAAGCAAGCAAATTTTCTGACAATAAACAGCGTGGCAATCATTTAACTAAGTTGTGCTTTCTTACACTATATTTTAATGATATATAGTAAATTAATGATGTAATCGCTAGCTCATTGGAGGTGAATATATATGTTAGATTTACTATTTGCCACTATTAAGCAAATTGCTGCTCATTTTGTTTCTGGTGGTTTCCAAGAAAAATAATTCCCTTTATCCCACATCATCTCAAAATCATTGCATAATCATCCTTTAAAAATGAATAAAAATAGGCATACAATATCAAAATCCATCATTTTGAAACTGTATGCCCGTTTTTTATTATTTACTAATTCCAAATTCATACTATTAGGTATATCATGCACCAAACCAAGTACTTACTTTTTCATAGCTTCTATATAGATGATTTACGCTATGATGCAAAATTTTTTGCTTTCCTACGTTCTCTTTCTTCTGGGGTTTTTAAAAAACGTGTCATGATTGCACTAGCAACATATAATCCAAAAATTAAGTACATCATGCCTTTCACACCAATACTGTCATAAAACAATGCCACTAATCCTGGTCCTGCAAATACACAAAGTCCAGCTCCTAAATTTAAAATTGCCATTGCAGGCCCTTTATCTCCATCATGAACTAATGAAGGAACAAGCGCAGAAATAGGGACAAAGCCTGCTAAACACATGCCCCATAAAAATCCTACAGCACCGACAATAAAGACATTACCTGTAAATAATTCAGGGACAAAATACAACCCTAACGTAAATATCGCGCATCCCACGCCACCAATATAGGAAATTGTATTTTTCCAGCCAATTTTATCACTCAACGCACCAAAAATTAGATTGAAAATAATATTAGCAATAAAAATTGTCCCCCAAATATTTAACCAAGTTGTAGTTGCAATACCTTTGGAAGCTAAATAAATCGGCAAGAATAATGGAAAAGCATACTGCGCTGCTTGGTTAATGACTCTAACAACACATGCCACTGCAACACGCGGTTCTCTTTTTAGTATCGTTATACCTGCAAGCACCTCACTAAAGTGTTCTTTAAAGCCGTGGCCTTTTTCTTCAATAATAAACTGATCTCTATTTACAAACACTGCTAAAAATGTTCCTATTAACACCCAAATGATCGCAGTCCATAATGTAAAGAAATGTCCAAATAACTGAATCGCAAATGAAGAATAAAATGATCCTAGAACACTAAGCCCTCCTGTAAACACAAACCAAAACCATCCTACTGCAGCGCCTAAACGTTTTTGCGGAGAACGATAAGCAACCCAAACCAAAAAAGAATAAGCAAATAACGGATAGCCAAAACCTCTTATTGCATAAGAAGGAATCATGATATTGTAGTTCATCGTTGGAATTGCCAAACCAACGAATATTGCATGACCTATGATATATAACCCAGTCCCTAACAGCATTACTTTTCTTGGACCAATAATTTCTACCAAGACACCTGATAACCAAGAACCAATGGCTATCGTCACACCATAGCACGTTGTCAAAATCGCTGTTTGTTGCACGGACAGACCATGATCATGTAAATAAGGACTAATCCATGCTAACTCCAGACCATCCCCCATCATAAATATTAATACACCAACATATCCCCAAAATAACGTTGGAGGCATGCCCATTTTAGTTAATTTATCACTCATATTACGCACCCCTTATAAATCAATCGTTAATATTAGAATTGATTTAAATATTTTCTTCCAGTTTTTGTGACTATTGTTTTGTAAACGCTTTCAAATATTATCATTATATTATTATATTTTTTCTAATAACGCAAATTTATTTTCGTTTATTTTCGTTTTAAGACATAAATGAATAAAATCAATAAATATAGGCTGTTAAAGTTAAAGAAAAAATATTTGCATAACACTTAATTTTTTAAAATTAAAAATATATTTTTTATACATGATTGAAAATTTATTTGTAAACGTTTACAATGAAAGTTATTTAAACATCATATGACTAGATGATTATTAAATTTTTATGAGGGAGTTTTATATAAAATGATGTTATTAGTTGCTTTCAGTGCAGTAATCGTACCTTTTTTATTTCTCGTACTCTTACGTATGTCTGCTTTAAAAGGAATGATTATTAGCGCTATCGTTGTTACAATTTTAGGGATATTTGTATGGGGGATGCAAGGTAATGTCGTTATTGCTTCAATACTTCAAGGTACACATAAAACATTAACGATACTTTACATTTTATTCGGGGCACTCGTTTTACTTAATACACTACGTCAGACAGGTGCTGTAAACCGTATAAATGCAGGATTCAAAAAAATTTCACCAGATATGCGTGTCCAAGTAATTATTGTCGCTTTCTTATTTGGTTCACTTATTGAAGGTGCTTCAGGTTTTGGTACACCAGCAATGGTTACGGCACCTTTAATGGTTGCTTTAGGTTTTAGACCTATGATTGCTGTTGTTACAGCTTTAATTGCCGACAGTATTGCCGTGTCTTTCGGAGCTGTAGGTACACCAGTTATTGTTGGGTTGAGTACTTTAAAAGAAGCAAATCAATCTTTTTTCCAGTCTACAGCTGAACAAATAACTGTATTAGATTTATTAAGTGGTATTTTCATACCTATTATCGTAATCGCTACAATGGTGATTTTCTTTGGAAAAAACAAGAAACTAAAATCTATTATTGAAATTTTACCGTGGCTAGCTTTAATAGGTATTGTATATGCCGTGTCTGCCTTTGTATATGCACATGTATTCGGTGCAGAATTTGTCGCTATATTAGGATCATTAACTGGACTTGTAGTAGCAGTCTTAACTGCAAGTAAAGGGTGGCTATTACCTAAAACAGTGTGGAGAGATGGCTCAGATGACACATACGAAGCAGATAGTACGGAACATTCTATGAGTTTACTAACTGCTTGGGCACCTTATGTAATGGTTGTTATCTTACTTCTATTAACGAGAACCGTGCCAAGTATTGAATACTTCACAACACGTGTCCTTGATTTTTCTTGGAATAATATTTTGAATTTCTCTGAAATATCATCTGAATGGCAATTTCTTTATTCACCTGGGACGATTTTATTATTATCTGCAGTTTTCGCAATTATAGTTCAAAGAAAATCTATTAAGGATTTTGGTAATGCAAGTTTAACGTCTCTATCCACAATAAAAATCACTGGTATTACACTTATTGCTACGCTCGCTATGGTGCATGTTTTTATTAACTCTGGTATGAATGCACATGATTTAATTAGTATGCCAGAATACATCGCCAAAAATATGGCCAACACTTTAGGTCCTATTTGGCTATTTGTCGCACCATTCTTAGGTGCTTTAGGTTCATTTATTACAGGTAGTGCAACTGTTTCAACGTTGACCTTCTCGCCTATTCAATTAAATATCGCCAACTCTATTGGTGGAGATCCATTTATTGTATTAGCTGCACAAATTATTGGCGCAGCTGCTGGTAATATGATTTGTGTACACAATGTAGTAGCAGTGTGTGCAGTGGTTGATATGCCAGGTAAAGAAGGTAGTGTCATAAGAAAAACATTAGGACCTGCACTTCTGTATTGTATTTTAGTTGGTATTAGCGCTTATATTATCTCATTATTATTCACTTAGTATAAGCAAGTCTGATATACAAACATCTTGAACTAACAAATCGGAGTGAAATTTTGAAATCAAATTGATTTAAAACCATTTTGTCATCCCACTCTGACAAAAAAGGCTGAGACAAGTTGAATTGTCTCAGCCTTTTCTTTTTATGAAATTTCATCAATCGCTATATTACTGAGTCTGAGGTATTAATTACATTATGTTTTACTGCAATATAAACCTTATAGTTAAAATGCAATCATTACTTTTGAAGATAATTTTGAATTTGCTGCTATTTTAAATGCTTCTTTATATTCTTCAATATTATATATTTGAGTCACAACATTTCCTATACTTTCATTTTTTTCTAATACTTTTAATGCATCCACTATTTCACTATTAAATCTATAACACCCTCGATACGTAGCTTGTTTAATATTAATAGGACTTAAATTTATCGGTGCATCCTGATCTTGTAAATTACCAACTTGGATAATAATCCCACCAATATCAACTGCTTTAAAAGCAGTTGATATCGCTGGTGTCGCGCCTGAACATTCTAATACAACATCAAATTGATCTTCAGGAACTTCATGCTCCGTTATATTTAATGTTTGGATATCTCCCATTTCTTTCGCACGTGATAATGGTTCTGCTAGCATATCTGTAATTGTGACACTGTCTGCACCTAATGTGTACGCAGCCCCTGCAGCAAGTAAACCAATCGGACCTGCCCCGGAAACTAGTACAGATTTATCTTTAACACCACCGGCTAGATTAATCGCATGCATGCCCACACTAAGCGGTTCCGCTAATGCACCTAACTTCAGTGATACGTTTTTGGGTAAGGCTATCACTTGTGATTGGTCTACTAACATTTTTTCAACCATTGCACCTTGTTTATGAGGTAAATATCTAGCTGAGCCTAAATATGAACCGTTTGGCCAAACTTCAGGATGATTAGACAATCTATCAATTTTCTCACCATATGTGGCCGGATGTACAGTGACTTCAGTTCCTTTGGGTAAAGTTGTACCTTGATATACCATATCTTCGAGTAATATACCACTGAGTTCGTGACCTGGTATTAATGGTTCACGTATTACTGCTGTTCCACTAGTACCATCTGCTAGATAATGTAAATCCGAACCACAAATACCTACATATTTCACTTCAATTAACACTTTAGATTTATCATTGTGACTTTGAATGGTTTCAACATCTTTTAGTTCGATATCTTCTTTGCCATTAATAAATACTGCTTTCATAATAAATAATACTCCTTTCACCTTATATAATCATATTTAATATTAATACAAATGCTAACCCACAAATGGAAATCGCTGTTTCTAGTACTGACCAAGTTAAAAATGTTTCTTTCACTGTTAACCCAAAATATTCTTTGAAAATCCAGAATCCTGTATCGTTAACATGTGAAAAGATAATACTTCCCGAACCAATTGCAAGTGTTACTAATGCTAAATTTGCATCTGTTGCTTGTAGCAGTGGTAGTACGATACCAGTCGTAGAGATGGCTGCTACTGTAGCTGAACCTTGTGCAATACGTAGTAAAGACGAAACAATCCAAGCTAATAATATTGGGGACATACTAGAACCAATAAACATATGCTCAATTGTCTTTCCAACACCGCCATCTATTAAAATTTCTTTAAATGAACCACCTGCACCTAAAATCAATATCATCATACCTATCGGAATAATTGCAGAAGAAGCACTATCCATAACTTGCTTCATTGTTCTTCTTCGGCGCATACCCATAGAATATATCGCGAATAATAGTGAGATTAACATTGCTACAGGTGCATTACCTATAAAATACACAACACTTTCAAATTGATTTGTAGCACCGTCTTGGTGTCCTGTAATCATTTGCACAATCGTTGAAAGCAACATTAATATTACGGGTAATAAAGCTGTGAAAACACTAATACCAAAACCCGGTTTATACTTTTCATTTATTGCAACTTCAGAAATAATATTTGACATGTCCACTTTTTTAGAAAAAGCACTTGGTGATAACTTAGGTAACATATGTACTAAAAAGCCGCCTACAATCACAACTGTAGGAATAGCAATAATAATTCCATATAATAATACTTCTCCTAAATTCGCATTCAATTCTTTAGCAATAACCACTGGTCCTGGATGTGGTGGTAAAAAACCATGTGTCACTGATAATGCGATTGCCATTGGGATTCCTATCTTCATATGTGATACGCCTAAACGCTTAGCAATTGTAAATGCTAATGGAATCAACAATACTAATCCTACTTCAAAAAACAATGCAATACCTATAATAAATGATGCTAAAATCATTGCCCATTTGATATATTTTTCCCCAAATTTATCAATAAGCGTGTCAGCAATACGATTCGCACCGCCACCATCAGCAATAAGCTTTCCTAAAATGGCACCTAAACCAAATATAATAGCAACACTACCTAAAGTGTTACCCATCCCTTTCTCTACTGTTTCAATAATGTTATCTAGTGGCATTCCCAAAATAATACCTGTAAAAATAGATGTCACGATTAAAGAAATAAATGCATTTATTTTAAATTGAATAATTAAAAATAAAAGTAAAAGAACACCTAATACAACACCTATTAGTGGCCAAAATTCCCCAAACACTAAAACACTCCCCTTCTTTATTGACAATTTATAAGCAATTCAACTTGAATTTCTATGTTTATTCCATATTATGGAATAGTATATTGCATTAAGGAATTAACTTATATTATAATTACATTATGAAAGCGTTGTCAATAAAATAAGAAAACGTTGTTATTTTTAGGAGGAAAATTATGTCAAATGTTCAATCGCTTGATCGTTCACTAAATCTATTAGAATTAATCTCAAAACATAGTCCAATATCATTAAATCAACTCGTGTCTTTGAGTGGCCTATCCAAGACAACGATACATCGCTTGGTACAATCTTTAATCGAAAATGACTATGTTAAGAAAGACCATTTAACACACCAATACGAACTCACCTATAAGTTATTTCAACTCGGATATGCTAGTATACAAAATATTGATTATTTAAATATCGCTAAAAGTTTAATAAGTAAACTTGCAATTGATGTTGGAGAAACTTGTCATTTAGTGTTAGAGGATAAAGATGAAGTTTTATATGTTGAAAAATTCATACCTAACGAAGCTCAACAATCTATGTCTTCGAAGATCGGGTTACGCTCACCTATGTATTGTACAGCAGTTGGCAAAGCGATTTTATCGACTTATAACGATGACACTATACATAAAATATGGCAAACAACAACAGTCAAAGCATACACGGAAAATACCATCATACATTTCGATAATCTAATGGATGAAATAAATATAATACGTCAACAAGGCTATGCTGAAGATAAAGAAGAAAATGAAAAAGGAATATTTTGTATTGGCGCTTATTTTGTGAATTTTAGAAATGAAGTTCAAGGTGCCATAAGTTTATCTTTTCCAACATCCCAATTAGATAAAAAAGAATTTTTTGTAAAACAATTAAAAGCAACTGCGCATTCTATTTCCAAACACTTAGGCTTTATTGTTACTTAAAGCGTATTATTTCATATAAAATTCTTATTATTATCATATTGATTATTATTTTGATAAAGTACAAGTAAATTATTTCTTATATTTATATGTTAAACATGAGGATTGGGTGGGGTTCGTTTATGAAAATTGAAAACATTAAATTATTCACTTCAGAGTTTGAAGAGACATTCCAATTTTATGAAGAAATTTTAGAATGTCCTGTTCGTATGATTAGTCGGGAAGCTTTTACAGTTGAAATTGGAGAGACTCATTTGTGTTTTCAACAAACAGACGATGATGTCCAACCATTTTACCACTTTGCAATTGACATTCCATACAACCATTTTTATGACATGAAACAGCATTATCAAAATATATTATTTCTATTGATGGAAGATGGTAAACATACGACTTATTTCGAATCTTTTGTTGCACATTCATTTTACTTTCAAGATCCATCAGGGAATGTCGTTGAACTCATTGCACGCATTTCTAATATTACGGATGACCCTGAATTTTCAAGAATTAGTGAGATTGGGTTCGTTTGTAATGAAACGACGGAAGTCTTTGAAGCATTATCAAAATATCATTTAAATACATATGAAAATCAAACATTTTTACCAGATGATTTAAATTTTATCGGCGATCATTATGATGACAGTTTTATTTTACTGACGCCGGAAGATAATAAATGGTTATTCTCTGATCAATTTTCTGAAGCCCATCCCATGTGCATTCAAACAAATGAATTTAAGTTAACCTTAGATAACCAAGCTCAGTGGCATATAAATGAACTATAAAAAATAATAAGCACACAATATCAATTTACAAGTTTTGATACTGTGTGCTTATTTTTTATTACTGTTATATTATGGTTGATAATACGTTTATCGTAACTTTTAATATAATCCGTATCCCAAATACATTTATTCTTTAACTTGTGATTTGTCGCTGACAAATTTCTTTAAAGTTTTATTTAAGCCATCCTTCGCTTCTTGATCATAACCATAGCTACCATCTTCGTTTTGTGTGATGTGCTTATCTAATATAAATCTACCTTTATGAATTGTATCCGCACCTAGTTCTTTAATCACTGGATCAAGACTGTATTGGATTGCCAATACATGCGCAAATGTGCCACCTAAAGCTAATGGTAGTACTGTTTTACCAGTAAATGCTCCACGTGGTAATAAGTCTAAGTATGTTTTTACGATACCTGAGTAAGCTGCTTTAAATACTGGAGATACTATAATAATACCATCTGCATCTTCTATCGTTTTATGCGTAGTATTTATTGATTCATTAGAGAAATCTGCAGTAATTAAAGCCTCAGCATCTAATTGATGTACATGGATGACATTTGTTTCGATGCCCTCAGCATTCAAATATGATTCCGCATAATCTATAATACCTGTGAGTCTTGATTTAAGTTTATTGCCTCCAGCAATAATTGCTACTTTTGCCAATATGATTATCCCCTTTCTATATAAATTTTTCATATATATAACTGTCATTTTCATTCTTAACTAATTTAAAAAATATATGAAAAAATAAAATAATTTGGAACCAAATTCCACTTCTTTAGCGTATCATCAAATACGGGCAAAATCATAGGAAATGATTTGAAATATTACAATAATTATTTTGCATTCCTTTCGTTTTATATTCGATAATGCATTCATTAATGCCACAATAAATGTATACATTTAATTTATAATATTGATTATGCATTTCCTTGGAAATAATGATGTTTTATTCAAAGGTATATGTTGCATTACCTAAACCCATTTATAAATTACTGCTTCTACCATTGCTTCACAAATTGTTATGACATTTAACTTTCTAATTGATGTATTACTTATATTTCTAACACATACTTAATTTTCAATATCACACGTCGAAATGTGTAATCATACAAGTACAGTTTATTTTGTGTTCATTATTAAAGATTTTACAATATAAATAATTTTGTTATATTCTTTTTTAAAAAATCGTTTCGCTTTAAAAATCATTTTTTCTAGATGTATACTTAATTTAGTCATACAAAGGAGTGATACACAATGAGTACATTTTCTAATAAAGAAAAAGTACAAATCCTATCAGATATTGTTGCAATTGAAACAGTAAATGATAACGAGATTGAAGTTTGTAATTATTTAGAGCAATTATTTTCGAATTATGGGATTGAATCAAAAATCCAAAAAATTGATGAACGACGTGCTAATCTTATTGCTGAAATAGGTGAAGGAAATCCAGTAATTGGTATCTCAGGTCACATGGACGTGGTTTCTGCGGGTAATAAATCTCAATGGACATACGATCCGTTTTCACTTACTGAGGATGATGGATTTTTATATGGCCGTGGTGCAGCAGATATGAAATCTGGACTTGCTGCGTTAGCAATTGCACTTATTGATATTAAACAATCTCAAGCACTGCAACATGGTCGTATTAGATTTTTAGCAACTAGTGGTGAAGAAATGGAACAACTTGGTTCCCAAACTTTATATGAACATGGTTATATGGACGACGTTGATGCATTACTTATAGCAGAACCTTGCCAAGATATCATGGTATACGCACATAAAGGTTCTATGGATTATCGTATAACTTCCTATGGTAAATCAGCGCACAGCTCTATGCCGGTAATGGGCATAAATGCGATAAAACCATTGATCTCATTTATACAAGATATCGATGACGCTTATGCTAGAATTTCCAAAGAAGTACAGGGAAAAGCATTAGATTTCACAAAATTTATTGATAGAATTAAACCTTCATTGCCTGCAACAACAGCGCTTGAAGATGTAGAATCTGCACTGCAAGGTTTAGTTATAAGTAATACATTAATTAAAGGTGGGGTACAAGTTAACTCTGTCCCTGAAGAGGCTGATGCAGATTTTAATATTCGTACAATTCCAGAATATGATAACGCACAAGTAAAAGCATTATTCTCAAACACAATTAAAAGTCATAATGATAAAGGGGCAAATTTATCAAGCAACTTATATTTAGACCTAGATCCAGTACTTACTACTGGTGATAATAGCTTAATTAATACTGCTCAGACTATAGCTAAACCTCTATTTAATAAGGACTTTATTGCCTCTCCAATCGGTGGCGTTACAGATGCTTCAAACTTATTAAAAAATAAAGATGAAAGTTTCCCATTCTTAGTATTTGGCCCTGGTATTAAACCACATCAAATTGATGAATGTGTAGAAAAAGATATGTATTTAAAATTCATTGATTTTTACAGTGAACTTTTAACAACTTATTCTAAAAATCTCTAGTTTTGATTTAATTAAATCATCTTTAGCTATATAAAAAAGCTCAGAACATAGTAAATGTCTGGGCTTTTTTATATATAATAGGACACGAGATGACAGATCTGTAAACTTACTTTTAAAACTTCATCCTTGTCTGAGTGGGACAAAAGCTTCACTTTTAAAAAATTGTGTATATGCCACTCATGGTAAATATTATTTACGGATTGTAGTGCCTACATTATGGCCATGTTGCAGTTTTTGAATAATATGTGCTTCATTCCCTGCAGCAATAACCACTTTTTGGCATCCCATTTCTATTGCTTTTACAGCGTCTTGTACTTTAGGTATCATTCCACCATATATTAATTTTTGTTCAATATATGTTTCGATGTTTTTCGCATTCAGTGACGGTTGTACTTTTTCGTTGATTAAAACGCCCGGAATATCGCTCAATAAATAAATTGGTGCCTGTAAAGCTTGCGCAAGTTTGTACGCCAATGTATCGGCGTTAACATTATAAACTTGAGACGTCGTCTGATTAGCACCTATAGATGCGATGACTGGTAGAAAAGATTGAGTTAACGTTGCGATAACACTTGTATCTATATGAATAGGTTCGCCAACAAAACCATATTTTAGATCTAATGGTTTAATATCAAATAATTGAGCATCTATGCCATTCATACCAATACTTTGAACACCAAATTGATTGATTTTATTGACTAAACTAGGATTCACTTGTCCAATTAATGTTTGAGTCGTAACAGAAAGCACATCGTCAGTAGTAACTCTCAAACCATCTTTAAATTTTGATTCTACTTTTTGTAATTCTAAAGATTGATTTATAAAAGGGCCTCCTCCATGGACGATTATCGGATTATAACCTTGATTTTTTAATGCAACAATATCTTCAATTGTAGAATCATGCATATCCGTCAAAGTGCTTCCACCTATTTTAATTACAATGTAATCCATATCAAACACCTCTTAAGTTCTATACGACGCATTTATGCGCACATATTCATATGATAAGTCACAACCATAAGCGGTAGCTTCTCCTTCTCCATCACCTACAGTAGCCTCTATAACGATGTTATCTGCTTCCAATTGTTGTTTTAAATAAGCTTCATCAAATGCCACCGACATGCCTTGTTTAACCACAGAAACTTGACATAATTTCACATTGGTTGCATTAGGGTCTATATATTTCGATGCATACCCCATCGCTGTTACAATTCTTCCAAAATTTGCATCTTCACCATGAATTGCTGTTTTAACTAAGTTAGATGAAACAATGCTTTTCGCCATTTTTCTAGCCTCATGAATATCTATTGCACCTTTAACCTTAGCTGTCACCAATTTTGTAGCGCCTTCACCATCTTTTGCAATCGACTGAGCCAAATAACGTGCAACATAATTGATAGCATAAACAAATTTTTGCCACTCAGGATGATTTTCATCTAACGAATGATGATTAGCTTGACCATTTGCCATACATAAGACCATGTTATTCGTACTAGAATCACCATCAACGGTTATCATATTAAAAGAGTGATCTGTAGTTTGACTTAAACATTGATTCAATGCCTTACTATCAACTTTTGCATCTGTCGTTATAAAACCTAGCATAGTCGCCATGTTAGGATGTATCATTCCAGATCCTTTTGCAGTGCCACCAATTGTCACTGTTTGATTATCTATGTCTACTTTTACAGACAAATGTTTCGTGGTAGTATCTGTCGTTAAAATCGATTGATTAAAATATTCACTCTGATTAAACGAATCTTGTAAAACATGATCGACGCCATGTTTTATTTTATCCATAGGTAAAAACGAACCAATAACCCCTGTCGAAGCAATACCAACATGATGTGGTTCTATGTTTAATCGTTCAGCTACCCAACTTTGCGTATCTTTCGCATCTTGTATACCTCTATCTCCAGTGCATGAATTCGCATTTGCTGAATTAACTACAACTGCCTGCAATGTTTGATTTATGCTGATACTATCTTCAGTTACTTTAAGAGGTGCCGCTTTGAAACGATTAAGGGTATATACACCTGCTGCAGTTGCTTCTGTCGTAGAATAAATCCAACCAAAATCTTTTTTCTTTCTTCTTAAACCAGCATGAAAACCACCACAATGGTGATCCTACATCACCATTAATATCTACAGTAATTTGATTGAGTGTATCTATTGTTTCAATATCTTTCATCTCATCTCTCCTTTCGGATCTTATTAAGGATAAATTGGTAACTGATTCAAACCAGTTGCCTCATCTAAACCATAAAGTAAATTTAAATTTTGGATTGCTTGACCACTAGCACCTTTAACTAAATTATCTATCACTGATACGATGACAGCTCTTTGATTTTTTTCATCTACATATAGACCTATATCGCAAAAATTACTACCATACACTTCTTTTGTTTTAGGGTATTCTCCTAAGTCTCTAATTCTTATAAATGGTTTCTGTTCATAATCATTTTTATAAATAGCATGTAAATGCTCAGCTGTCGTATTTTCGTTTAACTTCACATAAATTGTAGATAAAATACCTCTTGTCATCGGTACTAAATGCGGCGTAAACATCACATTACACTTTGTTCCTGCAATTTTAGATATATACTGTTCTATCTCTGGTTTATGTTTGTGGTTTCCAATTGCATAAGCACTAAAATTTTCATTCATTTCAGCGTAATGCACATGTTGTGCTAATGAACGGCCTGCTCCTGAAACACCCGTTTTTGAATCAATAATAATTGATTGAATATCGATTACATTTTGAGCAATCAGAGGATGTAAAGCTAATAAAATAGAAGTAGGAAAACAACCAGGATTTGCTATCAAATTTGTGCGTTGTGGATCTATTTCACTCCACTCTGCAATACTATAAAACGCCTTATCTAAAAGTGCTTGTTCTGCAGCTGCTTCACCATAAAATGTTTGATATAGATTTCTATCTGTCAGCCTAAAATCCCCTGACAAATCAATCACTTTAATACCTTTATTAATTAAATTTGGTGCTAAATGTTTGCTGACATTGGAAGGTGTTGCAAAAAATATAACATCACAAGACGTCGCTTGTTCATTTAATTCAGTATAATTAAGTGCGATATGGTTTAAATGTGGAAATGTTTTACTGATTGGTTCATCAATCTTAGAATGTGAAAATACATATTTAATTACGACGTTAGGATGATGTTGTATTAAACGTATAAGTTCTACAGCACCATAACCGCTTCCGCCTACTATTCCAACTGTTATCATCTGTTTCATACCTTTCTGAATATTCGGAATTTTTAATGTGCTATTTATTTTTTTCAAGCACTTCTTTAATCACTTCAGCAATTTGGTTAATCTCATCTTCACTAATAACTAACGGTGGTGCAATTCTAATAACATTGCCTTGTGTTTCTTTACACAACACACCTTTTTCTATCATTTCCAAGCAATAGGGCTGCGCTTGTTCTGTTAATTCAATACCGATAAATAACCCTCTCCCTCTGACATCATCAATGATTGGACTATCAATAAGTTGTAAATGGTTCAGCAATGTTTGGCCTAATTCAGCGGAACGTTCAATTAAGTTTTCGTCTAGCAAAACATCTATAGCTGCCATCGATACTGCGCATGCAAGTGGATTACCGCCAAATGTAGAACCATGTGTGCCGGGTGTTAAGACATTCATGATTGTCTCATTTGCTAAGATAGCTGAAATAGGATAAAGTCCACCGCCCAACGATTTACCGAGTAAATAAATATCAGGCTCTACACCTTCCCATTCCATAGCAAACATCTTGCCTGTCCTACCTAGTCCAACCTGTATTTCATCGGCGATGAATAAAATATTATGTTGATTACATAAATTACGCACTTCTTGAATAAAATAGTTTGGAGGAATATTCACGCCACCTTCACCTTGAATCGGTTCTAAAATAATGGCCGATGTATTATCATTAATCAATACTTTCAAATGTTCAATGTCTCCAAATTCTATATAATTAATATTATCTAGCAATGGGCCAAACCCATCTTTGTAGTTATCTTGGGCAGATAAAGATAAAGACCCTAATGTACGACCATGAAAGTTACCTTTCATAGCAATGATTTCACTTTCATTTTCTTTAATACCTTTGACATCTGAGCCCCATTTTCGTGCTATTTTAATTGCTGTTTCCACAGCTTCAGTCCCAGTATTCATAGGTAGTACTTTGTCTTTGTTTGCTAACTTGCAAATTTTTTCTTCCCATTGTCCTAAGTTATCACTATATAAGGCACGTGATACCATAGTTATTTGCTCGCTTTGTGCTTGAAATGCTTCAATAATTTTCGGATGACAATGTCCTTGATTTACTACTGAAAATCCTGCTATACAATCAATATATCGCTTACCTTCAACATCCCATACTTGTGCACCTTTACCTTTGGCTAATGCTAATTTCAAAGGACTATAATTATTTGAACTATATTGATCTGTTAATTCGAATAACGCATTCATTAAATACACCAACCTTATTATTATTCTAATATTTGTATTAATATTCATGAATATTACACTTTTAAATATAATAAGTCAAAGGTTTATTTAAATAATTTTTTATAAAAATATATTTAAAGGCTTTAAAACAAGCAAAAAAGCATCTATCAAAATTATAAAATTTTAATAGATGCACATAAATCATTGTATACAATTTGCATATCATCATTTGATGTTTAAGATAATATTCGTACCTACCATTCAAATTATACATTCAATCGTTTTAACAATTGCGGTAAAGGATATATTTAAGTGAAATGCCACATTAAATAAATAACAAAGGGGTATAAAGCGGAAAAAATCACCATTTTTTATTCCGCTCATACTATTGTTACTTTACATAAATAAATCCATGATTAATACAATGACCAAACCTACAATTGAAGATGTAAATAATAAAAGTCCCCAAGTTTTAAATGTATCTTTAATCGTTATATTAAAATATTCTTTAAATAACCAAAATGATGCATCATTCACATGCGTAATCGTGTTACTACCAGCAGCAGTTGCTAAAACCATCAATACTGGATTAACATTAAATGTAGGAATTAATGGCCCTACAATTCCAGCTGCAGTTATTGCTGACACCACGCCTTGTCCTGTAGCAATACGAATAAGTGCTGTAATTAACCACGCCATGATAAGTGGTGAAATATTTGTATTTTGCATTATTCCCGCAATATAATCACCTACATTTGCTTTTAAAATGATTTCTTTAAATGCACCACCAGCACCAACAATAAATATAATCGTTGCTACACCTTTCAACCCACTTTCAAAAGATTTCATCAATTCATCCATCTTTTTACCTTTTCTTAATCCAAAGACAACAATTGATGTAAGAATTGCGATTATAAGACTAATTTCTGCACTCCCAAAAAATGATACAATTTCATGCCATAAAGTGTCTTTAGTTATAAACATACTTAATATTGTTGAAAGTGAAATTAAAATAGCAGGAATTAATGGTATTAATAAACTCATTCCAAAACTAGGCATTTCACTTTCACTAAATTCTTTATTTTTCTGTAACAATGGTGGCACAGGATAATTTAAATTTTTCATCATTTTTGGCAAAAGAATACCTGCAATTATCACGCCAGGAATAAAGACAACCATTCCTAAAATGTATACCATTCCCATATCAGCATGATAAGCATCTACCAATGCAGTTGGACCTGCTTGAGGTGGAAATAGACAATGAGAAAGTGTCGTTGCGGCAACCATAGTAATAGCCAATTTCATAAATGGTATTTTAGCTTCAACCGCAATACTGATCACTAAAGGGGCTAAAATCATAAAGGCGACTTCATAAAATACGGAAATACCAAAGACAGCGCCAATAATAATCAATGCCCAATGTACATGCTTTGCACCGAATTTATTAATTAACGTAGTAGCTATTCGCTGAGCCGCGCCTGAGTCGACCATTAACTTACCTAAAATTGCACCAAATCCAATAATAAGCGCGAGACTACCTAACGTTGAACCTAATCCTTCTTTAACTGTATCTAATATTACCATCGGCTTCATACCGTTCAATAAGCCAACAGCAATAGCTGCAAAAATCAAAGAAAAAATACTGTTAACCTTTAATTTAATATTTAAGAATAATAATAACGCTACGCCAATAATAAGTGATATTATCGGTAAATGCTCACTCACAAATGACAATTTAAGTCCCCCAGTCAAACCAATTTTCTGAAAACGTATTCATAAACACATATTATACACCCTTTATTTCAAAATAACAACGTTGTTATTTTGAAGGTTTAAGCTTCATAAAAATTAAGAAGCACTTGCAAAGCAAATGGTTGAAATTTACCTTGCGCGTGCTTTTTTAGGAGTGAATGGTCAAATTATCTTGAAACTAAAGTTAATTCTGATAACTTTCAAATTGCCACTGTTTATCTGATAATACTTTTTTATAAAAAGGATCGACACCTATGACTTTAATACCATCAGCCAGTGCCTCTACTTCATCTAAATGATGTGTTGTTAATATAATCAAACAATTTCGCTTCATTTGATTGAGTAAATTATGAATATCAAACCTTGATTTCAAATCTATACCTACCGTAGGTTCGTCTAATATGAGAACTTGTGGGTTGTTCAATAAACCAATTAATACATTAACTTTACGTTTCGTACCTCCAGATAGGCGAGAAACAGTAACATTCAAATCATCGATATTTAATTGTTCCATATATTTTGTGATTAGCGCGTCCGATATTGCGTTTTTACATAAAGCTTTAAAACAATTGATGTTTTCTGCGACAGTCATATGCTCAAATAACGCAATATCTTGTGGTACATATCCAATCATTGCTTGTAATTGCTTTTTAGATAACCTTTTTCCAAAGTACGTAATTTCACCATGATCGGGTTGTTCTAACCCCGAAAGCATTCTTAATAATGTCGATTTGCCAGCTCCGTTTTCGCCTAGTAGCACAGTTAATTGTTGATTTTCTAACTTCATATTTAGAGATTGAAAAATTGTTTTATTATGATATTTCTTCTGCACATGTTTTAATGCTATCATCCCATCACTCCTAAATTTGTATAAAGACATAAATCACACTCACGACAAGCGCATATATAAACGTCATAAATAACCTATGACTCAGTGTGTTAATTTTAAATAATAGATACGCAACACCTGCTTCAAATAATACAATGATGAAAAGTGATTTTAAATAAAATATCCATGATAGTGACTGATGAAACAATAATGCGCTTATAATTAATATCATTAGCAACAAAATTGCATGTATAAGTATGTATGCAACATACAATCTTAACTGACTAAATTGTATCAAAAAAATTCTAATCAACGGGCCGTTCTGTTTTAACCTTTGGTGCAAAATAATTTGCACACTACTGATACACAACAATATCGCAAAAATAACACTCAATGATATAGAAGTTTCTGAATGTGACTTCACAAAATAATGTGCAATTTGCGATTGAGGTGTCTTGTCATGCAATATTTTATTCACTCTAGTCAAGGATGTACGATCACCATTATCATCTAGATGACTTTTAACGATGTTAGGTATCTGTTGTTCATATAATGACATACTTATAATTTCTAAAGTAATATCACCAATAAAATCATCTCTTCCATACAATAAAATGGTTTCTTTCAAACGATTGTCATGTAACTGTTGACTGTAATTTTTCGGTATTTGTAAACTTACAATCGCTTCTTTTCTTTCTATATATTCATCCAAATATGTTTCTTCTGTTGGCACTTCGATTTTAGTAATGTATTCGTTACTTGTGATGCTTTTGATTAAGCCTTTTGAAGCTGCTGATTGATCTAAATCTTGTACTGCAACAGGAATTTGAAATGATTTATTTAGCGTTTTATATACACCCCAGATAGCAATTAAAGAGATTAATAAGATACAGATAAAGGCTAAATGTTGTTTCCACTGTTTTTTAACAACTATGAAGAAATAGGGTTGAATCATGAGCGATACCTCCCAATCACTATCAAGACTAAGATAAAAATTGATATAAATAGACTACTATAAAAAGTTACTGGTACATCTAAAATATAATTATTCAATACAATTTCTAGCATTTGATTTGTTACAAAACTAAACGGTAAGTAATCAACCATACCCAAAATAGAATGTTTAAAATAAATTGTTGGTATCGTCATCCCTGATAATACAATAATCAATGTATTCAATATAATTTTTAGTGCATAGTTCATCCATTTAAAAGCAATTAAATCAATAATGGTTAACCAAATAATAATCATCAAGACATAGTAACTAAGTTGAATTACAATCGTTAACCAATTATAACTTTCAAATTGATTAGGTATGGATTTAATCAACCAAAGCGCACCGAAAAATGTCCATAATCCTGTATAAAATAGCGTGAATATACTTCTTATCAACGTTAATTTTTCAAACGAAAAATGATGCATGCTTAACCTTGACCACAACGCCGTCGTTTGGTTCATTTTTAAAATGGTAAATAATGACAAAGCGAAAATATAAATAGACACTAAATAAGTCGTGATTACATAGTAACTTACACTGTCATATATATGTATAGGTTCATAATCAAATGCACCAGTACGGTTTATTCCCGTAAACAATAGATCTGTTAATAACATCAATGTATGATCTTTATCATTATGTGATGACAATGTTGTATAACTTAGACCACCACCCATCGATAGCATGAGTCTTTGATATACTGAATCTGTTAACTGATTAATAACTAGACTTTTTGTAGATTGCTTATCATATGTATGTATTGAAATGGGCAAACTTCCATTTTTATAAAAATCATGTGTCATACCTTTTTCAAAAACATAATAACCCTCTAAAGTTTTATTTTTTAACTTTTTTTCAGCTACTTTTTGATTATACTTTTTTATGCTAATATCTTTCCCCAAATTGGCACCGTCACCTAGCGATTTCAATATGATTTGCGTTTCTGGAGACCGATCTTTATCAACAACACCAATTCTAAATTTCTCATTATCTTGATTTAATTGTTGAATCACTATTAAAGTAGCAAATAACCCTATAACTATAATTAATAAATATAATAGTAAATACCATTTTTTTAATAAAAAAGAGTGGTAAATGCGAAACAATTGTAATGTTTTCATTTTACCACTCTCCTTTTAGTTATTTTTTAAAATCTTTTGCTAAATCTTTAACGATACCTTCTGCTTTTTTAGAAATTTCCTTTTGTAATTTTTTCAAATCACTATCAGACAATTCATTTAGATCTTTAGCGCCTGATTTTTCAAATTTAATATCGTCTTTAAGTTTTGTCTCACCTTTGATATTAAATGTTACTGGTTGATATTGAACGTCTGTCGTTAATTCGAAATCTTGTTTTTGGGTATTATTTTTCACGTCGGTTTCTAAATTATTATTATATTCAAATTCAGTTTTGCGATAATTTGCATCGACGCTCACTTTACCTTTATCTGTACGTTTGTCACCATCTTGAGTTTCATTGTTTGATAGTTTTATCGTAGATTTCTTGTAACTTTCATTAGCTCCAATAGTATAATTATCTTTATATTTATCATCGTCTTTTGTTGATTTACCTTTCAATGATAACTCTGTATCATCTGCAGTAATTTTATAATTCATAGCTAATTTGTCATCATCAATTTGATTCGTTCCTGTTAATTTTACCTCTGAATCATTTTTATCTTTAGCAGTTAATTCACGTTTTAAAATCAGATTATCTTCTTCCCAAATCACAGATTTAATACTTGGAAAATCATTTTTATCTTGATCTTTCACTTCTTGTATAGCTTCATCGATTTTATCTTCATAATCTTCTGTTTTGAATTGATCTTCTGCAATTTTTTTAATATCTTTATCTTTCTTAGCTTTTTCCAAAACTGATTTCACGATTGCTTTTGTTTCGCCTTTGCTAAGTTTCAATGTTACTTTTTTAACATCTTTTTCATCACCATCTACATCAATCGTAGCATTTTCTTTTTCAAAATTATCTTTGTCTAATTTATCTATGACAACATCTGTATATTTACTACTTATTTTTTCTATATCTTTTTGTGAAATTTGAGACCCTGATAATAATGCGTTTAAGTTTAATGTATCATTTGTCAATACACTCTCTTTACCTGTTGTACTTGATGTATCTCCAGTTATTTTTTCATAAACGTCTACAAGTTCGTCATTTTTAGCTTTGTAAATATCGTTAAACAATGGTGATGCATAATATTGGTTATCTTTGTCTGCAGACCATTGAAACTTCCCAATTTCATTGTCAGCTATCGTTGGATTTAAAGCTAAAACTGATTTTTCTTTTTTAGGATCGTGTCCCACTGTCAATCCTATTTCAGAAGCATCCGCGACAGATTTAGGAATACCTGATGATTCTAATAAACTTTTTGGAACATCAGCATTTGCCTTTAAATCGATTAAATATGATTCATCTTTCATTTTATCTTGAAATTTAAATTCATTTTCAAATCGATCATTAGCATATTCTTGAAATTGGTTAGCTGTTTCCTTTTCACTCAATAAATATGTGTTTTTAGGTGTGTTTTTGGTAATAAAGTAATAAGCGGCGCCCCCAATACCGGCAATTAAAAGCACACCAATTACAACTGAGATAATAATTTTTACTGTTTTAGACATACCCTTCAACCTCCCATTAACTTTGATTGTTTTAATAATACCATAAAAGGCTTAATAATAATTTATTTATTTGATTTTTCTTTTATTTTTTACTTGCGCTTTAAATTAATTACTAAACATTTTTAATATATGTAATATATCATTACATCCAATCAATTGTGCACACAATACATATATAATTGATATTTTACATCTGTTCTTAATTTGTAATATATTCATAATCAACGAATTACAATATGAAAATAAAGTGAGCCTCAAAGATTACTTTCATCAGCAATCTTTGAGGCTCAATCTTAAGCTCTAAATTTTAAAATGTATAATTGAAAAACTGTGATTTCAGTCACTCTATGTTGTGCTATTTTTTTCATGTTTAACTTCTTTTTCCCACCATAATGCATCTTTTGGATTTTGAATCACATCTTCGTAATCTTCCTGTGATTCTACATTAGGATATGATCCTCTTAAAGATTTATTAGATGTTGATTTGAACATTGTTACAAAGATAATTAGTCCAACAATATTTATAAACATTAAATAGTAGGAAGGTGCAATTTGTTGGCCAGTTGTTTCTACTAGTGTAGAAAGGATAAACGGTGTTAGACCACCAAAAATAGCAGCACCTATATTATACACAAGCGATAGTGTACGCAATCTAACTTTAGTATGGAACATACTTGGTAACACTGAAGGCATAACACCTTCAAATGTTGACATAAATAGTGCAATGATAAATAAACCTAAGATTACTAAAGGCAACATTGGTATACTCATTAACCAAAAAGCTAACACTGAGAATAAACTGAAGCCTACTAAACCAAATATAATCGTCCGTTTATTTCCAATTTTATCACTATACCATCCGAAGAAAAATACGGCTGGTATCATGAGTAACATGGTAATCGTACTTAATATTGAGCCCATCGTTCCACCTAAATTAATCGTCGTATTCAAGAACGAAGGCATATATGACAATACCATGTAATTAGCTACATTTAAGAAAGCTACACCTGTAAAACAAACGACAACATCTTTCCAGTAATATTTAAAGATATCTAAATATGAATATTCTAATTCTTTTTGTTCTTCTAGTGTAGACTCATAAGCTGGACTTTCGTCAAGACTTGAACGAAGTATAATACCTACAATACCTAATGGTGCTGCTATGATAAATGGAATTCTCCATCCCCATTCAGCCATCTGTTGATCATTCAACAAACTATACATTGTACCAGCAAGTATTGCAGCTAATATATTCCCTGCAAGTGTTCCTACTTCAAGTCCACTACCTAATTTACCTCTTGTTTTATCTGGAGATGTTTCAGCAATATAAGTCATTGCTCCTGCATATTCACCACCAGTGGAGAATGATTGAATCATTCGAACTACTAATAAGAGTATTGGTGCCCAAATTCCAATTTGTTCTTGCGTTGGTAACAAACCTAGCATTAATGTAGAGGCAGCCATCAATAAAATGGTTGTAGATAAAACGATTTTTCTACCATATTTATCTCCCAAATGACTAAAAAATATTCCTCCAATTGGTCTTACAATAAATGCAAAAGCAAAGACAGCAAAGGTTGATACAATTTGCATTTCTTGTGGTAAATTACCAAAGAAATTCGCACTGATAACCACTGCCAATTGTGCATACAATCCAAAATCAAACCATTCGATTGCGTTACCTATCCCCGTTGCTACTACACCTTTTTTAGCTTGATTCGAATCTACATGATTCACTTTTTCTTTTTTAAACTTCACAAATAAAAACACCCCTTATTTATTTCCATAGATATAACATAACCTTTACGCGTATATATAAACACTTTCATTCTTTATTTTCAGAATTTTCCTACTCAATGACTATTAATATAGCGTTCTTAAGATTTATGAACTTTTGTTGAATGAACTATTTCTAATAACTGAGTTTGGTATAATGATTTAAAATCATTAAATTCGGAGGATTACATTTATGAAAAAAGTTTATTTTAACCATGACGGTGGTGTAGATGATTTAGTCTCACTTTTTTTATTAATTCAAATGGAAGAAGTTGATTTGATTGGTGTCAGTGCAATTGGCGCTGATAGCTACGTAGAACCAGCTGTGAGTGCTTCACAAAAAATTATAAATCGTTTTTCATCAACGCCTATCCATGTAGCAGCATCGAAAGAACGCGGCAAAAACCCATTTCCTAAAGATTGGCGTATGCATGCATTCTTTATGGATGCTTTACCTATACTGAATGAACCTACTTCGCAACACTCCAAATTGCTAAAACATGCAGCATATGAAGATATTATCGAAAAAGTAAGCGCAAGCGATGAAAAAGTCACTTTATTATTTACTGGACCGCTTACGGATTTAGCTAAAGCTATCACTATCGAACCAAAACTCGTAAATAACATTGAACGCTTAGTATGGATGGGAGGCACATTTTTAGATAAAGGTAATGTTGAAGAACCCGAACATGACGGTACAGCTGAATGGAATGCATTTTGGGATCCTGAAGCAGTTAAAACTATTTTTGATTCAACGCTAAAAATTGATATGGTCGCTTTAGAAAGTACAAATCAAGTACCTATGACTTGGGATATCAGACAAATGTGGGCAAATGAGCGTGCGTATACCGGTGTTGATTTTTTAGGTGTAAGTTATGCTGCAGTACCTCCGCTCACACATTTCCAAACAAATTCTACATATTTCTTATGGGATGTCTTAACAACTGCTTACATAGGCAAACCAGACTTGGTAAAACAACACGATGTTAAAACTTCTGTTCATGTTGATGGCCCTAGTCAAGGAAGTACATATATCGATGAAGAAAACGGCCGATTAGTTTCTGTGGTACATCATGTTGAACATGATAGTTTCTTTAATTACATCACAAATTTAGCTAAGCAAGTAAAATAAATATATGTAAATCAAAGAAGAAGCATAATCAAAATATGTGAATTGATTATACTTCTTCTTTTTGCTTTAAAATATATGCTTTGATTTTATAAACAGTTAATAATCAGAAACTTTCTTCTGTTAAAAATGCAGGATCGATATGTGCTTTAGTGATTTCCTCTAAACGTTGTACGTTAACGTCACCTTGCTTTGTTTGATTTAACCCATGCCTATGAGCTAATTCATTATTATATTGATTCAATGGATACATTTTAAAATTTTGTTTCTTATTTTTATACAACGTAGGTTCCAGCTCATAATGTGTTACCAGTGATTTCCATTTAACCTGATTAATTTTAGTTTGTTTTGGAGACTTTTCAATATTGAACGTTAAATTGCCTCCCAGTATATTGTTTTCATCACCTGTTGCCTGGCCATTCAAAAAATTTCCCAGGGAATAAGCCACTAGTGTTTTATGATTATCTTTACCTTTAACCCACTCCACAGGTTGAATGACATGGGGGTGTGTCCCAATCACTACATCTACCCCAGCGTCCGCAAACACTTTCGCAAATTTCTTTTGTGTTTTGTTTGGGTTATGTTTGCCTTCATTACCCCAATGCGCTGAAACGATGATAAAATCACCTTGTTTTTTGGCCTTAGCCACATCCTTTTTAATTTGTTTTTCATCGAAATAGTTAATGTAATATGGTTTATCAGATTGAATATCATTCGTGCCATATGTATAACTCAATAACGCTATATTAATATCGTTTTTATTCATGATTTGAATTTTATCTCTATTGTTTTGCGAATTGTATGTCCCAAAATATTCAATATCATCAAATTGATTCCAAAGTGCAATTTCATTCATAAGTCCGCTCGTTCCTTGATCTAATGCATGATTATTAGCACCGTTCACTAAATTGAACCCTGTGTCGGATAAATCTTTTGCTATTGCTTCTGGCGTATTAAACCGCTTAAACCCAGACAAACCTTTACTATCTCCACCAATGGGAGATTCTTGATTTATATAAGCTATATCTGAAGCTTCAATATCTTTTTTTTAAATGACTATACATTGGTTTGAAATCAAAATTCCCATTGTTCACCGAAGCATCATTATATACTTCTGGATGAATTAAATTATCTCCCACTGCATAAAATGAAACATTATGGTTCAAATGCTTAATATTTAATAAACAGCAGGCACTAACTACGATAAAACATAAAAACAATAAAGGAAGTAAAACTTTATATCTCATCACCTAAAACCCCTTCAATACAATATAAATTGTTGAAATGTTTTTCAAATTATAAATTCAATCGCTTTATATATTTATAAACTATTTATAGCATAACAAACTTTAAAAAATTAAGCTTTTATTATATATATTAAAATGAAATTTATATTGCGTAGTAAGCAATTTAAAAATAAACACGCGAAACCAAATAGCGTTCGCGTGCTTATTCTTGAGTATCAAATTTTTCGTCTAAACTCTTTTTGTCTTTATTAACTTATAATTTTAATCTTTTTAAAAATGCAAATTCATATTTAGACAACATTACTTATCAATAATGATTTGTCTATTATCTAAATTATAACTAATAATTAGACGAATTTTATCAAAACTATAATTTTTAAACATATTTTGTAACAGTTTCTGCTGACAATCTGTATGAGTCATGTCCAGGATTTTTAGCCTTTCCAATTGCAACAATCATTACTGGTTCAAAGCGTTCTGGGTCTAAATCGAATGCTTCAGCAATTTGATCTTTTTCAAAACCACCAATTGGATTTGTGTCATAACCATAAGATCTAGCAACGAGCATAAATTGCATTGCTGCTAAACTACTATCAATTTTAATAATATCATTCATTTCTGAACGATTTAAACTTTTATATAAGGGCAATATTTTTCCCAACATTTCAACCTTTACTTCTTCAGGCATATAACCATTTAAAACTGCATTATGATAAATATCTTCTCCATATTCATAATTTTGCATGTCGCCAAATATAATAACCATAGCTGCGGATGTATCATTTTGGCGTGTATTAAAACGAACAAGTGGTTTCAATTTTTCTTTCCCTGCTTCACTTTCAACCACTAAAAATCTCCACGGTTGCATATTCACAGATGATGGCGCTTTTGTTGCTTTTTGTATCATCTCATCCATTTCTGATCTAGGAATTTTAACTTGCTCATCAAACACTTTTACAGATTTTCTATTTAATACAACATCTTCAAAATCATTATTTTTCATTTCAAAATTCTCCTTAGTCTTTTTTACAAAATCAAATTATACGCAATTTGTTATATTTTACAAATCATCTGTTTAAAAATTTAATGATTTTTAAACTTCGAGAACAACATTACTTTGACTCATGAATTTCGTATAATGAAGTTTTTGATTTATTAAAACAATGAATAAACTAAGAAAAATATTTTTTATCAATAAGTCATATATAGTATAATTGAGATTAAACAATAGTTGATGTTTTGAATATATATTTATATTGTAGTAAAATAAATAAATCCGTTTTAACTCACAAACGGTGAACTTGTTTTTAAAAAAACACCCTATTATTTTGAACATTAGCAGACGATGTGTGCTATTCAAATAATAAATAGAGTTAATGGAAAAAGAGGTAAAATAATGAAATCTGTATCTGTTATTGTAACTTATTATAATTCAGAAGATTATATTGAAAAATGCTTAAACAGCTTAAAAAATCAAAGGTTCCAGGATTTTGAATTAATATTAGTTAACGATGGTTCAACTGATAATTCAAAATCTATTGCAACTGAAACAATCAAAGATTGGAACATCTCAATTAAAGAAATTGATTTAACTCAAAACTATGGGCATGCTTACGCAAGAAATATCGCGTTAGAAGCAGTAACATCACCTTATTTTATATTTATAGATTCTGATGATTATCTTGCATCATATGCGCTCGCTTTTTATATGAAACATTTAAATCAATACGATGCTTTAATTGCACCTATTCATTCTTTCACTTTAGATGTACCACAATACGTTGACCAAAATTTAGTGAAAGTGCAATATTTAAACACTAAAACAAAATCAAATCAGTTTCTGCGTAAACATTCTGTTTGTAACATCGTTTTTAAAACAGCCATCATACGTGGACATAATATTAAATTCAATGAAGATTTAGATATCTTTATCGATTGGTCTTTCGTCTTAGAATTCATTAAATATTCTAATGGTTTTGTAAGAATCAGTAGATTTCCTTTCTATATTAAAGGAGAAATCTATGATCCTTTCGAAAAACCGACTTTATCAACTCAAGATTTCAATATTATTTTTAATGACTATGTATATAGCTTTTCAGACGCTGTAAAACGTGCGCCTTTAAAAGAAAATAAGAAATTCATAAAAACTAAAATGAAGAATTTATATAGAGATTCTTTTGAACCATCATTAAGAAAAACACCAGAAAGATATGAATCAAATAGCGAACTTTTACCAAAAGTCACTAGGCAGTTAATGACTACAATATTCAAGAGTGAAAAACCATTATTTATTTTAGAATCATTAATGCTTATGTTTAATAAGAAAACACCAGCATTTAAAGTTAATAGATTTAGAAAGCGTGCTCGCTTAGCCAAAAATGTTGTTTTACGTCGGAAAAATAAAAATCGTTCATTATATCAACTTACAGATAATGAAAACAAAGTTAAGCCGAATACGATCATTTTTGAAGCTTTTGGTGGTAAAAATTATAGTGACAGTCCAAAATATATCTATGAATATATGATGAAATACCATCCAAACTATGAATTTATTTGGGTCTTCAGAAAACCTGATCAAGTATATTTACCAGGACCTGCTAAAAAAGTTAAAAAAGGTTCACAAGCATATTATGAAGCATATGCTAGCGCTAAATACTGGGTAACAAATGCAAGGCTGCCTTTATACTTGAATAAAAAAGCTAATCAAGTTTATATTCAAACTTGGCATGGAACACCTTTAAAACGTTTAGCAAATGATATGAAAGTCATCCGTATGCCTGGAACAACAACTGATAACTATAAACGTAATTTCAAGGAAGAAACAAGCAGATGGGATTATCTTATCTCTCCAAACGCTTATTCATCTAAGATATTTGAAACTGCTTTTTGGATGCCACCAGAAAAAATACTTGAAATTGGTTATCCTAGAAATGATGTCTTAGTTAATCGTGCAAATGATCAAGCTTACATTCAAGAAATCAAAGAAAACTTAAACTTGCCTGAAGACAAAAAAGTAATTATGTACGCACCAACTTGGCGTGATGATGAATTTGTCAAAAAAGGAAAATATTTATTCGACTTAAAAATCGATTTAAATAACTTGCAAGAAAAAATTGGTGATGACTATGTTATTCTATTAAGAATGCATTACCTTATCGCTAACGCATTAGATTTAAGAGGTTATGAAGATTTTGCAATTGATGTATCAAATTATAGTGATATCTCGGAATTATATCTAATTTCTGACTGCTTAATTACAGATTATTCTTCAGTAATGTTTGATTATGGTGTGCTAAAAAGACCTCAAATCTTCTTTGCTTATGACCTAGATAAATATGCCAAAGATTTGAGAGGCTTCTATTTAGATTATCACAAAGATTTACTGGGACCTATTTATCAAGATGCTCATAAACTAGCAGAGGACTTACAACACTTAGATCAAATTGAAAATGACTATAAATCTGAAATTAATAAGTTTTATAACGATTTTTGTTCAATTGAAAATGGTAATGCTTCTAAAGCAATCGCTGATTTGATTACCAAAAATCAATAAATATTGAATGATGCAAAGCGCATGGATATACATGCTTATGCTCAAAATAAGAGGGCAAATCCTTAACAATGGATTTGTCCTCTTTATATTTAAAATATTATGATTTTGATCGTGCATGCTTGCCTGGGGATATGGCTCGAGCCTGTAGTCTCTCGCTCATATCATTTCCCCGGGCGTCAGCACAATGCAAAATCGTTTGGAATATTTATCAAGATACAAAAGCAAAGGCTCATTCGAAACAATTCATTACCTCTAATATATGGATGAAGTTCTTATTTTATAAAATTAATAACATGAATTAGCCAGAAATCATAAGTAATAAAGAATTGGACCTTTTGATATAAGAATAATATGCGATTTTGACCGTGAATACTTGCCTGGGGGGCTTGAGCCTGTAGTCTCTCACTCATACTATTCCCCCGGGCAACAGCACGTTAAAAAATCACTGTAACTAATGCGCTATAGTATCAAGTAAACACATTTTCGTCTAAGCGCATTAAGTTTCATAAATTAAAGAGAACGCCATTTTACAACAGTTGGTCTCGATTCAACATATTAAACATAAACATCCCTTTCTCATTCATAATGAATGAAAAAGGGATGTGCTATATAGTGTCTTAACTTATAAATTATTTTACTGTTCCTGCATCTTTATCATGTACACCATGACGATAATAATCAATATGTTCAGGTTCTAATAGTTTTTTACCTCTGATTACATCAGCAGCTCTTTCAGCTATCATTAATACTGGAGAATGGATATTACCGTTTGTCGTGCGTGGCATAACTGAAGCATCTACAACACGTAAGTTTTCCATACCATGTACTTTAAATGTATCAGGATCTACTACTGACATTTCATCAGATTTTGGTCCCATTCTACAACTACAAGATGGATGCAATGCTGTTTCTCCATCACGTTTTACCCATTCGATAATTTCTTCATCTGTTTGAACTTCAGGTCCTGGTGAAATTTCTCCACCATTGAAAGGATCTAAAGCTTTTTGAGACAAGATATTTCTAGCGACCTTAATTGCTTCTACCCATTCACGTTTATCTTCTTCAGTAGATAAGTAATTAAAGACAAAATCAGGTTTTTCAAATGGGTCTTTAGATTTGATCTTCAAGTGACCGCGTGAATTAGAGTACATTGGACCAACATGCACTTGGTAACCATGTGCTGTTGGTGCTTTAGTGCCATCATATCTTACTGCAATTGGTAAGAAGTGGAACATTAGATTTGGGTAATCTACTTCATTGTTAGAACGCACGAAGCCTCCACCTTCAAAATGATTGGATGCAGCAGCACCTTTACGACCTAATATCCATTGCAAACCAATAAATGGCATTTTCAATTTATTTAAACTTGGTTGCATTGATACAGGTTGTTTACATGCATGTTGTACATATACTTCTAAATGATCTTCAAAGTTTTCCCCAACACCTGGTAAATGTAAACGAGGTTCGATTCCTACAGAACGTAAATGTTCTGAATCGCCAATACCTGATAATTGTAATAATTGTGGTGAATTAATTGCACCACCTGATAAAATAACTTCTTTAGCATTAACTGTATGTTCTTTACCATTTTTCTTGAATGTAACACCAGTTACTTTATTTCCATCAAAATTTAATTTAGTAACAAAAGCGCGTGTTTGTACGTCTAAATTTTTACGTTTCATAGCTGGATGTAAATAAGCTCTTGAAGCTGAAACACGACGACCATTATGAACTTGGCTATCAAAAGGACCAAATCCTTCTTGTCGGAAACCATTAACATCTGGTGTTTTATTATACCCCGCTTCTACACCTGCATTGAAAAATGCTTGGAATAGTGGATTTGTTGCTGGACCTCTTCTTAACTTAATCGGACCATGATGGCCACGGTATGGATCATCTTTACTTGAACCAAATGTTGTTTCTAAACGCTTAAAGTATGGTAAACAATGTGCAAAATCCCAATTCTCCATACCTTCAGGTTTTGCCCATTTTTCATAGTCCATTGGGTTACCTCTTTGATAAATCATGCCGTTAATAGAACTTGAACCGCCAAGCACTTTACCACGGGCATGACCTACTTTTCTACCATCCATATGTGGTTCTTCATTAGTTTCATAAATCCAGTCATATAGCTTATTGCCTGCTGGATACATTAAAGCAGCTGGCATTTGGATTAATAAATCCCAAGGGTAATCGCTGCGTCCTGCTTCAAGTACAAGTACATTATTAGATACATCTTCACTAATTCTCGCACCTAATACTGATCCGGCACTGCCGCCTCCGATAATAATATAATCATACGCTTCTCTCATTTTTATAGCCTCCTGATATATATTTCTAAGATTTTTAGTTAATTTTAGTGATTAACGTTACGCTTTACCGAACCAATTCACAGGCTCTGGATTTGTATTACGAAGGATATGTTTCTCAACTTGATACTCTGCTAGACCTTCTTTTCCAAGTTCTCTACCAATACCTGACTGTTTATATCCACCCCATGGTGCTTGTGCAAAATATGGATGGAAATCGTTAATCCAAACTGTGCCCATTCTTAATTGATTAACGACACGTTCTGCTTTACCAACATCGTTAGTAAATACACCGCCAGCTAGTCCATAAATAGAATCGTTAGCTAGTGTGATTGCCTGCTCTTCTGTATCAAAACCTTCGATTGTTACAACAGGGCCAAACACTTCTTCTTGAACGATGCGCATTGAAGTATCGCAATCAGTAATCACTGTTGGTTCAAAGAATAAGCCATCTTGTAAGTCTTCACGTTCTGGTCGTTTACCACCTATTGCAATAGTGGCATTTTCTGATTTAGCTACTTCCATATATTTCTCTATTTTTTCTCTATGTTCTACAGAGATTACTGGACCCATTTCAGTTTCTGGGTTAAAGCCATCGCCTAATTTAATGTTTTTGATTCTCTCAATTAATGCTTGTTCAAATTGGTTTTTAATTTTGTTATCTACTAAAATTCTGGCACCTGCTGAACAAACTTGTCCTGCATGGAAAAAGCCACCATTTAGTGCCTGATCAACTGCAAGCTCAAAGTCTGCATCACCGAATATAATATTAGGATTTTTACCACCTAGTTCTAAAGCAACATTCGTTACATGATCTGCCGCTTGTTTCATAATGTGTTTACCTGTCTGAATACCACCTGTAAATGATACTAAATCGACATCTTTATGCGCTGATAATGGTTCTCCTACTTCAGAACCCTTACCTAATACTAGGTTAATAACGCCTTTAGGGAAGCCAACTTCTTCCATCAATTCAAACACACGGATTGTTGTTAATGGTGTAATTTCACTTGGTTTCATTACTAAAGAACAACCAGTCGCTAATGCTGGCGCAATTTTCCAAGATGCTTGAAGTAAAGGATAATTCCAAGGTGTGATTTGTGTTACTACACCAACTGGCTCTTTAACGACTTTACTTTCTGTATTTGGGATTGGAGAATCAATAATTTCTCCCCCATCTTTATCTGCTAACCCAGCGAAAAAGTTAAATACATTCGCAATATCGTCCATATCAGCATAAGACTCTTCTAATGTCTTACCTGTATCTAACGTTTCAAGTTTCGCTAATTCTTCACGATGCGTTTCAATTAAATTAGCTATTGCTCTAACTTTCTTACCTCTATTTTCACTTGTTTCATTAGCCCATGTTCCTTCTTCAAAAGCGCGTCTTGCTGCTAAAATTGCACGTTCACTATCTTCTGCAGTTCCTTCTGCTACTTCAAGAATAACTGCTTGATTATATGGATTAATAATCTCTCTCGTTTGCTTATTTGAGCTTTCCACCCATTCTCCATCTATATATTGAAGACGAGATAAATGATCTACAAGTTCCATTAAAATTACCTCCGTTAAGTTTGTTAAATTTTTATTTAACGAATTTTATGAACTTTATGTTATCATAGTAGTTGAAAAAGTGTCAAATGTGTTTAAATATGATAGGGGTTTATACATGCATCTTTTGAGTATGGAATGTAAACTATAGGAACTCACTATTTATTTTTCACTTAACTATATATGGACTTGAACGGAGGTGGACAATTGGTACATTCGACCAACCCTGATTATCAATTAGAGGAAGCTAAGGATATCGTTATTAATGCTATAGGCGAAACCATGGATTTATACGGCATCAATAGAAGTGTAGGAAACTTATTTGGAACAATGCTTTTTGAAGACAGTATGACACTTGATGAAATGAGAGAACAGTTACAAATGAGCAAACCCAGCATGAGTGCTGGTGTTAAAAGACTTCAAGAATTTGATATTGTTAAGCAACAATTCACACGTGGTAGTAGAAAACAACATTTTGTCGCTGAAAAGGATTTCTTTAATTTCTTTAGTAATTTCTTTTCACGCAAATGGCGTCGGGAGATTGTTATTAATTCAGAAGGCGTTCACGATGCAGTAGCTATACTTGATAAGATTATTGATAACAGTAAAGCAGACGAAGCTACAAAATCGGAAGCAGAGGAAGTTAAACAACAATTACTTGATACTTTGCCTTATTATGAATGGCTAGACAATTTAAGTAATGCATTAGAATCTGGTGAAATATTTAAATATTTCCCAATTCCAGAAAAAAAAGACTAACAAAAAGCTGAGACAGTTCTTATGTCTCAGCTTTAAGTATGTGCTCATACGCATTGAAATACCGTGAATAAACTCACTTTTCAATGTTTGATTAATAGCTAGTTATTATAAAAAAGCGCACTAAAATCTTACCGTAAAATAAGATTTTGGTGCGCTTGTTATTTTTTTATTTATCATTTTCTCTACGTTCTCTTACTTGTGTTATGCGTAACGAACGTCTTTCTACTTCTCTATATTTTTCTGCTCTATCTTCAAGTTTCAATCTATCTTCGGACAATGTCCTTAAGAATGAAATCATCATCATGACAAATATGGCCAACAGAGGGACACTTGCCAATAAAGAAGCTGTTTTTAAGACTTCTAAAGCTCGTTCCCCACCTACTAACATCAATCCAAATGGTAATAGACATAGAGCAAAAGCCCAGTATAATCTATTTGCTTTTAATGGCTCGCCTATAACTTTCTTTTGAGAAGCCGCAGCCAATATATAAGAACCTGAATCAAATGTTGTTGCTAAGAATAAGAATGCAGATAACAAGAATAGCACGATGATTAAATTAGAGAACGGCAATTGATGCATCACTTCTATAATAGTAGCCTCTGTGCCATGCGTATTTAGGAAATGTATCACATCAAATGAACCAGTGATTTGTAAATAAACTGCATAGTTACCAAAGATACCAAAGAACAGTGCACATCCTAACGTTCCATAAATGATTGTACCAAGCACAATTTCTTTAAGTGTACGCCCTTTAGAAATACGTGCAATAAACAATCCTATAAATGGCGCATATACAATCCACCATGACCAATAGAAAATCGTCCATTGTTGTGGAAAATTCGTTTCTTTACGACCACCTATACCACCAAATGGTTCAATCCATGTAGCCATTTGGAAAAAGTTTTTAATCATGTTACCCATACCTGTAATAGAGGTTTCCATGATGAATACCGTTGGTCCAACAATAAATACAAAGCCTAGTAATACAAAAGATAGAATAACATTTGCATCACTTAAAACTTTAATTCCTTTTTTCAAACCAGAGTAAGAACTATATGCAAAGACAGCTGTAATTGTGAATAGAATAATACTACGCATCAACATACTGTCTCCTATACCTGTTAATTTTTCTATACCTGCAGAAATCATTGGTACGCCAAGTGCTAGTGACGTAGCTGCGCCACCAAGTAGACCAAAGATAAATAGAATATCAACTATTTTTCCTATAATGCCATCTGTCTGACCTTTTAAGATCGGACGCATTGTTTGACTGATTTTGTAAACTGGTTTTTTCTTGATAAAAACAAGATAACCAATTGCCAATGCTGGCAGTACAAATGTAGCCCAAGCAATTGGACCCCAATGGAACATGCCATACATAGTAGCGTAATTCAATGCACTATCCGTCATTCCTTTACCGCCATGTGGTGGATCTTGATAATAGAATGCCCATTCAATAACGCCCCAGTATAAGATATCTGAAGCAATTCCGGCACAAAACAGCATAGCTGCCCAACTAAAATTATTAAATTCTGGCTTATCTGTCGCTTCACCAAGCGTTACATTGCCATATTTACCAAATGCGATGTAGAGTACAAATATTAACGTTGCAAGTCCAATCAATAAATATACTGAGCCGAGTGTACTCGACACGACATCATTTAAATGCGTTATTATGTCCTGACTGGCCTTAGGAAAAACCATCATCGGAATAACTGCAATAAGTAATATCAAGGAAGACCCTATAAAGGTCGTCCAATCCATTACTTTTACTCTTTCTTTTTTCACAATAGACACCCCTTATTGTTAGTAAAATATGTAAAAAATTTGCTAATTAGTATAATTTTTTAGCAAAACCATTTATTAAATTACAAACATGAGCCTAACGAACTTTTAATAATAATGCAAATTACATTCAAAAATCACAAACTCAAAAGATGAATAAATATATAATTTTTATAACATCCACAGTCTTGAAATTCGTTCTAATCACAGTGTTAAGTTTAAATTTAACGAAATTAACAAATGGAACAAACTTTCTTTTTGTATTATTATTCATAATTAATGTATTAATATTAGTTTTATATTTTTTCGAAAAGTTGTTATTTTCTTTTTGATATCACAAATTTAATACGTTTTTAAGTTGTGATAGATTTTAATTTTGTTAGAATACTATTGTCTGTTATCAATATTTGACAAAGGAGTTTATATCATGTGGCATTATTATAAATTGTATTGGCAAAATGCGTTTGATTTTAAAGGGCGTGCCAGAAGAAAAGAATTGTGGTTTCCATTTTTGGTCAATGTGTTAATCTCCATCCTATTGGCTATACTATTAGATCATATTTTCAAAATACCTATGTCGATGAGTGACGCTATTAGCGCTTTATTTACAATTATTATCTTTATTCCAGATTTTTCAGTAGCTACAAGACGCATGCATGATATTGGCCGAACAATGACTTTTCCAATTATATTTAGTATCTTTTTCATATTATTTTTTATTGGTTCATATACCACATATGGAGAAGGCATATTTTTCAATATTTTAGAAGGCATTGCCAGTATTATTTTCTTCATTTTAAATATCGTCGCATTCTTTTACATGATTACTGACAGTGACAAAACAGGTAATCAATACGGTCTACCACGTAAGTAAATAGAATATACGCACATAAAGAACGGGACAGAAATCATGTTTTACGATCAATTCCTGTCCCGTTTTTCTTTTTACAAAACTATTAATCCCATACTTTTCGACTAAAATAGCTTATAATCCATATATAATATATTTATAATAAATGAGGTATTTATCATGAACAAAAATAAAATAATTAATTATTGGAATAAGCGTGCGCCATCCTTCAGTCAAGATAAACAAGCAGAACTAAAAAGTGTGCACGCAGAAAGATGGTTAGCTGAGATAAATCAGATTATAACAATTAAACCTGGTATGAAAATCTTAGACATTGGCACAGGAGCAGGTTTTCTGGCAATACTATGCCAACAACAAGGCGCAGAAGTTACTGGCATTGACCTTTCCCCTGAAATGATTCAATCTGCAAAGCAAAATGCTTTATGTTTTAATATGAATGTCAATTTTCAAGTCATGGATGCTGAGCATTTACACTTTGACGACGCGTGTTTTGACCTAGTCATTTCTAGAAATGTCACTTGGTTATTGCCAGATACAAAAGCTGCCTACCAAGAATGGTTACGTGTTTTAAAACCAAATGCTACACTCATTAATATCGATGGAGATTATGGAAAAGATGCATTTACTGATTATAGTAATATACCAATTCACCACGCACATCATGCTTTAGAAGACACGATGTTAGCGGAGAGTGAAAATATAAAGCAAAGTATTTCAATTAATCACTACAACCGCCCTCGATACGATTTAAATATCCTAAAGCAAATAAATACGAAGTCCATTCATGTAGATACGACTATTTATCAACGTATTTATCAAACGCAAGATGAATTTTATAATCCAACACCTATATTTTTAATAGCAATAACGAAATAATATGTAACAATGAATAATAAAACATCGCTTACCCTATCAAAATATGAATAATTCGTTTCACTTAGAGCCTACAACTTGCGTTGGCATCTATTTTTTATCATACTATATATGAATAAAAGTAAAAGGAGTGGTAAGAATGAATAAAGAACAATTTGATAAAGTAAAAAATGGCAAAGGTTTCATTGCTGCGTTAGACCAAAGTGGTGGAAGTACCCCTAAAGCATTACGTGACTACGGTGTAACTGAAGACCAATATAACAGTGAAGATGAAATGTTTAAACTTGTGCATGATATGCGTACACGAATTGTTTCATCACCTTCATTCAGTTCTGATAAAATCATCGGTGCAATTCTTTTCGAACAAACAATGGATCGTGAAGTAGATGGTAAACATACTGGTGACTATTTAGCTGATAAAGGTGTCGTTCCTTTCTTAAAAGTCGATAAAGGTTTAGCTGAAGAACAAAACGGCGTACAGTTAATGAAGCCAATTCCAGACTTAGATAAATTATTAAGCCGTGCAAATGACCATAAAATTTTTGGTACAAAAATGCGTTCAAATATTTTAGAATTTAATAAAACTGGTATTGATCAAGTCGTACAACAACAATTCGAAATCGGAAAACAAATCATCTCTGCCGGTTTAGTCCCAATTATTGAACCAGAAGTGAATATCAATGCTGATAACAAAGCAGAGATTGAATCATATTTAGCAAGTGCAATCTTAGCAGAGTTAAATAAATTAAATGACGATGAACTCGTAATGCTAAAATTAACAATCCCAACTAAAGCAAACCAATATCAAGAATTAATCGCACACCCTAATGTGGTTCGTGTCGTTGCTTTATCTGGTGGTTATAGCAGAGAGCATGCTAACGAAGTTTTAAAACAAAACAAAGACTTAATTGCTAGTTTCTCTCGTGCATTAATCAATGACTTAAATGTCAATCAATCAGATGAAGAATTTGATAAAATTTTAGCAGATACAATCGACTCTATCTATGATGCATCAGTAAACAAAGCTTAATGACTAATCAGTAATAGCTTTATATTTCCCAGGAAAAGTAGCTAAACATAAATAACATTTAACACACACTGACCTTTAAAAGTTAGTGTGTGTTTTTATATAGTAATGTTTAAATGCAGTTGTATCACGATTTACAAATTCAAACTATATTGATTGTCTTCTATACGCAATCTAACGTACACATATGTCATTTATCAAAATAGCGAGTACTTTATTAAAAAAATGTTTGCACCCCGAATCTATACCTTATTTCATCAATTCTTTCTTAGTAAGTAAAATCGATGTAACTTTATGAGAAATCGCTAAATAGTCTAGCCATAAATAGCAACAAACTATATAATTATATTAATTTGCTAATTACCAATGATTTTAAGGGGAGGAAATATGAAAAATTATTTACATAGATGGATCATTGAAGCGCTAAGCTATATGGCTTTAGGTTTATTTGGCTCTTTGATTATCGGCTTAATTTTAGAAACGCTTGGAGAACAAACATTACTACCACAATTAAATCTGACATTTCTATCAGAAGTTGGTAAAGTAGCAATGTCCATGACTGGTGCTGCTATTGGTGTGGCGATTGCTTACGGTTTAGGCGCAAAACCACTTGTTACATTTTCTTGTGTTATTGTTGGTACCTTAGGTTATACGACTTTTGATGGGGGTCCAGTAGGCGCTTATATTGCTACAGTAATCGTTGTTGAACTGAGTAGATTATATGCTGGAAAAACTAAAATCGATATTATTTTATCTCCACTACTAACGATATTAATTGGTGGCTTTATCGCAAAAGCTTTCGGACCAGCATTAAATCAATTTATGACAAGCTTAGGTAAAATTATTATTGTATCTACAGAGCAACAACCTTTCATCATGGGCATCTTAGTTGCTGTTATCTTTGGTTTAGCTTTAACTGCACCGATATCTAGCGCAGCATTAGCGTTGATGTTAGACTTAAACGGTCTCGCTGCAGGGGCGGCAACAATCGGATGCACTTCACAAATGATTGGTTTTGCAGTTACCGGTTATAAAGATAATGGTTGGGGTGGCGTGCTTTCAGTAGGTATTGGCACAAGTATGCTGCAAGTCCCTAATATCATTAAGCATCCAATGATTTTACTACCACCTACTGTTACCAGTGCAATTGTCGCACCTATTATGACAACGTTCTTTCCTATGACGAATAACGCTGCAGGTGCTGGTATGGGGACGAGTGGATTCATCGGTCAAATTATGACTATCAATACAATGGGTGGTTCTATACAGACTTGGTGCTTAATCATTACTTTCCATATTTTATTGCCAGCCATCATTAGTTTCCTTCTTTATAAACTTTGTTTAAAAAAACAATGGATAAGTCCTGGCGACCAACTCATTCACATTGCAAAGTAGAAATGATATTCAAAATAAGACAAAACCTGAGACGCATAAATGTCTCAGGCTTTGCTTTATTTTGATTAATTTAATTATGTTTATATTTCACTCATCATTTTCATGCGTAAACTTTGCCAAAGTCAACATAACTATTTTAAACAATAACGTTGTGATCATGGCTTTATTTCATTCTACTCTTTATCCACATGTGCATTTACAGGTACATTCGTAGTAGATTTTCTTGTTTGTGTTATATATAAAATCGCTGCTATAATATACCAAGCCAATACGATAAGCCATTCAGAAGGCCATGCCAACGATGACGGCATGCCAGGTAAATAAATGACTATAAACAAAATGCTTAAAATAATAGCTATACTACCAACGAGTTTGCCATTTTTAATACGATAAGGTCTAGCTAAATCAGGTTGTACTTTACGCAACTTCATAAATGAAATTGCTACGAGTAAATACCCTAATACCACACCAATACCGCCAGCATTAACAATCCATACAAGTGCTGCTCTACCTAAAAGTGGCGCAACGAACGCTAATACACCAAGAAACAGAATACCGTGTGTAGGTGTTTTATACTTAGGATGAATAAATGCGAACCATTTAGGAATCATGTGATTTTTTGCCATAGCATACAAAATTCTACTACCGCCAATGATAAAAGCATTCCAACTTGTAATTATACCAGCTACACCGCCTAATACAAGTAAGACACCAAATCCACTATGACCAAATAAGTTGGCCATTGCATCTGCTGTTGCCAAATTACTGTTGCTTAAAGCTTTAGGTGATAAGCCTGTTGCCACACCAAAAACAATGAGCAAATAAAAAATTACAGAGGCGATAATTGATAATATTAAAATACCACCGATTTTTTTCGCAGGTGCTTTAACTTCTTCTGCGATTTGTGGAATGACATCAAAACCAACAAATAGAAATGGAATCATCATTAAGACAGACATTGTTCCACTAACGCCATTTTCAAATGGTTGTAAATTGTTGAAATTACCATTAAATCCCGCTCCAAATACAAGTAATAAACCAACACCTACAATAAAAATTGTAAAAACAGTTTGCATAATTGCTGCAGGTTTGACACCAAAATAATTAAGTGAAGTTAAAATGACACTTCCAATTGAGCCAATGATAACCCATGTAAAATATACATCCCAACCTGCGATATTCCACATCAATCCTTGATGTCGAAATGGAATGACATAGTCAATCACGGTAGGCAATGCAACCGCTTCAAATGTAATTACAGAGACATAGCCAAATAACACGGACCAACCTGATATAAAGGCAATTCCTGGAGTGAAGGCTTTTTTAACAAATACAAAGCCTCCACCAGTTTCTGGAATTGCAGCAGCTAATTCTGCATATGTAAGTCCGATAACAATGACTAAAAATCCACCGAGTAAAAATGCCACAATACTTCCTATAAAACCTGCTGTTGATACCCATTCTCCTGACAATACGACCCAGCCCCATCCAAGCATAGCGCCAATTGCCAAAAATAAGACATCAGCAATATTCATCGTCTTATTAAATTGAGATTTCATTTTACATACCCCATAACATTCATTGAATTAAAAGTGAATGAGCTTAAATTTTTAATATTATCTTCAATCTAATCATCACTTTCTTGTTCGTTTAAATTCATAAGTTTTGCTTTATTTACAACTAGTACTGCTTCACTTGCACTTTAAATACCTATGGATAAATATTTTGTTTCTAAATATGGCTCTATACCTTCAGTGCCACCTTCTCTACCATAGCCACTTTCTTTCAAGCCACCAAATGGCGCATGGGCAGCTGAAGGGCCACCATCATTCCATCCAACAACACCGTATTCTAATTCATTATAAAGTTTTAGCCCTGTACGATAATCATTTGTAAAGAAATAAGAAGCTAAACCAAATTCTGTATCGTTTGCCATTTTTATTGCTTCTTCTAAATCTTCATAAACCATAACTGGTGCAACAGGTCCAAAAGTTTCTTCATGCATTACTTTCATATCTAAATTCACATTAGAGATAACAACTGGTTTCAGGAAATTTCCTTTTAACGCTTGTATATCATCCACTGTCCGTGATAATTTCCCACCTTTAGCTTGTGCATCTGTGATATGTGTCATTACTTTTTCAACTGCAGCCTTATCAATTAACGGGCCAATTTTAACGTCCTCTTGAAAACCGTCACCGACAGCTAGTTCATTAACTTTTTCAATCAAGCGCGTTGTGTATTGATCAGCAATATCTTGATGTACAAAGATACGATTTGCACAGATACATGTTTGACCAGCATTTCTAAATTTAGAAGCAATGGTGCCATCTACGGCCGCTTCAATATCAGCATCTTTATGCACAATTAAAGGTGCTAAACCACCTAGCTCCATCGTTACATTTTTTACACTTTGCGCGGATTGTTCAATCAGTGATTTTCCTACAGCAGTCGATCCGGTAAATGTCACTTTATTAATCAATTTATGAGATGTGAAGATATCACCTGCATCTTTACCAGACGCAATAATATAAGATATTGCACCTTCAGGTATACCTGCTTCATGTGCAAGCGCAACAAGTTTAATGGTTGTTAATGGTGTTTTGACAGCAGGTTTACAAATAATCGTACATCCAGCTGCCAATGCAGGCGCCATTTTCCTCGTTATCATCGCTGCCGGGAAATTCCAAGGTGTAATTGCACCTACGACACCTACTGGAAATTTATCAATCATTATCTTTTTAGATGGTGTGTTTGCTGGTATTGTACGTCCATATACTCGCTTAGCTTCTTCTGCATACCACTTAACATAAGCATTAGCATAGATGACTTCCCCTTTGGCTTCTGCTAGTGGTTTTCCACCCTCAAGTGTAATCAGTTCCGCAAGTTCATCCTGATGTTCATCAATGAGATTCGCCCATTGATACAATTTTGCTGAACGTTCGTGTGCATCCACTAATTTCCATTCTTCAAATGCTTTATGTGCACGATCAATTTTTGAATTAATTTCATCATGATTCGTGTAATTCAAACGTTCTATAACTTCATTTGTAGAAGGATTATAAACTTCTAATTGACCCATTTTTATTCTCTCCTTTACATTTATTTTTGTTATGAGGTATGACTTATCTATACCCTCTATTTAAAAATAAAATTTTAAGCGTTTGTATGTGCTTCTGTTATGTCCACATTTTTAAAAGTCTCAGATAATATTTCTAATCCTTGTTGTAATTCATCGTCAGAAATTACAAGCGGTGTTAAGAAACGTAAAACATTACCTTTAATACCAGCAGATAATAATAACAAACCATTTTCATTTGCCGTTTGAATAATTTTTCCAGTTAATGCTTTATTGGGTTCGCCAGTTTGATCATCGATGATTTCGCAGGCTACCATAGCTCCAAGTCTACGAATGTTTGTGATAAATGAATGTTGCTCTGCGCTGTGATATAAGAAATCTTCAAGTTGTTGTCCAATTTTTTCTGCTTTATTGTTTAAATCTTCCTCTTCAATGATTTCAATGACTTTTAAAGCAGCTTCACATGCTAAAGGATTACCAGCATATGTGCCACCTAGTTCCCCTGGAGATGCACTATCTATGATTTGCGTTTTGCCAACTACACCACTTAAAGGAAATCCTGCAGCTAATGATTTAGACACCGTTATTAAATCAGGTTCTATGTCAAAATGTTCAATCGCAAATGTTTTTCCTGTTCGAGCAAAACCTGTTTGAATTTCATCCGCCACAAAAATAATGTCGTGGTCTTCACATATTTTTTTAACTGCTTTGACGAATTTTTTATCCGGAATAATAAAACCACCTTCTCCTTGAACAGGTTCCATCACGATACAAGCTACTTCACTAGGATCTACAGTTTCAACAAAGAAATCATGTAACTTATTAATCATTTGATCAATATAAGCTGTTTCGGATAAAGATTCGGATTTTTCTGAAACATTAGGATATGGTGCTTGGTAAACTTCTGGTGCAAAAGGACCAAATCCAAGTTTATAAGGTCTCACTTTACTTGTCATAGACATTGTTAAATTTGTACGGCCATGAAAGCCTCTTACAAAAGATACAACTGATTGCCTTCCAGTGTGTTTTCTAGCAATTTTTACAGCATTCTCTACAGCTTCTGCACCTGAATTTAGTAAAATCACTTTTTTATCAAAATCACCCGGCGTAATTTCAGTTAATTTTTGTGCTAAGTTGAGATAACTTTTATACATGATGACATTGAAACCAGGATGTATAAACTTGTCCAATTGTTCTTTTAAATGTTTGGTTATCTTAGGATGTGTGTGTCCAACATTTAATGTACCAATAGCTCCCGCGAAATCAATGAAACGTTCACCGTCTACATCTGTGATTGTAGCACCTTGTGCATAATCTGCCACATGCAGATTGCCGTTTCCAACACCACGTGCTACATATTTATCACGTTGTTTTTTATAGCTTTCGAATTGATTTGTCATCAATAACCCCTCCTCTTTGTCCCCACGTAAGACGCATGGTTTTCTAAAATTTAAGGGATTATTGGTATAGTGTAAAGTACCAGTTATGATAATTTAATGGAACCAGATTATCCCCTTACAACTTCTTTTAATCTCTGGACTGCCTGGGGAATCTGATCTTGTTTGATTTTTGAAAAGCCTATGATAAGCGTTTTATATGAATTATTTTTTTCAAGCGCTTTCACGGAAAATCGATTTAACGTATAAAGCTCAAGTTTCATTTCTTTAGCACGCGTTTCAATTTCTTGGTAAGAAAATGGTGTGTTAACTTCTACAATAAAATGCAAACCAGCTTGTGTATCTTTAATTCGAATGTCATTTTTAAAGCTATTTGATAAGTGTGTGATGAGTGCTTCTCGTTTTTTTCCATATATCTGATGCATCTTTTTCACATATTTTTCATAATAACCTTCTTTGATCATTAAATTTAGTGTAAGTGCATGAATCGTTGAAAAATCAGGAATCATATTTAAATTAAGGCAATCAAATTTCTTCACTAAATTTATAGGCAAAATCATATAACTCATGCGTAATCCTGGCATCAAAGTTTTTGAAAAAGTACCTAGGTAAATCACGCGTTCATTTTTATCAAAACTAAACAGTGAAGGTATATTATCTGTTTCATATTTGAATTCACTATCATAATCATCTTCTATGATATAACTTTGCGTTTGACTTGCCCAATTCAGTAGGTCAATACGACGCGATACAGGCATGATTATACCCATTGGAAATTGGTGTGAAGGTGTCACTATTGTGGCATCAGGTTGAGCTTGTTTAATTTCTTCAATAGATATCCCTTTACGGTCTAAAGCAATCGGTTTTAACTGCGCAGATGTTTGATTGATTAGTGTTCTAAATCTTGAGTATCCAGGGTTTTCCACTGCTATTGTGATTTCATCTGGCAATAATTGAATTAATTTGGTTAACAATGTATTAGTTCCAGAACCAATGACAATTTGTTCCGGATGACATTGGATACCCCTTTGATAAGACACTAATTTAGCAATCGATTGTCTTAACTCTATTGGACCTTTAATTTGAGGTATCGAAGACAATTCATAATCATAATTTTGAAATACACGTTTAACGAGTTTGGTCCATATTTCTACAGGAAATGCTGAAATATCGGTACTCATATGTGAAAATGAATAATCATATGTAGCTTCAATATGATGTTCTTGCACATCCAGAGATATTTGCGCGTTTGGATCGATAATCAATTTTTCTAAAGGCTCAATAAAATAGCCCTTTCGCTCTTCAGTATAAATATAGCCTTCAGCCAATAATTGTTCATATGCTGCTTTTACACTATTCACACTAATGTTTAAATGTTGAGCCATATCCCTTTTTGAAGGCAACTTTTCATGACTCTCATATTTGAATGCGAGGATATCCTCTTTTAATTGTCTATATAATTGACGATAAATAAATTGACCACTTTCCCGTTGCATTCAATCTCCCCCATTTCACTTCATCCATTCTCCTGTTATTTCATATCACTCATTATAATGAAAACGAGGACGGTATTGAAATCAAAGCATAAATTTGATTTCATATTCCGCCCTCGTCAGACTAATCTTATGATTTTAAAAAAACAATATGTTATTGAAACTTCAATAGCACAATCAATTGCTACATTGATAAATCCATGCAATCGTATGCACTGTCACTTCAATGTGCTTTATATTTTTATAGAATTGGTGACGCTAATTTAGCAATTGATTGTTTGAATTTAATCCAATTTGATCGTTGTTCATAGCGTTCCTCTGTCAATTCCTCAGATACTTTCATATCTTCTATAAAAGCAGCTTTAAGCTCTTTAACAATATTTTCATCATACATAAATGCATTAATTTCGAAATTTAATTCAAAACTACGTATATCCATGTTCGATGAACCTACACTTGCGACTTCATCATCAATAATCATCATTTTTGAATGGATAAATCCATTTTCATACGTATAAACTTTGACTCCATCTCTAATCAACTGCGCGACACTTGTAATTGTGGCCCAGTAAACAAAAATATGATCTGGTTTATTAGGAATAATTAACCGCACATCTACCCCAGCTTTTGCAGCTATACGCAATGCATTGATATAACCTTTATCTGGTATAAAATACGGGCTGTGCATATAAATAGATTCTTTGGCGTTCATGATCATTTTCATATAGCCAAATTCTATCTGATGCCAATTATCACTTGGGGCACTAAGTGCAATTTGCATCGGCACATCTCCACCTTGCTTTGCATTATCTGGGAAATACTTATCGTTAAACTCCAATTGTTCACGGTGTGATTGAGAATTCCAATCGTGGATAAAACTGAGCTGTAACGCGTCAACACCATCACCTTTAACCCTTAAATGTGTATCTCGCCAATAGCCAAAGTTTTCATCTAAACCTAAATATTCATCACCAATATTAAATCCGCCCACATAACCAGTCATACCATCAATCACTAAAATTTTACGGTGATTTCTATTGTTTAATCTGAAATTTATTAATGGAATTTTAGCTTGGAAGAAAGCCTCAACTTGTCCACCAGCTTCTTGGAATTTTTTGAATTTTGATTTATGTACCGTTTTAGACCCTACTGCATCATAAAGTATTTTAACTTCTAATCCTTCTTCAGCTTTTTGTTGCAAAATATCGACAATTTCAGAACCCAACTTATCTAATTTCAACACATAATACTCTAAATGAATATATGTTTTTGCATTGCGTAAATCTTCTTTCATTTGATCAAATAACGCATGACCATCAGTATAAATATCGACATTATTATCGTAACTTAAAAACGTTGGTTCTTTCGTTAGCAATGTATTTACAATATCTGCATGTTTTTTAACTATTCGGTTATCTGAATGATTAATCTTGTTGGTAGCATCTGATAACTGCGTCTTCATTCGTTCCTTCACATCATCTATCTGATTATGATGGAAACCTTGTTCTCGTTTTTTTCGCACTGCTCGACCAAAGAATATATAAATAACAAAGCCTAAAATAGGTACTACAAATAGTAAAAATAGCCAAGCCCAAGTCGCTGTTGCATCTCTGCGATCTCTGTCTAAAAATACAATAATAAACGCGAGCGCTATATTAATAACAAAGAAAAATGCAAGTATACCTCTATAAATCGGACTTACACTTGGATCAAAAATAAGTTGCATAATGACACCTCATCGTTTTTTATTAGATTTTAATGAAAAATACATTCCTCATTTAATTGACTAAACTATAGCTCAACTTATCAAATCCAATTTTTCTAAAGCTCATCGTAAAACAAAGCATGTTGTAAAATATCGTACAATATTTGCATGATACTGTCTATTATTCTAATGTTTTTTCTATTGTGCGATTACGACCTGCTTGCGAGCCGAATAATGTGATTAATAGCGCAGTTATTAATAAAATACTTAATGAACCTATCCATTGACCTGTAACATCATGTAATATACCAAACAGTAGAGGACCTATTGCAGCAAAAAGATATCCTACAGATTGGGCCATGCCAGACAACTTCGCCGACGTTTGGCTATGTTCCGTTCTTAAACTAAAGAATGTATTCACAAGACCAAACGCTAAACCACTTGCAACGCCAACTAAAATCGTAGCAATTAAAGCAAGTTGCGGTGAAAATAACATTATTGAAACACCCACCACAAAACATAAACCAGTTATAAAAGTTAATAAAAATTGTGATTTCATTTTAGTAGCAAATATAGGTGTAATAAATGTTAAGGGTATAATAGCGATTTGCATAATTGATAAATACATCCCCGCTTCACTGATAGCCATACCACTTTGAGATAAATATGCTGGTAGCCAATTAATTAGAGAATAAAAAATGAGTGACTGTCCGCCCATAAGTATCGTTATTTGCCATGATAAGGGCGACTTCCAAACATTGACACTTTCTTTGGGTAATGATGCCGTTGTTTCTTCTTTATTTTTCAATTGAAATGCCCATATAATAATGGTAATCAACGTAATGACACCAATCGCACTAATGGCAATATTATAATTAAACGCTTTGACAAACGGTGCCGTTCCATATGAAGATAATCCACCAAATACGTTCATAACGACAGTATAATAACCTGTCATCACACCTATATGTAATGGAAACTTCGCTTTGATAACTGCAGGTGCAAGTACATTACCAAAACCAATACCAATACCTATAAGAATGGTGCCTATATATAACCATGAAACACCGGTGATAGAACGTACGATTACGCCAATCAGTATTAGCCATAAAGCTACAAAAATCGTTCGTTCTAATCCAAAACGATAACTTGTTTTTGCTGCAAATAGTGAAATGATTGCGAATGCGATTAATGGGACGACTGTAATTACACTAACAGCACTGTTAGACATCGCCAAATCGTTTTTTATATCAGGTAGCGCAACTCCGATTGAAGTAATTGGCGCCCTTAAATTTGCACCTACTAACAAAATACCTATAAATAATAGCCAATTAAATGGTTTTACTTTTCTATAATTTTCCATTTTGCTCACCTTACATCATAAATTTTCTAAACAACATTATATATGGTACAATATGTACGTTATAATGTAAATAGGAGCGATTCACATGTATCATATTCAAAATGTTATTGCCAAAAATTTAGCAACTTATCGTAGTAAACACCAACTTAGTTTAGATAAAATGGCCAATCTAACTGGCGTTAGTAAAAACATGTTAAGCCAAATTGAAAAAGGCACATCTAATCCAACAATTACAACATTATGGAAAATTGCTAATGGTCTTCATTTACCCCTGTCACAACTGACATCAACAATGCACGAGCCTGTAGATTTTGTAGATGAATCTGATATTATTCCTATTGTTGAAGATAAAGTTAAGATCTTTCCATACTTTCCTTACAATGAAAGAAAGCATTTCGAAATGTTTAAAATGGAAATTCAACCAGGGGGTAAAATGATTTCTGATCCACATCATATACAATCTGAAGAATTTATCATCGTTAACTCAGGTACTTTAAAAATTGAAGTTGGTCAAACTTCTTATACAATTAGCAGTAACCAAGCATTTCGTTTTAATAGTGATGTAGCGCATCGTTACTATAATCCAACGGATGAAGTTGTTATACTCACCGCCACGATTCATTATCAAGCACAATAGTAATCAATTAAATTTTCATCTAACATTAGATACTATCAATGCTACATACATAGTGGAAAAGAAAAATTATCAAAATATGCTTCAGCCTTTTTAAAATAACGGAAAATTAATATAGATTATACTGTTGTCGATATATTTCACAATAAACGACGAACCCTCATATACCATAAAAAGCGGGATAGAAATCAAATAATTTCTATCCCGCTTATTTTTCGAACCTATTTATATAGCGTGCTTTATTTACTATATCAATATTTATTAAATTTTATGTTGTCTTGACGAGCAAAGAAATGTCATATATATTTGACACATAAGAAAGAAGTGATGATTTAAATTGAATAAAGTCAAACATTTTCGCAGTCAACAACAAATTTCTCAACTTGCGCTCGCACGTTCCGTAGGCGTTTCTCGACAAACGATTAATATGATTGAAAATGATAAGTACAATCCCTCGTTAAATTTATGCATCAATATTGCTCAATCATTAAATGTCACATTAAACGATTTATTTTGGGAGGATCATAACGATGAAGAAAAGAGATAAATGGTTATATCAAAACTTCGCTGGTTTAATAGATACACCTGATGAATATCAACGACATGAAATTGATAAGACACTGGCAAAAATTTCAATTATTGCTTTATATACGTTACTCGCACTTGTTTATTTATCTATTTTTCTCGATTTAGAACGTGAATTTTTGTCACCATTTACCATTGGTGGTGTGCTGTTAGTTATTATTTTAGTCTGTAGGATGAGCATGAATCGTCTTGGTGCAGATGCTATTGAAATTGAAGTGCATCAACGACATACATATCTTAAACTATTAAAAGAAACACGCAATAAAAGGATTATTTTCTTAGTTATTGCCCTAATTTATATGTTGGGGACTGCAACAATCATCGCACCACTAATTGCAGGAAATCACATGAACTTTAGCTATTTATTCAATATAAGCACCTATGTACCATTTATATTGATTGTTATTTTTACTGTTAACAAAGATTCGCGTATAAAATTAATAGAATAGGAGGTCAATCATCTTGGAAAATGAAAAAACACTTCGTTTGATTCCAAATTATAGATTTACTGATGAATACGAACGTCAAGTATTATTAAATCTCTACGCCAAACTATATGTCTGGATATTTTGGGGAACATTAATTATTTCCGCACTAGATTGCTTTATCTCTTTGTATTTTCAACAAATCCCCTTTGTTAGCATCCTTGCATTGATTGGATTTATGGTAGCTTCAACCGTACTAACACGTGCACTTCACAATAAAAAAGTGGATTTATTTGATGTAGATTCTAAAGCTGAATACCAAAAATATATCAAAAAAGCACGTAACGGCAGTATCATATTTGCGCTTGTTATGTTTATAACGTTCAACATCAATAATTATCTTATTCCATTTGTCATGCACCAAGAACTTCCTGAAATCACAGCGTTAAGTGCCCAATTACCAATGACTACAATCATTGCAATAATTACAGGATTCATCATATATATGATAGCCAAATCCAAAATCATTCGTACATATAAAAAATGATGGCCTAATTTTAACAGTAGCAGTGTGAAAAACGCTGCTGCTGTTAAGTGTTTTGTCGTTTCAATGGCTCAGCTTACGTACCATTTCAAATAAAAAATGCAAATCTATTCTAAAGTAAAGCCCCTCAGTTGATAGCATTAAATAGCTATGCAACTTGAGAGACTCTCTTCAAAAATGAAAATGCATTTGTTTTTTATTATATGAAGTTATACTTTAATAAACATCTCTTTACATTTAATCAGATTAAGATACATGTTCGTGAATATTTATATTCGAATTGCAACTTTAGTTATTGTGGAAATGTGTAACTTAAATCCCAACCGATATCGTATTTATCAACCAACTTGGCATATTTCGCTCCCCAAAACATAGTGTCTAACTCCATTTGAACATCGCCTTCGTCTTTCAATTGTTCATACACTTCTTCGATTGCTGTTTCACTATCAAATTCCAAAACAATATAAACATTTCTATCTTGTAGCATTGTGTCATCGTCTTTGGGTATATCTGACAACATGAATAAGTTTCCATCAACTTCTAACTGCGCATGAATGACACGATTAGGATCATCTGCAACACTTTCATTCGCTTCGCCATACGTCATTGTAGCTTTAATTTCCCCGTTCAGCACCTTACTATAAAATGCCAAAGCCTCTTTACATTGACCGTTAAAAAACAAATACGGCACTGTCGATTTCAACATAATATCCCCTCTTTTTAAATATTATTCTCTAATATCAAACATACCCTTTAAACATAAATTTAGACAACTGAAGTTTTAACAATACATTTGAATTGCATACTTAATTATAATTTTCACTATTATAAAAACTTTTCAATATAAAATGCTGACTCTTCAATTGATTTGAACTCCGTATTAATAACTGTAGCATTTAATTTAGCAAATATTTCTTCGGCATACATCAACTCTTCTTTAATTCTATCGACACTATTATAATCTGTAGGTCCATGTAAACCTAAAACTTTCACACGTTCCGTACGAATATTTAAGATATAAGTAGGACTCGCTGTCAGACCAAATACTTTTAAATTTTTATTTCTAAAGACTTCATCTGGAATATCAACTTCTGGAACTAAAGGAATATTAGCTATTTTATAACCTTTATTCGCTAAATACATACTTAAAGGCGTCTTTGACGTACGAGAAACACCTAAAATTAAAGCGTCAGCTTCTCCTATATCCGTGAAATGTTTACCATCATCATATTTAACAGAATATTCCATTGCCTCAATTCTTTTAAAATAGTTGTCATCCAACTTGCGCAAAGCACCACTTTCTAAAATAGGTGAACAATTCGTATGTTCTTGAATAATGTTAATTAAATCAGACATATAGTCAACATACGGAATTTGTTGTTCTTGAGCATAAGCCAGCCCTTTTTTATTAAATTCTGGATTAACTAAAGTCGTTATAACAACTGCACCACGCGCTTTAGCCAATGAAAGTACATTGAGTAGTTCTTCTTGATTTTTAATAAAAGGAAATTTTTTAATTTCTATACGCGTGACATCTGGAAATTGTGTTAATGTCGCATGAATCATTCTCTGTGCTGTTTCACCTATAGAGTCAGATACAACGAATAGCGTTAGCTGGTTTTTTTCATTATCATTTAACACGCAATCTACCGCCTTCAACTTCACTTTGAGCAGTTGATAATAAGGCACCTGGCACTCTAAATGGAGAACATGATACATAATCCAAATCTAGTTGATTAAAGAATTGAATTGATTTGTGGTCACCGCCTAATTCTCCACATACGCCAATTTTTATCGTTGGATTTGCCGCTTTTGCTTGTTCTGTTGTTTGTTTAATTAATTGTCCAACGCCATCTATATCGAGTGTTTGGAATGGATCTATCGTTAATATGCCTTGTTCTGAATAGGCATTAATAAATTTACCAGCATCATCACGTGAGAAGCCAAACGTTAATTGTGTTAAATCATTTGTCCCAAAACTAAAGAAGTCACATTCTCGTGCTAAATCTCTAGCAATCAGACATGCTCTTGGCGTTTCAATCATTGTTCCAATCATGTAATGAACGCTTGCCCCCATTTCAGATTGTAAAGCTTCAATGCGTTCAACAACTTGCGACTTTAACGTTGTAAATTCTGAAACAGTAGATACAAGCGGAATCATAATCTCAGGTTGACAATGAATGCCCTGTTGTTTAAGTTTCAATGCACTTTCCATAATAGCTTCTGCTTGCATAATATAAAGTTCAGGGTAAGTAATCGCCAAGCGACATCCACGATGCCCTAGCATAGGATTAACTTCATTTAAACTTTCAATATAATGTTCTAACTCTGAAACAGTGACATTGAGTTGACTTGCTACACTATTTTTTTCTTCAGTTGATTTAGGTAAAAATTCATGTAAAGGCGGATCAAGCAAACGAATAATTGTTGGACGTTCTCCAGATAACTTCAAGATAGTTTCAAAATCTTCTTTTTGATATTCCTTAATTTTATTTAAAACATTAATTCTTTTATCCTGTGTATCAGACAAAATGAAACGTCTCATTTCAATTAAACGTTCAGGACCAAAAAACATATGCTCGGTACGAACTAAACCAATGCCCTTCGCACCAAATTGGTAACCTGCTTGAATATCTTGTGGTGTTTCGGCATTCATGCGTACATCTAATCTTGCTATTGCTTCTGACCATTGCATAAATTGTTCAAAAGCTTTACTTCTTTCAGCTTTAATCGTTTCAACTTCACCTAAATAAATATCACCTTTAGCACCATCAACTGAGATAATGTCTCCTTCATTTAATGTTCCATTAGGATATGTTACTTTTTTATCTATAACATTAATTTCAACGTCTGAACATCCAGTCACACAACATTTACCCATTCCTCTGGCAACAACTGCCGCATGAGAAGTCATACCGCCATGTGTTGTAACTATCGCTTCACTTGCGACCATACCTTCTATATCTTCAGGCGAAGTTTCAGGTCTCATCAATATCACTTTATCCCCCTGCTCTGCTTTCAATTTTGCAGTTTCCGCAGAAAATACGATTTCACCACTCGCAGCACCAGGGCTAGCAGGAAGTCCCATTTTCGAAACAGCTGTAGCTTTCTCAAGGGCATTATCATCAAAATTAGGATGCAATAATTGGTCAATTGATTTTACTTCAACATTCATAACTGCTTCATTTTTAGAAATTATACCTTCTTCCACTAAATCTACTGCAATATGAATCGCTGCATTAGCAGTTCTTTTACCACTTCGCGTTTGTAAAACATATAATTGCTCGTTTTCAATAGTAAATTCAATATCTTGCATATCTTTATAGTGTTTTTCTAATTGTTGGGAAACTTCTATAAATTGTTGATGGACTTGAGGCATTTGTGCTTTCAATGTACTGATATCTTTTGGCGTTCTAATGCCAGCAACAACATCTTCCCCTTGGGCATTTAACAAGTATTCACCAAATAATTTTGCTTCACCAGTCACTGGATTACGCGTAAATGCAACACCTGTACCACTTTGTGCACCACTATTACCAAAGACCATCTCTTGGATATTAACTGCTGTGCCAATATCGTGTGGTATTTCATTTAATTGGCGATATACACGTGCGCGATCATTATCCCATGATTTAAAAACTGCTTCAATTGCTTCTGTTAATTGCACAATCGGCTCTTGTGGGAATGGTTTATATACTTCTTCCAAATAAACACCTTTAAAATAATCACATATTTCTTCTAAACCTTCAGCTGGGATATCTGCATCATTTTGATAATGGTGTTGTTCTTTATATTGATTAAAATATGTATCAAATGACGTCATCGGTATGCCGTATACTACTTCGCCAAACATTTGTAACAGTCTACGGTAACAGTCGTATGCAAAACGTGCATCATTTGTCTTTTCTGCTAACGTTTTAACATTAATATCATTCAGCCCTAAATTTAAAATAGTATCCATCATTCCAGGCATGGAAATTTTTGCACCACTTCTTACAGACACTAATAAAAGTGATTCTTTAGAAGAAAATGATTTTTGTGTACGTTGAGAAAATGCTTCTAATTGCTCATGTAATTGCCCAACTAATTCATCTGAAAGATGAGCGCCTTGCTTTAAATACTCAATACACGCTTCAGTAGTAAGGGTGAAACCATCCGGTACAGGTAACCCTAAACGTTTCATTTCAGCTAAATTAGCCCCTTTACCTCCCAATAAATCTTTCATAGCTTTGTTACCTTCATCAAATGCATAAATATATTTCGTCATACAGATTCACCTCAAATTTTTAATATGTCATACTAATTATTATTGAGTATGTCATATTGCTTTATAAAAAACAACCAAATTTTTACGATTACTTTTATCGTTCACCTTCTTTAATCTGTTCAGTTAAATTAAATCCATATAAAAAAAGCCCTAAGCAATACGATTTCACGATATGCTTAGGACTTTTAATTTTTAATGTATGACATAATTAAAATAAAGATACATTTAGCTTTAATTATTAAAAATATTTTTAATTTTGTTCCAATCATTTTTGTTAAACTTTCTTATAAAACACTCCGATTGTTTTCGTTATTAACACCATATTGCAATCTGTAATTTGACAGCATCAGAGTACTTTTTAGGATTTAACCCTGTTTCTTTTTCACATTTTTCTAACCTATACAATAAAGTATTTCTATGGATGTACAATTTTTTAGAAGTTTGCGTTATATTTAAATCATTTTGAAAGAAAGCTTTTAGTGTATCTATACTCTGCTGATCCACATTACTTAATATCCTTTTTTTAAATCGTTCTCTTATATTTTTATCAATTTGATATAAAAGTGTTTTTTCTTCCACATCTTCAAATGAAGTCACGATCTTTCCATTTTCAGCTAACATAAACACCAACTCACACTCTTCATATGCATTTCTAAAGTCTTTTAATCTTTTAAACATAAGACTTGAAGCAATTTGGACTTTCAGCTCTAAATTTTGAAATATTTGGTATATATTATTAATTTTATTATCTAAAGCTTGCATCGAATGAGCAGTAGCAAGAATAACGATGCGGTTATAATTCGTAAATGCAATTGTAAATGAACTAGCATCTATCCTGCTCGTTAATGAACGAACAATACTATTTCTAGAAAATATCTGTTTTTCGATATCGATAATGATACATTTTCTATAAGTTAATAAATCAATATTAAGTTGTTTCATTAAATATTGAATAAAGGATTTTGATGATTCACTTTTTAATAACTCCTCTATAAATAACTCTTGACTTCGTATTTGTCCCTCCAATTCGTACGTAAAATAATTTTGATAAAGTAACAATTCTGTAGACATTTTAACTAAGTCTGCTACATGTGTTATTTGATTAGGATTGCCTGTAATACCAATAACACCAACGATATTATCTTGGAAAATAATGGGTAAGTTAATACCTGCCTGCGTACCTTTAAAATGTAAACTATCTTTCTGGTTGATTACCACTGTTTTTTCTTGTTTCAACACTTCTATAGCACCTTCATGAAGCGTACCGATACGACTTTTATCGAAGGATGCAATAATTACTCCATTAAAATTCATAATATTAATATTAGTTTTGGTTCTTTTAGCTGTTTCTTTAACGATTAGCGTTGCCATTTCTTCAGTCAATATATCCATTCATCTCACCACTTGTTATTTATATACAAATTCAAATCATTATTTTTGTATAGTTTAACCCTTTTTTCAATATAATAAAATCGTTAAACTTAAAACAATACATTTTAGAAAGCACTTTCTTAAAAGGAGAAATTCACAATGGAAATCATATTAGCACCTGATTCATTTAAGGGAAGTATGAAGGCAAGCGAAGTAACAAAGTATATGAAAGATAGCATACTGGAAATTTTCCCTGAATCTACCATTCATGATTTACCAATCGGTGATGGTGGTGAGGGCACAATGGAAGCATTAGTAAATGCAACAAATGGGACGTTTACTACGGTCAGTGTAACCGGACCTCTTGGAGACAAAGTAACAGCTCAATACGGGGTTTTAGATAATCATACTTGTGTCATAGAAATGGCAGAAGCTTCAGGATTAAAGCATTTGGCCCAAGATGCATTAAATCCTTTATCTACAACAACATATGGTACAGGTGAATTAATTTTACACGCTTTGAGTCAAGGATATAAAAATTTCATACTGGCGATTGGTGGTTCAGCTACAAATGATGCTGGCGCTGGCATGTTACAAGCTTTAGGGGCAGAGTTAAAAGATAATCAAAATCATTCAATAAATTTTGGGGGTGGCGAACTACAAAGTTTAGCTCAAATTGACTTATCAAATTTTGATCCTCGAATAAATCATTGCAATTTTATTATAGCAACTGATGTTCAAAATCCATTAGTAGGACCTAATGGTGCATCATTTATTTTTGGAAAACAAAAAGGTGCATCTGCACAAAATATGCAACAACTTGATGATAATCTCACGCATTGGGCTAATCTAGTTGAACATACCACAGGCGTTAGACTACACGATTTACCTGGTGCTGGTGCAGCAGGTGGTTTAGGAGGTGCATTCAAAGCGTTTTTCCCAAGTTACTTTAAAGAAGGTATTCAGGTAGTTATGGAATATATACAATTCGAAAAATACTTAAAACAAGCAGACTTAATTCTTACTGGAGAAGGAAAAATTGATAAACAATCTTTTTATGGAAAAGCACCAATCGGCATTGCACAATGTGCCAAAAAATATGATATTCCAGTTATTTTTATAGGAGGATCAGTAGAAGTTGATGCAAAAGACCTAAAAGACAGTGGTATTCTCAGCGCTTTTAGTTTAAGTAACGGACCTATGTCATTAGAAGAAACATTTTCAAAATCGGAAAAATTGATAAAACAAACAACCAAGAATATTGTAAAAACATTTTTCCATAACCAATAACATATTAAGGGGATGTTAGTTATGAGAATTAAAGATACAATAGAAAAAATTCCTGGAGGATTGATGGTAGTCCCATTACTTTTAGGCGCTACTATAAACACCGTTGATCAATTACATTTAAGCCCTATAATGAATCTACTTAAGTCACTCGGTGCACCCAAAACTGAACAAGGCCATTACGAAATGCTTCAAATCGGGGGATTTTCACAAGAACTATTCAAAGATAGTGCACTTGTCTTAATTGCACTTTTTATCTTTTGTGTAGGAAGTCAAATGAATTTAAAAATTGGAGGTAAAGCCTTAAAAAAAGGTATGCTATTAACAACAACAAAATATTTTTCTGGGTTAGCGGTAGGACTCTTATTAGGATCAATATTTGATCCTTGGAGTGGATTATTCGGTTTGTCTACAATAGCTGTAATTGCAGCAATGACAAATAGCAATAGTGGTATGTATGCTGCTCTAACCAGTACTTATGGGAATCGTTCAGATGTAGGTGGTCTGTCCATACTTGCTATTAATGATGGACCATTGTTAACTTTGATTTCATTGGGATTTATTGGTACAACCTTTCCAATCATTTCATTTATTTCTGTGCTTTTACCTTTAAGTATAGGTATGATATTAGGAAATCTTGACCCTAAAATATCAGAATTTTTACGTCCTGGTGAAACCATACTCATCCCCTTTTTCGCCTTTTCTTTAGGTGCTGGTATGAATTTAGCTGAATTCTTTAATTTTTCCGTATTATCAGGAGGCTTAACGTTAGCACTATTGACCTTTATTTGTACCGCATTTACTGGTATCATTGCTTTTAAAATATTTAAAGAAAAGAGTGTAATTGCACCAATTTCTGAATCATCTACAGCAGGTAACGCAGTATCTACACCTGCTGCAGTAGTTGCTGCTGCTTCTACAGCGCTCGCAAATGGTAATCTGAGTCAAAGTGAGTTTGCTATGATTGAGAAAGTAGCACCTATCGCGACAGCACAAATTTCAATTTCAGCTATTACTACAGCAATATTGTGTCCAATAGCAGTCATATTGGTCGATAGGTATCAAAAAAGTAAAGGAATATATGGAACAAAGGAATATGTTGCTCACTCGGCCAAAACACATTCTAATGCGCAAATAAACACGCGCTTTTATGAAAGCGCTTCATATAAGGAGGAAGATCGACCTTGAATACAGAGATATTATATGGAAAGTCAAACCTTAATATAGAATTACCTGAAAATAGCGTCTTAATAGAGCCAAAACCTATACCTGCACTCGATAATGATATACAAGCCATACGCGATGCATTAAAGAATCCTATCGATTCGGAACCGCTTGAAGATTTAGTACAATCCAATCAAACAGTTTCAATCGTTATTAGTGATATCACTCGCCCTACGCCGAATCATATACTTGTACCACTTATTGTAGAGTCCCTTGCACATGTACCTTTAGAAAATATTGTCATCATCAACGGCACTGGTACACATCGAGATCAAACCGAAGATGAATTGATACAAATGTTAGGTGAAGATATCGTAAACAACATTAGAATTGTACATAATCATTGTAATGATAAACAAACTTTAAAAAAAGTTGGTCATAGTAAATACGGATGTGATGTTTACTTAAACAAAGATTATGTAAATTCTGATTTCAAAATTGTAACTGGCTTTATAGAACCGCATTTCTTTGCTGGATTTTCAGGAGGACCAAAAGGAATTATGCCTGGTATTGCAGGTATAGAAACGATCATGACATTTCACAATGCTAAAATGATCGGTGATATTCGTTCTACTTGGGGGAATATGACAGATAATCCAGTGCAAGATATGACTCGAGAAATTAATGGCATGTGCAAACCTGACTTCATGCTCAATGTAACATTGAACAAAGAAAAAGAAATTACAGAAGTCTTTGCTGGAGAACTGTATAAAGCACATGATTTGGGATGTGCTTATGCTAAAAAACACGCTATGTTCAAATGTGACCATCGTTTTGATGTCGTTATCGCATCTAATTCTGGTTATCCACTTGATCAAAATTTATATCAAACAGTCAAGGGAATGAGTGCTGCTCATAAAGTGGTTAAAGAAGGAGGCAGTATTATCATGTTATCTGAATGCAGCGATGGTTTCCCAAATCATGGTAATTATGCAGAAATACTGAAGATGGCAGACAGCCCAGAAGCACTTGTCAAAATGATTAATGACCCAAACTTCGCCATGCTAGACCAGTGGCAAGTACAAAAACAGGCTGTGATTCAGACTTTTGCAGATGTGTATTTATATTCCAAATTAACTGATCAACAAGCAAAAGATGCTATGTTACATCCTGTTTCAAATATTGAAGCAACATTAAAATCTTTAGAACAACAATATGGAAAAGACATGAGTATTGGAGTTATGCCACTAGGTCCCCTTACTATACCGTATGTAGAATCATAATTTTCAATGCGTTCAAAAATATTAAAGGAGGAATTTTAAATGATGACTAAATTACAAGATAAAGAAGTTAAACTTGAAATGATTTTAAAAGAAATGGAAACAGTCGTTATTGCTTTTTCAGGCGGTGTTGATAGTAGCTTAGTCCTAAAAAAAGCAATTGATGTATTAGGTATCAATAATGTAAAAGCAGTGATAGTTAAATCAGAATTATTTAGAAACGAAGAATTTAATCAAGCGATTCAACTCGGTAACACGTTAAATGCAGATATTGTAGAGACTGAAATAGAAGAACTAAAAGAACCACACATTATTGAAAACACTCCCGACAGTTGGTATTACAGCAAACGTTTATTATACGCAAAACTAGAAGATCTAAGAAAAACATTTGGATTCAATTATGTGTTAGACGGCATGATTATGGACGATATTTCAGATTTCAGACCTGGTCTTAAAGCGAGATCTGAATACGGTGTGAGAAGCGTTTTACAAGAGGTTGAACTTTATAAAGAAGAAGTGCGAGAACTTAGTAAAACAAATGACTTACCTGTTTGGAATAAGCCAGCACTCTGTAGCTTAGCTTCTCGTATTCCATATGGTGAACCACTTAGTTTCAACAAAGTTAATAAAGTTAATGAAGCGGAAAAATTCATTTTAAATTTAGATATTAATAACGTTAGAGTACGTTATCATGACAACATTGCGCGTATCGAAGTTGATGAAATGGATATTGTTCCAATCATTCAACATAGAAACCAAATTTCACTACGCCTTAAAGAACTGGGTTTTGACTATGTCACAATTGACTTAGAAGGCTATCGTACAGGTAGTATGAATGAGGTCATACAATCTTAATTTGAACGCTATAATATAAAGGGGGTTTAACTATGACAGATAAATATGATTCCATTGAATCATTATTGCAAGCTGTAAAAACAGATCAACTATCAATATCTGAGGCTAAAGTAGAATTAAATCAATACGATGAATTAGGTTTTGCAAAAATTGACCTGCATCGTAGAAAGCGACAAGGATTTCCAGAAGTAATATTTGGCGAAGGTAAAACTGAACAACAATTAGTGAAAATCATCCACTCATTAATATTACACGAAGAAACAATATTAATTACTCGTGTCAATAATGAAAAAGCCAATTTTATTTGTGAAACATATCCTCAATTGGTATATCATGCAACAGCACAAATCGTTTGTACATCATTAGAGCATATTACCAAAACACAACGTCAAGCTGCTATCATTTGCGCTGGCACATCTGACCTTCCTGTAGCGGAAGAGGCTGCTATAACAGCAGAAGTAATGGGGATATCCGTAAAAAGATTTTACGATGTTGGGGTCTCTGGTATCCACCGACTTTTCGCTCATATTGATGATATTCGCAACTGCAATGTATCTGTAGTAATAGCTGGCATGGAAGGTGCGTTAGCAAGCGTAGTTGCTGGCTTAGTTGACCACCCTGTCTATGCCGTACCGACTAGTATTGGTTATGGTGCGAATCTAAATGGTGTCACAACATTGTTATCAATGATTAATTCATGTGCACCTGGTTCTAGTGTACTTAATATTGATAATGGCTTCGGTGGTGGTTATAATGCTGCTATGATTGTCAATATGTTGGAACAACATTCAGGGATGGAGTGAATGATATGACAAATACAATATATTTAGATTGTCACGCTGGTATTGCAGGTGATATGCTGCTATCTTCTCTAGTAGATTTAGGTGCAAATATAGGTTACATTGAATCTCATTTACAAAAGTTGCCACTTAATGATTTTAAGTTGCACTTTTCTAATCAAAACAAGCAAGGTATTCAAGCTAAGCATCTAAACATTGATTTTAGTGAAACGACACATCATAGAACAGCTGCTGATATTACAAATATGATACAGGATAGCGATTTACCTGAAAGAGTTAAAGTACGAAGCCAAAAAGTCTTTGATACGATTGCACATGCAGAAGCTAAAATTCATGGGATGTCCGTCGAAGAAGTGCACTTTCATGAAGTAGGCGCTATGGATTCCATTATCGATATTATCGGTGGCTGCCTTGCTTTAGAAAATTTGAAAATTGATGAATTACACGCTTCTCCAATTCCAACAGGTGGAGGTAAAGTAAATATCGCTCATGGATTGTACCCTGTTCCTGCACCTGCAACGGCAGAAATTTTAAAAGGTATACCACTCGCTTCTTTTGATATTAATAGCGAATTAACGACACCAACCGGAGCAGCTTTCATTAAAGCATTAACATCTAAAATTGGCCCTTTACCTTCTGTCACAATAGAGCAGATTGGTTATGGATGTGGCACCAAAGACTTTGATTTTCCAAACATATTAAGAGCAATTCAATTCAAATCTAAAGATAATACACCCACGCAAGTCCAAGTAATAGAGAGTCAGATTGATGATATGTCTGCTGAAATGCTAAGTTACTTTCTTGAACAAGTTTTAGAAGATGGGGCATTAGATGCATACTTCACACCTATCACTATGAAAAAAAGTAGGCCAGCCACTCAAATTACAGTCATTTGTAAGATAGAAAATGCACAATTTTTCGAAGACTATGTTTTAAAAAATACATCGACATTAGGTATTAGAAGTTACACGGTTAATCGTAAAGTGCTCCATAGACAATTCGAAACAATTCATACAAATTATGGAGCGATTTTAGTAAAAACAGCAATGTTAAACGGTAAAGTAATTAAGGCAAAACCAGAATTTGAAGATGTGCGAAACGCCACAATTCAAGCCAACAAACCATTCTTACATGTATATAATCATATTAATCAAGAGATTCAAAAACATATACAGATTGATTGAACTCCTTAAAAAGTTTTGACACATAATTCCTAATATAATAAGCCTATAACTGAGATGCTGTAAAATCAGTTATAGGCTTATTTTATATATGATTAATTATTTTTTGTGTTTTCTGGCTTTTGAGCATCCGGATTGGTATATTTTGACGGATTGTAATCGGCACCTTTCGTATAGTCAGCAGAAGCATCCCATAATAAAAATTCATTTATATCATGATCTTTTAACGCTTGTACTTGTGCAGTTACTTCCGCTTTGTCATAGGATTTATACTGCCCTTCTCCTAAATAAGAGGCTGTAAAATCTTGAAGCCATGGGCGAGATTTAACCTTTTTAGGGTCGATACCTTGCAGTGCTTCTTTTTCTTTATCAAGATAACGATCCGCTGTTTTATAAGGTTCTGTATCTGGAGCTTCTAACCCAAAATCACCCGGACTCCAATGTGAAGGATAAATCATCGATGAAATGACATCTACATTCTTCGCGATTTTAGGGAAACTTTGCCCAATACCTGGTGTTTCTTTAACAGTAGCTGCGTAACCAAAAACATCAGCAGATGTTTGAACATCGTATGATTTCAAATCTTTACGTGCAGTTTTTAAAAAATTAGTAATCGTATCTACACGTTGCTCAACATGATTCAAATCACTATTTTTATATTTTCCACTTGAATATTGTAGTGATTTATCCTTATTTTCAAATCCTTCAGGAAATCGAACATAGTCGAATTGTACTTCTTTAAATCCTGCTTTAGCCGCTTCTTTTGCGACTGCAATATTATAATTCCATACTTTATCATTAAAAGGATTTGAAAAACTATCTCCACCTTCATTTTCCCAAACATTACCGTCAGACGTTTTAAATGACCAATCCGGTTTTTTTTGAGATAATCTAGAATCTTTAAATGTAACAATACGTGCAATTGGATAAATATTGTTTTTTTCCATCGCTTTCATGATTTTTTTCACATCAACACGATTCACTGTATTACTGCTAATTAATTTATTATCACTTTTAAAGTCCATCGTTATATTTCCTTCATCATCTTTAACATCAATTACCATGGCATTTAATTCTGTTTCATTAATAAATTGAATGAGCTCTTCAAAGTTTTTACCATTTGCTGAATTAGGTGTGACATAGATACCTTTCACACCGTCTTTTGGATAGTCAATATCACTATATGTATGCTTATTCGATTTGTTTGAGCTTTCTTTTCCTCCATTTGTTTCTTTTTCATTGTTAGTACCACTGTTACAAGCTGACATCATTAAAGCGGCCACAAGTAGCATCACTATAAATTTCCAAACCCTCATTAAATTATCTCCCTTCCCCTTAATCATTTCAATGACAAAAACAATTCAATGACAAATAAGTATTACACTATACATATTATAGTATTTTAATATTTTAAACAATATAAATTCAAGACTTTTATTTACAAAAAAAGACAGAAATAGTTATCAACTGACGTATTGACAACTTATTTCTGTCTTTTAGCTGTTATTTTTAATATTATGAAATCAACTGTATCCAAATTTTATTTAATTGAAGGTCCTATGCTTAAATTTGCACTCGTTAATGCTTGCTCTAACACATCTAGTACATGAATACTGTGTTCTAATTGTCTTGTTGCAAATATAGTATTTTGTTCCCGAATTACTTTTTCTATTTTCACAAATTCTTCATACATTCGATGCTTGTGTGCATTTACTTGATAATACTGTGTACCACCAGTATGATATTTTAATTCGAATGCATTCAACTCGTTTGTAGGACCTTTAAGATTAATTGTAGCTTTGTCTCCTTGAATATAAGATTGATTATCAGAACTAGAGTCTTTAGCCCCGATACAAACCACTTTCATATCTTCATATTCTAATTGTAAGATACCAGAAGTATCGATATTTTTTTCAATATTTGCAAAGTATGTCACTTTATTAGGTTTACCAAATAAGCCTACTGCTAAATGGATATTGTAAACATTTATATCCATTAATGCGCCTCCGCCCTTACTCGGGTCAAATGCTGGTTGAATAATGTCATTTTTAAAATCATCAAATCTTGAAGAATACTGAGAATAGTTGAACTGAGCAATTTTGCAATTCCCAATTTCTGGTATGCTTTGCTTTAATACGTCGTAATTACTTAAATACAAATTTGTAATAGCTTCAATTATAATCACATTTTGTTTCTCGGCTAAATCTTTTAGTGTGATGAGCTCTTCTGCAGTTAATGTAAATGGTTTTTCACAAATCACATGCTTCTTTTGCGCTATTGCTTTACGTGCGTATTCAAAGTGAAGATGATTTGGAACAGCCAAATAAACAGTATCTATCTTTTCATCTTCTATAAACGCTTGATAATCTTCATAGACTTGTTTAATATCAAATTGCTTTTGCAATTGAGCTACATTCTCAGGATTACGTCCAGTAGTCACTATACTTTGTATATGAATTTCAGGTACCTCTGACATCACTGGCAATGCTTCTTTTACAATTTTTCCGGCTCCAACTACACCTATATTCATAAGTTTCCCCTTTTTTATCATAAAAATTTATTGTCTATATTGAATTAAATGCAACTTTTTCGAATCAAAAATCAAATCATCCATTACGATCATAAAGGCTGTCATATTTATCTGTTCAGCCTTATAATGCATAATACGTCACAGTTTGTTTGTTCACCTTATCATCTGTATATAATTATATTTGAATGTTTCAGGACAATTTTAAATGTTGAGTTAATATTACTTTATTATGTGGTTTTGCGCTATTTCCCAAGAAATAACTACTTGTCTACAAATCATTTACCACTACATTGATCTTAGCAAATGTTCACTCGTGCTATTAACTTAAAATTAATTCAACGAGTTCTTCTGCTGACGTTTTACCGAAATAGTAAGGAATATCAATTTCACTTAAAGCATCAAGCAAATCTGCTTTAACAACTCGAACACCAATCAGTTGCTGTTCAACTTCATTAATCTCACCTTGTCCGAAAAAATCACCATAAATACGACATGCAACAATACGACCTTGTTCAACGGCTAGTGTAATATCAATGGTGCCTGCAGCTAATTTCGCATCTCTGTTATATTCATAACGTGGAGAACGTCCATAGTTCCATTCCCAATTCTTGTATTTTTTTGCCACCATTTCATCTATTGCATGCCAGTCTGCTTCACTTAGTTCGTAACGTTTAACGTCATTGATACCGTCTAAGCCCAATAATTGTTTAATCATTAAGTCTTTAAACTCATGTATAGTAATATTTTGATATTTAATTGCTAAATTGTCACGAATACTTCCAACTCTCGACCTAACAGATTTAATTCCTTTAGATTCAATTTTTTTACGGTTCGGTTTCAACACTTTAATCATTGCTTCGTAATCAACATCTAATAAGAGTGAGTAACCACCATAGATACGTCCATTGATCAAAGTCATTGCAGCACCAGAAATTTTCTTTCCATTAATCTCTAAATCATTACGCCCACTTTGAACGACTTCAGTAGCACCTAAATTATGTAACGCCTGAATTGCTGGCTCATAAAACTTTTGAAAATCACCATATATCGAATTATCATTTTGTAAAAGACAGCACATATTTACAGCACCACGATCTACATAAACTGCGCCACCTCCAGTTTCACGACGCATCACTTGTATACCGTGTTCATCTATATATTCTTGATTAATCTCTACTGCTGTATTTTGAAAACGACCTATTTCTACTTTTGGATCGCAATAATAAGGTAATAAAATATCATCATCTAAAAAAATATTTTGACTTACATAGACTTGCATTGCAGTATTAACTGCACCGTCTGTTATATATTCACTATTTCGAATCGGTTCAATTAAATACATAGTTTTCTCCTACTTTGCTAATTTATTATTTGCTTCTAAAACTAATGTCGAAATATCATCCGTTAAATGTATTGTTCGTTCACGTATATTTTGAGGTATCCTATATGCTTTTTTATTTAATGTCATAAATAATGCATCAGGATTCTGTTTTGTCATACGTTGAAAAGGATGTTTCACAAACTGAGGTGTAGTATAACCAATACCAATTTCTAAATATAGGACTTTCCCTTCTTTATGATTTTCAAGAAACTGATTGTAACGAGATAATTGTGCCTCAAAATCTGCATCTTCTACCATACCGACTTGTGCTTTTCGCTTATTAATTTCCATAGGTGCATCACATTTGGGACAATGTGGTACAAGTTCGCGCGGCACTTCCATATTTGATTGCGCTTGGATCATTTGACGGATTGCCTCATCGTCTCTATAGGTTTGTGGATGACAATGTTGACTACACTGCCATAGAATATATTCACCTTGGATATGAAATACTTTGTCCAAATCATAACCAGCAACTGCAAACGCATTATCTGCATTAGTGGTAATAATATGATGCGCTTTGTTTTTTAGTATTTCTTTCAGCGCAACATAGGATGCACCTACTGGCTGATCTAAATAATTCAATGCAACAAATCTACTTTGAAATGCCCAGTATTCTTGCCAACTTTCAAATGTATGCAGACTTGCCTGCAACATATCAAAAAAGCCATATTTTTCTATAAAATCAGGAAAATTTTGGGTAAATCTTTTTCCTATATACTTAAACCCATCTGATGCAGACATACCTGCTCCTATGCCTACAACTACTGCATCTGCTTCATCTATAGCTTGTGCTAATACATCAGATTGACTACTTTGTTTTGTTGACATAACACGCCATGTTGTTTCAGTCATAACGTTTTAGCTCCTCCTTATATAATTGTGCATCTGTATCAGTGAACACGTTAAAAATAATCTTCGTATCATCTATATGATGCTCTTTTTTATAATCCAATACAGTGTTAATGGCTATCTTTGCAGCTTCTGCTTGCGGGAAGCCAAACACACCTGTAGAAATACAGCAAAACGCTATACTTTTTAGCGAATGTTGTTTTGCAATTTCTAAACAACTTCGATATGCGCGTGCCAACAAATCTTTATTCATATCAGATACAGGTAATTTGCGAACTTGTGGCCCTACTGTATGAATTACATATTGGGCTGGCAAATTATATGCTGATGTTATTTTAGCTTTTCCTATACCTTCTTTTTTCCCTTGTGCTTCCATAATTTCATGACATGCCAAACGTAACTGTACCCCAGCTTTAGTATGAATGATGTTATCAATACAATTATGATTAGCTTCAAAACAACCTAATAATTGACTGTTTGCTGCATTCACTATCCCATCTACTTTGAGTTGAGTGATATCTCCTTGCCATAAAAATACATCATCACCAATCATTGGCGACAATGTATCAATATGAGTAACATGTTGACGATTCATCGTTTGTAAAAATGCATCTTGTACATCTAAATAAGTGTCAGCAATAGGTCGAGGTAATCTTACATTGGCGAGCCCTCTATACATTTCCCAACGTGATGTTTCATTTTCCGGTAAATTTAAAGTTGTTTCACCATGTGCTTCACGCCATAAATATTCAATTAAATAAGATAAGCGCTCTTGTTGTTGCATATATTATGCCTCTGGTAGTGCGTTAAATGCTGCTTCATCAACATTTTCTAATTTAACTAACCAATTCTCTTCTGGTTTTTCTGAATTCAAAATTGTTGGTTCATCTTCTGCTTTTGTATTTCGTTCTACAATCGTACCAGCTAAAGGAGATTGAACATCTAACACTGTCTTAGAAGCCTCAATACTTACTATTTCGTCATCTACTTTCACTTCATCGTTACCTATAAATTCTACGTAACCAACTGTACCTATATCGTCTTGTAACTCTGGCGTCATACTATAAACATATTGTGCGCCTACTTTTTCTACCCATAAATAATTCGCTAATTTTTTCATAATAAATACTTCCCTTCATAAATAATTTATAAATATATTTCTGCAAGCAATTCAATAGCTCGACAACGTGCTTCAATACTCGGTATCAAAGGCACCACCATGACTTCATCTGCATTAAAATCTTGTATCATGCGATCTATTTGTGGCTTCGCACTTTCTTTGGTGCCCACAATGATGCGTGCACGACTTTGAGCTATTTGTCGCTCATCTTTCTCTGTACAATGATAAGATTGTGCTGTTTCAGGCGAGGGCATACGTTCAAATTCAGCAAACTGTTCCTTACCTAATAACCATATATCTAGACTTTGGCCCAAAGTTTCTGCTTCTTCTACTGTATCAGCTAATGCAATAAAGACAGTAATCATCACAGATGGCACCATATTTAATGACGATGGTTGAAATGCGTCTCTATACATTTTCACACTATCTTTTGCTTTAGCTATTGCTTTAGCATTAGGTAATAGAAAAGTACCTAATGTATAACCCATACCTTGTGCCCCCGCCTTTTTAGCCGATGCTACACTGGTGCTTAGCAACCACATGCTGGGTATGAATTTCGTACTTGGCTGTGCTACAACGCGATGATGTCGCTGCTGCGTCTGTTGCTCTGTTAAATAATGTCTCACATCTTCAATAGACTGCCCGTAGTCTAAAAAGTGTGATTTTGTTTCATTCATCGCCGATTTCACTTGAGCAGTACCTGCATTATTGCCAATACCTAAATCGACACGTCCAGGATGAAGTGCTTCTAACATACGGAAGTTTTCAGCAACTTTATATGGGCTGTAATGAGGTAACATCACCCCACCTGACCCCAGAGAAATGTTTTTTGTTTTATTTAAAATTTGCATCATTAATAATTCAGGACTACTACATGCAAATGCTGGTACATTATGATGTTCTGTTAACCAAAAACGTTTATAGCCGAGTTTGTCAGCTAACTGTGCTAATCGAACAGTATCTTGTAAAGCTTCTTCGGCAGATTTGCCTTCGTCAATCACAGCATAATCTAACACATTAAATTGAACCACGTGAATTACCACCTCCACCAATCATACATTATACAATACGCTTTGTTAACGATTGTTCTTAAAGCAAGAAGTATATTTGAGTATCTTATGACTTTCAGTTAAGATAAATGCAATGTAACATCACTATACACTTTACTTAATACAACATGCGTCCACTTTAAATTGTCTACACCTTATAGGATAACGGATATAGAGAATTTTTGTTAGATTTTGCTTAAAAATTTTCTACTTTTTAATCGTTTTGACCCTTTTAAATTTAAGTGTTACTTTAAAATTATTAATAACAACGAAGATAGAGGTTATAATTATGAATAAGAATTACAATGCATTATTAAAGCCACTAACATTGCCAAATGGTATTGTCTTAAACAACCGTTTTGTTTTATCTCCAATGACGACTAATTCTTCTACACAAGACGGACATATCACAGAAGCAGATATTAACTATGCACGACGTCGTGCACATTCAGCACCGCTTCAAGTTACTGGTGCCGCTTATATAGAACCTTATGGACAATTATTTGAATATGGTTTTAGCATTACTGATGATAGTTGTATTCCTGGCTTAACAACTTTAGCTAATGCTATGAAACAAGATGGCAACAAAGCAATACTACAACTTACGCATGCTGGTCGTTTTTCAAATCAAGCTATTTTAAAGTTTGGTCAAGTATATGGTCCAAGTGCGATGACCTTAAATTCTCCAATTAAGCATGAAGTTTTATCTATGACTACAGACAAAATCAAATCCGTTATACAGCAATATGCAGATGCGACATCACGTGCAATTAAAGCGGGATTTGATGGTGTTGAAATTTCAGCTGCACAACGGTTATTAATCCAAACTTTTTTCTCGACTTTCTCTAATTTAAGGACCGATGAATATGGTAGCCAAAATTTAGAGAATAGATCACGCTTTGAATTAGAAATATTAAAAGCTGTTCAAAATGTTATTGATCGAGAAGCACCTTCACAGTTTATTTTAGGTTATCGTGCCACACCCGAAGAAACACGTGGTAGTGATGTAGGTTACACTGTTGATGAGTTTAACCGTCACTTAGACTGGGTGTTAGAAACTACCGACATTCAATATTTAGCGATTGCAAGTTGGGGACGTCAAATCTATCAAAATAAAGTACGTTCTGAAGGAAAATATAACGGAGAATATGTCAATGCGGTCGTTTATAAATATCTCAACGGACGCATTCCACTCATTGCCAGCGGAGGTATTAATTCTCCTGATAGTGCTTTGGATGCCTTACAAAATGCGGATATGGTGGGCATGTCATCACCATTCGTCACTGAACCAGACTTCGTTACTAAATTAAAAGAACAAAGACCAAATGACATTGATTTACATGTAACTCTGGAAGATATAGATGAATTAGCTATCCCTTATGCTGCTTTTAAAGATATTGTAAAAATGATGGATTATGGTGAAGGACTAAAGAAAGAAACTCGAGATGAATTGCGTAAACTTGAAACAAATTATGATGAAGTAAACTATAAAGAAGTAGATCATAAAAATGGGACATAAGACATCCACGATATAAAAATTATGATTCTAAAAGCACACACGATGAAAATCATCATACATGTATTCAACAAATTCAATATTTAATAACGAGTTACAAAATGTACTAAGATGCGCTTTGATACTTGTTTTAATCATGTTTTGTTAAACATTTTTAAATAAGCAGCCTCGAAAATTAACGTTCTAATTTTCGAGGCTGCTTTTTAATACTATTTTCACAAAGTGTATTGGCAAATGTTTAATATAAGCCTTTTAATTCATTGCTTGTGTCAATAAATATATTTTTAACTTGTTGATAATTACCCAATGCTGCTTTATACGTTTCACGACCAATACCTGATTTTTTATAACCACCAAATGGTGCGCCTTCAGGCACTTGGTTATACGTATTTATCCAGATTCTGCCTGTTCTAACTGCTTTAGCAATATTCAATGCGCGAGTAATATCTTGTGAGAATACCCCACCTGCTAAACCATAGTCAGAATCATTAGCAATTTTAATCGCTTCTTGATCGTCTTTCACTTTAATTACTGTTAAAACAGGACCAAAGATTTCTTCTTGCGCTAATTTATTTTGGTTATCACTAACTGCAATCAGCGTTGGTTCTATAAAGTATCCTTTATCTAATCCATTTTCAACAATACGCTTTCCTCCAGTTAACACCTCAGCATTTGATTGTTCAGCATAATCGATATAAGACAATATTTTATTCATCTGTTCATCACTCGTTTGGCTGCCCATTTGAGTATCTTCATCTAATGGATCACCAACCTTAATATTTGAAAATGCCTCTTTTAATCTAGAAATTAACGTGTCGTATATACCTTCTTGAACCAATAAACGTGAGCCTGCACTACATACTTCACCTTGATTAAATAATATACCGAGTTGGATACCTTCAACAGCTAAATCTAAATTTGCATCATCCAAAATAATATTGGCACTTTTACCACCAAGTTCTAATGTGGCAGGGACAATACGTTTTGCACCTGCATCGGCAACTTGATAGCCGACATCTGTTGAACCTGTAAATGATAATTTATCTACACCTTCATGATTAAAAATAGCATTGCCTGATTCTGAGCCTTTACCAGTTACGATATTAACCACACCTTTTGGCAATACTTCTTGAAAAATCTTTCCTGCTTCTAATAAACTTAAAGGCGTTGAGGAAGATGGCTGAATAACAATTGTATTCCCTGCAGCAATGGCTGGTGCAATTTTCCATGCTGCTAAGAGCATTGGGAAATTCCAAGCTACTACAGCGCCTACAACACCAATAGGTTCATGACGTACGATACTCATAGTATCTTTATCAATATCATTAACCGAACCTTCATGTGTTTCAATAACACTTGCAAAATAGTTAAAATGTCTTGCAGCGTATGGTATATCAATCGTTGAAGTTTCACGAATCGGTTTACCATTATTCAAGGTTTCCACTATTGCAAGTTTATCTTTATTTGCCATCAATTTTTCACTGATTTTTCTTAATAAATTCGCACGCTCTGTTTTAGAAGTTAAACTCCATGATTCAAAAGCGCTTTGGGCTGATGATACAGCTTTGTCGATATCCGTTTCGTCAGCTTTGGAAATATTTGATAGTATCTCTCCTGTAGCTGGATTAACAACTTCTAATGTTTCTCCACTATTACTTTTTACAAATTCACCATCAATTAACAATCCATAATTCTCATCAACATAATCTTTTATATTTACTGTCATGACAATCTCTCCTTTGTTTTGGTGTTATTGATAATAACTTTATTTAAGCCTATAGTTAACCTAACTTCACAATTCAATTGTAAACAAATATGTGCTGTTTTTAAAAAATTTCCAATTATCACCCGTTTTGTTGTGCAAAAGCTTTGCCTATCGCATCTAATTTTTCTGGTGCATCATGTACATCCATATGCACTTCAACAAAATGCATCATGTTAGGAGTTTGATTGATTTCATTTAATGCTGTTGCTAACGCATTACTTGTTGTAACATCATGTATCTTAACTTCCGTATCTTTCATACCAAACACGAACGGTAACTGCTTGTAGTCCCACATTTTGATATCGTTGTATGGTGCGCTTTCACCATGAATTTTACGTTCTACTGTATAACCATCGTTATTTATTACAAAAATAACTGGTTTTAAATCCTCACGTATGATTGTTGATAATGCTTGAACAGTTAACTGTAGTGAACCATCACCAATCAACAGCACATTTCTACGTTGTTTGTCTGCAATTTGTGTTCCTAACGTCGCAGGTAAAGTATAACCGATTGAACCCCATAATGGTTGTCCTATAAATGTATTATTTTTGGAGAAAAGTAAGTCATAAGCACCAAAGAATGATGTTCCTTGTTCAGCAAGTATAACGTCCTTGGGTTGAATAAATTGTTGCATTAATTTGAAATATGTTGACTGTTTTAATGGCTCATCACTTAATTCAACCGTTTCGTTGGTTACTTGATAACGCGGATAGCTTACGTCAGCCGTATAATCAATTTCTAATAAACTATCTAGTAAATCTGCAAGTCTTACTTCTTCATCGCGTAATTCATCAACTTTGAAATGATGATGATTAATCATGATTACATTTTCTAAATTGAATTTATAAGAAAATCCAGCCGTAGCAGAATCCGTAAGTTTTGCACCGATATTCAAAATTACATCACTATGATCTACATAATCTTTAATTTCTTCATCTGCGATTTTTCCATCATAAATACCCATATAATATTGATTTCCTTCATTGAAAGCCCCTTTACCTAAGGACAATTGAGCAACTGGTATATGCGTTTGGTTAACAAATTGTTCTAGTTTGTCATGCAGCCCAAAACTATTGATTTCATGACCAGTAATAATTAAAGGCTGTTTCGCATTTTTCAATTTGTTTTCTATTATGTCTATATAACTGTCAACATCTTGTTTGACTGGCGCCGTATATTGATACGGTGTTTGTACTTCAATATTTACAGCAGCTACATCGATAGGTAAGTGTATATGCACGGGACGTTTTTCATTAATTGCTGCATTGATTAATCTTGGAATTTCAGTTTGTGCATTTTCTGGAGTAATATATCCTTGTGCTGTTGTGATAGGTTTATACATTTTACGATAATCATCAAATGTGCCTTCACCTAATGAATGGTGAACATATTTACCAGCACGTTCAACTTCACGAGTTGGTGCTCCTGTGATTGCTATGACTGGTACACGTTCCGCATATGCACCTGCTATACCGTTAACCGCACTTAGCTCTCCCACACCAAATGTTGTTACCATTGCACTAATGCCTTTGATTCTGGCATAACCGTCTGCTGCATAACTAGCGTTAAGTTCATTTGTGTTACCAATCCATTCCATATCATCTCGATTGATAATATCATCTAAAAATGTAAGATTAAAATCACCAGGCACGCCAAATACTTTATCAACACCAACTGAGCGAATTGCATCCATCAAATATTGTCCTACTCTTTTTTGCATACATCATTTCTCCTTTAATGTGTTTCATTTTCATTACACATTAAATATAACTTGTTAAATAAATTAGGTCAAGTTTGTTGACTTATTTACGCCTCCAAACAAAATAAAGAGACTTGCTTTCTAAAATCTAGAAAACAAACCTCTGATATAAATAATTGTATTCAGCAGATGTAACTTCGCTACACTATTGACAAAAATACTTAAAAAATTATTCTCGGTCACCTTTCAAATATTTTACTGATTGAAACCCTTCTCTATACGAAGCAAATTCTTCCATAATTGCATACCAATCATTGCCTACTTTTTCTTGAATTTCTTTAAACATATCATTTTGCGCTTTATTTAATTTACGAACTAAGTTCCGGCCTTTTTCTGTTGGATACAATGTTTTAATACGCTTGTCCTCTGGCGCTTGTTTTTCTACAATGAATGCCTCATCTCTTAGTTTTTTTAAAGTTGCATGGCTACCTTGTTTTGAAATTTCTAGATTTTTCAATAAATCTTTAATCGAGATACCAGGGACTTTTTCAATAAAAAATAAAAATCTATGGTGTTGGCGATTCAAACCATAATCTTTAATGATTTCATCCGCTGTAGTAATAAATGTTTTATATGCAAAGTAAAATAGCAAATTTTCATAGTCATTATTTTTTATTTCCATAAGTCACAATCCTTTTTAAATATGTCTTAAAATTTTGGGTGGTAAATTTATTTCAACGCTTTAATAAAACGTTCAACGCCGTCTTTAGCAGTTTGGGGTGCACAAGCCACATTCATTCTTAAAAAACCTCTGCCTTCTTCACCATACTTTGTCCCAGGTTCAAGCGCGACTTTACCTTTTTCTAGTAATTTTGTCATTATTTCTTCTTCAGTCAAGCCAGTTTCTCTATAATCAATCCATAACAAATAGGTTGCTTGAGGCTTTTTAATCTTTATTTGTGGTATAGCTTTGGTAATTTCTGAAATAACATAATCCATATTTGAAGAAACAATATTTATGAGCTCATTAAGCCAATCTTCTCCATGGTTGTAAGCAGATTCTAGTGCAGCTGCTCCAAATGGACTAATGCGGTTAATACCTAAACCATGTGCCGTAAAATTAGCCTCTAATGCTTGTCTAACATCTTTATCAGGCGAAATAATCAGAGCAGCATGAATACCTGCTAGATTAAATGTTTTTGTAGGTGCAGTGCATGTAATGATTTTTTGTGCTTCTTTATCAGACGCTAATTTATCAAGAGGAATATGTTGATAACCTGGAAATACCAAATCGGCGTGGATTTCATCTGATAATATTAACACGTCATATTTAACACAAAGTTCAATCACTTTTTTAAAAGTGTCTTCAGACCAAACAATCCCACCTGGATTATGTGGGTTGCATAAGATAAACATTTTTACGCCTTGCTTCAACTTTTCTTCAAAGTCTTCAAAGTTAATTGAGTAATTTCTATCATCTTCTATCAAAGCACACGTAATTAATTGTCGATTCATACCTGAAGGTAAATTGGAAAAAGGTGGGTAAACTGGAGGCGTGATTAAAACACTGTCTTTTGGAGCCGTAAATGTCTCAATAATTGACGCTATCGCAGGAACTACGCCAGAATGCGTAAGAATCCAATCTTTCCCAATATGCCACTCATGACGTTTGTTAAACCAAGATTGAATTGCATTTTTACAGTGTTCATCTAAATAAGAATAGCCAAACACACCGTGATCGACACTATTTTTTAATGCATCAATCACTGGTTGAGGTGCCTTAAAATCCATATCTGCAATCCACATTGGCAGTATGTCTGAAGCATCATCAATATGATACACATCCTCCATCGTATCCCATTTAACTGATCTCGTCTGCTTTCTATTAACAACTTCATTAAAATTATAAGTCATTACAATCACTCCTTTATCTTAAATCACTTTACTGTTGATTCTTTTTCTCAAAAAAACAATATAACCCAAAATGACATATACCACGGCCAATGACACAAAAATAATTTCACATATCAACATGAATTGTAATAAGGTTTGTATTGGGCTCGGAAAACGCATATGATACATAAAGTTAAAATAAGCAGTTGCTGTTGTTACCCATGGAAACGTTAAAGCAGCAAATGAAAATTTAAAATTGATAGCCATTAACTTAGGAATAAACGTTAATGAAACTACAAAAAGTAATTGGGATATGATAAATCCAAATATCGTCAATATGAAGTCATCAAATTTTGCACTAATTAAATAGCCATTAAAACAAAGTGCTGCTGGAGCCGCTATGATGACTGCCATTGGAAATTGGTTTTCGTTATATAAGCGCCAAGTTTTTTTGATTAAAATAATCGCTATTAATATTATAAAGCAAAAAGTTGCTATATATACCGTGAATTCACCTAAAACTGGATTAAATTCTTTTGCAGTTTCAGATATTACACCTATTCCTACAAATGTGACAAACCAACTCGTATTCGGCAAAACAGTACCTTTGTTATGTAATATTAGATGATAGTAAACGAAACCTGCGATAATGATGAATTGGATGATAATCGTTATCCACCATAACCATATTAGTATACCTAGATTGACGTTTAAGTGATGCTTTATGATGTAGATGATTGTCATTAGAGCCATTGGAAAAGTTGGGAAAGTAGCACAGATATTACGATCGCTCAATTCATTCCGTACTGTATTGGGATATAATATGCATTTTTGTATAAATAACAATAAAATGATACAACTCAATATAAAAAATAACACCGCTAAGCCATGCCAAGTCATATTAAACAGCAAATTACTAAGCGACGCGATCCCTAATGCTAATCCACAAATAGCTGTTGGTAATACTTTTATCAATTTATAAAACATAATTTTTAATCCTTTTATATTATATAGTTATATGATTACTATACTATGTCCATACTATTTATGTGTAAAATAAGATTATTATTTCATAACCGTTTTTTCATTTGACTTAATTTACTATGCCTTTATCTGTACATTGATTCAATTGGTACACATAGTTGAATGCCTCATTTATATCAGTATATTAATCTTCAATAACGTCTAGTCCTTTGTCTCGCAATTCCATTATGCCTTTGAGCATTTGATTAATTTCGTCATCCGAATGTCTTTCCCATGCGCTTAATTCCGCGACAATTTTCAGTGGTTCACTAGAGCGATAAGAAAGCGTTGGATTGCCAGGAAATTTTTTATCTGTGACATTCGGATCGTCTTCGAACACTCCTAATGGTTCAACAACATAAATATGCTCTTCTGCTATATCTTTAGACAAAGCAACTGCAAGTTCAGCTCCCCATTTTGCTGCTTCTAATGTACCAGTGAAATATATATGATTCATAATTCGGTCCTGATAATTAGATTTATACAAAGGACATAATAAATCACCAATCTCCAATTCAGCTTTCGTCCCATGTAAATATAAATTTTGCCCAAACTGCGCTTTTGTACCGTTCATCGTGTAGCCCCCTCATAATCATTAAGTTGTTAAATTATTATATGCAATATCTATTGGAAAATATAGACTATAATATCTGAAATTCTCATAGTATAATTTAAGCAAAGGACATTTTAAATTTTTATAACTTTATATCATTTTTGAACAATTGCTAATTATAAAAGACAATGAATAACATAGCGGTATTTTAAAAAACTTCTCCTTTTTCTATATCTAAATAAAAGCGGGCTACTAAACTTCAATTCGTTTAGATAGCCCCGTTTTATATACGATAATGATATTAACTTACTAAGCATTAAACCCACTATTTAAATGGACTAACTCATCTGCTTTATCTGTAAAGACGCCATCTACGCCCCAATTTGACAATTGATTCGCCCTCATTTTACTATTTACAGTCCATACATTTAACTCATAACCTGCATTTTTAATTGAACGCACGCGTGCTTGACTCAGTTTTGCATCTTCTATATTGACAATCGTTGATCCACAATAATCTAAAAGTGTTCTCCAATCACCTGTAAAAGCTGCTGCTTTAAAAAGAACTGCTCGCTTATATTGTGGCATTAATTGCTGTGATAATTTCAATAAAACAATATTAAAACTAGATAATAAAACGTCCGAGCTTGAATTTAATGCTTTTAATTTTTCTGCAACTTGTTTAACCATACTTTCTGATAAAGCACTGCCATTTCCACCAGTTACACCCTTTAATTCTATATTTAAATTCATTTTATATTTATTAGCAAAAGCAATCACATCATCAAAAGTCGGTAATTTTTCTGCTGCATATTTTGCATTAAACCAATTACCAGCAGATACATCTTTGATTGCATCATAATTTAATTGTGTAATTTCACCTATCATATCTGTTGTTCGATCTAAAAAATCGTCATGAATAATGACCAGCTGTTCATCTTTTGTAATTGCAACATCAAGCTCAATCCATTTTAATCCAGTCACATTGGCTGCTGCTTCAAATGCTGCCAACGTATTTTCGGGAGCTTTACTTGATAATCCTCTATGAGCATAAACTGTAAACATATCATCTTCCCTTTCAATGTGATTTTAGTGTAATTATGATATGTCATGAACCATAATTCAAATTATCTAAGTTATTATCGACAAAAAATCATAGTTTACAGTCGAAAATCAAACAAAAAGTCGCCTTCTACATCCTTAAAGGATTTCAAAGGCGACCAATATGTGTCGTATATTATGATTTTGAATTTACATATGAAGTTGGATCAACAGAATATCCGTTACCCACGCCACCTGACATACGTTGGAAATGTAGATGAGGTGCAGTAGAATTTCCTGTGCTTCCTGATAAACCAATTTGTTGTCCTTCTTTAACTTCTTGGCCAGATTTAACATTTAAAGAATTCATATGCATATACCATTGATAGTTATCACTGTTTTTCTCTTGGATTGTAACTTGGTTACCACCACCATAATTACTCCAACCACTTTGAATTACAGTACCATCTGCTAGTGAATAAACAGGTGTATTTTCATCCATAGCATAGTCAACGCCATAGTGTGCGCCACCGCCATGGTAGCTACCATAAGGTTGTAATTGACGGTTTTTAGTTAACCAATTGGATGAATGCGTACTATTATTACTACTACTGTTTGATGCTGCTTCTGATTGTGTATTGTTTTGTTGTGGTGCAGCTTGTTGTTGTGGTGTTGAATCATTACTTGATGTAGCATTTTGTTGTACATCATTAGTACCATTATTTTGTGTGTAACTCGTTTCATAATTGTTATTTGTTGATGCGTTATTTTGTGTATTATTTTCTACATTATTTTGTGCATTATTTGCTGTATTATTTACGTTATTAGAATTACTTTGTGTTGTTTGTTCAGATTCAGTGCTTTGGTTCGTTGTTGCACTATTATCAACATCATTGTTTTCTGATGGTTGGTTGATGTCATAACCCTCTGATTGTATTTCTTCATGACTTTGGTCATCAGTGTAGTTATTATCATCTGAAGCATTTACATTATCAACGTTTGAAGTGTTAGCACTTTGATTATTCATTGGGAAATAATAGTAATGATAATTCCCTTCATTATCTATTAAATAGAAATAATATTGTTGTTGATCAAACATAGATTGATCCCAGTTTCCATCTAATGCGTGATGATAGTTCCCATTATCATCTTGATCGATATAACCATAGTTAAAAATATCACTACTCGCGTGATTGCTTGTATATTGTGTATTTGATTGATTGTTTTCTGAAGCGTGTGCTTCTCCTTGTGCGACACCAATTGCACCTAAAGATAACGTAGCAATTGTTGCTGTAACCATTTTTTTCATAATTAATAAGTCCTCCCAAATTTTTTACATACATAATAGTATCAGAGAAACTGTATAAAGAGAATAGCAGAAACTGTTTTTTAATTTGTTAGTAATTTGTTTGTGATGTAACGTAAATTTTTTGAAAATTCCTTCTAGATAAGCAGATAGCGTTTTCATTACTTTTAATTGAACACTATACATCTATATTACAGTTGTTGTAAATCGACTATAACAGTTAACTTTTTACACTTAACCTCCTAATTTCATATCCATTTTTTCTTAAATATTACAAGTTACTTTATAAAAAATTAAAAACAGTGTCTTTTTGGTATGCTATATTACGTGCTAACATAGAACTATTAATTAAAAGTGAGGGATTCAACATGTATGAAGTTCATAATAATTATGCAGTAAAAGGATCAAAGACATATATTAAAGTCATCGTGGCTCTTTTTATTTCTGGATTCACCATATTTTCAATACTTTATAGTGTTCAACCATTAATCCCTCATTTCACAAAATCTTTTAATGTGAGCGAAACAAAGGCAAGTTTAGCTTTATCATCAGCAACTTTAACACTTGCCTTTGCCATGCTATTTTTCGGAGCCATATCTGAAGTGTTAGGCCGTAAACCTATAATGATTTTTTCCGTTCTTTCTGTATCCTTACTCGCCTTAATCCAACCATTTTTAACAGATTTCAATACCTTTTTAATTGTGCGATTGATACAAGGCATATGTTTAGCTGGCTTACCTTCAATCGCAATGGCATATATTGGTGAAGAAATTTCTTCGCACAATCTACCTGAAGCGATGGGCATTTATATTAGTGGAAACGCTTTTGGTGGTGCATTTGGAAGAATATTCACCGGCTTTATTTCAAGTATTTATGGATACCAAACAGGTCTAATTTGCATAGGTATGATCAGTGTCATTGCTGCCATTTTATTTACATTTTTATTACCCTCATCTAAACATTTTGAAAAGCAGCGTTTTTCTGTCAAAGCATTATTAATTAGCTATTATAAACATCTAACAAATATTCGATTACTCAAACCTTTTATGATTGGCTTTCTGCTACTTGGTTGTAACATAGCTGCCTTTAACTATATTGGTTTCGTGTTATCAGAAAAGCCATACAATTTACATGATAGTATCATTAGTTTTATATATTTATTGTTTTTAATAGGTATGATTTCCTCAATACTAAATGCAAAATTACGTACTAAATTAGGTACTTTAAATGCTTTGAAATTTAGTGTTTTATTGTTAATTTTTGGTATTAACATCACTTTATTACCACCGCTAACATTCAAAATTATTGGCTTAGCCTTTAGTGTTTATGCTTTTTTTAGTGGTCATGCAATCGCAAGTGCAGTAGTTACCAGTCGTGCGGAAGATCATAAAGCACAGGCTTCTAGCCTCTACTTATTGTTTTATTATATGGGGTCTTCTGTAGGGGGTACTTTAGCCGGTGTGTTTTATAACTATATTCAATGGCCAGGTGTCGTTTTAATGATTACTAGTTTTATGATTATTGCATTCGTTATTTCGCTTACCATTAAGCAAAAATAGGCTTGAAAATCTAAAATTTTAAGATTTTCAAGCCTATTTATATATTCAAACTTTTACTATTGTATTGTTGTTTCCATATTAGATTCAAATTCATCTAGTAATTCACGTGCTTCGTCAGTGGTATTTGTGCTCATCAGTTGATGTCTTAACTCACTTGCACCTCTGATACCACGCACATATATTTTAAAGAATCTGCGCAACGGTTTAAATAAGCGTGTTTCTTCTTGTGAATATTTGTCGAACAAATCAAGATGAAGTCTTAACAAGTCTAAAAGTTCTGCACTCGTATGTTCTCTTGGTTCTTTTTCAAAGGCATAAGGATTATGGAAAATTCCTCGACCAATCATAATGCCATCAATACCATACTTTTCTGCCAGTTCAAGTCCTGTTTTTCTATCTGGAATGTCACCATTTATCGTTAATAATGTGTCTGGTGCAATTTCATCACGCAGTTGTTTTATTTCACCAATTAATTCCCAGTGTGCGTCTACCTTACTCATCTCTCTACGTGTACGAAGGTGGATGGATAGATTCGCAATATCCTGTTTGAAAACATGTTTTAACCATTCTCTCCACTCATCAATTTCAGAGTAACCTAACCGCGTTTTAACACTTACAGGTAGTCCTCCTGCTTTAGACGCTTGAATAATTTCAGCTGCTGTTTCAGGGCGTAGTATTAAACCTGAACCCTTACCTTTTGTTGCAACATTCGCAACTGGACAACCCATATTCAAATCAATACCTTTAAAACCCATCTCTGCCATACCAATACTCATTTCACGAAAATGTTCAGGTTTATCTCCCCAAATGTGTGCAACGATGGGTTGTTCGTCTTCTGTAAACGTTAAACGGCCACGTACACTGTGTAGACCTTCAGGGTGACAAAAGCTTTCCGTATTTGTAAACTCAGTGAAAAAGACATCAGGTCTTCCCGCTTCACTGACCACATGACGAAAGACTACATCTGTTACGTCTTCCATAGGCGCCAAAACAAAAAATGGACGCGGTAATTCACGCCAAAAATTTTCTTTCATATATTTTTTAACCTTCTTATCTATTATTATCTCGAATTTTTATTCATGACGATATTACCACAAAAATAAGACTTATACAAAAAGATTTAAACACTCCAAAAAGCAACGCCAAACTAAGACTTATTACTTAAATAATTGAAACGTCACACAATCACTAAAAATTTTATTGTACGCTTGAATGACTCAGAAAGCAGTTCAAGTTATACACGTGGAAATATTGTTTCTTCATACTTTTAGCAAAAATATCAAAGTTATAAGACAAATTTCATTTAATTCTTAGTCCGATAACTATACATACTACTAAATAAACCTACACATAAAATAACAGCAGCAAAAATCAATGCTGCATTGAAGTTCCCTTCGTTTCCAATTAATAACCCAGATAATGCAGGTGCAATCATTTGACCCAAACTGTATATGACAGTCAATATCGCAACTAAGTTCAATCTACTATTATTCTGATACATTAAAGCTTGTGCTTTGGACATAAATAATGTAGTAAGCCCTAAAAAAGTTGAACCAAATAATAATGAACTTAATATTAAACTCAACATACTTTCTGATAATATCGGTAAAACAACACTTATTATTTGTAAAATAAAGGCTAAATACGTTGCCTTACCATGACCTAAAACATCGGCCAACATAGACCAAAGAATAGTTGATGGTATTGCACCTAATCCAACAAACATCCAACTTAATGCCGCATAATCTGACAACGAGGGTATTGATTTAACAATAGCCACTAAAAAAGTGCCCGTAATAATATATCCGGCTCCTTCACAAAAATACGCAATGGAAAAGCCCCAAATAAATTTTTTCTTCAATTTATTAGATACATCAGCTTGATTTTCGTTTGTTTTATGACTTTCGTATTCAGCAACATCATTTTCACGCATACCAAATATAATAAAAATCGCCATGATTAATGAAAAAATACCTAGCAAAATCCAAGTCGATTTCCATGTATTCACTGAAGTGAATAAAAAAATAAAGATACTACTTGTAAAAATGCCTAACCCTACACCACTATATAGCAAACCAGAAATACGTTCTTTTCGAACCATTTTTAATGCTTCTAACGCAACATTCGATGCCAATACAAAAACAGTACCACTAGAAACACCAGCAACAAATCTAAAAATTGCCCATGAGATATAACTATCAAAAACACCCATGAATAGTGTTGAAATTATATTGATAATTAAATATATTTTAAGATCCACTACCTTATTAAATACAATAATCCAAATTGGAATCATCGCTCCAATAAGATATCCTAAGTAGTTATATGTAGCTAACATACCAGCACTTGGATTATCCATACCGCTATTAAGCTGCATAAAAGGCATAATGAGGGTATATGCAAAACGTCCAATTGCCATAACAATAAACAAACACAACATACCTAAAACAAGTTGCTTATACGCTCGTCTCATACTTTACACACCTTTCAACAAATCAATTACATTATACACTTTTTATGATTTTTACATATCCCTTTTATTAATAATTAATAATATTATCTTTAACCCCCTTTTAATTTTGAATTAGTAAGTATAAAATAGGCTTTATTATTATTTTGAATTTTCAGACTTTTTGTTAGGAGGATTGTTATGAAACAACAAAACATTCTTTGGAAAGATTGGAGATTACATGGCATTGTTTTAATCATTATGATCATTTCTGAAGTAATCGGCGCACATAAAATACCATTAGGCATAACATCAATCCTTTTATTACCAGTAGTTTATGCAGTATTACTCGGTTTGGGCGTATATTTCACACCTATTATCAGTAAAAGACAAGCTAAGAACTCTGAACCAATGGTCTTTATTTCTGTAGCATTACTCATAGCAAAATTCGGGGTAGAGGCTGGACCTGCACTTCCTAAAATCATTGCTGCTGGACCCGCTTTAATACTTCAAGAAGCCGGTAATTTAGCTACTATTATTATTTCATTACCGCTGGCTATACTTTTAGGTTTACGCAGAGAATCTATAGGCATGACACATTCAATAGGAAGAGAGCCTAACTTAGCACTTATCACTGAAAAATATGGTATCACTTCTCCTGAATGGCGAGGCGTCATGTCGATGTATATATTCGGAACAATATTTGGGGCAATATTTTTTAGTGTTTTCTCCGGCATTCTAATCTCTATTTTACCATTTAGCCCATTAGCATTTGCAATGGCGACAGGCGTAGGAAGTGGTGTTATGACTGCTGCTGCACTAGGTCCCTTAGTTGAAATGTACCCTGACCAAGCTAGTACAATCACAGCATTTTCTGGTGTGAGTAATTTACTTACATCTGTCACAGGACTTTATGTGGGGATATTAATTGCTCTGCCATTAACTCGAAAATACTACAGCTTTATTATGCATATCAAATCAAAATTCACAAAAGATAAGGAGCAATGATCATGAATTCGAAAGTTACAAACTGGATACTCACATTATGTGTAGTAGGCATTATTTCACTCTTTAGTAATTGGATTGGTTATAGTGTAATGCCCATAGTAGCTTTACCTGGCATCCTTACGTTAATGGGTATTGCATTAATAGGTTTAATCTTACGTGATATTGTTCCTCTCAACATACCTAGTATTGCTTATATTGGTATAATCGGGCTCATCATTACAATACCTGGCATACCTGGATCATCACACATTGTTGAATGGACTGAAAAAGTAGACCTGTTGTCATTAGCTACACCAGTTGTTGCATATGCAGGCGTTTCTATAGGCAATTCCTGGGCCGATTTTGCTAAGTTAGGTTGGAAAACAATTGTCGTCGGTATCGTAATATTACTCAGTACATACGTAGGTTCTGCCCTTGTAGCAGAAATTGTTTTAAGGATTCAAGGTTTAGCATAATTTACACATAATAATATCCCCATACAAACAACTCAACCTGTCGTTATATGGGGATATTAAAATTAATCATTATTTTAAATATAATAAATGAATACTATAAAGTTCAATAAAAAGAGTACAATAGCTGGAATTGCTTTTTTAATTGGGTCCTTGCCTAAGAAAATCAATGAGATTGCACCAACAAACATCGTTGCACCTAATAATATACTTGATAATAATGCAATCACGCTATACAACACACCTATCAACATGCCTAGGCCACCTACAAATTCAAAAATTCCTGTAATTTGATTAAAAATAGGTGGGTAGCCAAGACGCGCAAAATCTTGTTTCATTGCACCAGATAAAATTTTAGACCCTGTCATGATAAAAAATATTCCCAAAATGATTTGTAATATAATGATAATAATACTCATTTTAACGACCCCTTTTCATTTTTATCTTAGTCACGCGCTACCAAACCAGAAACCATATAAGGCGTGATGCGTTTAATATAATCTTCAGGTAACATTTCATTATTTTTTTGATACCATGTTTCAGCTGCTTTATAGATACTTGCACTTATCATGTTTGCAGCCAATTGTCGCGTGCTATCATCTTCAAAATCAATATCAGCCAACAATTTATACAATACATTTGCAATATGTTCTTGAACAATATAATCTATCGTCTCTGGATAACTTCTATGACATCTTCTATTTAAAGAAAATTGAAACTCTGCCACTACTTTAAAGATATCGACAATTGTTCTTTCATTCAATGGATTATCTTTAAAAAATTCATAATTTAAATTAATTAATAGTTCTTCAGCAAGCGCTTTTTCTAACAAATCATAGATATCACTAAAATGATAATAGAACGTAGCTCTATTAATAAGTGCCTCTTGTGTAATATCTTTCACAGTTATACTTTTAAAATCTTTATCACTAGACAATTGGATAAACGCTTGCATAATAGATTTTCTTGTTTTAATGACGCGCAAGTCTGATTTTGATTGTACCATTCGACTCCCTCATTTTCCCCAACATTAAATACTAAATGTTGAATTTTCAACATTTTCTACAATTTGTTGGTACTTATTGTTCATATTACTACTTATCATAAGAGTATATCAATTTAATTAAACTACGGAGGTACAATTATGGAAAAAAATATGGTATGTGATATTTATTCGGGTGTTTGCAAACCGAGTGAAGAAAAAGAAGTAGAAGACATTAACTTAAATAACCAAAGTCCAAATTTAACTTTATATTATGTAACTGATCCTATGTGTTCACATTGTTGGGCTTTCGAACCAATTTTAAATAAATTATTAGTACAATACGGTCATTTGTTTAATTTTCAAATGATTATGGGTGGCCTTTTAGAAGCTTGGGGTGATGGGCCTATTGACCCTGCAAATGGCATTTATAAACCAGCTGATGTGACACCACATTGGCAAGAAGTAGGTCAATATTCACGCATGCCTATCGATGGGACGATTATGGAAATAGATCCTGTGCAATCTTCATACCCAGCATCTCGGTTGTATAAAGCGATTCAACGATTAGATTCTCCGGCTACTGCTATTGAATTTATTAGATTAGTTAGGGAAGCCGTTTTCGTCTTTAACCAAAATATTTCTGATGACAAAATACTTAAATCAATTGTACAAACTTTATATAAAAATAATAAATCAATTAATATTGAAACTATTTTTGATTTAGCAAATAGTACGCAAGGTCAGCAATTACTATCAAACGATTTTAACTTGGTACGTGAATTAGGTGTTCGAGGTTTCCCTACAGTTGTCATAGTAAATAACGATAACCAAGGTACTAAAATTGTAGGCGCTAGAGATTTAAATGTTTATATAGATACACTTAAAAAACTTAATAGCAATGAAAAAACCGTTTCAAAACCTTTGCCAGATTTAGAATTATATTTAAAAAAACAACATCGCTTATTTTCTAAAGAAATTGAAGTGATGTATGACATTAAACAAGATGAAGTACCAAATTTTGTTAAACAAAATTTAAACTCTTCAGTTTACACAGCTAAAAATATACTTGGTGAAAATTATTATGAATTTATTTTATCGTAATATGTCACAACCTTACTGACGTTGTGAAAGAAACAGTTGACGATCATATAACACAATATGTACATACATAATTAAAATGTGTGTAAATTCATCAAAAATGTTTATTTAAAATGTCATTTACGTAATTGTATGCTTAATCATAATGCCTTTTTACTTTTTCAAATATTCATTGTAATTAAAAGTTTCTATACTATTAGTTACAATGATATTTTTATTTAGCTGTGTTTCTAAGTATCTACTCACTTCACAAACTGCATTTATTTTTAATGATTCTATGTCATTCATTTCAATTACTACAAAGTCTAACTCTTCAACACTATGATTCGTTTGAGAAAGTATACTATAAATATGTTGTAGCAATGCTTCATTATATTTGTCTTTTGAAATTGCTACTACTTTTGAATTAATTGGTTCTTGATTTTTATTACGTAAATAAAACAATGTATTCCCTTTACTATACTGAACAATAACATACATATGATGACCCCGTTTTATTTTTAAAATAATATATAATTACTATATACACATTATGCGCAATCATAAACCTTTTATAATAAATTAAACTCCATTTATTATAGATTTCATTTGAATAATAATCAACATATGTTCTTTTAATTTTCAAAAATACTTAATCGTTCATATAGAGTTCATAATCTTACCTTATATTAAAATTAAACATTCATTACAGGAGGTCGTTAAAATGAAAAAATTAATGTTCAGTTCAGCATTTTATACTTTATTAGGCATGCTCAGTGGTCTATTTTATAGAGAGATGTCAAAAGCAGAAAATTTTAGTGGTTATTCGCAATTAAATGTAACGCATACACATCTACTCGTATTAGGTACAATTATGTTTTTAATATTTATGGTGATAGAACACCAATTAAAACTTACTCAGCATCATACTTTATTTAATTATTTCTTTTATGTTTATCATATCGGGGTATTATTAACGGTTGCTATGCAATTTATTAATGGTATAGCAACTATGAAAGGTTTTGAAGTGAGTCCTGCTATTGCTGGTATTTCAGGATTAGGTCACATTGCTATTTCCATTGCTTTCATTTTATTCTTCGTATTATTGAATAAAAGTATTAATGTCCATTCCAAATAATAGTTAAAGGTCGAATCACGTTTCTAAAAATAGAACGCAATTCGACCTTTTGTTTTTATATTAACAATAATAAAAATCCTAAAATTGTAATAAATAAGTAAATCCATTTTTCAAAATTATGATAAGTCGTGTGATTTATTAGATACTTTCCAATAATGACTGAAATAATCAAACAAGGTATGCTCAACAAAAATAAAGATACCGTTTGGCTAGTCCATATCCCTCCAGATGCTTGTCCAATCACTACAAATATCGCTGTAATTAAAAAATGTGCTTGTACCGTACTTCTAAAATCTTTAATATGCCAAGGTGACATTGTGCCATAAATCACAACTGGCACACCGTGTGAATTATACAAACTTCCTAATATACCTGAAATCATACCTGTTAGGCTCGCCCAAATATTAGATTTCAATATGATATTATATCTATTTTTAAAAAAGGTAATTTTTCCAAACGCATATACACCATAAAGTATTAAAAATAGTCCTAACATCAATTGTATATAAGAGGTTGTAATTTGCTGTAAAATCAATATGCCAATTGGAACACCTAATAAGCTCCCTAACAACATCAATAATAATACTTTAATTTTTATATTCCTATAATCTAAAAATATATTTAAACTTGCTACCATTAATCCAGCTAAGCCTACCAGTGAAATAGATGTATGTAAGTTTAGCCCTATCAATGTTAAAAGTGGCATGCTCACGAGTGCTTCCCCAAAACCAAAATATGTTCTGACTAATCCACCTAAAAATATAGCAATTAAAATGTAAACTAAAAATAAATCCATATTTTAACTCCTGATTTAGTTCGCCATCAATACGTGTCATATCTTTTCCACAATACTATGTTATTTATTAATATATTTAATTAATGCTTACTGATAATAAAATTTCAGAGACTATTAAAATAATTATACCAAACTTTAATTATGATATTTAAAAATCAGACCATTCTTCATAGTTCTATCATTAATAAACTTTCAAACTTGCTTTTTTTGTAAAAAGGAAATATATTATACAAAACTAGTATATTTTTTATACCTAAGGAGTTTAATCTATAGGATAATGGTTATGAGTATTAAGAAGTTTTATTACTATTATACTGATAACACAAGCAACTGAAAAGTTTATTACGAGGAGGTATATATATGAATATCGTTGGTCACCATCACATTTCAATGTATACAAAAAACGCTCAAAAAAATAAAGACTTTTATACTCAAGTATTAGGACTAAGATTGGTTGAAAAATCAGTTAACCAAGATAATCCAAAAATGTATCATTTATTCTTTGGAGATGAAATTGGTTCTGCTGGTACATTATTAAGTTTTTTTGAAATACCACTTTTAGGGAAAAATCGTCCTGGAACTGATTCTATCTATCGCTTATCATTACTTGTTCCTGATGAAAATGCTTTGAATTTTTTTAAAGAAAGACTGAATCAATTCAAAATTACATGGACATCATTAGATTATTTAAATCAGCCTGCTATTACTTTTAATGATATAGATGGTTTGGAGATTATTTTATTAGTTAATGGCAATTATCATACACCGAATGCTTGGAGAAAAAATCCGTATAGTGAGATTCCCGAGCAATACCAAATTTTAGGTATGGGCCCTGTAGAACTAAGAGTTAAAAATGCTCAAGCCACGCTCGATTTCTTAAAAAATAGCTTGTCATATACACTTAGAGAAGATGTAAACGAAACTGTTATGACTTTAGATCAAAATGGAATATATACTGATTTTGTTATTGTAGAACAACAAGGTGAACGTGCTAGACCTGGTCAAGGTTATGTGCATCATATTGCTGTTAATACACCAAAAGATAGTGATTTAAATTCAATTCATAAAATAATAGAGCAACAACCTGAAAATAATTCAGGAATTATAGACAGATACTTTTTCAAATCTTTATATTATAGACAAAATCGTATTTTATACGAATTTGCTACGAATGAACCTGGATTTACAGTAGATACAAAAATAGAAGATTTGGGTAAACATTTAAATTTACCAGACTTTATGGAAGCACAACGAACAGAAATTGAAAATAATCTACATGAATTATAGAAAGGTGATTATATGGCACATTTAAAAATGAATGAAAATACTCCATTGGAATTTGGGCTCTACTCATTAGGTGATCATTTATTAAATCCGCATAATGGAGAAAAAGTGAGTTATGAGCAAAGAATTAATGAACTTAAAGAAGCTAGTCAATTAGCTGAACAGGCTGGTATTGATGTATTTGGTGTCGGTGAAAGCCACCAAGAACATTTTACAACACAAGCACACACAGTAGTTTTAGGTGCCATAGCACAAGCCACTAAAACAATAAAAATTTCCAGTTCTTCTAGTATTATAAGTGCTGCAGATCCTGTAAGAGTATTTGAAGATTTTGCTACTTTAGACTTAATTTCACATGGACGAGCTGAAATTGTAGCAGGTCGCGCTTCACGTACAGGAATATTTGATTTATTTGGATTAGATTTGAATAATTATGACGAACTTTATGAAGAAAAACTTAATTTATTAATGGAATTAAATAAAACCGATAAAATTACTTGGTCAGGTAAATTTAGACCTGATTTAAATAACATGAAGATTTTCCCACGTCCAATTGATGACACATTACCTATTTGGCGAGCAGTTGGAGGCCCTCCCGCAAGTGCTATCAAAGCAGGTAGACAAGGTATACCAATGATGATTACAACACTTGGCGGTCCAGCAATGACCTTTAAAGAGTCCATTGAACAGTACAGACTCACTGCACAAGAAAATGGTTTTGATCATTCACCGGAATCTTTACCAGTATCAACAGCAAGTTTATTTTATACTGCTGACACAACACAAGATGCTTTGAAAGAGTTCTACCCACATCTAAATGTTGGAATGTCATTTATCAGAGGCACAGGTTACCCAAAACAACAATTTGCAAAAGCTCCTGATTATAGAGATGCTTTAATGGTTGGTAGCCCACAACAAATCATCGAAAAAATTCTGTATCAACATGAATTATACAATCACCAACGATTTATGGCTCAAATTGATTTTGGTGGTGTTCCGTTTAATAAAATTATGAAGAATATAGAACTTATAGGTAATGAAATTATTCCAGCTGTAAAAAAACATTTAAGAAAGTAGGTCAATGATACTATGAATATTGTATTACTATCTGGCTCTAGCGTTGGTTCAAAAACACGTACTGCCATGACTTATTTGAATCAAGCACTTAATAATCAAGATGATACGCATCAAGTTAATTTTATAGACTTAAAAGAGTTAGAATTGGTGTTTAGTGATGGAAGAAATTATTTAGATTACAATGGCGATACGTTATACCTTACTCAAACTTTGATGAATGCTGATGTCATTTTCATCGGGTTTCCTATCTTCCAAGCTTCCATTCCAGGTACATTGAAAAATGTATTTGACTTACTACCAGTTAATGCATTTAAAGATAAAATCGTAAGTATAGTTGCAACTGCTGGATCACCAAAACATTATCTCATCCCTGAAACACAACTAAAACCGATATTAGGTTATATGAAGGCACATATTATGCAAACTTATGTATTTATAGAAGAACGTGATTTTTCAAATGGTGAGATTGTAAATGATGACATTTTATTTAGATTAGATGATTTAGTTTTATCTACATTACGTACTTCAAAAGCATATACACAAGTTTTGAAGGAAGAAGAAAATCAATATGACTTCTAAATCGTTACTATCAATATATTAAATTTCATTAAAAAAGCACTTTGGATATTAGACTTTTAATCTAATCATTCCAAAGTGCTTGTAAATTCAATGAAACTTTTTAAGTTTCAAACTTAATGTTCTGTGTTTTTATCACTTGTTAAATATCTTCTATAAACGATCATTAATCCTAAAATTCCAAATAGAATTTCGAATGCATAAGGGTTCTTTTTGTCTAATCCAGTATACGGTAAATTCATATTGAAGTTATTTTCTTTATTTGGATTTTCAAATGATTTTTTATTTAATACTTCAAGGTTGTGACGATTATTTTGAACATTAAATTGACTTAAATTTATGCCTAGCGATTTGCTATTTATAGTCGCTTGTTCGTCATTCTCAAAATGACTTGTATTATGCTTATCTTTTACTTGCTCTGCATCCAATGCCTGTTTCTTACCTAATATACTATTACTATCTTTATCATTTACTTTTGTTACTGCTGTGATGTTATCTAATTTAGTCTGTAATCCATTAATATTTGCTGTACCGCTTGGTAAGTTACTTATTTTTCCTTTTGCAATTCGTTTTAATGAATCTAATTTTTCTATTAGTTTGTCTAAATCAGCTTGCTCACTAGGAGTAATCAGACCATCTTTTCTAATCTCTTTTATCTTATTAATGATTTTTGTTTGTGCTGCTTTAGCGTCTGCAATTGCTTTTTTGGCTTCCGAAACTTGTTTTGTATCTAAGACACCATTACTATCTGCGTCGTTCACTTTTGGTGATGTTACAGATGTAATTTGATCTAGTTTTCTTTGTAATTCTGCTTTTCCTGATGTGCCGTTCGGTACTTGGGCTAGCTTATCTTTCGCTGCTTGTTTTTCTTTATCTAATTTTTGAATCAACTTATCGATTTCTGCCTTTTCTTTTGGATTTACTAAGCCATCTGATGTAATATCTGCCAGTTTATTATTTACTGCTGCTTTTGTTGATTCTACTGCTTTGACTGCTTTGCTTATTTTTGAGACTTGTTTTGTATCTTGAACACCATTACTATCTGCATCATTCACTTCTGGCGATGTTACAGATACGATTTCGTCTAATCTTCTTTGTAATTCTGCTTTACCTGCTGTGCCATTCGGTACTTGGGCTAGCTTATCTTTCGCTGCTTGTTTTTCTTTATCTAATTTTTGAATCAACTTATCGATTTCTGCCTTTTCTTTTGGATTTACTAAGCCATCTGATGTAATATCGGTCAACTTAGTATCCACTGCTGTTTTTGCTGATTCTGCTGCTTTGATTGCTTTATTTACCTCTGAGACTTGTTTTGTATCTTGTACACCATTACTATCTGCATCGTTCACTTCTGGCGATGTTACGGAAGTAATTTGATTCAATCTTGCTTGTAACTCTTCTTTTCCTGCTGTGTTGTTCGGTACTTTGGATAACTTGTTTTTCGCTGCTTGTTTTTCTTTATCCAATTTTTGAATCAACTTATCGATTTCTGCCTTCTCTTTTGAATTTACTAGGCCATCTGATGTTACATCTGCTAATTTATTATCCACTGCTGTTTTTGCTTGTTCTGCACTCGTCACTGCTTGCTCTGCTTCTGATAATTGGTCTGTATCTAGCACACCATTACTATCCGCATCATTTACTTCTGGTGACGTTACTGAAGTGATATTATCTAGTCTTGTTTGTAACTCATCTTTACCCGCAGTACCGTTTGGTACACTATCTAGCTTTTCTTTCGCCGCTTGTTTTGCAGTTTCTAATGATTGAATTAACGTGTCTACTTCAGCTTTTTCATGCGGTGTCACTAATCCATCAGGTGTAATTTCAGTCAGTTTAGTATCTACTGCAGTTTTTGCTTGCTCGGCATTTATCACTGCTTCAGTCACTTCGGATAATTGTTCTGTATCTAACACACCATTACTATCCGCATCATTTATCTCTGGTGACGTTACGGAAGTGATATTGTCTAATCTTCGTTGTAACGCATCTTTACCTGTTGTGCTGTCCGGTACAGTATTCAGTTTATCTTTTGCTGCTTGTTTTATTACTTTCAGTCCCAAGATTAGTCTATCGATTTCCGCTTTTTCACCCGGAGTCACTAAACCATCGGATGTGATTTCAGAAAGCTTTGTATCCAATGTTCCTTTTACTTGTTCCACATTCTCTATTATATGAGATGCTATTAATAATTGCTCAGTATCTAATACTCCATTACTATCCACATCATTTACTTCCGGTGATATTACGGATGAGATGCTATCTAGTCTTGTTTGTAAAGTAGCTTTTCCTTCAGTGCCATCCGGTACACTATCTAATTTTTCTTTCGCTGTTTGTTTTGCAGTCTCTAAAGTTTGAATTAACGCATCTACTGCTGCTTTTTCATCCGGTGTTACCAAACCATCAGCTGTAACTTCAGTCATTTTATTATCTACTGCTGTTTTCGCTTGCTCGGCATTTATCACTGCTTGAGTTGCTTCGGACAATTGATCTGTATCTAAGACTCCGTTACTATCCGCATCGTTTACTTTTGGTGATACTACGGATGGGATTTGGTCTAATCTTCTTTGCAACACATCTTTACCTGCTGTTCCGTCATGTACCTTATCTAATTTTTCTTTTGCTACTTGTTTTGCAGTATCTAATGTTTGAATTAACGCATCTACTGCTGCTTTTTCATCTGGAGTCACTAAGCCATTAGATGTGACCTCGGCCAACTTAGTATCTATCGCTGCTTTTGCTTGTTCCGCATCCTCTATTGCTTGAGTTGCTTCAGACAATTGATCTGTGTCCAAGACTCCGTTACTATCTGCATCATTTACTTCTGGTGATGTTACAGATGTGATGTTATCTAATTTTCGTTGTAACTCTGCTTTACCTTCTGTGTTGTTCGGTACACTATCTAGTTTCTCTTGCGCTGCTTGTTTCGCAGTTTCTAATGTTTGAATTAACACATCTACGTCTGCTTTTTCATTTGGAGTTACTAGACCATCTGCTGTGATTTCAGTCAATTTCGTATCTACTTCGGTTTTTGCTTGTTCTGCATTTATCACTGCTTCAGTCGCTTCTGATAATTGTTCAATATCTAACACACCATTACTATCCGCATCGTTCACTTTTGGTGATGTTACAGATGTGATATTATCTACTCTTGTTTGTAAATCATCTTTTCCTGCTATGCCGTTTGGTACGTTATCCACTTTATTTTTTGCTGCTTGTTTCGCAGTTTCTAATGTTTGGATTAACGCATCTATTTCAGCCTTTTCATCTGATGTCACTAAGCCATCGGATGTTACATCTGTCACTTTTGTATCTACTGCCATTTTTGCCTGTTCGGCATTCGTCACTGCTTGAGTTGCTTCAGACAATTGGTCTGTATCTGACACGCCGTTACTATCTATGTCGTTCACTTCTGGTGATGTTACAGATGGGATATTACCTAATCTTGTTTGTAGATCGTCTTTTCCTGCTGTGCCGTTTGGTACGCTATCTAATTTTTCTTTAGCCTTTTGCTTCGCATCTTCTAATGCTTGAATTAATTGATCTACTTCAGTCTTTTCATTCGGTGTTACTAGACCATCCGCTGTGATTTCTGTCAGTTTCGTATCTACTGTTGTTTTTGCTTGTTCTGCATTCACTACTGCTTGAGATGCTTCTGATAATTGTTCTGCATCTAAGATTCCGTTACTATCTGCATCATTCACTTCTGGTGACGTTACTGAAGTGATATTATCTAGTCTTGTTTGTAACTCATCTTTTCCTGCAGTGCCGTTTTGTACACTATCTACCTTTTCTTTCGCCGTTTGTTTCGCTGTTTCTAATGTTTGAATCAACTGATCTGCTACTGCTTTTTCTTCTGGTGTCACTAGACTGTCTGATGTGATTTCAGTCAGCTTCGTATCTACTGTTGTTTTTGTTTGTTCAACACTCGCCACTGCTTGAGATGCTTCTGATAATTGGTTTGTATCTAGCACACCATTACTATCCGCATCGTTTACTTCTGGTGACGTTACAGATATGATGTTATCCAATCTTCTTTGTAACTCATCTTTACCCGCAGTACCATTCGGAACATTGTCTAGTTTCTCTTTTGCTACTTGTTTTGTAGTTTCTAAAGTTTGAATCAGTTGATCTACTTCGGATTTTTCTTCAGGGGTTATTAGTCCATCAGATGTAACTTCTATCACTTTTGATTCTACTGCTGCTTTTGTTCGTTCAGCATTTGTCACTGCTTGGTCTACTTCTGACAACTGCTCTATATCTAACACGCCGTTATTATCTGCGTCTGTTACTTCAAGTGACGTCACGGATGTAATATTATCTAATCTTGTTTGTAAGTCATCTTTACCCGCAGTACTGTTTGGCACATTGTCTAGTTTTTCTTTTGCTGCTTGTTTTGCATTTTCTAATGTTTGGATTAATTGATCTACTTCGGATTTTTCATCTGGTGTTACTAAGCCATCTAATGTGACTTCTGCTAATTTATTATCTACCGCTGTTTTTGCTTGTTCCGCATTTGACACTGCTTGCTCTGCCTCTGACAATTGGTCAGTGTCTAACACACCATTGCTATCCGCATCGTTTACTTCTGGTGATGTTACAGATGTGATGTTATCTAATCTCGTTTGTAGCTCATCTTTTCCTTCGGTACCATTCGGTACATTATTGAGTTTCTCTTTCGCTGTTTGTTTAGCAGCTTCTAATGCTTGTATTAACTGATCTACTGACGCTTTTTCTTCTGGTGTTACTAAACCATCCGACGTTACATCTGCTAATTTATTGTCCACTGCTGTTTTCGCTTGTTCCGCATTCGCTACTGCTTGCTCTGCCTCTGATAATTGGTCTGTATCTAACACTCCGTTACTATCCGCGTCGTTCACTTCTGGTGATGTTACAGATGTGATATTATCTAGTCTCGTTTGTAACTCTGTCTTACCTGCGGTACCATTTGGTACATTATCTAATTTTTCTTTCGCCGTTTGTTTCGCACTTTCTAATGTTTGAATTAATGCTTCTACTTCGAATTTTTCATCTGGTGTTACTAATCCATCCGATGTTACATCTGCCATCTTAGTATCTACCGTGGATTTCGCTTGTTCTGCACTCGCTACTGCTTGGTCTGCTTCTGACAATTGGTCAGTATCTAACACACCGTTACCATCCGCATCATTTACTTCTGGCGACGTTACAGATGTGATATTATCCAATCTTGTTTGTAAGTCAGTCTTGCCTGCTGTACCGTTTGGTACATTATCGAGTTTCTCTTTTGCTGATTGTTTCGCATCTTCTAATGCTTGGATTAATTGATCCACTGTCGTTTTTTCATCTGGTGTTACTAATCCATCTGATGTTACATCTGTTAGCTTAGTAACCACTGTGGATTTCGCTTGTTCTGCATTCGCCACTGCTTGCTCTGCCTCTGACAATTGGTCTGTGTCTAACACGCCATTGCTGTCTGTATCGTTTACTTCTGGAGATGTTGCTGATGCGATATTATTCAATCTCGTTTGTAAGTCAGTCTTTCCTGCTATAACATCTGCTACACTATCTACTTTCTCTTTTGCTAATTGTTTCGCAGTTTCTAATGTTTGTATTAAAGCGTCTACTTCTGCCTTTTCCTCTGGTGTCACTAAACTATCTGAATTAATCTCAGTAAGTTTTGTATCAACTGCAGCTTTGGCTTGCTCGGCATTCGCTACCGCTTGAGTTGCTTCAGATAATTGTTCTGTATCTAAGACGCCGTTACTATCCGCGTCGTTCACTTCTGGTGATGTTACTGATGTAATATCATTTATTCTTTTCCGTAATACATCTTTATTCGTAATTTCGTCCGGTAGAGCGTTTAACATTTGCATTGCTGATGATTTGGCTTTTTCAATATCTACATTCATTTTATCAATTTCAGCTTTTTCAGTTGGTGTCACTAATTGATCTCGTGTTACCTCGACAAGTTTTGTTTCAGCTTGTTGTTTTAATTGTGTTGCTGCTTCTATAGCATCTTCTACTTTTCTTATTTTTGCTTTTTTTAAAGCTTCATTTATTGTATCTGCTACTTCTTGAATATTAACATCTTTGTTAGTAATATTTACGCCTCTTAATACATTTGGATCTAAAGTATCACTTAGAATATAACCAAATAATTTGTCTTTATTCACATCAATATATTGGTTGGCATCAAATGAAATGTAAAATTTAACTGTGCCTCCTGAACCGCCACCTCTATCTGGATCTCCATTTCTACCACTGTCTGGACGTGTATATGAATAATAACCTAAATGATCTTGTTGCAGAATAAGTCTTTGTCTGCCTTCATAAACTGCTATAACTTTTTTTATTTTTCTATTAAGACTATCATTAGGTCTTATTGCATAATTTTCAAATCTGTATGTCCCTCTACCTTTTTCTTTTGACAATTCCATTGTTGCAATTAACGCGTCGCCATCATGTAACACTTCGTCTTTTACGATACCAAAATCATTTTTAGTTACATCATTTTGATTTGTAAACGTATAAATACCTTGATAATTCGGATTATCACGATTAACAGTTAAGTTTTTCATTTTATATAGTAGTTCGTTTATATTTTTAGCTTGGTTCGCTGTAAGTTTTCTATTTCCAGCTACAGAATAATCTCTATTAAAAATTCTGTCATAAGCAGATCTATTATTTTTTAATGAAGTTTGTCTAATAATATTTCTCAAGAATAGCTTTCTTTCTTCTTCGGTTAATTCTTTTCTATTTTTTTCTACTTCATTAAATGCTGTTGTAATATTATCTCCCGCTCTTAGAGAATTATAAGATAATCTAGGCCCAAAATAATGATAATTATTGTGCATGCCATTATAGTATCGATTTCTATCGATACTTCTGACTACTCGAGTTTTTGGAATATATTGCTTTTCTGGTTGTCTGTCATTTTTGAGATCTTTTTCATTCGTACTCAAACTTTTTTCCGCTTCGTTTCTCTCTATATTAATGTTAGACGCTTCAACTTTCATTTCAGTGACTCTATTTCCGATAGATGTCAAATTTTGATTGACTTGTGTTTCATTTCCGTCCAATTTTGATTCACTTTTTATTGTAGTATCCGCTTTTTCGAGTTTTTCGGTACCTTTTGGTTTTATATCTCTATCTGTTTTTTCAGTATCTAATGATTTTATTTCTTCATCATTTTTAATAGTTTCAGGTGTTTTTTCTTGTTTATCTTTTTGTTTATCTGGTTCTTTTACATCTGAATGCTTTGGTTGTTCTTTATTTTCAACAATAGCATTGGGATCAGCTTCTGATTGTTGCTGAGTTATATTAGTGCTATCCTGAATTAATTTTGTATCTTTCGAAACACTTTCTTTTTCTATTTCTTTATTTTCAATTTCAGCTTGAGTTGGTTGCTGTATCGTGTCATTATTTTTTTCTTTTTCTAGTATATTATCAATGTTTGAATCATTTTTTGTATTCTCTATATCTACTTTAGGAGGTGTTTCTTTTACTTCTTGTTGTTCTTTTTGTAAAGTATCAGCTTGGGCTTCTTCGCTGTGGTTAAAAATTAAAAAACTACCTAAAAGCACTGAAGCAGTTCCAATCGTAAATTTACGTATGGAATATCGATTATTTTTCCTAGCCATATACTCTTTAAATATCCTCATTGTTATCTAACTCTCCTTTTCGATAGTAAAATCATTTTTGATATTATTAAATTTAATACAATTCATCCTTCTTAAATCATTATAATTTCAAATTTAATACTCAACACTACTTATAATGCGTCAGTAAAAAAATTGAATTTTTAAGTAAAATAGTGAGATTAAAACGTTTTATCATCAAAAATGATTCTTAATAAACATAAAAAGACACATAAAAACAGCAGTTTTTATGTGTCTTTTATTAGTTATTTATTGTTTAAAGTTTATTCAATACATGTGCTCGCTTTGAATTTTAATTCAAACGCGTTATTGCTAATCCTTCAGTTGGCTCAAAAATTGTCATTTCTTTTTTATTTAATAAGTCTTCTGATAGATGTAATTCAGTAATTTTATTAGAATTATACCATTTAATATAAAATGTGCGTGTCGTTAAATTTAATACGGTGTGATACAACGTATAATGTAACTCATTTTCTTCATCTCTAACTGCACCTTTAGGTATACTCATGATTTCCAATAATTTAAATGCATTAAGTATGTCTTGTTCTGGACTATTTGTTGATTCTTCTAAATAATTTTTCAAGTAAGCAATGCGAATAAATCTCTCTGCTGAAGTATATCCACCTGGTAAGCCATACGTGCCGCCTTCATTTCCTAAGGATTTCAAATTAATATTAGCAAAATTTCTTTCTTTTGGTTTTTGGGGTGAAATGTTTATATAATTCCTTAAATTTTCATAATGCCAATTTAAATCAGGGTTGTTAGTCAAAACGGCAACAGGATTGTCATTAACCACTATTTCACCTTTATTAAAAGTAAGCTCTACTGTTCTACCCGTATCATCAGAAATATGATAATGTAACGGCGGAACTTCAGAGAGGTCATTCAGAGTATGCGCCACAACATTGACAGATTGGGCATTTTTTATTAAATCAGCTATATTTTTGTTATAACCTAGTATCCAATTTATCACTTCATTTTGAGCAATATTCATATAGCCTGCTTTAGTTTCATTTGCGTAAGAAGCGTAGCCTCTGAAATATTGTACTGAAACGCCAATACCATGCTCATTAACACCATCTCCAAATAAAAAACCTTCCATATCACTGCCTGAACCTACGAAACCATATAATGTTTCACCTTTATACTCTACACGTGATTCCCAGTAATAGTGACGTGGTTGAACTGCTGGATTGCCTTTTAATTGATAAACAAAATCCATTGTTCGACCTAATATAGCTTGATGATTCTCAGACATAAATGAAAAACCTGTACACATTGCTTATACGCTCCTTTAATAGCACTTTACTATATCTATTTTTGTCTTCATTATGATTGTAATTAACTTTATATCATAATAATAGCAATTCGCTTAAATTTCAGGAAATAGTTATGCTATCACAATATTAAATTATATATTCATGAACTCTACCGCTAGCTAGTGATTTTTGCACATCGATGACACGCTGATTTAATGAACCTTTATAAGGTAAATTGGGTTTGTATAAGTGATGAATGAAAGGGCCGTCCACGAGTACATCTATATTCTTTAATAATTCATTTCTTTGAGATTGATCATTCTTTAAGTATTCAAATAAAAACCCTGTCCATACCCATAAAGTTTTTTCATGACCAAAACGTTGTCTAAATGCATGAGCACATTTGAGTGTTATGTCTAAGTTGCAAAATGGCTCCCCGCCTAAAATGCTTAAACCTTCTATATAATTCGGTTCAAAATTTTCTATTATTTCTTTCAAAATTTCATCATTAAATTTTTCACCATATTTAAAATTTTGTGCTACTTTATTATAGCAATTTAAACATGCAAATGGACATCCTGAAACATATAAACTACATCTCACACCTTCGCCATCTACGAAACTTTGCGACTCTATTTTGGCAATATAACCTTGTCCATTTATGATATTTAATATTGTCATATCGATTGATCTTTCATATGTTTTACTCTTGCACAAATTTCTTTATGTCTACCTTCGATTGTAGGACGTTGCACTGGATTTCCTAAATAACCACATGTGCGTTTTACCACATCTACGGTTTTAGGATCACTGTTTCCACATTCCGGACACTGATATCCTGATGGGGTTGTTTTAAAATCGCCTTTAAAATCACATAAACGACAATGATCTATAGGGATATTTGTTCCTAGATAACTGATTTTGTCATATGAATAATCCCAAACCGCTTCTAATGCTTTAATATTATGATCTAATTTTGGATATTCACAATAATGTATGTAACCACCGCTAGCATAAAATGGATAATCTTTTTCAAAATCTATCTTTTCAAAAGGTGTAATATCTTTTCGCACATCGTAGTGGAACGAATTTTGATAATATCCCTTGCTCGTAATATCTAATATATCGCCGAACTTTTCTTTATCTAATCTACAAAAACGATCTGTTAAAGACTCACTTGGTGTACTATAGATACTGAACCAAATATAGTAGCGTGCTGTCCATTCTAATTGATAAACTTTCATAGCTTTTAATATTTGAAGCGTAAATGCTTTACCTCTTGCTGTTTTTTCCCATTCAGGGCCATAAAACACTGTAGCTACCTCATACAAACCTATATAACCGATCGACAGCGTGGCACGTTTACTTTTAAACAGTGACATTACACTATCTTCATCACTTAAACAATGTTTAAAAGCACCATTTTTATATAAAATGGGGGCGTTATCAGGCGTAGCTTGTTCCATACGTTTAATGCGATAAACTAATGCATCGTGCATAATTTGCATTCTCTCATGAAATATTTCCCAGAACTTTTCCATATCACCATTTGATTCTATAGCTATCCTAGGTACATTAAGCGTAACTACACCTAAATTACATCTTCCATTATTTTCTGCTTCACCTTGCTTATTTTTCCATTCTGGTAAAAAAGAACGACACCCCATTGGTGCTTTAAAATCACCTAAAATTTCTACTGTTTTATCATAATTTAATATATCTGGGTACATTCTTTTTGTAGAACACTCTAACGCTAATTTTTTAATATCATAATTAGGGTCATCTTGACTAAAATTCACCCCTTTTTTAATGGAAAAAACGAGTTTAGGAAAGATGGCTGTAATACGATCTTTTCCGAGTCCTTTTATTCGTGTTTTTAATATAGCTTGTTGAATTTTTCTACTATATTCATCTATACCTAGACCAAAACCAAGCGTGACAAATGGCGTTTGTCCATTTGAAGTATAAAGTGTATTTATTTCATATTCTAAACTTTCAATTGCGTCATTAATATCTTGTGTAATTTGATAATCAACATAAGCATCAATATGTGTATCCTCAACAAATTGTTGCGCTAATTTTCGATGTTTTGCTTCATTATATTTTACGTAGTCACTTAATAATTCATCTACTCTATCAATGGTACAACCCCCATACTGACTACTAGAAACGTTAGCGATAATTTGAACTAGCTGAGCTGAAGCTGTTTGAATTGATTTTGGAGATGTTACAGATGCATTGCCAATTCGAAAGCCATGTTTCAACATGTTTTTAGCATCAATCAAACAACAGTTAGTGAGTGGTTGAAAAGGGTGATAATCTAAATCATGGAAATGTATATCACCACTTTTATGTGCCTCTGCTATATGTTTAGGCAATAAGTAATCTAAAGCATATGATTTGGATACAACACCTGCTGTTAAATCTCTCATCGTAGAAAAAGTAGCACTATCTTTATTCGCATTTTCGTTAATAACTGTAGGATCTTTTGTAATGAGTTTCGTCAAATCTTGTTCTAATTTATTCATTTTACCCCTTCTTTTCTATATATTGTATATAAAAATAATTTAAACCACAATATATAGTGTTTCAATATTAAGAAAGGCTGTTAACAAATATGTCATAAACTTGTTACGATTTAAGAAACATTAATTTTCATTCTAAAATTTTTGCTTTTGAGAAATGTAAACGTCCTATTTTATGCTTTTAGCAAAATGCGTATATAATGCATGCGCTTGTGCTTCATCTTCTAACCCATAAACATTCATACGACCATCTTTAAATAAAGTAATATCGGTGTCGTTATAAGCAAGTAATTTAGCAAAACTACTTGCTTTTTTAATTTTTGCAGGGAGATAATGCGCATATTCAAACATTTTTTCATCGAAACGAAGCAAAAATGTATCGCCACATTGAGACTCTACGTTTGTACGCTGAGGTCGATTAAGTAAATCATATTGCTGATGTACGCAAATACTACAATTGTCATTTTTAAGTTGGTTGATATTCACTGTATGATACTGAATTGAAAAAGTATCTATCGTTATTAATTTTTGAGAGAATCCAGCTACTGTTAGCCAACGTAATAATTCTGAGACTTCCATGCTAGCTACTTGATATATGACTGTAGGCAACACACCATTAATAGAACAACTTTCTGCAGATTCAGGTATTTTATCGAGCACACATTTTAAACATGGGCCTTTATAATCAATGCCATAAATGGTGCCTTGGCTTCCAATTGCAGCCCCATAAATCCAAGGTATCGAAAATTTATGGCATGCTTCGTTAATTAAATACCTAATTTTAAAATGATCCATGCCATCCATGACGATAGCAGGATTAAATTTTCTCAAAATGTGTTCAATGTTGGTGCAAGTTATTTCTTGGTATAATGCGTTGATTTTAATATTAGAATTTATATCTAATAAATGCTTTTTTAATGCTTCTACTTTAGGTACCATCATTTGTGCATCATTTTCAGTATAAGTGGCTTGCCTATGTAAATTTGATATTTCTACAATATCCATATCAATTATTGTAAGTTCGCCAACTCCCATACGTGATAATATTTCTGCACAATGACTTCCTAACGCTCCGGCTCCTACGATCATCACATGTGTTTGTTCTAGTTTACGCTGACCATTTCTTCCAAAATTTTTATAACGTATTTGACGAGAATACCTTTCCATCATAAAAATCCGATTCCTTCTGTTGGACTTGAAGCTTGAGCTGTATACTTAACTGGTATTCTTCCTGCCTGATAACTCATTCTTCCTGCTTGAATGCCCAACTTCATAGCTTCTGCCATCTTCCCTGGATCTTTCGCACTTGAAATTGCTGTGTTTAATAGAATGGCATCTGCACCTAATTCCATAGCATGACATGCGTCTTTTGGTGATCCTACACCTGCATCGACTATTACAGGTACATTGGCACGTTCAATAATATAACGTAGATTTAAAGGATTATTTATTCCTCTTCCAGTACCAATAGGTGAAGCTAGTGGCATAATTGCATGCACACCTAATTCTTCTAGACGTTTGGCAAGTACAACATCATTTGAAATGTAAGGACACACTGTATAACCTTTTGCTAGCAAAACTTTGCATGCCTCATATGTTTCTAAAGGATCGGGTAGTAAGGTTTCCTGATCACCTATCACTTCTACTTTAATCATGTCACAAAGATTGGCGTGGTTAGCAATTTCTGCAATTCTTATCGCTTCCTCAGCTGATGTTGCTCCAGCAGTATTAGGAAAAGTAACAAAGTTCGATAAATCAACTTTTGCTAAAGGATTAGGTAATTTTTCATCATATAAGTTCATTCGACGCACTGCAAAAGTTAAAACCTCTGTTTCAGACGCATTTATAGCTTCCTTTTGAATGGCTTCTGTTTCAAATTTACCAGTTCCTAATAACAATCTTGAATTGAATTCAAATTTTCCTATTTTAAACATCTTATCCGCCTCCTACAAATTCTAGTAATTCTAAACAATCTTTATCATTAACGATATAATCTTGAAATTGGTTTTGTTTAATTAATTTTTTATTATGTTCAACAATCACTCTCTTTTCGTCTAAACCGAGTGTTTGTAATATTTCTTGTATATTTAAAGGATTTTCAAATGTGAAATTATCACCATTAATAACGCAATGCATCATGATTCATTCCTTTCTCACTTATTGATAAGTAAATAATTAATCTTATGTTGCTTCATAGTTTAACCATGCTCTGTGTAAGGCTTGTACTGTTTTTATCGAGTGATTAAATATTGATATACCTGCGATACCTTGAAATCCCTTAGGTAAATGAGACATCGTTTTTAAATTAATACCACCTAATGCGACTACAGGAATATCACTTTTCAATGCATCATTGATCTCAATTAATGATTTGGGTGCTAACCCTTTTTTAGACTTTGTTTCAAATACGTGCCCATAAAGTACAAAATCCAAATTTAAATCCTCTGCATATTGAATCGCCTGGCGACTGTGCGTAGACATACTTATTTTTATGTTTGAACAATGTTGTTTTAAAGCACGGATTTGCTCATCATTTTCTCTAAAATGTATACGTGACAAGTCGCAAGATTGGAGTACATGATAATCACTGTGAATAATAATTTTATCTTTCGGAAAATGCCGTTGCTTTAGTTGGTTTATCCATTCTATCGTCTCAGAAGTACACATCGGTGATCTGACGATTAGGTAATCTATATAAGGTTCAATTTCGCAATAATTAATGCTATCTTGCTTGGTTAATTTATGATAACTGGTAATCGCAATAATCACTATAATCACTCCTAAAATAAAAAAAACGTTATTTTTCCAAATAGGAAAAATAACGTTAATGTGAACGGACAAATATGGTTTATAACGCCACTTTTCCTACGCCAGTACAAACTGGATCAGGTTCAAGGAATTCTAGCGTATCACGCTAGTCTCAGCCCTTTTATCATAAAGGCACTTCCAGTGGTTAAACTTAGCTCTATTTAATTAATGTGAATTTTACAATTAATTCATGTTTAATTTAACGTAAAAACTGTATTTTTTCAACCTTATATATTTTCAGCTTATTATTTTCTAGGAAATATCATGACCAATCATGCATGATTGTTGCTATATCATTATTTTAGTGAGAGATTTTTAATAATTCCTTTGTTATTTCTTTAGTCTCATCGTAAATTTTTTGGTATATTGCAAAATATTTCATATATTGCATATGACGTTCTGCACTAGGTTCAAATACTTTATCATATTGAATAAATTGTCGAACCATTTCAGCGACATCATTAAACCACCCTACACCTTTTGCTGCTATCATCGCTGCACCCATACTTGGTCCTTCTTCATGCTTTAATTTATATACTCTAGCGTTAAAGATATCTGCTTGTAACTGAAGCCAAAAATCACTTTTAGCCCCACCACCGATAGAAATCATTTCTTTAATTTTTTTATCATTTTTACGTAAATAATAGATAGATTCATATAATGCAAAAGTGATGCCTTCAATCACAGCACGAGCCATATCTTTATTATTATGCATATGACTTAAGCCAATAAAACTTCCTCTAATTTGACTATCACCATGGGGTGTACGTTCTCCCGATAAATATGGTGCATATATTAAACCACTACTCCCTAGAGAAGATTGTTTAGCTTCATCCAAAATTTGACTATAAGTTAAGCTTGGCGTAATGTTTTTTTGAAACCATTTTAAACTATCGCCTGCAGCTAATATGACACCCATTGCATAAGATTTTTGAGGGAGCACATGATTAAAGTGATGTATATTGTGACCATAAGTCCCTGTATTCTCAGAATCACACGTTAATATGACACCAGAAGTACCAATACTACATAGTGTATCTCCCTCACTAATAACGCCTGCTCCTAATGCGCCACAGGCATTGTCTCCGCCCCCAGCATATACTGCAACATTTTTATCTAAACCTAATTCCTCTGCAATTGAAGTATTAAGGTACCCTACAAAATCTTGTGATTCAATTAATTTTGGACAAAGTTGGTATACACCATAATAGTCACAAATATTTTTATTCCAACACTTATTTGCTATATCCATTAACAATGTGCTTGATCCGTCAGAATATTCCATATTTATCGTATCTGTGAATTTAAATCTCACATAATCTTTAGGCAGTAAAAAGACATTTGCTTTGGACCAAATCAACGGTTCATTTTCTTTAACCCATAACAACTTCGTTAACGTAAAGCCCTCTAAAACAGGGTTATCCATGACATATTCACCAAATTGTTGTTTTATTTGTTCACACTGAAATGTGGATCTTGTATCATTCCATAAAATGGCATTTCTTAGTGGTTGAAATTGATGGTCAAGTAACACTAAACTATGCATTTGACCAGAGAATGATATACCTTTAACCTTCATACCAGTAACTTTTCCGAATTCAATAAGTACTTTATACAATCTTTAGAGGCTTCATACCAATCTTCTGGATTTTGTTCACTAAAACCTGTTTGTTGATTAATAACATGAATTGGTTCACTAGTAACATCTAAAACGTCACCTTTTTTATTAATAGCAATGGCTTTAACAGAACTTGTACCGATATCTATGCCTAATACAATCTCTTTCACATATACCATCCTTTAATTTATAGTTATTTTTTATCTATTTATTTTCAATGTCATTCACGTTATATTTATAGCACAATATATTTAAAAATAAAAATTGTATTTATAAAGAAAATATTTTCAGTTCAATTGTCATACATCAAACAAGTAACAACAATGAATGATATAACATTTTATGTTGAGATATGTAATGATACTGTTTTCAATGTTTTAAAATGCATTAGCTATTTTTAAGTTCATACAAATTTATTACAACTAAAACAAAAAAGCACTGAGATATTTTTTCTCAGTGCATAAAAGTATAAGTAATGATAATGGATGTAACCTTTTAAATTTCTAAAATAGTAATTTAGAAGCGTAAATAACAACCACCACAGTAATTGAACTTAATAAAGTAGATAAAAAGACAAGCTCTGCTGCAAGTTCTGGGTGATTGTCATACTCTTGAGCAATCACAGAACTATTTACTGACGTCGGCATTGCTGAAGCGATAAACAAAGTTTGCGCAATAACGCCTTCAATACCCATGATTTTTATAATTATTAATGCGATGACTGGTCCAATCACTAAGCGTACAAATATAAAAACATATGATAATGACCACTTGAAAGTAAAGTTTATATTGGCAATTTGTGCGCCTAACATAATTAAAGCAATTGCAATCATCGCATCCGCTACATAGTTAGCTGGCGTCCAAATAAATTCTGGTATAGTGATATTAGTATAATTTAATATAATTGCAAACAGCAAAGCGTATAATACTGGCATTTTAAAATAACCTAACATCGCTTTCAATTTTCCAATTTGTGCAGATTGTATTGCGAAAATACCATATGAAAAAGTGAAAATATTTTGTAATGATAAAACGATGACTTGTACTGACATCGCTAATGGATCACCCTTGAACACTAGATCATTGACTGGCACACCATAGTTTCCAGAATTAAAAAATAATACACTATTGGTTAGCGTTGTAGCCTCGCCCTTACCTCTTTTGTTTACTAAAGTTAAAACTTTACCCACTATATATAAAAAAATGATGTATATTATGAAAAACACTACTATATACAATAATAAACGTAGTTCAAAATTTGTTTTATAAAATTTTACAAAAATAAATCCTGGAACAAACACATAGATATTTAATTTAGCTAAAGTCTTTAAATCTAGAGTGAACTTTTTCTGTAAGATAAATCCCAATGCTATCATTATAAAAATAGGTAATAACACACTCTGTAATATATAAACCATTTCACTCATCCTAGAACACTCCCTCGTAAGAAACTTTAACACTAGACATATTCATTTGTATTTAGCTGAATTTAGATATCTGATTTTTAAAACTATGTTGTTTGTATACTTTAAAAATATAAAAATTAGGAGTGAAATAAAAATTGATAAATTAGAAATCAATTTCTTATTTCAACTCCTATATCGTATCAATAAAAATTCTAAATTTTACTAAGATTACACTATTTTAATTTGCACATCATTTAATGGATTTACTTTATTATTTAAAAGGGATTTATAACAATAAAATAATATATCATTCGTCTTTTCGGTTGTCTTCATCGCTATTAGTAGTATTATTAATCTGCTTTTGTTCATCGCTATTATTTTCTTGCTTTCTTTTGTTTCGTTTTTTTTCTTCCAAAATTGACATAACTATAAAACCAACAACTAATAACGGTGTAAGTATACCAATCATCATCATCATTTAGCTCACCTCATTCGTTCATTTCAATTTAATGTCTAAATTAACCTTTACTATCAATTTACATGTTTTTGTTACCTTCCTCAATAGAACAACCTATTTTATTATATTTTAATTTAGTTTAATAATTATCTCTATTCATTTTCCACTTGATATAACACCAATTCGTGTTCGACATTCTACTTTTTGGTCGCTTATCTGTCAGAAATGTTATTTAGTTGCTCATATTACATCTTTAATAAAAGCTAAAAGACTTAACTATATTGCTAAATCATAACGATAATTACCAAATTAATTGCCATAATGAAATGCTGAACATATTTTCAATTATTTAATACTTCAATATTTTCACGAATTGTTCGAATTTATTACTATTTTAGTGCACCATAATAGAATATATTATAAACAGATGCAAAAATTATCCATTTTTTTAGTTTTAGAATTTTATTTTATTATAATTACGCAACATTAATTGACTTATTAATTTTAAAAAGAGTACTATTTAAATAAATGAAATTAAATTTAAGTATATCTACATTTCTTGAACGAATTTATTGTGTACGCTCTTAAGACCTTAATACTTAATCTGATTCTCATTTTACTATAAATCATTGCCTATTTTACTAGCTAGCATTTAAGGAAAGGAGGGGTTTAATGAATTATAACCAAATCATTTATGATGAAGGTGATAAATTAGAACATTTAAATACACCTAACTTTTCTAATATATATTTAGTCATTTCAGGTATGATTCATTTCCAAAAAGTAAAATCAAATTTTATATTTCATCGAGGAGATGTATTTGTAGTATATGATTTTGAAGAAAACCTCATTATTCATCGAGAAGGTATGCTTGCTTGTATTTCAGTAAATAATTTAAGTTATCATCGATTCACCTTAATAAATCAGGAAAACCTTCTAGAAAAATATAAATTAAATAAATTGATTACTGAAACCTATATTACAACTTTAAAAAATATTTTAGAAAACAATTCATTTAATGGAGACATCGGTGTTATTAAATTAATCAATTACCTCAATTCATCTCAAGCAAATATATATGGACAGTTGACTTACTCAAATAAATTAATTAAAAATGTTGTAGAATATATTAACCAACATTACAAACAACCATTAACGCTTAATTTAATTGCCAAAAATTTTTACGTAAATAGTAGTTATTTGTCTAGGGAATTTTCAAAAAAAATGAATATTTCGTTAATCAAATACATTAAAAAAGTTAAAATCTATAGTTTATCTAGAGAGTTATTAACAAATGGCAATAGTGAATCAATTTGGGTAGACTATGGGTTCCGTTCATACAATACTTATTTGAGAGATTTCAAAAATGTGATGCAAATGACACCTAAAGATTTTATAAAACAACATTATTCTAAAAGTACAAATACAAAGATAGAACCACATCAATTATATAACCAGCTCCAATTAATTTTGGATACGATTAAATCTGAATAAAATACAAAAAATCCAAGTTTACCTATCAAAGGCAAACTTGGATTACGAATTAATATTTATATTTATTATCCTCATCATCATCGGAATAATTTTCTTTGATTTTTTGTTGTTCGTTCTCTTTTTGATCTTCGGATAATACAAATGAGTTATTATGTTCATTTACTTGTGATCCATCTTTGATATAGGGATTTGCATCATCTTCTTCATCTCTACTATAAATTGCTTTTTGTGGCTTTCTCACAAGTAACATAATACCTGCTACTAACCACAATATTGCGGTAATCCAATTACCAATTAATGAAATAACACCAACAATGATTAACAGAATACCAGCAGCTTTTGCTTTTTTACCAATTAACACTGCACCGATGATTGCTACTATAAGTAGCACAATAGATAATATAAGACCTGCAGTTACCAATCCACTTAACATATTAATAACCGCTTCTCCATTTTCATATGTGATCGAACTATCGTCTTCCATCATTGCTTGTATCATTGCATTTTTATTGTCACCATTTCCAACTAATGGTAAGAATATCGCAAGTACAATTACACCTAGTAGTTGTATACCAATACCAATCCAGGCAAGTATACGTTCAGCTGTTCTTTTCATTATGTGTCACCCCTAATCAAAAATTTATGTTTTTTAGTTAAGATCTGTTTAGAATTATATCATTTAGTATACGCATCCTGTTGCTACAAGTCCATGTATAACACATTTAATTTCCTAGGTAATTATTTACTTTTTCTAAAAGCTTCATCTATTCGTTCCAATTGATTTACAAAATCTTCTATTTCTTCAAGTGAAAATTGGTCACCTAAGCGATTTTTTACTGATTCTGTCATTGCAGCAGTCGCTTGCTTTAAAAATGTTTCACCTTCTAAGCTTAATTGAACTAATTTTATTCTTTTATTATTTGAGTATGCTCTTTGAACATAGCCCATTTCTTCAAGTTTACCTATTCTTTTTGAAGCAGCTGTTTTAAATATATTTTGCAGCCCAGCCAACTCATTAATCGTAACTTGACCTTTTGTTTGAATAATTCTCATCGCTTCAATTTGTTCTCTTGAAAGTAAGTTTGTGAGAGACGATTCGTTCACCATTTCAATAATTTCTTTGTTTAAATACAACATCATTATTTGAAATTTGGTTATCGCTTTTTCAATCGATGCATCTACATCATTCATAATCTTATCCCCCTTTATAAATTACTTAAATTCGATAGAAAGTGGTAACTTATCACGCTTATTAAACCATAGTAGAACTAAATATTGTAAAATCATCATTACGACTATGATACCGATAAGTAAAGCTACAACAAATCCAAAGTCAAAGTGACCTGCATTAGTAAATATCGCTTCTCTGTATCCTTGAATAGCGTAAGACATTGGTGAAAATGGATGTATCCATCTATAGAACGTTGCAGAAAGTTCTATTGGGAACATACCTTCACTTGCACTTAATTGTAAGATTAAAAGAATCATTGATATAAATAGTCCTATTCTATCTAAGAATAATGTTAGGAACGATGTGATTGTAATTGCTGCAATAGCCCATAACAATCCTACTAATATAAATTTCCAAACATTACCAACTGACATGTTAAACACAAATAATACCCAACTGCTCATAAATAATGCAGACAACGCACCTTGAACGATATATAATGCAAATTTCCCTAAAGCTTGTCTCATTGAAGTTGTAGATTTATCAATCGTTTTTCTCAATGGATAAATAGCACTAAACGATAATGCGCCAACAAACAAACTTACACTTGCCATATAAGGAACAATCGTTGCACCATATTCATCAGCATTCGTCGGATTATTTTCTTTTACTTTTGTAACATCATTGAGTGCTTTTTCATTTTCGGATTCAAATGATACATTATTTTGTTGACTAACTGCATCATCAATTTTTGATTTTAACTCATCGTTATTTGCTTGAAGTTCTTTCAGTCCATCTGTTACCTGTTGATTTCCTGATAATAATTTTTGAGCTGGTTGACCTACCATTGGTGCCATTTGCTGAATACCATCTGTCACTTGTTGATTACCATCAATGAGTTCTGTTTCTGCATCAGACATTTGTCCTAATGCTTCTGATGTATCTTGATAACCTGATTGTGATTTTTTAGCACTAGCGAATAATTCACTCAAATAGTTAGATCTTATATTATCTTTTATAGATTCAGTCACTGTATTAATAGCTGAGTTTGCAGATTGACTACCAGTATAACTAGAACCAGGATTTACCTTAGTTTCAAGATTTATTTTTTTAGGGTTTTCATCTAAAATTGTCGTTGCATTTGATGAGGCATTTTTGGGAACAATAATAGTTCCTACACTTTCACCTCTATTCAATTGTTTATTCGCTTCTTTTTCAGAAACGACTTGAAAATCAAACTTATCATTATCTTTTAATTTATCTACTAAATCATCGCCAATAGTAATATTTTTATTATTAAGCGTTGCTTTTTCATCGTGGTTTACAACAGATATTTTTAGATTTTCTGTCTTATCGTATGGATCCCACATTGAACCAACGAACAAAGCCACGTATAGCAATGAAATAAGTGATATTGCAATCAAAGATACCACTAACATTTTATTTTTAAATATAAATTTAAATTCATTCAACATTTTTCCAACTACCTTCCTTTAATTGTACATCCCATGTACTATAAGTTAAAAAAAGACTAAAACAAAAATATTTGCCTTAGCTTAACACGCATGACCAACTATTTATAAGGGTGAAATTACTTCAGTACACCCCGTGTACCTTTTATATAATACGCTCCTTAAATTTAAATGTCAAACCAATTTCCCAAAAAAATTCATGGTGATTTAGAACAAAAATATATTCTGAAAATTCTGTATTTACTGTTAATTTTATCCTTTATTAATGCTATGATACTTACTATCACTTTAAATTAGGGAGGGAAATTATCATGTGGAGTGAACCTATTATTTCAGCAACTGCTTTATTTGCTTTAATTGCTTTGGGGGAAGTTATTTCAACATTGACAAAAGCACGCGTACCAATGCTTTTGACTGCAATGGTCAGTTTTTTATTACTTAAATGGGCAGGTATATTTCCTGAAAATATTCTTGATTCAGCTATTTTACCTTCACTAGGTGCGCTAGCTATAGCACCTGCCATTATGCATATGGGAACGATGATGCCTTTATCAACGTTAAAAACACAGTGGAAGGCAGTGATTATTTCACTTTTCGGCATTATAGGTTCAACGACTATGATTTTAATCATCGTATCTTTAGTTTATGATTTTCGTATCGCCGCTTCTGGTGTTGGTCCTATCTCAGGTGGTATTGTTGCATTGCTAATTACAATTGATAAGTTAAAGGATTTAGATTTAAGTTATTTAATTGTTTTACCAGCACTTGTGCAAGGTCTACAAGGTGTTATCGGGTTACCATTAAGTTCAGTAATCATGAAACGTTACGGTAAACACTTTTTGCAACAAGAATCTAAAAATTTACAAACTGATACCCGTGAAGAAGCATCAACGACTCGAACATCAACAACACATACTTTACATGATAAATATCCTATTTTACAAAATAATACTTTAAGACTATTTATTATGTTTGTATTAGCTAGTTTAGCTTTTTTAATTGGAGAAGTGACCCCAATTCATTTTACACTTATCAGTTTATTCTTTGGGATTGTCGGGCTAAAACTAGGATTATTTGAACAAGCAGAATTAGAAAAAAACAAGTCGTTCACTTTAATTCTTGTTATTATCATGCTGATTGTCATCGGTTCTATGGGAGATATCACACCACAAGATTTATGGCATCACCTACCAGCTATCTTACTTATTTTATTAATAGGTACAATAGGTATTTTAATCGGAGGAGCAGTTGCTGCAAAATTGATTGGTTGGCGTTATACAAAGGCACTTCCAGTTGCGTTAACTGCATTGTATGGTTTTCCTGGAGATTACATGCTATGTGAAGAAGTGAGTCGTAGTTTAACCAAAAACAAAAAAGAACATGATGCACTTTTCAAAGAATTACTTAGTCCTATGTTGATAGGTGGATTTACTTCCGTTACGGTAGCTTCCGTGATTTTAACAGGTATTATTATGAATTTTATTAATTAGGAGGAATTTTAAATGCTTATAAAAAATATAAACCTTATAGATGGTACTGGTAGCGCTATACAACAAAACGTTGATGTGATTATTCAAGATCATCGATTTAAGACTATTGGACAGAATTTAAACCATGAAAATCATGAAATCATCGAAGGTACCGATAAATATTTATTACCGGGCATGATAGATAGCCATGTTCATATCATGGAAGAAATGAGACCATTGACAGATAAATTAGCTACGCCATTTTCTTATACATTCTATCGCGCTATAGATCATCTTAAACGTACAGTAAATTGCGGTATCACTACCGTGCGTGATGCACTTGGTGCTGACCAAGGGATTAAAGAAGCTGTACAAAATGGTTTGATACTCGGACCACGCATGCAAATTAGTGTCAATGCATTAACGATTACTGGTGGCCATGGTGATAAATTAACGAAATCTGGTATAACTATGCCAAGTTTTATTGAAGATTATCCAGGTTTACCTACAGGAATTTGTGATGGCGTTGAAGAAGTACGTAAAAAAGTAAGAGAGATGTTACGTGCTGGTGCAGATGTAATCAAAGTTCATGCAACCGGAGGTGTAACAAGTCCAACAGATCATCCAGACTTCACACAATTTTCTATTGAAGAACTTAAAGTTATGGTTGAAGAAGCACAATTCAGAGGTAATAGAAAAGTTATGGCACATGCACAAGGCCTACAAGGTGTTAAAAATTGTATCGCAGCAGGTATTCATTCTATAGAGCATGGCATTTACCTAGATGATGAAGCAATAGAAAAAATGAAGGCACAAGGTACCTTTCTCGTACCGACTTTACTAGCACCTGTTTCAGTTATTGAATTTGCAGATGAACTTGGTATGTCTGAAGGTTCTGTTGAAAAGTCAAAAGAAGTTTTAGAGGCACATACAACAAGTTTTACTAAAGCTGTAAACGCAGGTGTAAAAATCGCCATGGGTACAGATGCTGGTGTCTTTAAACACGGTACCAACTTACGTGAATTAGAGTTAATGGTTGAACATGGTATGACACCAATGCAAGCTATAGTAGCATCAACTAAAACTGCAGCAGAATGTCTAGGTTATGACAATGAAATAGGCACAATTGAAACAGACAAAAAAGCTGACTTTATTATCGTAGATGATAATCCATTAGATCGTATTGGGATATTAAAAAACCCTGATAATATTAAAATTGTAGGTATTGATGGTGAAATTGTGAAAAGATAATGCTATCTACTATTTATAAAAACAAAGCCTCATTGTATATCTACAGAATGATTGAAGATATACAACGAGGTTTTAATTTTGAATTCACTTTGCTTTATCATTATTTATATTTATTAACCAGTGCTTTAGGTAAATGACAGTAATCATTTGGAAATCTTGATAATCTGTCTTGATGTGTTCCTGCGCTTTTAACATAATTAGTCAATGGTAATACCTCTGTGGCAATAAGGTGATGGTCTTCAATTGCATCTATGTATGCTTGTGCTTCTTTTAAATGTTTTACGTCTTCACTATATAATCCCGTTCTATATTTCAAACCAATATCTTGGCCCTGTTGGTTTACACTATAAGGGTCAATAATTTCAAAAAGATACCCCATTAAATCAGTAACAGACACTTTTTCAGGATCAAAAGTTGTTTTAATTACTTCTACATAGCCGTCGTATTCTCCATCAAGGGTATGCGTAATACCATTTGCCCTACCACCTTCTGTTTGAATGACACCTGGTAATGTCTTAACAAATGCCTGAACACCCCAGAGACAACCTCCTGCTAAATATACAGTTTCCATTCTATCCCCTCCTTATTTAACACATTATTTAATAAAAGTATAGACACCACAACCATATGATGCAAATGCTCATATATTTATGATTTATTTTTTGTTAATAGGGAAAATTTATATTAGAGAATAAGGAGGTATTATATGCCTAAAGTTAAAGAAAGATTATTAGAAGATATTGAAGAAAAGCCTTCAAGAACCGACAGTGATTTTAATTCTGAGAAAGAAATGCAACAAAATGCTTTTGAACGATTAGGCAAAGATGTAGTGATTATAGAAACACTTTCGATCATGAATATTGTCTTTGCAATCAGTACAATTAGTTTAGTAGTTGCACTTATCTTTACAAATAAAAATAAATAAATTTATATACATGCTCTTTTCATTGATAATAACAAACTTGAAAAGAGCATGTTTTTTATTAATAACCTAATATTCTTCAAAAAAATTTTGACAATATTTAGTTTTACAAAATTTTTAAATTGAATATTGTACCTTTTTTGTTACAATATAGTGAGGAGAATTTCGTCCTTTTATAAAAGCATATAACAAATATGCATTCATCATATCATTATGGATTGTAGCCGCACGATACTATTAAACTATTAATTTTATATAAAACTATTATAAACAGAAAAAAATTTAGAGGAGAATTGAATTATGGATTACAGAGTACTATTGTATTATAAATATACAAATATTGAAGACCCCGAAACATTTGCTACAGAACACTTAGATTTTTGTAAAGATTTAGAGCTTAAAGGACGTATCTTAGTATCAACTGAAGGTATTAATGGTACTGTTTCCGGAACAGTTGAAGCAACAGACAAATATATGAATGCATTACAATCAGATGAAAGATTCAAAGGAATTACTTTCAAAATTGATGAAGCAGATGGTCACGCATTTAAAAAAATGCACGTTCGTCCTAGAAAAGAAATTGTGGCATTAGATTTAGAACAAGATGTTAATCCTAAAGAACTTACTGGTAATTATTTATCACCTAAAGAGTTTAAAGAAGCATTATTTGACGACGACACAATTGTTATCGATGCGCGTAATGATTATGAGTATGATTTAGGACATTTCCGTGGTGCTATACGACCTAATATTACTCGCTTTAGAGATTTACCAGACTGGATTAAAGAAAATAAAGATCAATTTATGGACAAAAAAATCGTTACTTATTGTACTGGTGGTATTCGCTGTGAGAAATTCTCCGGTTATCTACTAAGAGAAGGTTTTGAAGACGTAAGCCAGCTTGAAGGTGGTATCGCCACTTACGGAAAAGATCCAGAAACAAAAGGTCAGTATTGGGACGGTAAAATGTATGTATTTGACGAACGTATCAGTGTAGACGTCAATCAAGTTGAAAAAACAGTTGTAGGTAAAGAATGGTTTGACGGTACGCCTTGTGAACGTTACATCAACTGTTCAAACCCTGAATGTAACCGTCAAATTTTAGTATCTGAAGAAAATGAAGCACGTTATTTAGGTGCATGTTGTCATGAATGTGCTGAACATGAAAGTAATCGTTATGTTAAAAAACATGACATTAGTGATGAAGAAAAGGCAAAACGCCTGGAAAATTTTAAACAACTTGTATAATACAAATATGCGTTGAAATTATGTGTAAATATTTAATAATTTTAATATGTATCAAGCTAACTAAAAAATGGCAATTTCTAATTTTATTTAGAAATTGCCATTTTTCTTTTATTAGGTGCACAACTTGCCAGAATTACGCGCACAAACTGTGTTATTTTCTACATTGTTCAGTATTTTCACAGTGACCATTGTCATCTTTTTATCCCGCATCTTATTTTAAAAATTGATAATAAAACACACTTTCTCCTATAACAAACGAGAATATAAAAAATACCAGCCTCTTTTTTATAAATGAATGACTGGTATTTTCAAATTTTTGTAGTAAATTTGCAATTATTTTCTTATCTATGTTTATTGTAATTTCATAAATCCATTTCCTAGGACATCTCGCACATCATGGATGACTAAAAAGGCGTTTTCATCATGACGGTTTACAATCTTTTTAATTCTAGCTAACTGATTTTGAGGGACGACGACGTAAAGTACATTCGTTTCTTTTTGTTGATATCCTCCTACACCATTTAACAGTGTAGAACCACGCCCCGTTTCTTCATTAATTTGTTTACTAATGTTCGCGTTAAAATCTGAAATAATAGTAATTGCTTTTTTAGGATTAAATCCTTCTATAACAAAAGACATACTTTTTTCAACGATAAATAGCATAACAATTGTATAAAGTACATTTTGAATAGGTAAGACAAGTAAGAAAGATAAAACAATCAATGAATCAAGAATAAATAATGCTTGTGACGTTTTAATTTCACTATATTTGTTTATGATTTTCGCAATAACTGAAGTACCACCCAACGTACTACGGGCAGATATAACAAAGCCTGTACCAATACCAATTAACACTCCAGAAAAAATAGTATTGATAAAATCTGACTCTAAATTCAAATTAAAAGATTCAGTAATTCCCAAGAAAAATGAACTCGCAACCACAGTAATCAACGTATAAAGTGCAGTTGTTTTACTTAAATATTTCCATCCTACACCAATTAATATGATATTAATAATAAGCGTCGTCAATGCTGGAGAAAGGCCTAAAGTATATTTCAGATTTAAGGAAACACCGACTGTGCCGCCTTCTCCTAAATTTGAAGCTAAAACGAATGAATTAACACCTATTGCAATTAAAAAAGTACCTATAAGACAAAAACAAATATTTTTTAGATGAATTTTATATTCCATTAAACTCACACCCTCTCTATAAATGATTTAAATTTTTGAACACCATTTCCTTAACTATACTTCGTTCATTTTCTTTCAATACAAAAAGAAACTTCTTAGCAATAGCTAAAAAGTTTCAGAATTACAATTTTAAACTATAATTTTTTTAATACAGAAGACATAATAATAAAAATACGCAAGTTTTTCAACGTAGGCGGGTTATGATTATTTATTGATATATAATATTTACTTCAATTTATCAAAAGATATTTTGTATTATGTCTTTATTTAATCATTACACATGTTTCTTTAAAAAATAAAAATCCCTAGATTCTATAAAAAGAACCTAGGGATTGATGATTCAATATTTTAAAATTGAATATTATTTTATTATGCAGTAACCCATTGTGAAGCACCTGCAGATTCATATAAATCCATTGCCGCTTGGTCTTGTACTGATTCTGGTGCTTCTGTTGGAGATACACCTTTATATTCAGCTGGTGCTACTGAATCCCAAGTACTTTGTAAGAATTGATATTTACCTGCTGCACCTGATGATGGGTTAACAGCTTTAAGGTCGCCACCTGATTCACGTTGCGCGATTTGTTTCAAGTGGTCATTTACATCTACAGATGAACCACTTGATGCTTCACTTGAAGAACTATCTGTTGATTGTTGTGATGAAGCTGATTCTTGTTGTGGTTGTTGTGTTTGCTCAGTTTGAGGTGCTTGTTCTTGTGCTGGTTGTTCTGATGAAGCTTGTTGTGGTTGTGTTTGTTCTTGAGTTTGTGGTGCTTGTTCTTGTTGTCCTGCATCACTTGTTGATTGTGCTGATGCTTCACTTGATCCGTTTGAACCTTCACCATAGCTCCATGACCAATTTGTGCCATCAGATTCAAAATTATAATTTGTACCGTTTTGACTGAAATTATAATTATATGAACCTTCATGTAATGCTTGTGCATTCAATTGTTGTGGATTATTTTGTGCTTGTTGCGCTAATTGTGCTTGATCGATACCTTGTTCAGACGCATCTGCTGAATTTCCTGCTGCGATTCCTGTTACGCCAAGTCCTACTGCTAATGTTGAAGCTAATACTGTTTTTTTCATTATTAATAAATCCTCCCAAGAGATTATACTTTTAAATTTATGCTTTAATTTGTGTTTTCGTTTTTTGCAAAATTACTTTTATCAAATTTGCTAGTTCCCACTGTAACATCCAAAAAGTACTTGTGGGTTACAGGGAAGTTAAAAAAACAGTTAGATTTTTTACGTCCTCATGACACAAAAGTTTATTATTACACTGTCCAAATAACGTTAGAATGCTATCACCATCGTCTTAAGGCTCATTATTTTTTCTATTTTATTGTAATGGTGTTGTAATAAAAACACTTTTTATTCAAGTATTGTAATATTTGATTTATCATTTAATAAGTAGACAATTTTTGTAAAATTTATATTTTTAATTGTTTATTTAAATAGTTTTTCGCTATCAATTTAATTCTTTCTATTCATTTTTTCTAAAATTATCTCTATTGTTTTTGAAAGTATATGTTTTTTCTCAATATAAAAAGGACTAATCCATGTTCTTCACGGATTAGTCCTTTAATTAAAGAATGAGCTTTAAATCTCATACTTTTTATGCGTATATATTAATGTTTTGAAATTAAACTTTTAATAACTTAAGCAGTTACCCACTGTGAAGCACCTTCAGATTCATATAAATCCATTGCTGCTTGGTCTTGTACTGATTCTGGTGCTTCTGTTGGTGATTGACCTTTATACTCATCTGGTGCTACTGAATCCCAAGTGCTTTGTAAGAATTGGTATTTACCTGCTGCACCTGATGATGGGTTAACAGCTTTAAGGTCGCCACCTGATTCACGTTGTGCAATTTGTTTCAAGTGATCGTTTACTTCTACTGATGAACCACTTGATGCTTCACTTGAAGAACTATCTGTTGATTGTTGTGATGAAGCTGTTTCTTGTTGTGGTTGTTGTGTTTGCTCAGTTTGAGGCGCTTGTTCTTGTGCTGGTTGTTCTGATGAAGCTTGTTGTGGTTGTGTTTGTTCTTGAGTTTGTGGTGCTTGTTCTTGTTGTCCTGCATCACTTGTTGATTGTGCTGATGCATCATTAGATCCGTTTGAACCTTCACCATAACTCCATGACCAATATGTGCCATCAGATTCAAAGTTATAATTTAAATTATCTTGATTAAAGTTATAGTTATAAGCACCTTCATGTATTGGCTCAGCATTCAATTGTTGTGGATTGTTTTGTGCTTGTTGCGCTAATTGTGCTTGATCGATACCTTGTTCAGACGCATCTGCTGAATTTCCTGCTGCAATTCCTGTTACGCCAAGTCCTACTGCTAATGTTGAAGCTAATACTGTTTTTTTCATTATTAATAAATCCTCCTAAGAGATTATACTTTTAAATATTTAAATTTGAGTTTTCTGTTTTGCAAAATTACTTTTATCAAATTTGCTAATCCCTACTGTAACATCTTAAAAAAGCTTGTGGGTTACAGTGAAGTTAAAAAATATCTAGAATTTTTACGCCCTAATTACATTAAATACTTACTTCAATTCCATTCAAAAAACCAGCACATCAACCATGAAATATAATATTGCTTTTACAAACATGTAATAATTATGTAATTAGTGCGAAAATAATATTCACTTATATCATTATAAATGGTTATATTTTATGACTTTTAAATATAAGAAAGATTGAATTTATATCTAACTACTGATAATATCTTAATTTGGTTTAATTTTAATAATTTTACTTTAAAATTTGCGAAAACCTATCAATATATAAAATGTTGGAGGAATTAAATGTTCGACAATATTCTTTATGAAGATAACCATTTATTAATGGTAGAGAAACCAATTAATGTTCCTGTACAAGAAGACAACTCAAGAGATCAAGACTTATTGTCCATTTTAAAAAATTACATAAAAGTTCAATACAATAAACCGGGTAATGTATACCTTGGACTCGTACATCGTCTTGATCGGCCCGTTGGAGGCACAATTGTTTTCGCTAAAACATCCAAAGCAGCCTCTAGGTTATCTAATGAACTTAGAAAACAAAAATTATATAGAACATACCTAGCAATTATCCATGGTATACCTTCAAAAAAAGAAGGTGAACTTCGCGACTATTTATGGAAAAATAGAAATAAAAATATTGTTTATGCAGTTGATGTGAAGAAAAAAGATGCTAAAGAGGCAATTTTGAATTATAAAGTTATCAAAACAATTAACAATAAAACCTTGGTTCAAATCCAATTGAAAACAGGTCGTTCACATCAAATTAGAGTACAATTCGCAAATCAAAACTTACCATTATATGGTGATCAAAAATATGGACAGAAATTTAATAAACCCGGACAACAAATTGCACTTTGGGCATCAAAACTCAGCGTCAAACACCCCACTAAAGATGAAATCATTTCTGTAACTTCGACTCCAAATAAAGGCATTTGGAATGACTTTATATAACATACTTCTTAAATAACCGTAATTTCATCCAATATATTAATATAAAAAAGCTATGAAAGAATCTCTACTAAATGATTCCTTCATAGCTTTTATTGGCGTTTTACACTTATATTTTAATTAAAATTATACTTCAGATTATGCAGTAACCCATTGTGAAGCGCCAACTTCGTTATAAAGTTTTACAGCTGCAGCATCTTGTACTGATTCTGGTGCTTCAGTTGGAGATACACCTTTATATTCAGCTGGTGCTACTGAGTCCCAAGTACTTTGTAAGAATTGGTATTTACCTGCTGCACCTGAAGATGGGTTAACAGCTTTTAAGTCGCCGCCTGATTCACGTTGAGCGATTGCTTGTAAATGTGAATTAACATTTACTGAAGAACCACTTGAAGCTTCATTTGAGCTTGATGATTGAGTTGAAGCTTTTGTAGTTGCTTCTTGTTGTGGTTGTTGTGTTTGTTCAGTTTGTGGAGCAGCTTGTTGAGCTGGTTGCTCAGTTTGAGTTTGTGCTTGTTGTGGTTGTTCAACTGTTGAAGCGTTAGCGCTTGAACCTTCACCATAACTCCAAGACCAAGTTTGTCCATTTGATTCAAAATTATAGTTTAAACCATTGTAATTAAAGTTATAACTATATGAACCTTCTTGTACTGGTGCTGCATTTAATTGTTCTGGGTTAGATTGAGCTAAGTTTGCTAATTCTGCTTTATCTACACCTTGTTCTGCTGCGTCAGCTGAGTTACCTGCTGCGAATCCTGTTACACCTAATCCTACTGCTAATGTTGAAGCTAATACTGTTTTTTTCATTTTTGATTAAATCCTCCTACAAGTTTGTTTTTATATTTTTAAGATTTATTTTTACTGTGATATTGAAACCAACTATTTTTTGTAAAATCCAATGCTGTTTCAACCAATTTCCAGTAAATACTATAACATCCATAAAAACCTTGTAGGTTACAGCGAAATTAAAAAACCCCCATGCATTTTACATAATAATTACATAAAATTGAATGAAAATTAAAAGATATTTTGTAAAAAAATCTATTGCTAAAGTGAATAAAGTACTTTTTAAACTTATTTTTTCTGTAACATAATTGTAATTAGTGTGACAATTATCCTAGTTAGTCAGTTTGCTATTTTATATATTTAAAAAACCGTTCAATGATTAAAATTGAACGGTCTCACCATTATATTCATTATGATAATGCTATTTTAATATGTGCTAAATGATGTTCTTCGTGCCAAGCTAATTTAGCAACTTTAGTTGCAACAGATATTTCTCCGCTTCCTCTTAATGTAAATGTACGATTCAAATCACTTTCTGTTAAATGATTGCCAATAGCTATAATACGTTCATTTATACCCTCTAACATTTTAAGGGAACTTTCTATAGGCAGTTGACTATCAGCAAGTTTTGCCCACTCATCTTGAATAAAAGGATCAACAACTGGATTCGTATCTGTTAGCGCTAATTTTAAGCGTTGAAACATATTTAATTGGGAATCTGCTATATGATGAACGAGTTGTCGCACAGTCCAACTTTTGTCTCGATATTGCTTGTTTAATGCTTCATCATTTAAATGAGCTACAGTTTGCCTCAGTCTATATGCATACGACTCAATTTCACTAAGCCATTTTTGGATATCTTCTAATGTTACTTTATTTGGCACTTCTAATTCACCAATTGGAAATCTAACATCCATATTAATCACCTTTTTTATTTATTAAATGTTTAATAGCATCTTTAATTTTTCCATTAGTAATGCTATTGCCTATTTATGACTATTTAAACTTTCATACTATTTATTGTAGAAGTTAGAATGCAGCTACTCATATTCATAACAAAAGTTTTCTCCCTAGTTATTACCATAAAATTTATAAAATTAATGATATGACAAATACATAATTAGTAAATTTTTATGAACTTTCCTAAATTATAATGATACAACTTAATAAAATTTGTAATATTATTGTGAAGAATTTAACAAGGGGAGTGGAAATTTATGAGTAAAGATTCATCTACCAAGTCTACATCTAATTTCAAGCCATTTTGGTTAATCACAAGTATGATTATCTTAATCACGATTTTGTTATTACCTACACCAGAAAGTTTACCACTTATGGCTAAAAGCGCATTAGCAATATTGCTATTTGCAGTCATATTATGGGTAACTGAAGCAGTGACTTATCCAGTTTCTGCGGTCATGATTGTTGGACTCATTATTCTATTAATAGGTTTCAGTCCGGTACAAAATTTATCTGAATCGCTAGGCTATCCTCAGTCAAATGGTGAAATATTGAAGGGAGATTCACTTTTCGGAACAGGTAATGCTTTAAAACTTGCTTTTAGTGGGTTTTCTACCAGTGCATTAGCTTTAGTTGCAGCTGCTCTTTTTTTTGCAACAGCTATGCAAATTACACAACTTCATAAAAGACTTGCACTAATTGTACTTTCCGTAGCAGGCAATAAGACAAATCGTATCGTTATTGGAACGATATTAGTGGCAATATTTTTAGCATTTTTCGTTCCCTCTGCTACTGCACGAGCAGGTGCTGTTATTCCTATATTATTAGGAATGATAACAGCATTCGGCGTTGCTAAACAAAGTAAATTAGCTGGACTTTTAGTTATCACAGCTGTACAAGCAGTTTCTATTTGGAATATTGGTATTAAAACTGCAGCTGCACAAAACATTGTCGCAATTAACTTTATCAATGACCAGTTAAATACTGATATATCGTGGGGACAGTGGTTCTTATATGCTGGGCCATGGTCCATGTTAATGTCAATTGCGCTTTATTTTATCATGCTTAAAGTCATGCCCCCAGAAGAAAAAGAACTTTCGGGAGGCAAATCATTAATTCAGCAACAGTTAAAAGCTATGGGACCTATAACTTCTAAAGAATGGCGTTTAATTAGCATATCCATCATTTTATTAATACTTTGGTCTACCGAAAAGATATTACATCCTATTGATTCATCTTCAATCATTTTATTAGCATTGGCTATTATGTTAACTCCTAAAATTGGTGTCATGTCCTGGAAAGAAGCTGAAAGTCGTATACCATGGGGAACAATTATTGTATTTGGCGTCGGCATATCTTTAGGAAATGTACTATTAAAAACTACAGCCGCCCAATGGTTGAGTGACCAAACCTTTGGTATCATGGGGTTAAATCACTATCCCCTTTTTGTAACCATTGCATTAATTGCACTTTTCAATATTTTAATACATTTAGGTTTTGCAAGTGCAACAAGTTTAGCATCAGCGTTAATTCCTGTATTTATTTCACTAACTACTACCTTGGATTTAGGCAATCAGTCTATTGGATTTGTACTCATACAGCAATTCGTTATCAGCTTTGGTTTCTTATTACCCGTAAGCTCACCACAATCAATGTTGGCCTATGGTACAGAAACATTTACTGTTAAAGATTTTTTAAAAACAGGGATCCCTATAACAGTTATTGGTTATTTACTTATGATTTTATTTAGCGCCACTTATTGGCATTGGCTCGGATTAATTTAATGTAAAAATTATCATTATCCATAAATTTGAAACAAATGAATCAAATAAATAGTGGTTTACTAACATTAATTACTTAAATTACGGTGATAGTAAAAAGGCTTATACTAGCGCTATTATTAATAGATATGACTTAAGTATTGTAGTCTGCAAATCCAGTAAATATAATTATTTAAAAATAGTACTGGATATATTAAAGATAGCTTTAAATAACATCAGGTATTTAACACTTTATTTTATAGTGATTGTGGTTTCCACATCTAAATCCTATAAAGAGTATCTAGACACTCACAATGTGAAAATTAATATGTCTAAAGTAGGTGGAGGTTTAGATAATCATCCGATAGAAGCTTTTTGAGTCACTTTAAAATCAGAATATTACTATAGAAATAAATTTACAACATATATAGAACTTGAATCAGGCATTATCATTTATATTGATTAATATATGAATAAAAGATATGTTCCAATATTTGATGACCTAACACCGAGTGAATTTCGGATGACCTAACACCGAGTGAATTTCGTATGGTATTAAAGCAATTAAATTTTATTTACTAATATTTTAAAATAATAGATTTAAAACCCAAAAAGTAACTGTCTAGGGTTTTAAATCTATTATTGAGTAATTATTAGTGACTTAACCAATTTGATCCATATCTTATATATTGAATGGGAGCGTCAATAGTAGCATTTAATTCTTCTGCAGCTTGACGTGGCCAAAATGGATTCTTAAGAAATTCACGTCCTATAAAAATTAAGTCTGCTCGATTATTTTTTAGTATTTCTTCAGCTTGTCTTCCTGTTGTAATTAATCCTACAGCCCCTGTTGGAATACCTACTATGTTTTTGATTTTATCAGCAGCCGGAACTTGATAATTAGGATAACTATCTACTTTAACTGGAGCAATACCTCCTGAACTGCAATCTATTAAATCTACACCTTGGTCTTTCATTAGTTTAGCGTATTCAATATATGTTTCATTAGTGTTTCCATCTTTATGATAATCTGTCGCTGAAATACGAACAAATAAAGGACCTTGCCATACCTCTTTAACTGTATCTATAATTTCTTTAACAATTCGATACCTTTTTTCAAAACTCCCTCCATAATCATCATTTCTATGATTCGATAGTGGAGATAAAAATTCATTTAATAAATATCCATGAGCACAATGAATTTCAAGAACATCAAAATTAGATTCTTTTGCACGACGCGCAGCCTCTTTATACTCTATAATAAGGTGATTGATTTCTTCTTTAGTCATCTCTAAAGGGGTTTTTTTCTCCTCATCGAATGGTATTGCAGATGGAGCTATCAAGTCCGCGCCTTCTTTTTTAGCAAGTCTTCCAGCATGTCCTATTTGAGCCCCAACTTTACTGCCAAAGCTTTGTATCTGTTCTACAAGTTCACTCAATCCTTTAACATGTTTATCATCCCATATTCCCAAATCTCCTGGACCAACTAAACCATTTGAATCAACAATTAGAGTTTCAAGGAATATAAGACCAGCTTGACCTAACGCCCTTGATGTATAATGTGTTAAATGAAAGTTTTTAACTTCGCCTTCTTCATCAGAACTATGCATACTCATTGGAGACATAACTATTCTATTTTTAAATTTGGTATCTTTAATCTTAAAAGATGAAAACAACTTATTTGTCAATATAATCTCCTCCTGTAACTATTTGATAAATACATTTTATGATATATAATTTGTTTATGTAAGTACGCACATATCTGTTATATAGTATCAAAAATTATACTATTTATTGGAGGGGTTTAGATTGAAAAAAACTAATTGTCCTAATCCTGATGCATGTCCTGTATCGACCACTGTTAATATAATTGGCGGTAAGTGGAAAGGTCTTATTATTTATCACTTAATTAAAACACGTCGTTTTAATGAACTACGACGTTTAATGCCTGATGTTACACAACGAATGTTAACGTTACAGCTTAGAGAACTGGAAAAAGATGGTATTATTAATCGAAAAGTTTATCATCAAGTTCCCCCAAAAGTTGAATACTCACTAACAGAATTAGGAGAAACTTTGAAACCTATCATAATGATGATGAGAAAGTGGGGAGAAGATTATGAAAAAAATATCAAACGATGATAAAAATATGAACAAGCAGGAGAATCTTTCATAAGTAATGATAATTAAAAAACAAAAGATAATAGACTAACTCATATATATTGAGTCTTTACAAAAATCTTAGAAAAATAGCGCGCAGATGATTTAATTCAAACTATCTGCGTAATTCTTTGTTATTCAATACTGCGGCGAATTGTTGGCTAGCTTTGTTAGGGACAGCTTCAGTTTGTCCTGTTCCTTCAAGTGTCTCGCCAAAATATAACGTATTCATATTTTATTTTTCATTAAAGTACGTTAAAAAAAGCTCTATCTCAACCCAAAATGATGTTAAAAATGATTCTATATTAAGAGATCCAATCTATATTCTTTGATTGTACAATAGAAGAACTACTTAATAATCGTTTTCGAATGATTTGGCTATCACAAAATCAAAAACCTTCTAATAAAACAATGTATCGTTCTAGTGTAAATCCTAAAATAGACGCCCTATCAGAAACTTTATTTCTTTTTATTAATGGTATTTAATAAAAGAAAAGTAGTAACTCAATGAACTAATTATAATTAAAGCAATATTGAAAAAAGGCAATTTCTATATGATTCCAATAGAAATTGCCTTTTTTCACTTGTCCAAGAACTTTATGTCTCAGTCTCTTTTCTACGAATAGTCAAGAGCTTATTTGATAAATTAAGCATACTAAATAAACCTTATATTTAAAGGTGATTATTTTAATGTGGGGACATTTGATAGTCATATTGTTGATTTTTGGTAACTAAGTAATGAATGGTTTTTAATAAACGATTCATACAAGCTACTATAGCAGCCTTATGAGATTTCTCATTGGGTTGCTTTCTTAATTTATACTCTTAGTCTATGAATTTTATAATATCGTTGCCCCAAATGATATTCATAATCACCCAAAATAATAGACTTCGTGCTTTTCCACGTTTGTTAATAGTGTATCTGTATTGAGTTCCTCCAAATTGATATCGTTTGATATCAATACCCAAAAAGCATCTACTTGTTTATTCGACTTGAGTTTCACAATATCCCCTAACTCTCCAAGTATCATAGATGTTGTTAATTCTCCAATACTAGGAATAGAATAAATTGAATCATTTCTTTATCCAATTACTTCATTTATTGAATAGAAGTCTTTAATCGTTGAATTAATAATTTTACTTTTTTCTACTAGAAAAGACTGTTCATCTACATTTGGATATCTTTCATGTGTGAGTTTAACTAATATTTTCACATAGCCTTACGCTTTTTTGTAGATAAACCTTTATCTACAGAATTAAAAACACTAGTAATAAGTGAAGACTTATCTTGATATTTTACAGTATTAGGGTAAGGAAAACGATTTGCGATGTTAAGTGCGATGATGCAATAACAGCTTTTTAACAGTTTTTCTAAACCGAGAAAAGTATGTTGTAACAATTCAACAATTTCTACTTTTAGACGATTTAGCATATTTCCCATTTCAAAGTGAAATCGAGCACGTTCACTTAATCCAAAGAAAATATTTGTGTTCTCATGTTAACATTTAAAGGAATTAAAACTAAGGCTAGGTGCTAATTTATGGACATCTGATTTATCCTCTTTTCGCGCCCTTAAAGTACTCGTCTTAAATTTTGCTTCCAATGGATTTGGTTCAATAAAGTTATTTTGTTTCACTTGGCAAAATCGAACATGGCTCTAGTATATATGCATGTCGATTCAAATACTAACAGTGATTGGCCAATTTGTTTTAAGTATTTAAGTAAATGATTATAACCATTTCTGTTATTTGGAATAATTATAATGGACAATAGTACAATTTCTTTTACTAATATCAACACCTAAAAGATTCATATAAACCTCCTTAATGATTTGGAGGAGCATAAACTTTACTTAACCTTTCTCATTTCACTTTCCTATACACGATTTCAAAAACCCAACATTAGACAATCGAATTTAAAAATCGAGAGTAAAGCTACTCAGGTTTTTACGGATTTAAAATCCAAGAATCCGTGCGATTTGCTTCTCTCTATAACTATAAAAATAGCTATGATATTAAAACGCGCTTTGATTAAGCCATTGACCGCCGTCCATTGTCATACAAGCACCATTAATGTAATTTGCCTCTTCAGAAAATAAAAACTTAGCTAATCCTGCAATTTCTTCTGGTTGCCCCATGCGTCCTAAAGGCACACTGTTCAATGTTTGTTGGCGTGCGTCTTCTGATAAACTAAGTTTTCCAGAGCCCCCTGTATTATCTATAGGGCCTGGAGCAATAGCATTTACGGTAATGCCATACTTTGAACCCCACTCTACAGCGAGCGTTCTTGTCATAGTTAACACACCCGCTTTTGCACTAGCAGAATGTACAACACCCGGCCCTGAACGCCATGCATATGTTGCCACCATATTGATAATACGTCCGTGATGCCCTTGTTCAATCCATTTTTTTCCAACAGCCTGTGTGCAATGCCAAGTTCCATTTAACACAATATCTACCACAGAATGCCAACCATTCGTCGATAGTTCTTCCGCAGCACATATAAAGTTGCCAGCTGCGTTATTCACCAAACCATCTATCTTTCCAAAAGTATTAATGGCTTCATCCACTGTATACTGCACGCGTTCAACATCACGAACATCCATATCAATACATAAAATCTGTCCTTCTCGGTGTTCGATTTCTTTTTTCGTTGCTTCTAAACGTTCTAACGATCTACCTGTTATAACAACATTCGCACCTTCTTCAGCAAAACGTTTCGCCATTGCTTTCCCCATACCACTACTTCCACCTGTGACCATTATCACTTTATCTTTCATTATAGAGTCTCCTTTATCAACCAAAATAGTAAGCGCTTACATTTTATTGATAAGTATAACAAAGTTTCACTGATTTTTCTTATAAAATGATAAAGATCTATGATTGATAAACATCATTTTATATCTATGTTTCATATGAAACATTTTAATGATTAAATAAGTGAAATGTTAAAAGTAAGTGCATAAATGAATATTAAGACCTCTAATTTTTATTTCTAATCTATTTATATTTTATTAAGGCATATTTGATTGAAATTTATAGAAATTATAATGTAATATTACTATGTAACAATTATTATCACTTACTTTTAATGATTTATACTTGAAATATAGGGTAAATTATTAAAAGTATGCTCACATATTCCAAATAGGAATGTGTTATATGATTAATATGTATTTTTACATGTGAGAGTCGCGTAATATAATAGTAAATAAAGACATAAGATGAGTGACAATGTATGACAAATTGTTACTGATGTTATTAAGAATGAAAGGTGAGGAACTATGGCTAAAACTGAGTCAAAAGACGTCATTCTTATTGGCGCCGGTGTATTAAGTACTACTTTTGGTTCTATGCTTAATGAGCTTGAACCAAATTGGAACATTAAACTGTACGAACGTTTAGATCGTCCTGGTGACGAAAGCTCAAACGAACGTCATAACGCAGGTACAGGACATGCTGCACTTTGTGAATTGAACTATACAGTTCAGCAACCTGATGGTTCAATTGATATTGAAAAAGCAAAAGAGATTAATGAACAATTTGAAATCTCTAAACAATTCTGGGGCTATTTAGTTAAAAATAACTATATCGAAAACCCTAGAGAATTCATTCATCCATTACCACACATTAGTTTTGTAAGAGGTAAAAATAACGTTAAATTTTTAAAAGACCGTTATGAAGCAATGAAAAACTTCCCTATGTTTGATAATATCGAATATACTGAAGACATTGAAGAAATGAAAAAATGGATTCCATTAATGATGCAAGGTCATAGCGCAAGCGATATTATGGCTGCCAGCAAAATTAATGAAGGTACTGACGTAAACTTTGGTGAATTAACTCGTAAAATGGCGAGAAACCTTGAAAAAAATCCAAAAGTAGAAGTTCAATACCATCATGAAGTACTTGATTTCAATAGACGTAACGATGGTAAATGGGAAGTTCAAATCCGTAACGCAAATACTGGCGAAACACAAACACAGTTAGCTGATTATGTATTTATCGGTGCTGGTGGTGCTGCTATCCCATTACTACAAAAAACAGGTATCCCTGAAAGTAAAAACTTAGGTGGATTCCCTATCACAGGTCAATTCTTAACATGTACAAATCCAAATGTGATTGAAGAACATGGTGCCAAAGTGTATGGTAAAGAACCACCAGGCACACCACCAATGACAGTGCCACATTTAGACACACGTTTCATTAATGGCCAAAAAACATTATTATTTGGACCGTTCGCAAGTATTGGTCCTAAATTCTTAAAATATGGTTCAAACTTAGATTTATTTAAATCTGTTAAACCAAGTAACATCACAACATTATTAGCAGCGGCAGCGAAAAACTTACCGCTACTTAAATATTCATTTGACCAAATTTTAATGACAAAAGAAGGTTGCATGAACCACTTACGTACTTTCTATCCAGAAGCACGCGATGAAGATTGGCAATTATATACTGCTGGTAAACGTGTTCAAGTGATTAAAGATACTGAAGAATATGGTAAAGGCTTCATCCAATTCGGAACAGAAGTTGTAAATTCTGAAGATCATTCTGTAATTGCATTACTTGGTGAATCACCAGGAGCATCAACATCTGTATCTGTTGCATTAGAAGTATTAGAGAAAAACTTCTCTGAATATAAAAATGATTGGGAACCTAAGATCAAAAAAATGATACCTTCTTATGGTAAATCATTAATTGAAGATGTTGATTTAATGAGAAAAACTCGTCAACAAACTTCAAAAGATCTTGAATTAAATTATTACGAATAAACTTTTGATTGCTTAAGTGTAAAAACTAAAATGAACTGAGATTAAGATAGTGTTAAACACTTATTTATGAACCTACAATAACAGTTTATTTTCAAAACACATCTTTCAAGATGTGTTTTGAAAAATTTTATCATTACTAAATGTTTATTGGTTCTTTAATCTTTGTTGTTCATTGGTATTTTTTAGAAATACTTTGTTATCATTGATTCACTTAAAGGAGCGAAATGTATGAAAAAATTATTAATTGTTGTGGCTGTAGGCGCATTAGCATTTGCAGGTCTTAAACGTTACCAACAACATGTAAACAAAGCACCAAATATTGAATATTAATAAATCATGTAAGCCATCATAGGTAAAAGTTACCTATGATGGCTTTTTTGTTATTGTTATATAAAAAATACAGTTATAAATTTTTTGACCATTTTCTGCATTATATATTCCCCTTGGCAAACCCACTCCTACACGTTTTCACAATCACAATTTTATATTTCCCTTTTGTAATATCTAACGATTTAATTCGACTCACCTATTAATTTTATTGTTAATCGATAGTTTATTTAAATTCACAAGTCATCTTATTTTTATCATAGTTAAACCCTTGGCATAATTCCACATATCATTTAGACTCCCGTTTGTATTAGTTCAGACTAACCGGGGTCTAAGATTATATTGAAACAGAAAACAGGAGTGGAACCTACTTATTACTTGTTCCACCCCTGTTTTTTAATGTGTTTTAATATTTAATCCTCTATAGCGATTGAGTGCACCACAGAATTCTTGTTTTCTCGGCAATGCTAAATTACCAGGATGTCCTTGATGCGGTGAAATGATATCTAATCCTTTTTCACTAATCAAATCAAAAATTTTATCAGCTGCTTGAGATATCGTATCTTGTTCATTCAACAAATTACTTTGATAATAATCTATCATGGTTGCTATGCAATTCGTTTGGCTAGCATCGACAAGTTGTTCTAATCCTGAAATATTAATTCGTTCTTTACCATATAAAATCGTATGCATACCTTTTACTTTAAAACGTCGACCTTTACCTTTATTTGAAAAACTAGATTTCAGTGGTATTCTTTGCGAAGTTTGTCCGAATTGGCTAAGTGACGCTTCATCTTTTGAGTGACTATCTTCGCTAGCAATTGCTTTAGCTTTACGAGTAACGTCTTTTAATACATATTCATCCATCATTAATACTTGATCAGCCACATCGAAGTAATCGCCAGAACCTCCTACAATTAGAATTGTTGAAACATGATAATCATGGTATAGAGATTTTACTTTCATAGCGAAAGGCGTGATGGGCTCTTTTTCAGGTGCGATTAATTTTTGCATTCTGCTATCTCTAATCATAAAATTTGTTGCAGACGTATCTTCATCTATTAATAATAACGAAGTTTGAGATTCTAAGGCTTCTATAACATTTGCTGCTTGTGATGTACTACCGCTCGCATTTTCAGTAGAAAATTGAGTAGTATCTTTTTTACCTGGTAAATTATTTATAAAAGGCTCAATATTTACTTTTTCTATACTTCTTCCATCTTCAGCTCGGATTTTCATCGCATCATCACACGTAATAATGAGTTCACGTCCATCACCTGGAATATGGTGATATACACCACGCTCTAAAGCTTCTAGTAGTGTTGATTTACCATGAAATCCACCACCAACAATGAGTGTAATGCCTTTAGGTATGCCCATACCGCTAACTGTCTTTCCACTAGGTAAATTCAATTGAATTTCAAATTCTTGTGGACTTTGGAATGTTACAGCGTCAGGTAAAGGTGTGTCAGACACACCACTTTTCCTAGGTAATATAGAATCATTCGCTACAAATGCAACTAAATTCTGTCGTGACAGTGCATCGCGTATAAATACTTGATCTATCATCGTAGTCACTTGATCATTTAATGCAACACGATTGATATGTTTATACAATAATGCTTTTTCTACTATTTCAGGTAGTAAATCTATGAAAATATGATGGGCAACTTTTCCTAAAATTTTTCTTCCTGCTGCTGGTAACCCTACTTCAAAACGAACTTCAATTTCGCTATGAGTAATGACTACAGAAGTGCGTTGTAATATTTCTTGGCCACAGTGATCTATAAAAATATCCGGTCTCTTTTTAGAGACTTGATCAGATTTAAGCACTTTGCTAATACTTTTGCTAAACGCCCTTGTTAAAAAATCAGATACAGCAATTTTTTTATTTTCTGTATCTAATAATTCATCGGGGATATTGGCAATATGACGCTGCATTTTTGCACGTACTTTAGATGGTGGTGCGTAAGGATCTGCTTGTATATGATCTATAATTAAATGGAATTTATCAAAAGCGTATTCGCCTTTAAGTCGTTTATATGCACCATATTTTTGTCCATCTAATGATTTTAATAACTTTCCGAATTCCAATGTATTTTTCAAAAGGAACACTCCTTCAACATAGGTTAATACTCTTTTATTTCATACCCAGACTACCGAAGCAGTGAAACTAACACTTGTAATAAATGTTAGTTTACTTTATAAAAGGAACACTTTATAAACTATATTCTCTCGTTTTTTTCCATTTCGCCATCTTGTGTATCGTCATTAATATTAATTTTCATGAAAAATCCCACAAAAAGTTAGCTTTTAATTACTACTTTTTGTGGGCATTTTTAAAATTTAGGAAGGGATTTCTGTACGTTTTGTACTGTGTTTTCTAATAATAGCTGCAATCAGTGCAGAAACAGCACCGAAAATCATAAATCCGATAAACATCCACATCGTTGTATCTAATTGAATACTTCCATGTAAATATAAAATTTCTCTTAATGAGTTCGCATAATGAGCAAATGGATTCCAATCGACAATATATTTTTGATAAAAATCAGGCAACATTTGTTTTGGCAGTGTTACTAATTGCATACTGAAAAACATTAATAAGAAAAAGATTGGGACAGATTTCAAACCTAACCAAGTCATCGTGCCTAGAATTAATCCGACAAATCCCATGATTGCTAATGCAATAAATGTAGCTGTTGTATTAGGCGCACTGAAATTAAAATCTAATACTATCTTCATAAAGTACACGTACGTGAAAGCTCCCACAAATGCCGTAACAATTGTCATAGCAATTTGCCCTAGTGATGCAATGATGCGGTGTTGTATCGCTATGTTATTACTTGTTCTAAATGCAAAGAATAATAATACTGAAATAATAATTGATCCCATCCAAACAGGCATAAACATTAAGAACGGACCATTTCCACCTGCTTGATGACTACTTATTTTATTTACTTTTTCATTATCTACTTTAACTGGATGCGTTAAACTTTGAATATCTGATGGTTTTAAATCAATGTTTTGCTTTTCTAAAATATCCAAGCTTTGTTTGGTAATTTGTTGGTTCATGTTATCACCCATGCCTTTTAAAACTTGAGAAGGCATTTGTGAAACTTGTGTCCCTGCACCATCATTGATAAATGTTTTAAAACTTGCTTTTTGAGGTGTTATTTGTTGATTCTCGCCAGATTGTGACATCTTTTCTTGCATCTTTTTGGCTTGTGCTGCTGGTATTTCTCCAGATTGAACTTTATCTTTCATTTCCTCTTTTTTAGCATCCATCACGATTTTTTGTGTTTTGCTTAGCGCATTTTTTGAAAAATCATTTTCTATAACAGCTGCTCCAAAATATTTTTGTTCTTTCATACCTTGTTTTAAATCTTTTTCATTATCAACTTGAATCCATTTAATCGTATTTGAATTACTATCTAGCAATTTATCTTCTAAATTTTCACCTATATTAATCTTGTTACCTTGCATATCAACACCTTTATCGTTGTTAACAATCGCAATTGGAATATCTTTGGGTTTAGGGTTAAATGCTGGATAAAAAGCGACTGAAAATATTACAAATATTAGAATAGCTGCAATCGGTGCAAGCCATAATAACTTATTTTTAAAAATATTCATTTAAGATTCCCTCCTATTTAATAAACAAAGTGTTGAATATTTATCACATTGTCCATTATAATTATTACTAAATGATATACAATACGCAATGATGTTCAAGACGTTCTTTAATGAACACTTTTGATATAAATGTCTATTAAATACAAAGGAGATTCAACATATGGCAGAAGACAGACGTGTTAGAAAAACACAAAATGCTATTAAACATGCTTTTATACAATTATTAAATGAAAAAGATCTAGATAAAATAACGATTAGTGATATTACACACAAAGCTGATATTAATCGCGGCACTTTTTATCTCCATTATGAAGATAAATACATGTTATTAAATAAAATGGAAAATGATTATATTGAAGAATTGTCTAATACATTAAGCGCGAAAGATAAATTTTATGTAGGTATGGATGTAGAAGCATTTGCTCGTATTTTTACTGAAGAAAAGTTAAAAAAAATTATCCTTCATATCGATACAAACTTTGAATTCTATAAAACCATATTTATGTTAGAAAGAAGAAGTCAGTTAGAAACAAAAATAAACCAAGTAATGTATGAAAATATGAAAAAACATTTAGTCACAAAAGATACGGTTGATGGTATTCCGCTAGACTATTTTCATAGTTATGTAGCAGGCGCATCTATTTCTTTCATTAAGTATTGGGTGAAAGATAATCGAAAAATTGATCCACAAACTTTAGTAGAAAGCCTATTTAAAATTGTTTTTTATGGTCCGCTGCGATTAATGGCAAAAGAACAATACAATATAAGTGAACAATAATAGATATAATCTTGCAACGTGGATAAGAATAACATTTGCAAAACAGTTTAATGTACACTACTGCAAAATGAGTTGAATGCCTATATTTCATAATATCGAACAAAGTGCAGCCGCTTAAGAATAAGAAATATATTCGATTCAACTCTTTTTTACATGTTTCGTTTTGGTCATAGTATATTACCACATGAATATTGAACCCTCTTCAAAACGTAGCTGCAATTTAATTCTTTTTTATCTAACACCTACAATTATTTACAACTTTTACTTGTTCCCCCTCTCTAAAATTCAACAAATTTATATCATTTTCTTATTTTTAACGATAGTCTCTTCCATAACATATTAGATAATGCTAATATGTTATATATTAAGTTTTACTAATATGAGGTGTTCAAAATGAATAGTAATGATTTTACATTACAGGCACGTTTTTTACATGGACTTTCTAATAAAGTTAGATTAACTATTTTAGAATTATTAAAGGTGTCCGAAATGACGGTTAACGAAATTGTTTCAAGCTCAAAAATGAGCCAATCCAGCATTTCTCAACACTTAGCCTGTTTAAAAGAATGTGGTTTAGTAACTGCTAGACAAGATGGTAAATATATATATTACCAAATTAAAAATCCATATATTTTAGAATTATTGAGCCTGGTTGATCATATCGTAGAAGAAACAAAAGATGATATTATCACTTGCAAATACCATAATAACTTAAGAATGGATGATGCTAATGAATAAATCGTCTGATGTTTGTTGCACTAACACTTGTCAAAATACGAACAATGAAAAAGTATCAAAAAATATAACAAACGAATCCGATACATTACAGAAATTTACTTTTCAAGTTAATGGTATCGATTGTAGTTCTTGTGCCACAACGATAGAAAAAGCACTCTTACCATTAGATGATGTTTATAATCCAAAAGTTAACTTCTCTACTGGCAAATTAACAGCAGAAGTGAGTACTACAGATACGACTAACCAAATTGTAAAAACAGTCGAAAAACAAGGCTATGGGATTCAAAACACTCAATCGCAATCAACACAAACCACTTTTATTATCAAAGGCATGGACTGCGGAAACTGTGCTAAAACCGTTGAAAAGCATGTGCTGAACCTTCCGTATGTTAAAGATGCACAAGTTAACTTTTCTACAGGTAAACTACAAGCTACTACGGAAGGACAAAATGAAAAGAATATAATAAAAGAAGTAGCGAAAATTGGTTATACTGCAATTTTACAAAATAATAAAACAGATAATGATCAGAAAATAAGATTGTTTATCAAACCCATCATTTCTGCTGCATTCATTTTACTTGGACTATTAATGTCAATAACATCACTACCAATTGAAATTGCTAATATTTTATATACAGTTGCCATATTGGTTAGCGGACTTAAACCATTTAAAAGTGCATTTTATTCACTAAAATCTAAAAGTTTGGATATGAACGTTTTAATGACTGTCGCAGTTATTGGTGCTATGCTGATAGGTGAATTTTTCGAAGGTGCTATTGTTATTTTCCTATTCACAATTGGTACTTTATTACAAACAATTTCGATAGATAAAACAAGAAATTCCATTCAATCACTCATGGAATTAACACCTAATACTGCCAACTTATATACCCAAAAAGGTATTATCTCTAAAGACTTACATGAGATTCACGTTGGCGATATTATTCTTGTGAAGCCTGGAGAACGCATACCATTAGACGGCACCATTACAGAAGGAACGTCTAGCTTAAATCAATCACCGATTACCGGAGAATCTATACCTGTTGATAAAAAGACGAATGATGATGTTTATGCTGGTTCTATTAATGAAAATGGTACATTAAAAATTAAAGTTACTACATTAGTAGAAGATACAACACTTTCAAAAATCATTGAGATGGTAGAAGCAGCACAAGAAAATAAAGCACCTGCCCAAGCATTTATAGACAAGTTTTCAGAAATTTACACACCTGTTGCTTTTGTATTAGCACTATTAGTAATGCTCATACCACCTATACTTACATTAGGCTCCTGGGGTGAATGGTTCTATAAAGGACTAGAGTTACTAGTTATCGCTTGTCCATGTGCGTTAGTCATTTCAACGCCTGTTGCTATAGTGACAGCGATCGGTAACGCGGCAAAAAATGGTGTACTTATTAAAGGCGGTAATTATTTAGAAGCATTAGGTTCTTTAAATGCAATAGCATTTGATAAAACAGGAACACTCACTGAAGGAAAACCTAAGGTAACAGCTGTTAAGCATATGGAAAGTGACGAACAAACACTATTACAGCTTGCACTTAGCTTGGAAGCTTATTCAACACACCCTATCAGTAAAGCTATTGTTGACTACACCTCTAAATTAAATATTTCACCAAAACATGTTAGTGATTTTGAAAATATAACTGGCAAAGGTATCAAAGGTATAATAGATAATCAAACCGTTTACGCCGGAAATCAAAGCTTGATTGAGTCTATCAATCCTAAAATCAAAACGCATGCATCAATGTTTAGTGATTATGAAAAGCAAGGTTACACCATCATTATCATATCCTCTAAGACGACTTTTTATGGTTTGATCACTATAGAAGATCCATTAAGAGAAAATATAAAAGCAACTATGCATCAGTTGCAAGAATACAACATTAAAAATACCGTTATGTTAACTGGTGATAATCAAGATACCGCAAACAAAATTGCAGCTCTTGCAGGCATTCGTGAAACTTATGCAAAATTAATGCCTAAAGATAAATTATCAGCAATTGAAGATTTACAAAAACGTGGTTATCGTGTTGGTATGGTTGGCGATGGTATCAATGATGCACCTGCACTTGCCCAAAGTGATGTAGGAATTGCTATGGGAGGCGTTGGTTCTGATACCGCAATGCAAACAGCAAATATTGTTTTAATGTCAGATAACTTACAACAACTTCCAAGATCTATCTCAATTAGTAAAAAAGCTAAAACAATTATTAAGCAAAACATTTACTTTTCAGTAATTATCAAATTGATTGCTTTTATATTGGTATTTCCTGGGTTATTAACTTTATGGTTAGCTGTTCTCAGCGACACTGGCGCTGCTATCCTAGTTATTTTAAATTCATTGAGATTATTAAAATTTAAAAAAGATTAGCAAAAAGCGAGCACTTAAACTGTGCTCGCTTTTTATAATTTTTATATTAATACAAACTTTTTTCCTACTAAAATATTATCTCAACGAATGGCGCGTCATTATAGTTTCATGGAATACGCATTTCTATGCAATCAATGAATACAGATAAAAATGCTGAGACTTTCTATCGTCTCAGCATTTTATCGTATATGATGCAATTACAAGTATTGTTTTGTTTGGCGATCAATATCTAATGCAGTTGTAAATTTCGGCTTTTCTTTTCTAAATAGATATTCACCATTACGTATCGAAGCAAGACAGTCAACGCGTCGACGTTGTGCTTCAAATACATTTGGTGCATCCAACACGATAAAGTTTGCTGGCTTGCCTTCTGATAAACCGTAAACTTCATCTAAATGCATTAATTTTGCACCGTTATAAGTAATTAAATCGAAATTACGTGGAAAATCTTCTTCTCGCATTAATTGTGTAGCATGCAAGCCATTGTCTAAGATGTTCATTAAATTACCTGATCCTGCTGGGTACCATAAATCAACAATTGAATCTTGACCAAAAGCCACATTAATATCATTATCTACAAACTCTTTGACACGTGTTAATCCTCTTCTTTTTGGATAACTATCTTGTCTGCCTTGTAAATATAAATTTTCAGTTGGGCAAGAGACAAAATTTAAACCTGATTGGCGAAATAACCCCATCATTCGAAATGCATAAGCATCATCAGCTGAACCAAATGAACAAGTATGTGAAGCTGTCGTAGCATTTCCATAACCTTGTTGCATCACTTCTGCATTTAATATTTCTAAGAAACGCGCTTGTACGTCATCTGTTTCATCACAGTGTACATCAATTAATTTATCATATTGGATAGCAAGTCTAACGATTTCTTTAATTGATTTCGCGCCTGCTTCTGGACTCCATTCATTGTGTGGAATACCACCGACACAATCTGCACCTAATTTTAAGGCTTCTTCAATTAAATCACGGCCTGTTTTACCTTGCGCTTCAAAAGCATACATACCATTTTGAGGAAATGCCACAACCTGAATCGTAATATTATCTTTCAATTCATCCCTTACTTCAAGTGCTGCTTTGATACCTGTTAAATCAGGATCTGTACAATCCGTTTGAGCACGAATATATTGTGTGCCGTAGCTCGCTACGTCGTTGACTGCTTGACGCATACGCGATTTCATTTCTTCTTTTGTAGTGCCTTTTTTATAATCATTCCATAAATCAATAGCCTCAAACAATGTTCCAGATGTGTTTTTAATTTGAGGATTTTGTCCTGTAAAATAATAATCTAGATGAAGATGAGCATCAACATATGGGGGCAAAACTAAGGCACCTTCTAAATCAATCACCTCATCCGCTTCACCTAGATTCTTGCCAAATGCTTTAAACTTACCGTTTTCAACTAAAATTTCTGAAACTTCATTATACTTATAAATTGATGCATTAATGAATTTTTTACGCATTCATAAAACCTCCTATACCCTTCTACCATAAGTCTTAATACGTTTTTAAGCAATGATTACCCAGTGAATAAGGTTGACATGAACTCCAATTTATTAGATTTAGCGGACTTTATGAAAAAAAATCTGCTGACACATGCCACAATCAAGTCGTGGTATCAGCAGATAAATTGAATGATTTAATTATAATTTACAGATTATATTTAGGACATATTATGCGCATCTTTACTGAACAAATTTTTGAAAAATGCAGTAAATTCATTGTCGTCTTTTTTAACTGCGGCATCTACTTGGGGCGCATGTGTACCTTTAATAAATTGGCGCTTATAGGCTACATATACTTTGCCTTCTTTATTCACATTAAACTTTAAATGATCCATTTTTTTAGGCACAACATCATATAAATCTTGCTTAACTTGGTATGTTTTCCCATTAATTTCGTGTTCTCCTTCACTTAACACTTTTCGGTATTCATATTTTTTGAATTGTTTCTTCATAAGCGCATTAGCAATTTTATGGCGTGCATTTTTAGCTTTCATACTTGGATATGGCTTCACATTGAGTATCGCTTCATTGAGACGTAAACCATTACGTTTACTTGTTAACGCTAAACTATATCCTTCATCGCTTGTTCCCGTTTTCAACCCATCTGCACCTTTTAATTCAAATCGTTGTCCTTTTAAAGAAAGATTTTTTGTTTTTAATTCTGTTCCAAATTGTTTATCCGTTGTTTTAGAACTATATTTTAAAATCTTAGGATGATCTTTTAATATATTTTGCATTAGAATGGTCATATCATCTGCAGTAGTTTGTGTTTTGCGCTCTTTTTGATATTGCTTTGGAGCATATTGCTGTAAAAGATGATTATCTGCACCTGTAGGATTCACAAAATGCGTATGGGCCATACCGAGTTTTTTCGCTTTATGGTTCATTTCATCTGTGAATTTTGATGTTGAACCACTCACCTTTTCACCCAAAATAAGTGTAGCTGCATTGCTTGATTCTAAAGTGATTTGTCTAAGAAATTGATTAATAGAATAAGACTTTCCTCTCTCTAAAGGTACACTAGCTAAATCAGGTAATACAGACATTTTTTCATAATCTGAAGTGATTTTTATTTTGTCTGTACCTTTTATCTCACCATTTTCTATCGCATCCAATGTCAAATACATCGTCATCATTTTTGTCAAAGAAGCTGGATCAGTTACTTTTTCCGCTTTATCTTGATATAAAATTTGACCTGTTTGAGCAGTCACGCTAACACTTTCTGGTTTATATTTAACACTTTGCTTAGAACTTAGTGATTTTTCTGTTTCAGCAGTTATTGTAGCTGTTGGTGCAATGGCAGTAAACGTGAGCAACCAACTTAGCATCATCACACTTAATTTCTTAAACAATGATGACCATTCCTCTCTAAAAATTTATATTAAATAATCAAGCACACTTCAAATTTAATCTTATTTTTGGGGATATAGGTTTAAGTACTCTTCTAATGTTTCATTACTTTTATATAATTTTTTTGCTGTATCTTTTCCAACATATCTGATATGCCACGGTTCATATTGATAACCCGTTATATGCGTTTTATTCTTAGGATATCTGATGATAAAACCATATTTGTAAGCATTATCTTTGAGCCACTGCCCTTCCTCAGTCTTACCAAAAGAGGTTTTAAAGTTAGTATCCGTATTCTCAGAAACAATGTCGTATGTCAGTCCAGTTTGATGTTCTGAATGGCCTGGCTTCGCACTGTATTTATTGGCTGATTCTTCTCCATCTCTTTGAACATATTGATCAAATAACTGTTCTTGACTTTGGTAACTTCTGAAACCACTGGCATTTGATAATTGAAATCCTTGATTATTACCATCATTTAAAAGTTGCTGTAATGCATCACGCGCTTCTTTATTTTCTCCAGGATTAAAATGTTCTGGTAACGAAATATCTTTGTTCACAATTAAAATATCATCAATATACGTTACACCATGCTTCACTTCTTTATGATGCTTATTTTCACTATTGTTACTTTGCTGTTTTTCATGATTTTCACTGTCTTTCTGCTCAGATTCATTGTCTTGAGCAGAACATCCAACTAAGACCAAACACAACATGATAATCAATAATTTAAATTTATTCATTGTTACTCCTTTTTAAAAAGTATAATCAAAACAAATGTTGATGGACAATAAAATAGTTTTAAAAACAATTGTAATTAACATTAATATAACACGCTGTATATAAGAGACAAGTATTTTATTGAATTTATTAATATTTCAAAACACAACTATCAACTTTCAAAATGGAAAACAACAAAATAAAAACAGTCACCCTGCTGTGGTTAAGCAATGACAACTGTTTTATCGTACATCTTGTATTTTATAAAATATGCTAGCAGATACACACCGATTACTAAATATAATAGAGAGAGCGATAAAAATTGTATTATTTAGTATACCCGATGTCTTGAAATAACTTTTTATAATTTTCTACAGCTTTATCATGACTAAGCTCTGATCTCGTCTGTACGCAATTAAATGGTTCATCTATTATTTTAGCCATATAATCAGCAAATGCTTTAATATTATCAGGCTCAACGAGATATCCATTTGTACCATGGTTTATAATCTCTGAAGGACCATATCTAACATCATAAGCAATAACTGGACAACCAACTTCGATACTCTCCATTACAGTTAAGCCAAATCCCTCAAATTTACTTGTTAACAGTGAAGCTTTTGATTGTTGAAATTCTCTCAAAGGATTATTCGTAAAATCGTTGATTTCTACTTTATCTTGAATACCAAATTGATCAATTAAATCCAACAGCACCCTTTTCTGTCCAGCTTCATCCATACCAAATATGGATAATTTCGTATCGTACCCATAATCCAAAAATTGTTTATACGCTTTAATTAAATGGTCTACTTGTTTTTGAACACCTAATCTACCTATAAAAATAAATCGGTCTAACTTATTTTCGTTTGCAAGTGATTTGTATGTTTTAATCGAATGTGGGATGACCGATAATTGTCTTTCATCTAATGTGACTTGGCTAATAATATCTTCTTTTTGCTTTTCAGTTAATATTAAATATTTTTCTACTTTTTCAGAATGATTTAACGCAAATTTATATGAACCTTTCATTTGCTGTCCATTCAAATGACTATTATGAAAAACTAAAATATTTTTAGTCGCATGTGTTTGATTTAACAATGGTTCATCTAAAAGTCTAGCATCATTAAATACCACATCACCATCACTGAAGCGATGGTCAAAATAATATTTAAATAAGGCTTTTTCACTACTGAAGGATAAATAAGGTCTATCATTTCTATAAAGTTGGATATAATCTAAACTTTCTTGTTCTGTATTAAAAAACTTTTTACAGTATATAACGCCTTGTGTATTAAAGTACACCTCACATAATTTTGAAAATGGTTTATGTGTGTAATAAATCTTTCTATGCAATTGACCAAATTTATTGTATTCCCAACGTTCTAATCGTTTTTTACTAATAGATGACATAAAATCTTCAAGTTGAACTACATTGCTATTGCCATAATATTTTCTGTACAATACGTAATCACCATTTTTATAATATCTCATAACATTGCCATCATTAAAACTTTTACTTTCCAATCCTTTGAGTTCACGGTTCATCGTTTGATATTTAGGTTGTTTTTTAAATTTAGTCTTCGGTATTTCTAATAGTTTGAAGCCACTTAACCAGTCGTATATATTTTCGAATTCTGTATGCTCTGTCACTTTTCCCTCGTTTATAAACTTTTCGTAAACAGATGGGTAATTGGCATTATAATTCGTTGTTACAATTTTACTTTTGATCCCCAATTCACTATCTAATAATTTTATTCGACTTAGCAATGCCTTAGTTCTACCTCCATGTACTGGTGGTAATGTGCTTGTTATTGTATAAATCATGATTTCCCCTCATTTTCATACCTATAGTGTAGTATTTATATCGTTTGCCTTAATAAATTTAAAAACTAATCATTTATATTGTACATTTCATTTATTATTTAGTATTTATTATAAACTAATATGTATTACACACCTAATATTATTTGCAATTGTAGCCACTTTTTTCTCGTATGAAACTTTTTAATTTATTTATCTAGTATAAAAAGATGTATTAAATTACTAAATTAATTTTATTTTTCGAATACATTCGTTACTATATGATTAAATATAAAAATATTTAGACAACGGAGTTGAGTATAATTGTTAACATTAAAGCATTTAATAGATATGAAACAACATGCTAATAAAATTTCAATGGTTACAGCTTATGACTACCCTAGTGCAAAACAAGCAGAAACTGCACAAATCGATACGCTTTTAGTTGGAGATTCTTTAGGTATGACGGTGTTAGGTTATGAAAGTACGGTTCAAGGAACGATGTCAGATATGATCCATCATGCAAAAGCAGTGCGTCGTGGTGCCCCTAATACCTTTATGATTGTCGATGTTCCTTTTGGTGCTGTTGGTATTAGTGAACACTCTGATTTAGAAAATGCTATAAATTTATACAAACAAACAAATGCAAATGCAATTAAAGTCGAAGGCGCACATTTAATTGATTTTATAAACAATTGCCAGAACATCGGTATACCAGTCGTTTCACATTTAGGACTTACTCCACAAAGTGTTGGTATCACTGGATACAAGATGCAAGCCAATACAAAAGAAACAGCACAACAACTCATAAACGATGCTTACGCTGTACAACAAGCTGGCGCGATCATGCTCGTTTTAGAAGCTGTTCCGAGTGATCTAGCTGCACAAATCACTAAAAATTTAGACATCCCAGTGATTGGTATAGGTGCAGGCAAAGATACTGATGGACAAGTATTGGTCTATCATGATGTACTAAATTATGAAATCCCGCATCAAGCCAAATTCGTAAAGCAATATGGAGATTTTTCCAGTGGCATAACCGCTTTAATGCAGTATCATAAAGAAGTCAAAAACGAAATATTTCCTGATGTTTCACACACGTATAAAAAACAAATTATGGATGAGGTATCAGAATGACAACATTAATTACATCTATCAAAGAAATGAGTAAAATAAGTACAAATTTAATAAAAAACAATCAGTCCCTCGGCTTTGTTCCAACGATGGGGGCATTACACGAAGGCCATTTGGAAATGATGTCACAATCAGTAAAGGAAAATGACGTTACAATCATCAGCATTTTTGTAAATCCATTACAATTTGGACCAAATGAAGATTTTGATGCCTACCCTAGAAATATAAACCAAGATAAAATTAAGGCAGCGTCTGTTGGTGTAGACTATATCTTTTATCCTACAGTAGAAGAAATGTACCCAGAAGAACCCACAATAACGTTAAATGCTGGTAGACTCGCCACTGTTTTAGAATGTGCACAACGTCCTGGCCATTTCAATGGTGTCATCACAGTTGTTAACAAATTATTTAATATTATTCGACCACATCATGCATATTGCGGCAAAAAAGATGCGCAGCAACTAGCTATCGTTGAAAAAATGGTCGTAGATTTTAATCACCCAATAGACATCATTGGTGTTAATACAGTACGTGAATCAGACGGTCTCGCTAAAAGTTCACGCAATGTTTATTTGACGCCTACAGAACGACAAGAAGCGCCAGCACTATATAAAAGTTTACAGTTAGCCAATGAACAATACCTTCAAGGAGAACGTAATTGTGCCAAATTAATAGACACAGCCAAAACTTATATTAAACAGCATACATCCGGTAATATAGAGACGGTAGCTATATACAGTTATCCAGAATTAGAAGCAATCACTCACATTAATGGAAAAATTTTCATTTCACTAGCTGTAAAATTCAGCAAAGCGCGTTTAATAGATAATATGATTATCGGAGATTAATTAACTGGATAATAAAACTAATCCTCGTATATCCACACAAAAACCTCTTAATTGCACGATCTTGTGAATTAAGAGGTTTTATATATTATAGTTTAATTAACACTTCTCCTATGTCGACTGCGCCGTCATGTGTTGTTTTAATCTCGTGTTCTCCTGAATTAGTTATGATAATAGGCGTAATGTCACTTTTCGCATGCGTTTTAATATAGTCTAAATCTACAGTCATAAGTGATTGACCTTTTACAATCGTGTCTCCAGAATCTACATGTACTGTAAAACCTTCTCCTTGCAATCCAACAGTCTCTAAACCAAAGTGAATCAACACTTCTACACCTGATTCAGATTTTAAGCCTATCGCATGTTTGGTAGGGAAGACTAACTCGACAGTGCCATCAAATGGTGCCACAACCTCTCCATTATCTGGATAAATCGCAAGACCATCACCCATTAATTTATCACTAAATACTTGGTCTGGCACTTCATTTAACGGTACTGTACGACCTTTAAATGGTGCATAAATCGTTTCACCTTCGACTGTAACTGATTCATTCATAGCTTCACTTTCAACCGTTGTCTCCTCTGGTTTTGTGATATTACCAGCGATAATTTGTGCCATATCATGTTTAATTTGGTCTGATTTCGGTCCAAAAATTTCCTGCATATTATTGCCTACTTCTAGTACGCCCGAAGCACCTAGCTGTTTCAAACCTTCAACATCTACTTGAGCTTTTTCATTAACTTCTACTCTCAAACGTGTAATACATGCATCAAGGTGTTTAATATTGTCTTTCCCACCCATCGCATCTAAAACTTTAAACGGTAGCTCACTCACTGATACAGAATTATTTTGCATTTCTTTATCTTCTCTACCAGGTGTTTTATAATTTAATTTTTTGATAATAAATCTAAATATAAAGTAATAAAGCACTGCATAAACTAAGCCTACTGGAATAACAAGCCACCAAGCTGTCTTATTAGGTAAGATGTTCAACAGTAAGAAATCAATAAATCCACCTGAGAAGGTATAGCCTAAATGTACATTCAATAAGTACATAATTAAGAAGCCAAATCCATCTAGCACTGCATGAATAAAGAACAAGAGCGGCGCTACAAATAAAAATGAAAATTCTAATGGTTCTGTAATACCCGTAAGGAATGATGTTAAGGCACCTGATAACATCAGACCGCCAACCACTTTACGATTTTCTTTCTTCGCTGAATGATAAATTGCTAGAGCAGCAGCAGGTAGTCCAAACATCATTACTGGGAACTCTCCACCCATGAATTTACCAGCTGTCAGTGGCACATTTTCAGTGATTTGCGCAATAAAAATTCGCTGATCACCATGAATAATTTGTCCAGCCGCATTTTTAAAACTTCCAAACTCAAACCAGAAAGGTGCATGAAAAATATGATGTAAACCAAATGGTATTAGCAAACGTTTAATAAAACCAAATAAAAATACTGCTATTCCTGTATTTGATTCTAAGAGACCTTCACTGAATGCATTTAAACCATATTGAATGGTTGGCCAAATCCATGCCATTGGAAATGCAAGAACGAAAGAACATGTTGCCATCATAATCGGCACAAAACGTTTACCAGCAAAAAAACCTAAATAACTTGGCAATGAAATATTATAGAATTTGTTATAACACCATGCAGCAAGTGCACCAATGATAATCCCACCAAACACACCTGTCTGTAATGTAGGAATACCTAATACATTTGCAAAACCACTAGCAGCATCACTGACATTATCTGCTGTAATACCTAAAAATGCTCCCATGGTTTTATTCATAATCATAAATCCTACAAATGCAGCAATCGCAGCTACACCATCTCCGCCAGCTAAACCAATCGCCACACCCAGGGCAAAAATCATAGGTAAATTATCGAAAATGACAACTCCTGCACCTTCCATCATTTGTGCAACATGTTGAAAAGCATCTGCTTTAATAAATGGGAGGTAAGATTGTAAAACTTCTCCTTGTAAAACTGTTCCAAAAGCCAACAATAAACCCGCCGCTGGTAAGATGGCCACAGGTAACATCAAAGCCTTACCAATACGTTGAAGTTGACCAAAAAATTTCTTCCACATTATACAGTATCCTCCATTTTCAAGAAACTATATAACGTTTATGTACAAAAACATAATTCATTATAAGTTCCTATATTTTGCGTCAAAACAAGGTTAAAGACACAAAAAAGGCATGAGTAAATAAACTGAGCTTTTTGCTCTGTCTAAGTACTCATGCCTGATCGAATCAGTTACACGTGCTTATTTATCGTTGAGTTAAGTGGCTGATATGTAACGTTAAATAAATAACTTCTGCTTCATATACTGTGACACCCAACTGTTTTTGCATCATTTTCATTATCTTGACAGCAACATTATAGCACAGCGGATAATGCGCTTTCAACATCTTTTCAAATTCGGTTTGCGACTTGATCGTTTCGCCTATACTCAGTCTTCTAATTAAAAATTGAATATGTCTAATAAATCTTTGATATTGTACAGATGTCGTATCTATAGATTGATGTAAATCATACTCCACAATTTGAATACATTTACTGATTAAATCATTAATTTTAGTCATTTCGCTCATTGTTAATTTTTCCATATTAGATGCAATATGTAGTGCTATAAAACCAACCTCATCTTCTGGAAATTGGAGTGACAATACCGAATTGAGTTTATAGATAACTGAAGCAGCTATTTTATAAGCTTCAGGGTATAGATGTCTCGTTTCGATTGCAAAAGGGTTATTAATGTATTGATTTTGCTTTAATCGTTTATATGCAAATATGATGTGGTCGGTTAACGCTACAATTAAACGATTATCATCAATTTCTAAATCTGTGCTAGTAATCATATTAATTGCTTCAATAATCGCTTGAATGACAGAATCATCAGCTTGTTCAATAAGTGCTTTATAATGTTCTTGTTGCTTTTTCTGTTCTAACGCATAAACTTTTTCTATCATTGTCTCATCATCAACAACCATCCCTGATTTCTTATTGAACCCGATGCCTTTGCCGATAAGGACCACTTCCCGTTTTTGATGCATACAAATAATAACATTATTGTTTAATGGTTTTGTAATTTGATATTGACCCATCATATACACCTTTCTTAGTTATTGCTTAAAATTATATAGTGTATTTTAACAAATTAAAACTAAGAAGTTGTATGGGCCTTCAAAATAATCATATTTTATAAAAAGACTTAGTGCGTCTCTATAGCGCGATACTGAAAGTTTCTTTAAATGTTGTACTTTCCTCTGTCTTTGTAATCAAACATTCAACAAATTAACTTTCTGCAAACACTAAATATTTATGATTTCAAATTTTCATAATACGTCTTAGAATGACTATTGATGCTAAGGTTTTCAATTTGTAATGTTGTGTGCTTGATATTGTATTTATTTTCCAATAATTTAGAAACATTATTTATTACTTCATACGATTCAATCTCTGATTGACTACTCAGTACAACATGAGCACTCAAGGAAAAATGTTCCGTGGTTATGCTCCACAAATGAAATTCATGAACATCATCAATCCCTTTTATACTTTTCATATCAGCAATCAATTTATCTGTATCGAACTTTTCAGGTACAGCTTCCATTAATACAAACCAAGCATTTCTAGCAATTTTCCATCCACCACGTAATATAATTAAAGAAATGACGATACTGATGAGTGGGTCTATCATCTGCCATCCTGTTATGTGAATTAACACAACGGCAATAATAACACCGATTGAGTTTAATAAATCTCCCATGAAATGCCATAATGCACTTTGAACATTAATATTGTCTTCCTGTTTTAAAGAACGTACAAGAACGATTGTCAAAACGATGTTAACGAATAAACCAATCGTGGCTATGATAACCATAACACCACTTTCAATCGGTTGCTGATAAATCATACGCTTAGCTGCTTCATACAGGATCCATAATGAAATAATCATTAACGCTAAACCATTTAAAAAAGCAGCTAATATTTCTAGCCTCAGATAGCCAAATGTAAAACGTGACGTAGGTTTTTTCGTTGCAAAATATATCGCAACCATAGACAAACTTAATGCAATAACATCACTTAACATATGAAACGAATCAGATAACAATGCTAAAGAATTTGAAAGTACGCCACCAACAAACTCTACTATGGTAAATATCAGTGTAATAAAGAAAGTTATCCACAGTGTTAACTTAGCGTTTTGTTGCTTTTTCCGATGATCAACATGATGAAAATATTCTCTTCTACTCAATAACTTTAGCCTCCTATTTACTTTAGCTACTCTAAATTATATCCCCGTTCCAAAATAATTTATACTATTAATTTTAATTAAAATATATTCATTATTGAATTGTGTTGGTTTTATATAACCAAACTTTCCATAAACAATAGCTATAGCGCAATTAAACCATTCATTTTACTTATCCATTGAACAAATGTAAGCTAATTATGATATGCAAAAGGGAGGCAAATATATGTTAAAAGACAAAATTACAATCATTTCAGGTGCAGCGAGTGGCATTGGGTTGGAAATTGCTAAGGTGTTTTTAAATGAAGGCGCAAAAGTTGTATTCACAGATATTAATCAAGATGCATTAAATCGTGCAGTTGAATCATTTAAAGCAAATGGTTTTGATTGTATGGGGGTTATTGCTGATGTGTCGAATGAAAAGGATGTAGAAGCATTAGTAGATAAAACTGTAAAACAGTATGGGCAAATTGATATTTTAATTAACAACGCAGGTTTGCAAAACGTGGCAAATATTGAAGATTTTCCAACTGATAAATTCAAACTAATGATAGATATTATGCTAGTTGGTACATTTATTATGACAAAGCATGTACTTCCAATAATGAAGAAACAACAGTATGGACGAATTTTAAATATGTCTTCTATCAACGGACTCGTTGGTTTTTCTGGCAAATCTGCCTATAACAGTGCCAAACATGGCATCATTGGTCTAACAAAAGTTACAGCTTTAGAGGCTGCCCAAGATGGTGTGACAGTCAACGCAATCTGTCCTGGATATATCGATACACCACTTGTTCGAGGTCAAATGAATGACCTTGCAAAAACAAGAAATGTGAGTGTTGAACAAGTATTAGAAGATGTGCTATTCCCACTCATTCCACAAAAACAACTTGTAAATATTCAAGAAGTTGCTGACTATGCTGTGTTCATCGCTAGTGATAAAGCTCAAAGTATCACTGGACAATCCATCGTAATTGATGGCGGCTATACTGCACAATAATTTTTAACAATAACAAAGACGATGACTTTACAAATTTTAAGTAAAGCAATCGTCTTTTTGTACTATAAATCAAAATGAGTTTTGCAACGGTATAACTATATATTAGAGCGTGCGCGCATATTACGCGCAGACAAACCGAAGACTTACCGCACGTGTTAAAGCTTGTTTTATCTATCGCACCACTGTCAATTTTTATATAAGTTCATGAATTGAACACTATTTTAACAAATCTAAGGTAACTTGCCTCATTTAATTGTCAAAATGAGTCCCCCCTATCATGTCATTATTTATAACCTTGTTCCCTATTATAATTGAATCATTAATTAAGACATTTTAATAATAATTCTACCAGCATCGCCATTTGCTAACTGATCAAAACCTTTATTAATCTGATCTAATGAAATGACGTCACTGATTAATGGATCAATATTAAGTCTGTTTTGACGATATAAGCTCACAAATCTTGGTATATCACGATCAGGAACACAACTTCCGACATATGAGCCTTTAACCGTTCTCTCTTCAGCAGCTAAAGTTACTTGTGGAAATGAAAATTCTGCTTTTGGATCAGGTAAGCCTGTGGTCACTGTTGAACCACCACGTTTTGTTATCGCATATGCTACTTGCATTGCAGGCACCACACCTGCTGTTTCAAACACGTATTCAGCGCCACCTGTTACATATGCTTTAACATCATCAATCACATTTTCATCACTTGAGTTAAACACTGCTGTTGCACCTAAAGTTTTAGCAATTTCAAATTTGTCCTCGTTAATGTCTAAAGCAATAATTTCATTAGCACCAGCCAGTCTTGCACCTATTATGGCATTTAGTCCAATGCCTCCAAGACCCACTACCGCTACGTTACTACCCGGCCTAATCTGAGCTGTATTTATAACAGCACCTATACCTGTAATGACAGCACAACCAAACACTGCTGCCCGTTCATAAGGAATTTCTGGATCTATTTTCACTATTGAATTTTCTGAGACAACAGCATATTCTGAAAATCCTGAAACACCTAAATGATGGTGTATGACATCTTTTTCTTTAGATAAGCGGAACCCACCTTCTATCATTTCACCCTTCTCATTGGAAGCTGCACCATTTTCACATAATGCAGGTCTTCCTTCACGACATGGTATACATTTACCGCAGCTAGGGATAAAAGTACAAACAACGTGGTCTCCAATTTCAAAATCACTAACGCCGTCACCTAATTCTATAATTTCACCTGCTGCTTCATGGCCAAGCGCCATAGGCATTGGTCTTGGACGGCTCCCATTAATCACTGACAAATCAGAATGACATAAACCCGCGGCATGAATTTTAATGAGCACTTCATTCTGTTTAGGGGCATCGAGGTTTAAAGTTTCTATTTTTAAAGGCTCCGTTTTTTCATAAGGCCCTTCAACACCCATTTCATATAATACTGCTGCTTTTGTTTTCATTGCTTCACACATCCTTTATTCATAATAACCATCCGTAGATTTTCTAAAAGATTCAAATTGGTTACCATCATGTCCAAACCAGATTTCCGCATTCTTTTCTTGAGCAAGGCGCTTAATATATTCCACAGAATTTGCCCATCCAACTGAATCATAAAGAATACCAGGTGGTTGTAATTTTGGTTCCATACTTTCTTGTGTGTAAATGGCATCAGAAGCTAAGATGAGTGTCCCTAACTCTTCAGTTTCAATTTCAAGACCAATCATTCCCCAGGCATGTCCACTACCAAAGTTGAGTACTTTCACACCATCTACAAGGTTTAGATGTGCTTGATCTCGCGCTATAGTTTGCCAAGTCAAATCACTTTTAATCCAAGCGTCGATATCACTCCAAATGTACGCACCTTCTTGTTGGTTACGCGCATAGCACTTCATCGCACCACTGAATTCATCGTCGTGAACAATAACAGTTGCGTTTGTAAAATATTCTAAACAACCAGCATGATCAAGATGTAAATGGGAAGCTACTACTATATCCACATCTTTAGGATCAACACCTAATTGTTCTAGTCTGTTTGGTAAGTGACATGATTCATCAGAAAAATAAGGGAAAGCTTTTTGCGTTGCATTAATCCATCGTCCTTCCTCTCCCATTGAATTCGGATTACAAGCAGTATCAAATAATATCTTAGCATCAGGATGATCTATAAAAACGGTATAAATCGGAAATTCATGTAGTTCATTTTCTTTATTTGGATTATCTAATGTCGCTTGGTTTGAATTTGCGATCATTAAATTTTTATCCATTTTCATTCGCCCATTATCCAACACATAAATTTTCATACGTTCTTTTTTTATATTCACCATACTAATCACCTCTTAGTATAATATTACACTAAAATGTAAGGGTTTTCCATAAATATACTAATACTTGCACTCAACACTTATATAAAAATGAATTATTATATTTTCACTTGAAATTCAATCAACTTTTAACACTTTTCTACGTATAAATACGATTTGTCCATATCACACAAAACTCACATCATACTTTGGCACTTTTTACATACCCAAAACACCAAATAATGCTAAACTTAAATTAAAAATTGCGAATGTTTTCACATAATAGGAGGAGACGATTTTTATGAAGAAGATTTTTATCGCAGGTGCTATCCCAGAAGCCGGGCTTAATCAACTAGAACAACATTTTGACGTAGATATGTACACTGGTCAAACCCTAATTTCCGAAGAATTATTAATAGAAAAAATTAAAGATGTTGATGCATTAATCACTTTATTATCTACTAACGTGAGCCGAAAAGTTATTGAAACTGCACCAAAATTAAAAATCATAGCTAACTACGGTGCTGGTTTTAATAATATTGATATTGAAGCTGCGCGTGAACACGATATCAATGTGACAAACACGCCCATTGCTTCAACCAATTCAACTGCAGAGTTAACAATGGGTATTTTACTTGCTGTAGCTCGACGTATTCCTGAAGGAGATCAACTTTGCCGCAATGAAGGATTTAACGGTTGGTCACCGTTATTCTTTAGAGGACGTGAAGTATCTGGTAAAACAATTGGCATTATAGGATTAGGTGAAATTGGTACTGCCGTTGCAAGACGTGCTAAAGGTTTTGATATGAATGTGCTTTATTCAGGTCCTAAACGTTATGAAGATAAAGAAGCTGAATTAAATGCAGAATATGTTACACAAGACGAACTTTTAAAACGTTCAGACTTTGTAACTTTAAACTGTGCATATAATGAAAAGTTAAAACACATGATTGACTATAATGCGATCAAAAAAATGAAACCAACTTCATATTTAATCAACGCATCAAGAGGACCAATTGTTTATGAAGAGGAATTAGTAAAAGCGCTAGAAGAAGGTATTATTGAAGGTGCAGCACTTGATGTGTTTGAGTTTGAACCGCAAATCACTGAAGCACTGAAATCAATGAAAAATGTAGTTATCACACCACATATTGGCAATGCGACATTCGAGGCAAGAGACATGATGGCTGACATTGCAGCATCTAACGTAGTGAAACAACTTAGCGGTGAACAACCAAACTATATTGTAAACTAACAGGAGTGAAAAATATGCCACAAACATCCAATCGTTTTTTTAATATAAATGAGTTACAACATTTTTCTGACGACGCAGCGAAAAAAACTATATTTTATGAAACATGACATTCAGCTGGTGCGGTTTGGTGTCTTAAACCAGGACAATCATTACCTTGTCACACACATAAAGATGCAGATGATGTTTGGATTGTACTACAAGGCGAAGGTACTTTTTTCACAAATGATAATGAACAAAAACCCATTAAAGCCGGAGATATATTCGTTTCATTCCCTGGAGATGCGCACGGCATGACCAACACTGGTGACGAAGACTTTGTCATGTTAGGTTTTGCTACACCAATGCCATTGGACTTCAACCCATATGAATGTGCACAATAAGCGCGATGTATTTTAATTAATATAAAATTAAAACCACCTGTTTTACGGGTGGTTTTCTTTTGGGCTATAAGTCGGCTTTAGTGGCTAGACTCTAAGGTGGAAATTGAATAATTTTAATATCCCATAAATTTTTCTTATATGCTTTAATCTAATTTGTTTGGTACATTCATTTTTATTCGACAATAAGCTTTACGCATAGAAAAACACTTTCGTATGATCCATTTAAAATGAATTCAACGAAAGTGCCTTTACTTTAGCCTTACTTCTTTGATAATCTTTCTACTAATACTTAAAATATCAAGAAGTCACGCACTATAAAACAAAGATTATGATATCACTTTTAATTCAAATGACTGCCATGGTTTTAATAAATTTAATAAGAAATGTTCTTCTTTTTTGACATGTCCGATAACATTTTTATAACCTTGATTTTCCATATCTTGTAATGCGATTTGCAGCTCCCCTTTGTAGTGACCGTATTGTTCATTACAAATCACAATATCACCCTTTTTAATTTGTACTGTATTATTTGGCGGGAATGGCTCATCTTTATAATGGACACGGCTCATCGTTGACCGTATAACATAATCTGAAATATCCCCCCGATTGAAATGAAATTCCTCTGTCACAATGGTTTCATCTATTTCAGTAATATCGTTATTTAAATAAACATCAAAGCTAGGCATTGCTAAATTTATTTCTGAAAGTGATTGTAGTTCAGATTCAGAAGCAAATGCGTTACCAATAATAAAATCATCTACTAAATTCGTCATTAATAAATGCTTAACTTGTACTGCTATAGGTAAATTTCTATGACTTTCTAGTGTAGGTAATCCTTCCATAATCATCCAAGGTCCAACTGTTGCCTCTTGTGAAGTAACAAAAGCTGCAGTGTGAACATTATTTCTTTTATAAGCTTCACTCGTGTTTACAAAATGTTGATATGATAAGCCAGTATAGGTTTGAGGATAAAAATTGTGACAACCTACAAGTTTGTCTAAATTAGGTTGATAACTTAACACTTCTTCAATAAATGTATCACTCACACTGATGTTTAGTTCTACATACATATGCTGTTTGTTATAACTCAGTTGTGCTATTTCTTGAGCTGAAAATCCTGTATCAACACGTATTCCTGATACACCTAGTGCTTTAAAAAAGGATAAATCATCACGCTTTAAATTCAATGCTTCAAAAACTTTATGGTTAATATCCGCAATCACAGTCATATCATTCTCTTTAGCAACTTTTACCACTGACTTAAATTTATTAAAAACCGCTTCTTCATCACTTTTAACTGAAAGTAAATTTGTGAAGATGCGCTTAAATCCGAATTTTGCACTCATTTCTATATAGTCACACATTTCTACTAAATCAGATTGTGTCGGATAAACTGAAATTCCTAAATTATGCATATATTTACTCCTTATTTGATTTATATATAATGCCACGCATTTGACGATGTTCAATCAATACACGAGATTTTTCAAAAAAGAGGATACTCGTAAATATTAATAAAAGTAATATTATGCCCCAGCCAAACAAGTTAATATTTTCAAACATGAATACAGGTACAACAACGATAAATGGGATAGCTATAAGCAACAACCATCTATTAAATTGAAACTTATTGACTATAAAATGGGCTATTTTATAAAAGCAAAATATGAGTAAAAATAATACTATTAAATAAATCAATCGCATCATATTAACACTTCTCTTCTAATTTTTGATATAACTCAATCATTTTTTCAATTAAATTTTTTTCGCTAATGGCGGTCATTAAATGATCTTGTGCATGTATCATCAATAACGAGGTTTGTACTTTGTCACCATTTATTTCAGACTGTATTAACTCTGTTTGTATATTATGTGCCTTGCTCATTTCCTCTTTCGACAGTGCCATCAATTCATTCGCTTGTTCAAAATTAAATGCTGTAGCTGCATCCAAAGCTTCGTATGCTAAACTTTTCGCATTACCACCATGTGAAATAATTTCAAAAATAATTTGCTCGTTTTGTTCACTCATCAAATCTCCCCATCTCAATTAATCGTCGTTAAAAGTATCATTTGTAGTGCCTTGTTCTTGCTCTAACATTTTACGTTCATACATTTTAAAGAACGGATAGTATATGATTACTGCTACTAAGAGATTAAATACAACTAACACCAGTGCTCTCCAGTCACCATTCGTTGCAAATAATGCCCCCAAAGGCCCCGGTAATGTCCATGGCGCCAGTATCGTAATTTTAGCTATCAAACCTAACTTAAATACAAAATAAGTAATTGTAGTCAGAATTAATGGGATACCTATAAATGGTAAAGCAAGGATCGGATTCATAACTAATGGCGCACCAAATATAAGTGGTTCATTGATGTTAAATATGCTCGGTATAATAGAAAAACGTCCTACCTTCTTCAAATATTCTGACTTAGAAAATATCATCAATATACACAAACTCAGCGTTGCCCCTGCACCGCCTATCCATACAAACCACTGGAAAAATGGTTCAACAATAATATGTGGTAATGGTTCCCCAGCAGCCTTAGCATCAATATTTTGGTCTAATAAAGAAAACCAAATAGGTTGGAAGACTGCCCCCATTACTGCCACACCATGTATACCTGCTGACCATAAAAGTACAATGAAAAACACAGGGATTAAAGCACCTAATAAACTGTCACCAGCAAAATTGCCTAAAGGTTCAAAGATTTTATTAATAATGGCGTTTAAATCTATGTTTAATATCACTCTTACAAACCAAGAAATAACGATAATGACGATTGCAGGTACCAAAGATTCAAACGAACGCGCAACAGAACCCGGAACTTGATCCGGCATTTTTATCGTAAATCCTGACTTCACTATGAGCCGCATCATTTCAACAGTAAATATCATGGAAATGATTGCTACAAACAAGCCGGAACCACCTAAATCTGCCATAGGCAACACATAACCAACAGCGTCACTTTTAGGTAATTTATCATCTAAGTTGAGCGGTAACGTCATCATTAAGAATGTGGCTAGTGAAAGTAACCCTCCTGCTTGGCCATCCATTTTATATGATTTTGCTAAGCTGTAGCCCATTGAAAATGCAGCGTAAACTGCCATCAAGCCCAACGTCATTCTATTTGCGACCATTATCTTCTCAGCATGTGGTTCTACCAATTTTTCTAAAGCTGGTATGGGTGGAGACGCAAATAAAGTAAAGAACGATCCAACAATGATAAGTGGTAGCGTTGCGATAATACCATCACGAATAGAAGTCAAATGTCGTTGTTCAGAAGCTTTGGCCATGGGTGGCATGAATACCTTTTCAATCCATTTCAAAAATTTCTGCATAACATACACCCTCTGTTTACTTATTTAATTTAGTACTTATACATACGTTTTTATTTGCTTTAAAATTTTAGGTGCGCCAATAGGTGTATAGCCCATTGGATCTATGACATCTACAGGTTTATTAACTGCTTCACCGACTTTTTTAAATTTATCTAATCGATGTCTAACTTGAGGCGCTACCAAACCTAAGTCGTAATCAGCAATTTTATTTTCAAATGCTTCGGTTCCAACTGCTACAATTTCCAAATCAAAATTTTCTTTTGCAGCTTCTTTCTTCACAGCATCCACGATCATAGAACTAGACATGCCACCTGAACAAACCATTATTACTTTCATAAAACAACACCCTTTCAGTATTTTCTTTTTTTAACTTTAACTGCTTGCCGTGTACGTTCTAATAATTTCGTATGTCTTTCATAATCCCTACTGGCTAATGATACAAATAAAATATCTATGACATTGAGCATGGCTATACGTGAACTCATAGCTGCACTTCTCACTGGCTTTTCTGAAGAGCTATAAAATAAGTTAATATTTGCTAAGTCTGCTACACCATTATTACTATATTTAGTTATGGAAATAATTTGAGCACCCTCTTTATGCGCTAACGCTAATGACTGTAAAATATCTTCTGTTTGGCCAGTGTTAGAAATAGCAATAACAACATCATCCTTTGTTACATTGGCACTCAATGTCGCTTGTTCATCATAGCTTTTACCAACCTCACACCACTTATCGATGCGTGTGAGCTTTTGCTTTAAATCTTCTGCAATAATTGACGAAGCACCAATACCAAACACACAAATTTTCCTAGCCTGGTGTATCATTAAAGCCGCTTGTTCTAACGCTACTGGTGATAAAATTTGAGCTGTATTTCTTATAGATTTAGCATTACTTTGAGAAATACTGCTAATCACGCTTTCATTGGAATCATTAATATTGAGTTCTTCATAATCATATTCAATTTCATTGTTGTTATTTAACGCCATGGCAATTTCCATCTTCAAATCCTGAAAGCCCTTACATTTTATTTTTTTAGATAACCTAACAATCGTCGCTTCGCTGACATTTGTTAGGCGTGCTAAATGTTGTATTGAACTATTGATCGTTTCATGCGGATAATCGATAATATACTGTGCCACCCTATACTCCGATGGATTCAAAGTCGCTAATGATGATTCCAATAATATTAAAATATTGCGAATAGCTATCACCTCTTTTCAAAATATTGTTTCATCTTAGCTACAATTTACAAAATATTATTTCGTGTGTCAAATTATATTTTGCTTGTAAAATAACACTTATTGAAATATTGCTTACTGTGAGCTGAATATTTAATCATTTATTATCACCTTTCTTCTTTCAATATATCGAAAGTTCTAAGGATTCTTGCAAGTTAGATATACTCACTATCCTGAATTTGCTAAAATCAATACTTCATTTTAAAATTGATTTGAATATAATATTGGAAATTTCAACATTTCATTAAGTGTTAAATATTTTAACGGAGTGATTTCATGAAACGTAACATTGAATTATTAAAAAACATCATTGATACTTCTAATAGCATTACATTTTTCACAGGGGCAGGTATATCTGTTGCAAGTGGTATTCCTGACTTTCGTTCTATTGGTGGTTTATATGAAGAAATTTCAAAAAAGGGTTACTCACCTGAGTATTTATTAAGTGAAACGTATTTTCAAAATGATCCTGAAGGTTTTATTAATTTTTGTCATGACTATTTACTCTTTGCTGATAAAAAACCAAATATCGTTCATCAGTGGATTGGTCAACTTGAACAGCATCAACAATCACTTGGTGTCATCACCCAAAACATTGACGGTCTACATTCAGATGCTGGGAGTTCACACACCGATGAACTACATGGTACACTCAACCGATTTTATTGTATTAACTGTGACCAAAAATATTCTAAACAATACGTTATTCATCACAATTTACGTCATTGTGAAACTTGTGGCAGTCCAATCAGACCAGATATCGTACTTTATGGAGAAATGTTAAATCAAGACACGATATTTGATGCCCTACATAAAATCAAATCTGCTGATACTCTCGTTGTTTTAGGTTCTTCACTGGTCGTTCAGCCTGCCGCCGGTCTTATCTCAAACTTTGAGGGTCAAAACTTAGTTATTATTAACAGGGATCCTACACCTTATGATCGTGATGCAAATTTAGTAATACACGATGACATGGTTTCAGTTATTAATGAACTGCGTGCAATATCGTAAATTTCCAAATAAATGAGTATGCGCATATCGTTTTAAAAATAAAAAGCGTATCTACATGTATTATGCATGTAGATACGCTTTCTTTTTTTATAATTTCAATATTATTCAACTACTGGTTCTTCAAATTTAGCCAGTGTTGGTTTTGGTGTAGAAATACCCTCTTCATTAAAGTAATGTAAGACTTCTTTACGCAATAATCTCTGACCTGGAAAATGCATACCTGGCTTTACATGTACTAATAGTTTAATAATCATTTGATTACCGTCGATACTGTCTAACCCTAATAAATCAGGTTCTGCAACAAACATGTCATATTTATCTTTGAGTGTTGGTAAAAAGTCTAATAATTTTTTCTCAATCATTTCATAATCTTCAGATGGTGAAACGGGTATCATCACAAGTGGTGATACATCTGTTGCAGAATAGTTTACAATTTCACTTATTGTTCCATTGGGCAAAGTATATATTTCACCTGTATCTGATTGTATACGTGTTGATCTTAAACCAATTGTTTTAACTGTACCCTCTGCAATCGTCACACCAGACGCATTAATTTGCACATAATCACTCACGTCAAATTGTCCTTCAAATATAATAAAGAAACCTGTTATGATATCTTTAACAATTGTTTGTGCACCGAAGCCGACCGCTAGACCGACCACACCAGCGCCGGCTAAAATTGCAGAAACGCTTATCCCAAAACGTGAAAGTATAGATGTGAGTACGATAAACCATACAACATAACTAATTAAATTTTGAACAAGTGTAGATAACGTCTCACTGCGCTTAATTTTATAATGTGTTTTTTTCTTTGCATTTGCTTTGAAAAATTTCGTCACTAATTTCTTCGCAATGGTAATCACAATAATACCTATCAAAATATATGCCACAATAATTAATATATTGACTAAAAGTGATTGATAAAATTCAATCTGTGTTAGTGGTTCAATCAACTTCATAAAAAATTGCTTCAATTGATTCATATTGTATTTCCTCCATTCTTAGCTCGCTATACGATTGCGTTACAATACATCAAATAGTAGTGATTTATTAAGAAATTGCTTTTCCCATTACAAAAGTTATCATACTTTAAATGTTATCTAAACCCTTAAAGGTTTTGAACAACTCACTTTAACTTAAACATTTTGTTTAACGCCAAAAAAATTTCAGAAACTATTATGCATTTATTACCATATGTAGGTTTTCCAAAAGTGTTAATTGCCTTAAAAATTGTTAAACGGGTATATAAAGAACGTCGCTTTTCACATGCTTCAAATTAAAATAAAAAGGCTACTATAAACCAATACTTTCGGTTACTTAGTAGCCTTTTAAATATATTCACGATTTAAATATTATTTTATTACTTCAATAAAATCTTTGTTTGCTGTTAAGTAGTTTCCTTCTTGTGTGACTAATCGTGGTGTTGATTTATTAGTATAGGCAATATTAGCTATGTTAATCGTATCTCCAACTTTAAGTGTTTCCAGTGGTTCATTTTTAAATGTTCTAGAGTTATACAATTTACAAACTTTTTTAATTTTAACTTCATTAGGAACCTCTGTAATATATTTGTGATGGTCATCCATGTTAATCTGTGTTACAAAATCTTTATTAGCAGTTATCACACTACCGTCTTCAAGAATTAATCTAGGTGTACCATTCGATGTGAACTGAACGTCTGTCGGCGCCACTTTTGTACCTGGATTTAAGCTCACAATCTGTTCTTTAAATTCAATGTCACGATATACATTTGTTTTTTTAAGCGTCATCAATGGTTCTGAAGCCGTTAAGAAATATTTCCCTTTGTATTTTTCCCTCAATTTATTGACGAACTCTAACTTAAAGCTTTGTCGTTTCATTTTATAAATTTCATTATTACTTGGGTAAGAAGCGTAAACCAAAGCGATATCATTCATTTCACCAAATTCGACACCGAGGTTAACATCTATCTCTTTCGCCTGCTTAAACTGTTGCTGATGAATATAAATATTTTTATCTTTATACACATAATCAACATGATACGCGTTCGCTGAGTTATTAATTTCAACTAATTTTACACCATTGATTTGTATATTTTCCGGTTTCAATACTTTAATCACTTCATATAATTCACCATTTAGCATTTGCGTCCCTTCATACACTGGATAACAACGCACTGGTGTGGGTTCTAAAACATCATAATTACCATCAATTTCCATGTAAATCGCATCTTTTTTAATATAATAATGCCAATAACCATAAACAAGTGCTTCTGTAAGGTTTAAAAAGGGTTCTTTATCTTCCTGATGATATAAAGTATACATAGCTATAAACTTTTTATTGTTAATAAATTCCTTCATATGATAACCATATTCATTTAGTATATGTTCTACTTCATCAAAAATAGCATAGAACGTTTGCTTATCATCAGATTTTAAAAACGTTTTTGTATGCAACAACCTTCTAAAAAAGTCTACTTCCACCATTCTAGATAACATCATCTTTTTCAGAGATTCGGATATATCCATATTACAGATGCGCTTGGTTATATTCACATTCAAATAAGCTTTATCTACCACTGAAGTCTCTTTCACAAGTGATTGATTCTCATCGTATCTATTCACATGATAAGCAGGTATCGTAGACATTGTAATATTTTGAATCTTAGAAATAAGATCAATGAAAAATAATTTGTCCTCCCCAAATTTCATATGTTCAAATTGAATCTGATTATTAATTACAATATCGCGTTTGAATACTTTGCCCGGCGGCCCCACTGCTCGAAAAATCTTTTCAATATCTTGTGGCATCAACTTTGACGCCTCTTTATATGCAGTGAATCTAGCATGATACGTAATACTTTTATTCGTATGCTTGAAAGTTTGTCCTAAACCTAACTCTGCATCATCTGCATTTACTTTCTCCATAAATCTAGGAAATCCTTCTGTATCTAACCAGTCATCTGCATCCAATAAGGCGATATATTTGCCCTTCGCCTCTTTAATACCTATATTTCTTGGTTCTGAAGGACTACCTGTATTCGTTGGTAGCTGAATAAATTTTATAAAATCATACTGACTAGCATAACTTTCAATTATTGCTACCGACTGATCTGTAGAACAATCATCGACAAAAATTGCTTCTAATTTTGAGTGTTCCATATTTAAATTGATTAACGATTCAATGCATTTTTTTAAGAATGGTTCCTTATTATAGACCGATATAACAACCGAGACTAATTTATTCATTCAATTCTCCCCTTTTTAATCTACTAGGTTATTTTTATAACTTTGATAAAACTTGTCATACTTAACATTCCCGATGCCACCCACTATATATTTACCTAGTTTGAACTGGTTAAACACATAAGCAATACATATTGAGAACGTAATTGTTAGCGTAAATGTGAATAGTATATTGAATATAGGATGATCATGTAATGTCCCTAACCTATGTACAATAAAGTAGTGAATTAAGTATATTGAAAAAGAATAATTGCTAATTAAGATGAAAAATTTCGGCACATATTTAACGTAAGATGATATTAAAAAGAAGATTAAGATTATCATAGTTACATAAATTGGTGTGTCAATACGCTTAGAATCCACTAGTGTTAGCCAGCCCGATAAATAATTAATCAACGTTATAACTATCACAATGATAATTCCTAACACAATGTATTTCGTATATTTTTGTATATTAGACATCAATGCTTCGTAATAATAACCCATATAAAAACCTAGCAAGAAATAACTAAGCCAACCTATGAAAATCATCCAGCCTTCTCGTTGCCATAACCAATTTAAATACCAAACTTCAGGTGCATCGACAAACGTTCTCATAGCCCAAAATAAAGTCGTAACGATTAACGAATATGCGATTATTTTTAATGGGTTAAGTTTTACTAAGTGTTTCGCGAATAGCATATGTAAAGCATAAAATTGAAAGATAATAATAATGAAATACGTCAGCGTGCCACCATGAAACATCATAAATTGAACAGAATCTAGGTATTCCGTTAAATTACTAGGCTGCCCGTAGACATACGCTAAACCTAAATTAATGATGATATATGGAATTCCTAATGTCAGCAACTTCTGTTTCACAAAACCTTCTTTAACCTGTGCCTTATAATGTTTGGCTAATAAAAACTCAGAAATAAAAACAAACATTGGTGTTGCGTATAATAATAGTAATTGAAAAACTCTTAATAAATAGCCCTCATTAGGCATGTCAAATTTATAAAATGTTGTAGTAATTGTATGAATCATCACAATACTTAGACAAGCAATTGCTCTCATCCAAAAAATAATTGATGTATATACTTTCATAATTGCGCTCCTCTTTAGATTTTCTATGTATATGTAAATTTTCGCAAACTTAAATGCGTTATTTAACATGAAATAACGTGAATTATATTACAATGTTTTTTTGCATTCAAACATTTCATTATTTTTAAAATATATATTCAGAATCTAAACATTGGTGTTACATGCCTTACCTCTATAAACTTTATAATATATGCGTGAAAACAATTGTTGCTTTTCTGCAAAACATTTAAAATTTTAGACTCCCCTTAGACTCCCTGTCAATGAATCATTTTAGAGCACTCTATATTTTACCATATTAAAAACCCTAATGCGTATACACATACGCATCAGAGTACTTATCTTACTAATGAATGACTTATTTATTGATATTAAAAATTAGAAAACGCACTACTTTATCAATAAATTCAATATATTATCCTTGATTTTCTGGATAGACTTGCTTGATTGCACCATTGAGCGCTTCAGCAAAGTCATACATTGTGGTAGTCCAATTTTCTATTTTTTTACGTGACGCTGTGCTAGCATCTCCATCTTTGAAAAATGCTTTTCTTAAAGCAGTCGTTAACTCTAATTGAACACCTGTGCTTTCCTCTACTTTATTTATAAAATTAGCATTACTCAGTCCACTAAGGTATTCTGGCGGTATTTTCACTACAAATCCTTTACGTTCAAGTTGACTTTGAATGGCATCTCTAAGGGGTGATTGATAACCACCTAAGTATACGAGCTGTTCTTCCCCTTGAGCACCATGAATTGAAATTGTAGCTGTTCGGTCTTGGATCATGTCATGCAAAGTTGCATCATCATAATTTGTAGATGTGACATGTAATTGTGTATTATTCGATGGACGTATCGCTTCAAATGAAAAATAATCAAAATCACCATTGTTCGCCACTAATTTTGTTAATTCTGAAGTCCCTTGTTCAATATTTCCACCATGTGGTGCCACGATCAACACTGATTTCCCAACATCTCGCGTATCTTTCTTCCAGTCTATACCTTCTTTTGTATCATTATATAATTCTGTCATAGATTTATAGTAATCCTGTTTACGCGTTGTATTTTGTGTATTTGTCCCTGCTTCTGTAGTTGGTTTTACTGCTTCTTGAGACTGCAATGTCATACCTTGCGTGTTCGTATTTTCGAGTTTCGGCGTTGCTATGTTTTGGAGTTCTTCATTTGTTCTGACTGGTGTTTTGGTTATTGTACTCGATTGCACTGGTGCAGTTGTTGTAGGCACTTTTGATGATGTGTTTAGTTTTTCTGACGGCGACGTCAATGTACTTGATGTCTTCGGCGGTGTCTGTGTCATTGTTGATTTACTCGGTGTCTTTACTGAAGTTGTTTGTGTCTTTGACGGTGCTTTTGTTGTTGTGTTGGATTTTTTTACCGTTGTTGGTGTCGATACCTTTGTCACTGTGCTCGGTTTCCTCATTGTTTTTGGTTTCGGGGCCTTTGTCACTGTGATTGGTTTCTTCATTGTTGGCGTCGCTGGTTTGGAAGCAACAGGCGCTTTAATCGTCGTTGTGGAAACAGCTTTGCTGACTGGTTTTTTTACAGATACTGACTTCTTCGTTACAGGTGCTTTTTGTGCTATGGGTTTTACTATTGATTGTGGTTTTTTAGTCGTTACATTTGTAGTAGCTATAGTTGTCGATGTTTTTACCATTACAGGTTTTACTGTTTTCACCGTTGTAGATGGTTTAGTTGTCACAGGCGCAGGTTTTGTTGTTTTCGTTACCGTTTGTGATTTTACTGTTGCAGTGCTTGCATGTGCATTTTCACTCACTAAAGCAATCGTGCTAATCCCAATAGCAGTCGTTACAAGCCCTAACACTAACTTCTTACTAGAAAAAGTACGTATATTCGTTTTCATTTTCATTCTTTTCCCCTTAATGTTTTCTATAGTTTCAATAATACACAATGTTTTTTCAAATACAATAATTAAATTAATGTTTAATTGAAGTTTAAGAACTTATAAATTTAGTAAAATCATACAACAATAAAGTGAATAGTTACTTATTACAAGTATATATCAAAAAATTTTACTAAGCCAACGACTATTTTAATATATTGTTCTCATTAGCAAAAAGGTATTGCCATACACAAAAGAAAAAGTATATAATATTGAAGAAATAATCACGCGTTTACTTTTTACACAATGAAAACAGGGGGACAGATTAAGTGCATAAACCATCTTGGGCAATAAAATATATTGCTACTATCATTACTACAGCTCTGATAGTTTGCTTGGGGATAATATTTCATGTTGATAAAGTGGAAGCCGCTGAAAAAATTACTGATATAGATTATACAGTTAACCATAAAGCAACTAAAAAATCTCCAATAGCAACAAATGAGACAAAAAAGGCCAATACAATTAATGGAGTAAAAAACACTAAAAGCGTTAGTAACAAAAATTTAAAAACACAACAAAATGAAGTTCAGTTTCCTAAACAAAGCACTAAATTGCAATACAATAATAAAGATATAAATATAAAAAAACCTGTTAAAAACGATGTTTCACAAGAAACTCCCAAAGTAATTTCAGGTAAAAATACGCAACCATCATCAAAAATTATGAAAGTACAATCTCCTTCACTTTTTACTATTTGGAAATGAACGAACATCTATAATTTTTGTTATCTTGGCTTTTTCTAGCATTTCAAGAAATGTTTCTAGATTATAATTATAATGACCTATTGTAAATATTGTCACTTCTAACCAATCCCTCCGTCATTTTTAAAGTATAAGTGATGTTATTACAATACCTAATTATCATTATTATTTCGCTTATTAAAGATAAGATAAATTATTACTATTGCTATAGGAATGAAAGCAGAAAAAATAGCCGAATAACTACCATTTTTAATTAAAAACGGTAAGCAGACTGCCATAATTATTAAGCATATAGTCAACACTATAATGGCATAAACTTTACTTTTATTCATCCTGTAACTCTCCTTCAACTTATTATTTTCATAAATATAACATACCTTCTTGTGTAAAAGAGTTCTGTACGCTGCTATCCTTTTCTTAGCAAAATAAAACATTCTGTATAGATTGAATAAAGTGTTTCTAAATTTAACTTTGTATTCGCAATTCTGATACCCATGTATAATCTAATCTATTCCTTAGAACCATATAAAACTACTCCAGTTATCAAGGCCGTCCATATATTATTTTCCATCAATTCACTTCATATTATATTATGAGCAACCTTTTTTTATTTATGATATGCTTCCCCTTATCAGTGATTTTGCTAAAATTTTTATATTGCTTAAAAAATAGGCAAGTTAGTATTTAAATAACTCGCCTATATGTTTGCAGAAATATCATTTAATTCAAAAATTATGTTATTTAAATTCTAAACTAATATTAAATGATAGGTTTCTGTTTACAATAGATTTATCAGCACCTTGCTTGGTTCCTCTATTTTTATGGGATGCTTTATATTCCTGAGACTCTTGCCAATGTTTGTAAGCTGCTTCATCTTGCCAAAACGTAATGATAACATGATGTTCATGTGTACTATGTGGCTTTAGAAATAATAGATTTTCAAACCCTTCAGTATTCTCTAGATGTTTATCTCTATTTAAGAACACACGCTCGAAGTCTGCCTCTAAACCAGGATTAGCATATAAATGGTTTAAAACTGCATAACCATATTGTGGCAAATCATTAATTTGTTCTAATATAGTATAGTGATATGTCACATTAAATCTATTAATAGTTACCTCATTATTATTTTTGTCTAAATAAATACGATGTATTTCATTTTTCAACAAATGAATCACTCCTTTTTATTGGATGATATGTCAAAATTGCTTAAATTTATCCATAACATAATCTCTACTATTTTTATGATTCACGATAGTCTGTGGATAATCTTTTCCAATTTCAATATGATAAATTTCTTGTAACTTGTCTTTATATTTAGTTGGATCATGAATGTATTTACTGCTCACATCATTAAATATTTCTAGCTGTGTTTTAATAAAATACCCTTGCGCATCAAAACGCTCACTTTGACGTATAGGATTAAACATTCTGAAATAAGGCACTGCATCTGTTCCAGTTGATGCTGACCACTGCCATCCATGTACATTAGATGCATTATCATAATCTATCAAATACTGTCTAAAGTACTCCTCCCCCCAAGTCCAATCAATAAATAAATTTTTCGTTAAAAATTGTGATACGACCATTCGTAAGCGATTATGCATATATCCTGTACGATTCAGCTTCTTCATTGCAGCATCAACGATTGGGTAACCAGTTTGACCTTTTTTCCATACTTCAAAATGTGTTTTATTATACGACCATTGCATGTTTCGATATTTTTCAGAAAAAGATTTAGTTGCCGTTTCTGGATACTGTGTCATTAACACATAATAAAATTCACGGAATAGAACCTCTCTTATAAAAGCTTCATAATTTTTTTCATCGCTCTCATAATCTTCAAGTAAATCATTTATAATTTCACGAATATCGAGTAGTCCATATGCTAAATATTTACCTAATCCACTTACAAAATCCTGCGACACATCGTCAGTCAATTTATCATAATGATCTATGTCACCATTTAAAAAATCATCCCAAGCTTTACGCGCTAACTTTTCTATATCTTTATTATTTTCAAATTTTAAGTCACTTTGATTTGAACCCTTTTCCGCAATTTGAGACAACTGCTTAAATTGATAACTTTTTTTAGGGGTGTGTACTAAGTCCTGACGATTTGCTTTATAAAAACTAGTAAATACTTTATAAGGCTGTTGCTGTTTATTAAAAGTCTTTGTTGGCTCAAAATAATGATTCACGCGCTGTCCAATTACTGTAACTTGGTGATTTTCAAAAGCCTTTTTTACATGAGGATAGTCATATATTTCTTTGTGATAACTCATAATATCTTTTGCTACTAATACGTGAGATAACGCCAATGTTTCTGCTAATTCACCTAGCTTTTCATATGTGACAATATAAGGTTGTATATCATGCTTATCTAAAGCATTTACAAATCCTTTTACAACTTTATGGTAATAGTCACGTTTTACTTCTGATGCGTCAGTTAAATCTTCTAAAGGTAAGATAAAATACAATTTATTTATCTCATTTTGATGCTTCACTATATATTGAAAAAGTGGATTATCTTTCGTTCTAAAAACTCTGTTAAGTATGACTCCTAAATGCATTTTATTGCCTCCCAGCTTGTTTCATACAAATTCACTTTATAATTGTCCTTTAACTTAAGATTGTGTTTTCAATCATATACCCCTTTTAACTTTTGTATAATTCACTAAAAAATAAAATAAATTTTAATACCTTACATATTATAGGCAACTTCAGGGTATATTATTATCAGAGGTGATTAAATTATGAATAACGAACAATTACAAAATGAAATTGAAAATATATTAAATACATCAAAAATAGGTGTCCTATCTACTGCACATAACAATACACCTAATAGTAGATACATGGTATTTTATAATGATGGACACACACTTTATACTAAGACAAGCATTGAGTCTAAAAAAATTGCTGAATTTAAAGATAATCCCAAAGCTCATGTACTTATAGGTTACGATGAAACGAATAATCGTAGTTTTCTAGAAATTGATGCTAATGCTGAAATACTGAAAGATCAAGAGACTATTGATTGGATTTGGAACAAACAAGATAAGTCCTTTTTTGACTCTAAGGATGATCCAAACTTGTGTGTAATTAAAGTAATACCAAAATCCATAAAAATTATGAACGATAAAAAATTAGACACACCACAAACCATTACGTTCGATTAGTTAAAAAGGCGCTTAAAATCACTTTATCAAAAAGTAATTTTAAGCGTTTTTTATATACCATTATTAATATCTTCTAACATAGCATCAACTGTAATTTTGGCACTCGTCAGTACAATTGGCACTCCTGCACCTGGATGAACACTAGCTCCAGCAAAATACAAATTTTTGTAATCTCTGCTCACATTAGGCGGTCTGTAATAGTTACTTTGCGCTAAAGTAGGCATTAAACCAAAGGCTGCTCCAAATTTAGCATTATAATCTCCTTCAAAATCCTTAGGCGTATAAATAATTTCTGTCACAACTTGCTTTTTCAAATCTTTTAACGCTTTAATCGTTGAAAGCTTATTGTAAATAATATCTTTCACTTGTGTGATTGTTGACTCATCAGACCAATCCGTATCACCTGTTTTCAATTCTGAAACGGGCATCAGCACATAAATACCTGTTTGACCTTCTGGCGCTAAAGACTGATCTTCCACACTAGGAGCGTATACATATATTGATGGATCTTGGGATATTTCCCCGGAAAATATTTCATTGATATTATTATCAAAATCCTTTGAAAATATAACATTATGTAACAAGATATCTTCAGATAAATCTTTATCAACCCCTATGTACATTAAAAAGGCTGAGCAAGAATAGTCCATATTATCAATTTTCTGTGTCGTATACTTCTTAGGATGATGTTCATTTTTAATTAAAGATGAAGTAGCATATGGGAAATCAGCAGTACAAATTATTTTGTCATACTTTTCTATATGTCCGTTTACTTTTAGTCCCTCCGCACACTTATACCTACCATCAATGATAATTTCTTCAACGTTTGCGTTGGTATAAATTTGAATACCTAATTCTTCATTTAGCGTTTGAAGCGCTCTGACAAAGCTATACATACCACCTTTTATAAAGTGAACACCAAACATTAACTCTATCATGGGTATAATTGAATACAATGACGGGCTTCGTTTAGGGTCGATACCTATATATAATGTTTGAAACGCTAAAATCTTTTGGATTTTTTCATTATCAACATATTTTTCAATTAAATTATCTGCTTTATCAAATGTTTTGAGTTTCATACCTTGATATATAGTAAAAGGATTATAAAAATCTGTAGGTTTCCTAAACGTACGTTCTAGAAAATATTTTCGTGCTATTTCGTATCTTTCGTATATATCTGTTAAAAAGGACATAAAACCATGTGTAGAGTTAGGTTCAATACTTTCAAGCATATCTCTTAATTGAGCAAGATCTGTAGGAACGCGAATTTGATCTGTTTCACTAAAATAAACATCATATATATGTGATAATTGTTTAATTTCCAAGTAATCATTCATATTTTTTTGAGCGTAATTAAAAACGTCTCGATAAATCTCAGGCATCATTACGATGGTTGGTCCCATATCAAATGTAAATCCATCTTGCTTGATCTGATTCATCCTGCCACCTATTTGTTGGTTCTTTTCATATAAATCTACTTGGTGACCGTTTGCTGCTAATCTTGAAGCTGCAGCTAAACCTGAAACACCGCCGCCTATAATTGCAATCTTCATAATGTTTCACTCCTATTATATTTCGCACTAAGTTCACGATAAATTTTCATTTTTTTCAATTTGCTTACATATACTTTCTTATGCAACGTATAGTTTGCCTTCCTTACTTCCACAAGTATTTCATGATAAGCTATCGCAGCTAATTCGATAATGTAACGTACCTCTTCGTCAAAATAATTAATACCGTTTAATGCAATATCATATAACCTAACTGCCTCTGTAGCGTAACTTTCCCACAGTTCTATATAATTTGGCGTAACTCCTTCATAATATATAGAATGTAGATTAACTCGATATTGAGCTAATTTTTCTACACTTAGATAAATTCTTCCATTTTGAAAATCTTCGCCGACATCTCTTAAAATATTAGTTATTTGCATTGACTTGCCTAAAGCAATCGCAGCTTCTTCAGCTTGCTCGAAATTATTTTCATTTGATGAAGTTAATATAGGAGTTAACAATTCACCGACAGTACCTGCCACACCATAGCAATACTCATATAAATCTGAATCAGTTTTCATTTCTTTTAAAACTAAATCTTCCTTCACATATTGAATTAAAGATTCAAAAGGTTTTTTAGGTATTGAATATGTATTCAATGTATTATTTAAAGCATTCATAATAGCTGCATCACTTTGATACGCTTGTATATAATCACAATCGCTATAAATCACATCTAAATCTCTAGCTATGCCGTTTAATTGCTCAAGGTCTTTGTATTTATCAATACTGTCATCTATAATTCTGCAAACTGCATAAATAGCCCAAATTGCTTTTTTCCTTTTTAAATCCAAAAAATCAAAGGCATATGAGAACGTTTTTGAATGTTCTTTCATTATATTGTGACAATGGTTATAATCTCTCTCTAATTGATTCATTTATTGGCCTCCTCAGTATGCCTAGAACTTCTTGACATTTGTATAAAAAACTAAGCTATAAATCTATTCTACGGCCTTTCCAATATATACGTTTGAATACATTGATATCTAACCATGATTTAAAAAATATCACAACAAAGCATATGAAGAGCAGTGGATGACATAAACTCGCAACGATATTAAAATTTCCTGTTCTTCGAATAGATATATGAAATTGTATCGCATATATAAAATATAGAGTAATAGCTAATAATATATATAACGAGCCTAAATTAATTGAAAAAATTATCGCTAAAACTGTTGTAAGTGAACCAAATAGCCATAAAAATACAAACGTAAGCGTAGACTTTTTAGTTACTTGAGAGCCAAGTGCAAAGTGTTTACTCCAACCCCCTAATAGCGCTTTATATCCTTGAGAATACATTCTAAAATTCACTACGTCTTGGCCTTCATGCAAACTAACTGGCAAACCTTGCTGATTATATGCTTTACTTATTGCAAAGCCTTCAATGATTTGATTTTTAGCTTTCAAATGTCCTTGTGTCAATTTATAATCTTGCTTATTTGTCACAAGGACTGGTCCAAACGCGCCTTGCTCATTATTTGCTGATTTCGTGATTGAAAATTGATTCATACCTACGATTGTCATTAAATTAAAAATCGCCGATATATTTTCATATAGCTTTTTTATCTTGTGATAAGGTTGTATTGATAACAAACCTTTACCACCTTGTAAATCATATTGAATGGCTATATTTTGAATACTATCATCACAAGCAAACTGAACATCAGCATCAACAAACATCAATAAATCATGCGTTGCATATTTGCTACCTTGCCAACAAGCATGTGACTTACCTTGCCATGTAGTATCATTTTCAACAGTATATACGCTCGCACCATAATATCTAGCAACAACTTGTGTCTCATCAGTTGAACCATCATCCATAACGATTACTTCTATTTCTTGCTCTTTACTTATACTGTTAAGTAATTTAGGTAAGTTCTCCGCTTCATTTCTAGCAGGTACAATAACACTGACGGCTGTCTGACCTCTTTCTTTTCCGGAGTTATTTATAATCGCTCGACGCGCATACATACACATTCCACTTATTAGTGATAGTATCGTCAATACTATTGCTATTATATAAAGTATCATTCAGCCTCAACTACTTTCTCCATTAATAATAGCTTCTGCTACTTGCATACCACTCAAAGTGACCATAGGCATACCAGCGCCAGGATTTACAGAACCACCTACAAAGTACAAATTTTTGAAGTACTGACTTTTTTTAGGAAACTTGAAACCTTTATTTTTCTTCTTATTAGAAACTACGCCATATATAGCTCCTTTATTAGAATTGTATGTATTTTCAATGTCATGTGGCGTCCATATATCTTCATATACAATGTGCCTTCTCAAATCTTTTAAGCCCATAGACTCTAATTTATTCAATATACGTTCTCGGAATTGCAGATATTCTGCTTCACTAAATGACTTATTCTGAATGTATGGTATGTGTGGCAATATTTTTATATTCTCGTGTCCTTCTGGCGCCTGTGTCTTATCTGTTTTATTTGTATTCACTACATAAATAGTCGGATCTTCAGGCAAAACATACTGGTGAAAAACTTGATCATAATTAACTTTAGAATTACTTGAAAAGAAAAAGTTATGATGTTGAAGCTCTGGATAACTTTTGTCCACACCAAGATGCATGACATAACCTGAACTAGCTGGCTCAAATTTACGTTCCAATTTGTTTATTTGCTTTGCATCAAAATTCAATAAATATTTATAAACAGGGATTACTTCCATATTAGATATAATGTAATCTGCATATATTTCCTCATTACTTTCTATTGTTATCCCTGTCACCTTATTTTGACTATTATAATTGATACGTTTTACGGGGGTGTTAAAATGTATGCCCACACCTAATTTTCTCGCTAATTGTTCCATCGCTTCCGCTAACTTATGAATGCCACCATCTACGTACCACAAACCTTCCTCATGTTGCATTTGAGGTAATAAACTCAATACAGCCGGAGCATCATAAGATGAGGAGCCTACATATTTTATGAAATAACCTAGCATTTCTCTTAAATATGGGTTATCCACCCTTTTATTAATGGCTTGTTGCATTGTATGAAAATAATCGAATTGCTTTAAAGCTGAAAACGGACCATGATAACGAATAATTGCAAACATCGTATCTAATCCCTTACCAAAGTAGCTTTTTTCAGCAACTTGATGTATCTTTTGTGCGTAACTAAAAAACGAAGAAAGTTGCTCTATATCTTTATTTGTTAACGATTCATTATTTGTTAGCATATCTTCCATGGATTCATATAAATCTAAAATTTGGCCATCTGGATAAACGTTTCTAATCTGTAAACTTAACTTACGAATGCTAACATAATCTTCTAGCCTTTCATCACATCGTTGAAATAAGCGTTGAAATACTTTAGGCATGGTTAAAATTGATGGACCGAGATCAAATCCATAGTCATCTATGTCTAACCTATTTACCTTTCCACCGATATGCTTATTTTGTTCATATAAATCCACTTGATAGCCTGCTTGAGCCATACAAATTGCGCTAGCAATCCCTCCCAAGCCACCTCCTATGACAACCACTTTCTTATTTCCCATTTAATCACCTTTTCTTTTTTGTAATTTATTATAAATACGTATTAACTTAGGGCGATTATAGCGCTGAACAATCATACAAGGCACATTAGCTATAATGACATATACGAAATTAATAATTTTAACGCTTTTTGACGCTTTAAAAAATGCAATAACAGGAAATATGGATAGCAGATGAACCACCTCTGCACGTCTAGTTTCTAATATAAATCGCTGTATATCATTCATATTTTTAGATAAATCGAAAGTCGCTTTACTACTGATATTGGGGTTAAGATTTTGACCGTCTGGCAACTGATCTTTCCAATATTGCACTTTAACTAATTGTTGCCATAATTGACCCTTTTGTTCAAAATTCCAACTTCGAAAATACTTATTATCTTTTTCTAAGAACTTATAACTAATACGAGTACCAAGTTGAGCAATAATCATTTGAACTATAAACCAATATATCGCAATATATATAATCTTTTTCATCAATTTAATGCTCAGATTTCGCTGTATAGTTTGGGTTATCTTTATTTAAATACCAATTACCAGCTGTTAAATAAGTAGCAAAAGCGCTCCAAAGCATATATGGAACTAGTAAAATGCCAGCAACTTTTTTTACATTGAAAAATTTTACAGTTGTTGTAACTACTGCGCCCAGTAATACAACACTCTCTATCAACGCACTAAAGCGTAATTTATATTTGAAGTATAATATCGACCATAGATAATTCAGGCTTAATTGCGTGTAATAAGCACCTTTCAAATCCTTACTAGTAGATTTATTAGTCACTAATGCATAAGCTACGCCCATCGTTGTATAAAGTATTGGCCACACAATTGGAAAGACATAGCCGGGTGGTGAAAAAGGTGGTTTAACATTATTTTTATAATCTTTTCTCGCGTTTTTCACTGCAAATTCCCCTATAAATTTACCGCCTGTAATTGGTGTTATAACTTTTATAATTGTTTTAATTATCTCGTTTGCTTTCATAGTTAATCCCCTCTTTTTTTGTAAAAGTAACTAGCCTTTATTTTAGCCGTTACAATTCGGCATTGGACATGTTATTTTTTCTAGCTAAATACTTTTTCAATCCATATACTTTCAAAACAATTGCACCTGTAATAACAATTGGCAAAATAAACTTCTTTATATTAAAGTATTCTCCTTTATTAGTTTTTTGGCTATTAATCTTGAATTTAAAAAGATTCATTACACTTTTATGAACTTTTGCTTGGGTATACTTATATACCCACCAAGGTAACGTCGGTTCATATTCTTGTAACGCTATGATACATGCGTCACTATTAGGTAATCTTCTAAACTCTAATCTCGCATTACCACCATCTGAATCTAAAGCGAAATCTCCACCAACAATTCGATATAAAATTCTCTCATTATTAGAAGCTTTAAAATCTTTACTTAATAATAGTAAGTCCTTATTTAAACACGGCACACTAATCGTAAAGTTATCTTCGTTAAAATCACTATTAACGACATTTAATGTAATTCTATTTAAAAAATTTGCATATGATTCTGCCAATTGAATCATATTTACATCTTTAGGTAAGACTACCCTTGATATTGCTCTAACATCTTTAATATCGCCCTTACGTGATGACTTCCCTTTCTTTTGTGTCTTAGTTTCTTCTTCCAAGGCATTACGCACACTTTCCTTATAATCAATCTTGCCTATAGAAATGTCTTTCACAATATTTTCATCATTTCTAATCATATCATGAATTAAGCTATCCATTAACGGATAGACCATTTCTTTTGGGACACCTGAAATAAGTTTCACCCAATATTTACTTAGCCAAATGGGAATAATAGGCAAATCTATCGTAGGTAATCGTTTACCTAGTACCTCTGCAGTTTGCTTGAATAGATCTTTATAAGTCATATGACTAGGTCCACCAATATCTATCGATTCGTTCTCATTTGGATTACGCTCTACAATTTTATATAAACCGTCAATCACGTCGTCTATTGCAACTGGCAATGTTGTATTATAAGCCCATTTTGGTAGTAACAGGCCAGGTAATCTTTCTACTAATTTTTTAATATAGGGTAAGAACTTCCTTTAGAGCCTATAATCAAACCAGCTCTTAAAGTACTTACTGGTACACCATATGATCCTAAAATCTGTTCGCACTCTAAACGGCTTCTTAAATGTGGTGATAATTCATTTGTATTAGGTATCAAACCACTCATAAATACAATATGCTGAACTTTGTTATAACTTGCGGCTTTAGCAAAATTATCAGCTAATAATGCATCCATATCTTCAAAGCTCGCCTGCGTCAACTTAGCTGAAGGCATCATAGAATGGACAAGATATATAGCGATATCAATATCCTCCATTACCTCAGTGATTTCATTTAAATCAAACAAGTCAGCTGCCTTCCAAGTAACATTGTGTTCATTTGATTTATTTTCTATATTTCTAGAAATAGCTATAATTTCATAGTTATCTTTTAATTTATTCATTAAGTGACTACCGATATATCCCGAAGCGCCTGTTAATAATATTTTTTTCATATATTTAGCCTCCAAATAGAAAAAGATGGGCAGGTAAACTTTACCTCAGCTCATCTTTAACTTAACGAGCTCACTTGCTCATTATCTTAATTGACAAGAGCTCCAAGTCTCTTACTTAATATTGTACCCTTCTTAAAGCTTTTCAATCTTTATTAGCAAGAATTATGAAATAACTCTACGAATCATCAAAATTGTCTAAAAAAAGGGGATAGTCTTACTTGCTTTAATGATGTCACTAGTAAAAAAAACTCTTTCCCTTTTCCTGTATAAGCTGGAATTAGTATCATATTTGCTTTAGCGCTATATAACCATTCTGGATTTAAACCAGAATTCAATATATCTTGATATTCTTGAAAAGTATTTTCCCAATTTAAGTTTATTTTCATTAATTTACCTCCTGAAAAAGCTCCCATTCGATTGTCATCAATTTCTACACTCACTTACCTATTTCCACTTCATAAAAAATTCAAAACAGAAATGAACATTTTTTCAAAAAAGGTTTTCCAAAACCTAAATAAATGTAATAATGGAGACAATTCATTTTCAAGGAGTAATACGTATGGAAGCGTCAAAAAATTATAATATAATAACATTTGTTTTGTTTATTTCTGGTATCTTAATTATGTTTAATCTATATACCGCAATACCTATAACAGAGCATTTAGCTAATGATTTTGGTATATCTCAGTCAGTTGCAGCAATGAATTGTGTGGTTTTTTCAGTCACTTATTCCATTAGCTGTTTATTTTATGGTACTATTTCAGAAAAATTTGGCAGAATACGTGTCATTTTACTTTCACTGATTGGTCTAATTATAGTTTGCTTTTTGATTGGATTTATAACTTCTTTTAATACGTTATTGATTTTACGAGGCCTCCAAGGGATATTTGCAGCTGCATTTTCTCCCATAGCTATTACTTACACTACCGAAACTTATCCACTTAAAAAGAGGTTAACAGCAGTAAGTTTTATTAGTACAAGTTTTATGCTATCTGGTATTTTAGGTCAAAATTTTTCAGAAATATTAATCAGCCAATTCGATTGGCACATTATTTTCTTTATACTTTCTTCACTATACATCTGCTTAGCTATTATCATCTTTAGAAATGTCCCAGAAAGCCCTGTAAAAAATTCAGATGTTCAAATCCTTAAATACTTTAGCAATTTTAAAGGCTTTGCTAAAAATCGAAAAGTATTAATCTGCTACTTTATTTCTCTAACATTACTTACAACATTCATTTCTATGTATGCAGTAATAAATGAATTCATACTATCGGATTCTATACACGGAGATAATCACACAGCATTTCTAGTAAAATTATTCGGTGTTTTTGGTATGCTAAGTTCATTAATGTCGGGACGTATTAGTAGTAGGTATGGTGTCAAATTTGTTTTAAATATTGCTTTAGGCGTTTGTGGTGTGACATTAATATTAATGCCTTTTGCACATAATATTCTGCTAATAACATTTTTAAGTATATGTTTTGTTGCTGGAATTGCGTTTGCAGTCCCTTTAGTTATCGCAAAAGTAAATATGGTAGTGTATGGAAATAGAGGTTTCTTCTTGTCTGTTAACACATTTATTCTATTTTTAGGTACAGCAGTTGCTCCGATCCTATCAATTTACCTTACTTCTCTAAATAATTTTACAAGTATGTTTGTAATCATATCATCTATTGCATTCTTAGCATTCCTTGCTTCATTATTCTTGCCAAGCGATGAACAAACAACTTATTGATGCACTTTTCATTGTTCTATAGTTTGAACTAATAAATCAATTCAAATTTAGTATTAGACGTTTACATTAATTACAATTATTCTTGCAGTAGTTTCAAAATTTTTGAGGAGTGATCATGTTATGAATTATTCACCAAAACAAGGCACACGTAGCCATGGTTTACCACACGATACTTTTAAAAGCAGTACTGTTCCTAGACCAATTGGATGGATTTCAACAATATCAAAGGATGGTAAAGATAATTTAGCACCTTATAGCCAATACCAAAATTTAACATGGGATCCGCCTATGGTAATGTTTGCAGCTAATCAATCTGTTTTAGGAGAACACGAGCGTAAAGATACAGTTAAAAATGCAGAAGAAACAGGATGGTTTGTTTGGAACATGGCAACTTATGATTTAAGAGAAGCAGTAAACTTATCTGCTAAGGCATTGCCACCAGAAGAAGATGAATTTGAATTTGCAGGTGTAGAAAAAGAGAAATGCATTGAAGCGCCTGGTCACAGAGTCAAAGCATCTCCTGTACATTTTGAGTGTGAATATGTCCAAACAGTGCGTATCCCTATTGGCGATCCAGTATCAACTGTAGATATGGTAATAGGCCGTGTAGCACAAGTTCATATTGATGACGAAGTTATTCTAGATAATGGGAAACTTGATATACAATCTATTAGACCTATTGCGCGCTTAGGTTATTATGACTATACAGTTGTCAACCAAATTTTTGAAATGAAAGCACCATCTGCATCAAAAGAAGAGTTAGCTGGTTTAGAAGGAAGAAATTTTGATAACAAATCATAATTATTTCTTTATAAACCCCATTATTTACAAATAAAAATGCCTACTTAATTTTATAAGTTAAGTAGGCTAAATTTATATTAATTTCGAATCTAATATTTATTAATTAGTAGTACCTTGAATTAATTATTAGCGTTAAAACATTAGACTTGAGCTTGCTCTAATACTCCGTCTTCCATATGATAAACCTTATCACAATATGACGTAAGTCTTTCATCATGTGTAACTACTATACAGGTTTTGTTTTTTCTTAATGTCTGTTCCTTTAAAATCTTCATAACTTCCATAGCATTCTGGGTGTCTAAAGAGGCCGTCGGTTCATCTGCTAAAATGATTGAAGGTTGCGTATATAAAGCTTTGGCAATTGCCACACGCTGCTTTTGTCCTCCAGATATCTCACTTGGAAGCTTATTTTCAATTGTTTCCAGATTAAGCTGTGACATAAGTTGATTATACTCATCTTCACTTAGCACATTTTTCTTTTGTTTCTTTAGTAATTTAAATTGTTGTTTTACAGTTAAAAAAGACACGAGATTAGTGGCTTGCAGTATGAATCCAATTTCTTGCATTCTTGTGTGTGCTAGTGCTTTCTGAGACATACCGGACACTTCGCTCCCATTAATTATAATATCACCCGAACTGGGCGTTTGGAGCGCCCCCGCCATAGTTAAAAACGTGCTTTTTCCAGAACCAGAAGGACCAATAATAGCAATGAGTTCTTTTTGATTAAATTTTAGTGAGGTAAGTTTTACGGCTTCTATTTTTTGATTTCCGTCTTGGAAATATTTAGTAACATTTTTAAATTCTAACATTTAATTACACTCCTTATTTACCCTATCGCTTTAAGTGGATCCACTTTTCTTATCGTTAATATAGAGAACAGACTACCTAATAGTGAAACAACAATCAGTACAATACCGTATATCGTTAGAGTTGCTATACTAAATTTAATAGGCACTGCACTTGGTAAAAATAACCCTGTTATTAATGTCAGTATTAATCCAACAATTGTTCCTATCAAAGCAATAATAAACGTTTGTGATATTACTACCTTTGCTAAATAACCATTTGTAAAGCCTTGAGCTTTTAATACACCAAATAAATTTGTCTTTTGCAGTGTAATCACGTATAAAAATATACCTATAACTGTTGCTGAAATAACAAATAGAAATGAAATCATAAAATTGAGGGTTAAGTTTTGTGCTTTATAGCCAGGTAAATTCTCAACAAAATTTTCAATTTCAATAGCTTCTAAATTGCTATCTAAATTCTTTTTATTCCATTCTTTATCTTTAACAACTACAGCGTTCGTCATGCCTTCTTTTAAGGATGGATTAATTTTTTCTATTGTACTATTACTTGAGAAAATCACAGGCAAAGCGTTATATTTTGCACTCTCACTAAATCCTACTATTTTCAATTCTTCATCAGACTGTGATAATGACAGTTTATCACCAACTTTGAAACCATTTTCTTTAAGCGTTTCATCAGCAATAACTTCATTATCAGAATTAAATTTCTTTCCTTCAATCATATTGGGTACTAAAAAAGAATTATCTTTAACACCAAATAGCAATGCATTCTCTTCGGTATCTCCGTTAGAAACAATAACACCCGTCTGCTTTAAACTTGCTTGTTGCTTATATGTGTTTTCTACTTTATCTAAGTTAAAAACTGATTGTTCAACCGTTTGATTTGCATCTTTATTTAACACAATTGCATCAGCGCCCCATTTATCAATACCCTCTCTGTTCATATTCATTAATCCACTGGCTAAACCAGATAATAAGAACAGTAAATAACTTATCATTATCAGAACGCCAACGATTAAACTAAACTTCAATTTATTACGTTTAATTTCATTCCATGCTAAAAACATAGATGCCCTCCTTTTATTTAGTACAATAATATGATTAATTGATTTTCTATTTATGTGCAGTAAATGCCTTAACATCAATTTTAACAATTTAATATAATATTTCATAGTATATGATTCAAGATTTAAATTAGATCCAACGCAATTTGACTAATTAACACAAGTACCCCCTATTCCTTAATTAAGAAATAAATATAAATTAGAGGTGGTTCAAGGATATTTAAATAGTTCATTAACTGACTAGATAAAATTAATACGAATAGCGATAAGACACCTATTAAAAGTGATAATCTAAAATCATTAAGACTTTCTATCGATTTCATTCTAACTGTAAATCCTCCTGCCATAAACATCGCCATCCAAAACCCGCCAAAGATTGCAAAGTTTGTGTAAACTATGCCGATTAACAAACTAAAACTACCTATTATTTGTATGACACCTGTTAAATGCATAAACTATATTAGTATATTTAGATTTTTAAATTTAACCTTTGCATTTTTACTACTAATAATGTTTGTAACTGATAACCCTGTAAATCCAGTTCAGAGAATAAGTTGAATAATTATTTCTATCATTTGCTTTCCTACTTTCTATTAAGTAATAACTATCGTATTATAATTTAAGTCGATAGTTCCTTCCTGAAGTATTAATTTTCCACTTATATTTCACTATTAACATGTATAATTGTCGACAACAAAGTGTATTTCTATCTACTATATTACACATTTTTTAAATTAACTTGCTAATTAAATTATTATTATTATAGGTTAAGTGAATACAACAGCATAATTAATTAGATGCCGCAGAAAATATATTTTCTTTTTAACGAAACTAAATGCTAAAGCTATAAGGCTTAATACATTCTTCCTGTGCCTCTTGTTCTTGTGTGTTAATATCATCATTACTAGCTTCATTTTCACGATTTGCATCATCTATTTCGTTGTTTCCTTTTGTATCTAATTCATTATTATTATCATCCTATTTCTGCAATTCTTTTTTCTAATTCTACTTCTTGATACTTGTTGTATTCGAAGACTGCCACCGTTGCTAAAATACCTAAAATAGCAATTACCGTGATTATACTTAGTAATTTTCTCATAATATATTCATCTTTAAGTTTAATAATTGCCTCCTTGACCATTGGCGCGTGCTTCAACCTGACCTCTTAAATATTCTTTATATGCTGGATTTTTAGATAATTCATCTACTGCATCAGCATCTTCGCTTGACATGCCTTCTTTATATGCATCTAAAAAATCATCATCAGACATGTTTTTAGCATCTTCAGCTGTATATTTAGGTGAACTTTCTTCTGTATTTTCTCCATTTGTAGCTCCACCACCAGATTGGGCCATAAAACCTTTTTCAAACTCTTCCTCTTCTTCAGGAGAATCAAATTCACCAGTATAGTCTATGCCATTCTTAGTTTTTTTAATTTCTTCACCATCTTCTGTTGTTCGCACTTCATTAGTATTGAGTTCTTCATTAGAATTATTATTTGTGTTTGTTGGTTCTTGAATTTCTGTTTGGTTTGTAGTTTGATTTTGTTGTTCTTTTTTGGAAGTTTTGTTTTTACTATCTTTTTGTTTGTTTTCAGTTACTTTAGTTTGTTCTTTTTTAAGTTCTAAATCTTTGTAACTTCCATATGCAAATACAACTGCAACTCCCAATATTGCAACTAATAAAATAACTCCTAAACTTGCTAAAAATTTTTTCAACTTAATATCCCCATTCTTTCTAAAATCGCTTTATATTATTATATTAATCTATTTTTCTACGCTTTTATATATTTATTATTAGAATAATTAAAAAAGACATACTTTTTAGGTCAATATGTCTTTGAAAAATATTACTTCCTTATTGTTCTTTAATTTCTATCGGCTGACCCAATTTACTTTCTATAATTTGTGAAATTTCTTTTCCTAATGGCCCTTTGATTACAAGTGTACGTCTTGCAACTGAGGTAAGTATTCCAAATACGGCTCCGATGGCTAGTATACTTCCACCAGAAGTCAAAGCAATTACTGATCCTAATGCAATTTTCCCCAATTGTTTAAAAGGTTTTTTGTTAAATATAACTGTTATTCCAATAACATTAGGTGTCTTTGTCTCTCCAATAATAATTAAATAATTACTTTTATGACTCTTAAAATGATATGTTATTATTTGTGCATTATCTTTAAATACTTTTAATAGTTCGCGCTCATGGCTATTCGATTTTTCAAGAATTTCTTCTTCTTTAAGGACTTCGGTTTCTTTACTAAATGTATATTTTTTATTTAAAGCAAGTGTTTTTAGTTCATTTTCAAAATCATTTAAAGATTTCGCTTCATAATATGCAAATTCCATTTATTTCACTCCCTGTTATTTTTCCCATTTGTTCGTTTCGTGATTATAAGTGAATCCTCTCTCTTGTAATAAGGATTTAGCCGCAATATAAGTATCATAATCCCCATCATCTTTCTTCTGTATCTCATATATTTCCATTAAGTCTTGGTTAGAGCTATCACTTAAAGCGTCTCTCATCAAACCTCTATCGCCTGTTGTTTCCCAAATCGCACCAATGGCAGCGCCAACAGTCGCAACTGAATAATATGCTGCTGCACCGACACCTTTCCCAATACCTTTACCTATCGTTTTTATTATGTTGCCCATGATTCCCATTCCTTTCGTATTTAATAATTTATAAAATATTGTAAATTATGTTTATTCTTGAACCTGTTGTTTTAAATATGTTGACTGCAATAAAAATAATTCATCAATCACTTGTTCTCTCAAATCAGGGGGTGAAATAATACGTATATTGGATCGATACATAAAACAGAGTTGAATCGCTTCGAGCCTTGTCATTTTGAAAGTGACGATAAGATAATGTACATCATATTTTTATATTACATGAATTTGATGATATCGATGCATTTTTAACCAGACATCTTTAGAAATTTCAAAAGTAATATAGGTTTGTACCTTTTGTTTTTTCTTGTATGTCCACAGGTTTTTCAGACAAACTCAGATTCATTTGACTAATATCATCGATATAAATTTCATCGTCCATTCGATATACTAAGTGAAAAGCATACATTTGATAGTATATCGATAAAGGTAATAATAGTTTTTGATTGTATTGAAGATATTTATTTTCGTTCATTGCTTGAATAGCTAATGATGATGTCGAAATACCTATTTGATTTTTATCAATTTCAAAGATCTCAAGATATTTTAATAATTTAGTTCGATTATCTGAATGATGTCTGATGATTAATAATTTAAGATATTGATAAAAGTAATGGCTTAATTTTGGTGTGGTTAGGTATAAAGCAGTCAAAATATCATACATAAAATACATATTTTCACTTTTATTTTGTGCGAGCTTATAACTTTCTGATTTATAATCGTACGTAATTTCTTTAGGTGCACTTATCCATGATTTGCTTTCATATAAGAAGTTTCTGATATCATCGATATCTCTTTGTATCGTTCGAGGACTTGTATCAAGTTCTAATGTAAGTGATTGCTTGTTGACGGATTTATTTTGTAGTAAACGATTGTATATCGTTAATATTCGAAACGCACGATCCAATATATCACCTCCTTTAAGTTATATATTACAAAATAGGTTTGTCACAATAAGTCAACCTCCGTATATTTATTAAAAGTTGTGAAAAATATTTTTCAGATAAAAACATTGATATAAAGGGATTTTATAAATGTTGGAAAGTGACAAAGTAATGGTAGTGACAAAATACGGCTATATCTCTACCTTTAAATCACGTTGTCTAATGGTATAGGTATGACTATCTGAGAAAATAATATGGTCATAAAATAAAATGCCCATCATTTCACTGATGAGCATTAATCGTTTGGTTACATTAATATCTTCAGGAGAGGGTGTTACATCTCCACTTGGATGATTATGACCGAGCATAATACTATTGGCGTTACTGAGTATCGCTGTTTTGAATATTTCTCTAGGGTGAATCACTGTTTGGTTAATAGAACCAATCGATAGTGTTTGAATATGTGTAGGTTCATTTTTACTGTTCATACATATAAGAATAAGATGTTCTCGGTCACTATTGCCAATGAATGATCGCATGATTTCTGCCGCATCCTCAGGGTTTGAAATACGATTTTTTAGATAATTTAATGTATTTGTTTTTATCATTTGTAGTGAAACGATATTGATTTCTTTCATAATTTACCTCCATCCTCCATATATAGGTTACGCTTTCAAAGTCCATTTCTGTCTTGCTTTCGGATTAAGGGGGTGCATGATTTCATTGGTTGCTGGGTTCATGAGTTGTTTCACTTTCTTCTTATGTGGTTTCAACATTTCTAATACTTCATTAACACGTGCTTCTACGACGGGTTTTTTAGCGTAAGCGCCCCAAGCTAATATCACTTCATCTGATTCTTTCACTGCCTTCATAATTTGAATATCTGTATGCTTATCATAGGCATTTTCTAAATGTTTGAGATTGATAGGTGTCGTAATATTAGAATATAGATTCACAAAATTGATTGAACCAAATGCATCCATTTCTGAAACTTTGTTCATAATGAGCTGAGTTGTTAGGTCGATGTTGAGAATGCCATCATAATGCGGATACATCGTGATTATCGTAATCGTTTGTTTTTCACTGTCCCATGTTTTCTTAAGTAGATAGCGGTGTTGTTGGTCATCACTGAATATGGCTTCTGTTTCTAATGTGCTTTTGATTGTTTCCATGTAATATTCACTCCTCTAGTATTCTTCCGGTAATAACATGACGTAATAAGAAAGGTCTACATCATCTTCTCGGATAATGTAGACCTTATTAATATTGATAGCTTTTGAGTAATTAGCTTTATGAATTTTGACATACTCAGGACGTTCTTGTTTGTGTTTGATATATAATTGATTATTGTGCATGTTGAACTGGAAGACATGAAAATAATCTATTTCTTCTAGTTCCTTAGACTGTTCATTTTCACGTTGCGCTACAACTTGCCATAATTGATGTTGTAATGTGGTAGGTAAGTTTTGGGCAATACCACGAGTGATATATCTACTCATAAGCATTTCCCTTTCGTTCTGATTCTTTCATCCAAGTAATGATTTCACTTAGGATAGTGATTGCTAATTGTGTTAGTTTGATATATTTATGCATATTATTGTCCTCCTGTTAGTAAGTATCGTTGATCTAAAAGGGGCATGACCGAGTTGTGTAGATATAAGAAATCCATATCGTGGTTTTCATCAATATAACCAATGGCTATGAGCTGTTTCTGATAGTAGAGAATGAAAGGGTAGATATTACTTTCGTGAAGTGTATCAGAGTAGTAGGTGTAGGTTTGAAGTGTTTTATTACTGAGTGGCCCAAGCCTTACATATTGGTCAGGTAAGATATCATCAGCTACTTCTTCGATGGATTCACATTCCCATTTTTCTTCCTTTGGCAGATTGAATAAGTTGGTTACATAGTGCTTGAGTTGTTGTTCTAATGTCATAATTATGACCTCCTAATGTATTTGATAGATGTATGCATGTGATACATCATTTTGATAATATATATTTGATTTTTATTTCATTTCTCTCACTTTTGTCACTGAGAATTAAGTGGTAAAAGTGGTAATTTGGTCGATGAAATAATCGTTTCGACCGTCTATTTCGAATTGGAATTTGGGCATAAAAAAAGACCCCCAATCTTTTTTCAAAGATTGAGGGATAAGACTTTCGTCAATTTTATACCTTACAAGTTTTACTTGTTTATCTGTCGTAATTTCAATTGAATCAATTAACATTTTCATAAGTTGATTTTTAGCTTCGGGTGTAGACTTTCTTAAGTACACGCTGAATCGTGTTATCATCAAAATGAGTCGTCCTTTTAATTTATCAAAATTGGGTATTTCATCCTGTGATTGATTTGCTTGTTGCGCTTCTTTAATTTGTTGATCTAATACTTCTAACTGTTGATTCATTTGACTTTGTTTATCTTTTAACATTTCGCTATCCATTTGATCATCTAAGAACAATTCTAACAATCGTTCTTGTTGTGTTTTAAGCTTAGCTTTTTGTTTTTCTAAACTATCAATGTCATATTTTATTTCTGTTTGTTTACTATGCTTTTGTTTCAGTTCTTCTATCACATTTGACGCAATCTGCTTAATAACATCAGGTTGTGAAAGAATACGATTCAAATGAACATTGATTACGCGTTCGACGACTTCAGCATTAATCGCATTACTATGACAGGCAGAACTTCCTGAGCGGTTGAATAATGAACAAATGTAATAGCGTTTGATTGTCCGTTCTTTCGACTTTTTCGTTTTATAATAAGTCCGTCGGCATACCATATTATTGCCGCACTCTGGACATTTAATGAGCCCACGAAGATAGAAATCTCCACCAATAGGTCTGCCCGGTTTAAAACTTTTAGAAGCTAATTTTTCATGCACTTGGTCAAATACTTCTTCACTTATAATGGCTTCATGTTTACCTTTGACCAATATCACATCATTTTTATCACTTTTGCCACTTCTTCGCTGTACAGCCCAGTTTTGATGGTTATTGAATCTGACATAGCCTTTATAGACTGGATTATTCAAAATGTATTTAACACCATACACTGAAAATGGCTTTTGATTAATAGTACGATACCCCTTTTGATTAAGTACGGTTGTAATGGCTTTGAGGCCTTTATTATGATTCAAATATAAATCGAAAATTTCACGTACAATATTAGCTTCATTTTCATCGATAACCAAATCATTTTTCTGAGTAAGTGGATTAAGTGATAACTTATAGCCTAGCACTCTGCCTGTAATAGCCTCTCCACTACGTGCTTTGGCATTCATCGACATTTTGACGTTACTGATCAGTGTTGAACGCTCAATTGACCCTATTAACCCAAACATTGTAACGAGTACTTCTCCAGAAGCATTGGATGTATCAATATTCTCAGAAATCGATTTATAACCTACGCCATGTTCTTTGAATTCATGAATGATATTAAAAACGTCTCTCATTGATCGTGAGATACGATTCAATTTCCAACTTAACACCATTTCGATTTTATTATCCTTAACATCTTGTAATAGACGTTTCATTGCTGGTCGACCTTCAATATCTTTACCTGATATACCTGAATCGATATAAGTTTCATAGTCATAACCTGGATAGTTTTTCACAACTTCTTTGATGAGCACTTGTTCTTGTTCATGGATTGAATATCCACGTTCAGATTGCTCAGATGTACTTACACGTGAATACAGTGCAATTTTCTTACTCATAACGTACCGCTCCTTTTATTAGATTATTGCTACAGACTATCGGTCTTGTAACATCATATGGATAATATATATTTATAACTTCGTTTCATTTTTATCACTTTTACCACTTAATCATATGAGTACTACAGGCAACTGCCTGTAGTACGTAATTAGATTACTTACCTTTATTGATACGTTCTTCTATGATAGGCACAAGCACTTCTACAAATGCTTCAATTTGTTCATTATTCATCGTCAAAGTCCTCCCAACCTATGTTCAAATCATCTTCGTATAAGAACTCATCATCTGTTACATTCTCATTTTTATCGAATGAAATCATGTCATCTTTTTTATCAGTTTCTTTCCATCCTAAATCGACCCAATACTTATAACCATTATTTAGTCTACTTTGTACATTAAAGTTAGCTTGTACCAAATCATTAATAACTTGAGAGCTTACTTTAATTTCATCTCTAATAACCTCATTTAGCTTAGACACTTTGATACGTGATCCTGGTTTAATTGCTATAAGTTTTCGTAGTAAATTAATACATGCTTTCTGATTTGCAATACTGACTGATTTGTTAGAAACAAATTCATATCCAAAATTTAACCAATCGTGAGTAATTTCAGTGACACGACTATTTTCAAGATATTCGATATCTGCTTCTACAATTTTTTGATACACATACATCAAGTAAAGAAAGATTTCTTTCTTCTCACTCATGAGTTTATCAATTAATGAAGTATCCGCTTTTTCAACATAATATTCACATGGAATAACATTAATTCGACGCTCCAAAGCTTTCGCATGTTCAGCAGGAAAATTAAGTACCGCATTTGTACCAAAAACAAGTTTCAAATCCAAAGTGACCTCCACTTGAGTTTTTCCTTTACGATCAACATGCAATGATTCTACAGATAATAACTTTTTGAAGTCATTTACAGTCTTTTCTTGAATCCTAGATTTTCCAATTTCATGACTTGCCATTAGACTTTTGTCAATTAAACTTTCTTTGTCAAAGCGACCTTCAAGCTCATTAAGTGCCTTAGACACAATATCTTTACTATAGAAAAATGATTTAACTAGTTCAATATATACAGATTTACCATTCTTAGCTCCACCGTATAATATGAGACCTCGACGGTATTTAGTATCAGCTGTAAGTAACACTGCTGTATGTTGGAAAAGAAAGTATTGTAAATCATCGTCATAATTCGCAAGTTGTAACATATATTGGTTAAAATATGGCGGTATCTTATCAGTAATTACATCATTTGTACTTAATGATAAATTCAATCGTGTTTTTGGAAAGATATCGATTGAATTTTTAACGACTTGAAACGTATTAAGATCGAACATATTTTCACCACAACCAATATAGTGCTCATTTTCAACAAGTTCTTCTACATCTGTTGATTTTTGCAATCCATCTACGACATTTTTTAGAGTGCTTAGTGAAGGCTTATAATCTACAAGCAATACTTGTATCATTTTAGATATCAAGTCTTGTAATTCATTTCCATTTATCTTTTGCCACTCGTTAGCTTTGAAAACAAACAGTTCTGAATTAAAGCGTTTGATATGAAAAACCTTTAACATCATTTCCATGAGTACGGTGTCATTAGGATTCTTCTTAATACCAAAATAGCTATAGATGTTAGGTCGATAATCCGTATCTTTTGGGATATTAAGTCGTAACTGATCGATAAGTTCGTTATACACGGTTTCACCTTGAGCTGTTTCTTCTATTTCATTGTCATTATTAACAGGAATAGTTAGGATAGCAATCAGACCTTGACGGTCGATTGCCTCCTTAGCCACACTTATTATTTTAGTTAACATTTCGAATATACTGGTCATTATAATATGCCTCCAGTTTCATTTAATGGTGCTACATCGTGTACATAATAATTACCATTATATTGACCAATATGGATTAAATGCTTTCGGTCAATGTAAGGTTCATACGTTTTATGACTCAGGTTATAGTTGCTATGATTCTTTAGCCAATCATTTATTGACACCTGTTTAGCTGTCGCATGTGTTGAAATATTTCGATTCACGTATACAATCTGATTGTTCACTTCAATTTCATACGTGAATTGGTGTTTTACTTCACCTGAGAAATCTGTTTGGCTCACAGAATGTAACGTAGCTACATATATATTATTTTCTTTGAGTGGTGTAATACTTGGAATGTGTAGGCTTTGTCCTCTATCATTATTCATGGTCTACGCCTCCTATTTCTTCCACTGTCACATGTGCAAATTCATCATTGAACAACTGGTTAGCTGTACTTTTCATTAGCTGACCCACATTTTGTGCAATTTCTTCATCTTCACATTCAATCATAATCGCATCGTGTATCGGTACTATAATCTTGAACGTTTTTTGTTCGCACTGTGCTTTGTACACTTCCAACAAAATGTGCTTGAAAACATAACTCGCTACCGTTTGTACGTAGATTGCCATGATACTGCTACCTTGAAATGCGCTCATATCATGCTCAGTACCATAAGGCATAGGCATGGAATTACTCTTTTCGAGGTGCTTCTTAAGTTCATTGACTTTTGTAAATTTGCTGACTGCATCCAACCATTGCACTTCACTTACATATTGATTCAGCTTGAATTTAGGACTATTGAAGTTGCCACCAAATAGAAACGAGCCAATAAATGCACGTTTAACAAACTTTTTCTCTTTTTTGGACAGTGATAAATCTTCTAGTAATGCGTCATATAAACCTTCTTTATGATTCAAATAGTCAATCAGTTTCGAATCTTGGGTCATGTATCCAACAACTGAAGGGTCAAATGACTTAAAATCAATTGTATACACCTTCTTAAATTTTGAAGGTAAAATCGTATGTTGTACTGCTTTAGGTAAGCCTTGAAGATTAAAATTTTTAGTTGTGATTCGATGTGTTCGTGTACCAATCAACGATAATTGCATATATAATCGATTCGTACCATTTAATGCCTGTTCTAACCTATCAAATAGCTTTTCGATCTTATCAGAATGTTCATCATTCTTGGCTCTTTCAAGCATTGTTGCTTTGATATCGGGTAATTTATCGATATTAAGCGTAATAGGTTCTGATTCAATCTCTTCCTTTAATGATTCCAATCCTTGATGTACTTCCACGTATTGGTCTAACTTAGCTTGTTCATCAGCTAAAAGTGCATTATATTTTTGATCTAGCAGTTGGCTGAATTGTTGTTGCAGCTGCTGAACTTCATCTTGATTTGAAAATTTGTTCATTAAAAAGTGTTCTGTTTTATTGCTTTGAGGCAATTTTGTAATTAAATCACGTATATTTGTTTGATACATGGTGCTTTGCTCCTTCTATAAGTTATTACACAACAATCTCCCGGGCTGATTATCATGTGAACTTCACAACGTTGTATCTATACTATAAATGACTCAAATTAATTACTTAATGGCTTCCATAACATTGATTCCTGTAATGGAAGAGTAAAATTACAATTAAAAAGCCAACTCATTTTTGAGTTGGCTCATTATAGTTATTGTTTTTTAGTATTTGGACTAATATCATACAAATTGCTCCTAATTTTAGCTGACAATAAATTATCGATAGAAACATTTATTTTATTCTTTAATTTGGAGTCAATATCGTTTTTATCATCAAAAGCATGATATGTTTCTTCTTTATTTTTTCTTCTCTCATCTTTATCATAAGCAACATCATCAGGATAATGTTGCTCTCTTCCGCTAGACTTACTTATTTCAAGAGAAAATGGCGTTAATTTACTTTTTATTCTACTAAGTTCCTTTAAAAACGATCTATAGTATCTTGCATTTTCATCATTCGAATTTATACCATTATTTAGTAAGTAAATACCTAATCTGTCTATTGAATTTTCAACATCATTGAAAAGTTGTTTGAATAAATCTGAATCATCTTTTTCATACTTAAATTTGCTTGTTGCTACTAATTTTTCAATAGTACTACTTCTATCGTATCTTTCTTTTTCAAACATTGTTTGCATATTGTAGTTAATACTTTCCTGACCTATTTCTTGATTCAAACAATTTATTAATAATTGATCCAAAAATGGTGTCTTTATTTTATATTTATCTACAAAAAACAAGATATAATTTTTACTTTCATTATCTTTTGCTTTTACTACGTTATTACTAAACTCAAAGCAATGATATAAATAAACAAAGTTTAGTTTCTGATTATGATTTGTATTCTTGGACTGTACCTTATTATATTCATGTTGGATATCGTTAATAACTTTACCATTGAATTCAGTAATATTCTCACTAATTTGCTTCCAATTCTTCACTCCACCATCTGTCAAAAAGTAATCTTTAAAATAATTGAAACGTGACTTATCTTCATCAGCCTCATTGATTGTTTCTTCAATTGCGTTAGACATCATTCTCAATAATTTGTTGCCCTCATAATAATTACTCTCCAAAACTTTATGCATAAAACTTTCAAGTTGCAATTTTAATTTTTTATTTTCAGAGTACCATCTACATTGGGATTGATATGTAAAATCAGTCAATAATTTTTCCTTTAAGGAAGAATTATCCATATTCCTAATTGCTTTCATTATATTTTCAAAATACTCATAAAAACTATGTGAATCATCTCTTAATATTGCTTTTTCAATAGTTGGAGTATGTTTATAATTATTATCTGACTTTGGTAATGGATGCTTATCGAGAACTTTCGATAAAATATCTATAACTTGATATTGGAGTCTATTAAACTCATAGTTGGATCTTTGAGTAATATACCTTCCATCAAATTCATCTATTTCATATTCAGGATTATTAGAATTATAAAATGGCTGATATTTTGCAACATCCACATCATACATTTTCTTTAATAATTTCAATTTGTTTGTAAAAGTTGTACCCTTGACCCCTTGTTTCTCTTGTAAATGTCTTTTTTTATAAGTTATTTTAGGATTTTCTTTTACAAGATTGAAATAACTAGATGCTTGATACTTATATTCAGATTTTTCTTTATTGTAGAGATAAATATCAATATGAACCTTAAACACCTCTTGAAAAGCTTGCTTTTTATTTTTAGAATCATTCATGAGTTGCTTTAAAGCATTATACAATTGATTTTTATCCTCTTCTAATGTTTGATTTGAAAATTTGGATAAATACCATTCTTTAGTCACATCAATGTCATTTGTTCGCTTATTTAAGTAACAATGTTCTTGAATGCCTCGTTGAATACTACTTAATGATTCACTTTCAAATTGTATTTTTATGCCTTGACTATCCAATATTACTTTACCAAAATTAATCATAAACTGCCTATATGTACTAATAAAATCTTGTACCTCTCCTGCATATTCTGGTTGTAACAACGGTGATAATGGAATTTTATCTTCCATAGGCAAAATTTTAAACTTTTTGGTACACTCTTTTATATTATTTATAATTTGATCATCGATATGAACCGTATACTGCATATATATAGTATTTTCAGTAGATTTTAGAGCTGTAATATTTTTATTCACTTAATTCACCTTCATTGACCCATCTTTATTTAATTATAACTATTTATGTATGCTGTAGCACTACCACTACCAAATTTTAAATTTGGTAATGCTTTTTTGTATAAATTTAAATTGTTTAATGTTGCATCACGTTCTGAAAGCCCAATAAACGCATACCTCATTCTACCATTATTTGTTTCGATACTTTCCGCTTGTTCAAATGATACTTCATAAGCTGAGACAACTGCATTATTAGCACCTGTATTGATACCAATAATATATTTTATTTTATGTATTTTATCTTTTCCTATTATCCAATTACCTAATGTTCGCGACTTCAAGTTATTTCTATCACGTTTACTTTCATTAATAGGATACTCTTTACTTTCATCCTTATCTAATAGAAATGCATCTCTGATTTTCACTGCTAAAATTAATTCATTCGTATTTATGTTTTCAAGATTAATTGAATCGTAGCCAAATTCATTTTCTAAATCTTCAACTAAGTATGCCTTAGATCCATGACCGTTAATCATATTTGTTAATGTAGTTTTATTTGTTAGGTTAAGAAAGTTTATAAGAACATTTTCTGCAGAAAATGCTTCAGATTCGGTTAATCCATAACTGATTATATATCCTAAAACATTCAAATCATTGCTACAAATTTCATTAATTCTATTAAATTTCAAGTTATCTTTATTTTCTTCTCTAAATATATCTTCGTACAATAATTGTTTCTGCGCATCTTGTTTATGTTTAAATATTCTATTCCCCTTACCTTTACCAACATAAAAGCATTCATCATTTCTTGGGTCCATCAAACAGTATACATAAAATACGTGTTGATGATCTTTTTCTAGTTGTGCTAGTGTCGATTCAGAAAATTGATTAATGTGTTTCAATAAAATCTCTCCTTCTTTGTGAACATATTCATTTTTATACTAATTAATATAATTTCCAAAAAAATTCTGTTTATAAGTGAAAAATATTATTTATCGTTTGACTTAAATCTTCAATATATAGGTGTGCATATGTATCATTTTGGACCAATTTGAACAAATGAGAACCAAGTCTGTTTCTGAGTTTATTTCAACTTTCTTATAGTAAACATTGACTTAATATGATGAACTTCAATAAAACTTTCCCTATACCCCATAAAATTTCTCTCAAAATCAAAAACCACATACCTTACAACTTTTACCGTCGATATCAATTGCTCTTTTCTTAATTTAGAATTTCTTTCAAATTTTGTACTATAACGTGAAACTACTTTTCCTTCTTTATAATTAAAATTTACTAATTCAGAATCATTTTTACTTCCATTTACAAAAACATCCACTGTTTCTAACACAAAATCTAATAAACTTCCTTTCATTAATCGTGGGCATTGTATATTTCCTTTCATTCTTTCTTGATTCCATTAGTTTAAATTTAAAATTTCATCATCAATTTCTTTATTTAATTGTAGTTCCATAATCAATATAATTTGTACAGTTTATTATATATTCTAAATCATCAATAGTTGAAAGTGATCTATTAAACACTCTATAAACATCGTATGATATTGCAAGGTATAATCCAATATTTCATATATGTAATTCCTCCACATCTCATTAACTTTTTAAATTATGCACAACCTAATTTTTAGTTTTATTTATGATACGCTTCCCCTTTTTAGTGATATTGATAAAAAGCACTCAACATAATATTGTTAAGTGCTTAATTTTGAGTTAAATCATATTATTTTTTTCCATATATTCAATCCTTAATTGTGACAATGATTTATTAGTTTGTTCATGTATGGCTAAAATATAGGGTTTAACACTCGACCATCCCAATGCTTCTTTTACAAATAAGCTAAGTGATTTTTCCTCTTGACCATATTTAATTAGCCCATTTTCTAATACTGTACCTTTTATATCTGTATTTTTAGGTGTTATTATATCTCCAGGTTGAACTACTCCCCAAATAATCATTTCTTTAAGTCTTGGGAGACTTCTATTTTTTGCTTGTTTTCTGCTATTTAAAGTTTGTTTATCCTCTATGTCTATAAAATGTGCTTGATTTTTAGTTACCGGTAATATTTTTTCAGCATTAATTATAAAAGACCCATTGAATACATAAGGTATTAGTTTGTAACATTCTATTTGAACACCGTTCTCACTTAGCCAAGCTACTGCCGATAAAGTTTGAACATCAAAATCAGAAGCTACCAATATAATCCTTTGAGATTTATTAAAATTACCTAAACTTTTATTAACTTCTAAAAATTGAACTATTTTACGTTTGGCTAATTCATCGCTATTAAGATAAGTTAAATCTTTTGAAAATTCTTCTTCATGTTTATTTATATATTGGGCATAAATTTTGTTCACTGCATCAGAGATAGTTTCAATTGTTGCGTAACTAGCTGCATATCTAATAGCTTGAATTTCAAAGGCTTCTACTCTTTGTTTAATATCTTTTAAATCCCTTTTAATTTCAATAAGAACTATATTTCCATTTTGATCTAAAGCAGTTAAATCACTTCTGGCATTTTCTTTATTTTTTATTTGGTCTCCAATAATTAACAAAGATTCTTCTTCATCTGTAATTATCTCGATGTTTTGTCGTAACATCTCTTCTATATCTTTTTCTTGTATATTCATTTCTCCAAAGGTAACTGGTTCGATTTCCTCCAGATTATTCTGTGATAATAAATACATCCCTCGTATTCCCCCTTGAATAATTTTCATTATCATACTCTAAATTCATATGAATTACATGCATACAAAACATTTCAAGCTTTCGTAACATAATCTTTTGAATTTCTAAATAAACATTAGAATTATTTATAATATTCTGATAGCTGTTCTAAATTAATAGAAATACCATATTCTTGTAGCTGTTCCTGTCTATCAAGTAAGATTTTTTCTAATACTTCTTTTTTTTCATCATCTCTTCCATAATGAAGCAGGTTATGGCAATGACTACATAAAGACACAATATTTTCTTTAACGTCAAGACTTCTGTCGAAATCTCGATATTTACTGATTGGGATCAGGTGATGAGGTTCTGTATACTGATTGCCATTTTTTCTAGTAAACGTTCTATCATTTGTATTATATTCACACTTATAATCTGCTAATATCAAAGCTTCAACTGCCCGTTTAGGATTTCTTTTAGGTATGGTTCTTCCTGTAGATTTAGATACTATCGTCATTTGCGATTCAAAGCTGGACGTTTTTCTATCAACTTGAGTCTCATCTATGTTAGTCTCTAAATCATTGTTGATTAAATCTTTTTCCACTTGATTATATTCTGAATTTTTTTCATCTAAGATTTCACTCAATGCCCCTTTTAGATGCATCAACACTTCCGGATTCTTTTGTATCTCGATTGCTTTTTCAAGTAAAAATACAGCATGTTCTTCAGCTAAATTACACATGTATTGTTGTTTACCTCTACCATTCACAGTAAATGCACTGTCATCTTTATAATTATCAATTAGCCATTGCCTAAAATCTGCTGTATTTAAATCTTCGTCAAACGGATAATACTCTAATTTGACCATGTACCCTTCATTATTCCATAAATCACCTGTTTCACTTTGATCAAACTCTCTTGGGCGATCAGCTATTTCATAATTATCCCTAGCAACACTTATGGCAACTACTTTGCCATTTTTATTATTTAGAATAAAATCACCTTTTTTAATTTTCTTCATGTTACTATATCCAGAATTCTTTTTTCCATTTTTAGTTAACTGAGGTGACCATACATAACCACCTTCTTTTTCTAATTCATATGTTACACCTTGGAAAACATAAAAAATAGCCATATATAAATCCCCTCTCTAATAGGCACTCATATCAATATATCTCACTTATTTCTTTTCTATATTAAAATACATAACTGTATTCTTTAGCGTGTAAATACAATTATAAGACATTAAATTCAGTTTTCATATATTAGATAGATACAATACTTAACTTTTATATAATAAAAATTAAAGTTATCAAATACAAAAAGAAAATATAATGTATTAATGTAGTGATAAAATGCATAGAGAAAGATTTAATTAGAAATTACACACTATATTTTGGCTTCAGCATGAACGATGGAATTTCAGAGTATGACACACATACTAATTCATGTTCGTATTTTGATTAAATATAACTAAAATGGTGGTACTATACAAGAAATAGATGGAATCCATTAATATTATATCAACACGTAGACAACCCCTACACAACTTAATGAGTAGGGGTTGTCTAATTTTACTTATGTCCTGTTGGTATATAATCTTAGCAGTAAATTTGGTCAACTCTTGCGAGAAATCCACTAGACGAAGACTACAGACTATGATTGGTCACGGAAAGAAAGTTAGGACCAAAACTGTTAAAAAGTAGAAGTCTATAAATATAGTACTAGTTATAAAACATAATTAGCCTAACAGTATATCAAATTTCAAAGTATTCAAGTACTATTTGATTCAATTGTTCTGAAACTTGAATGAAATCGCAATTTAGATCTAATGTTTTCACACTAATATGATTTCCGCTCATTTGATAATTATTGTCGGGAACTACTTTTTCATCAGTTTTAGCATAAAGTAACATTCCCGAAACTTTTGCTGACTTTTCTTTTAAATCAATATCTAGATTTTTAACATAGGTGAAAATTTGATATAGATTTCCTGAATGAATTTTATTAACACCATAGTTATTTTGTAGTGTTTTAGTATAATACTTAGTATCAATTATTAAATATTTATTATTATATGAAAGGATAATATCGGTCTTCATCACAGGTAACATATCCCTAACTCCATCATCCACCATCCAAGGAATATAGGACGCTGTAACTGTTAATTGCGGAAATTCTTTTTTGTAATATTCAAAGATGAATTTTTCAAATAAACGTGATAGTTGTTGCTCATCTGAGTAATCCATTAGTTGATTACTTCCATCTTTTTTTGACTGTAGCAATCCTTTAATAATTAGACAACATATAGACGTTAACATTTTATATGTTTGATTATTACGAGTAAATTGTAAATTCCAATTGATATTATGTTTTTCTAATGTATCTACTTTGTCAAAAAATAATAATAACTTTTTAATTTTTTTCTTTCTCTCATTTGAAATTTCAGTTTTAAGTAACAAAATCATAGTTGTTTTTATTATCTTATTCATATACATATTAATCGAAAACTCATCATATGAACAATTGAGCTTCTGATTCATGATATCTAGATTTTTAATAGATTCTGTGATATTAATTTTGCCTCGAACCATTTTCAAAGATTCTTTTTCTTCTACGTATTCATGATGTAAGCCACGTTTTAGTTGAATAGATACACCCTTAATTAAAATAGCTGCATACAAATCAATTGCATTCTCAAAATCTTCCGTCGCGACTTTACGGTAACCTTTTTCATTTAGTACTTTATATGCATATGACAACATATAATATACATTCTTAATAGCTATCATTGAATAGCTCCTCTTAATTTTTCAGACCATGAATCTACCTTATCTGGTTCATCAAACCAATATTCATTTATTAACGGAATAATTTCATATTCTACTATATTCTCTAATTCATAGTCAGTAACATTTGATAAGTTGCAGAAATAACTATGGCCAATAATAAATCCTTCACCAAGTGACTCATCTCTTTTAATTTCAGAGTTCAAATTTAAAATACATTGAATAAGAGAATCAAATTTAGCACTAGCTAGCTTTTCTTGATATAACCTAAATCCTGTTGTCATAAATCCTGTTGTCATATTATAAAAGGCAAATCGTCTACGCAATGCATAATCTAACATTGCTAAACTGCGATCAGCTGTATTCATCATTCCAAGAATATAAATATTTGGAGGGACAGAAAACTTTTCGTCTGCGTATAATAACTGAAGTTCTGTTCCGCGTTTATCATTCTCTATTAACATGAATAGTTCTCCTAAAATCTTACTTAGATTTCCACGGTTAATTTCATCAATAATAAAGAAATAATCATTTTCTATATCATTTTCTGCTCGTTTACAAAAATTGTAGAATGTACCTTTACGGAGTTCGAATCCTGATTCTGTTGGTCTAAACCCCATAACAAAATCTTCATAAGAATAATTTTGATGAAATTGAACCATTTGAACACGTTTTTTATCCTTTACTCCCATCATTGAATAAGCTAGTCGTTTAGCTACAAAAGTCTTACCAACACCTGGAGCGCCTTGTAAAATAACATTTTTCTTTCTTCTAACTAAATTTACTAACTTAAGATAATCCTCTTCTTCCATAAATACATCATTTAAAAAATGATTTCTATCATAATTTGGTAAGACTATTTCTGTTTCATCTTCTATATCAATTTTATCTTCTTCAAATAATTTTTTAAGATTTTCAACAAAATCATTATATGGTGTAATATTGGTTAAAGTTTTAGGGGCTGGTTTTATAGAAGTGATCCATTCTCCTTTATCTTTCCAATCGACTGTACGTATATTTTTAAATTCTTGATTTGGATGATACTCATGTTCAGAAGTAACTATTCCCCAGCCAATTATTTGTTTTTGGCCTTTTTTAACATAAACAATATCTCCAATTTTCATTTCATTAGTAAATTGCCAAATAGCATTCGTAATATTAATATAGTTGTTTGTATTTCCATTAATTTCTTGTAATTTTTCTTTCATGTCTCCTCTACTTGTATACTTTGAAAAATCTTCTAATTCTTCCCAACCTATCGCCATAAGTCCTTTTTTATAAAACGCATCCCAATTAATTGCTTGCGACCCTGGTGAAAATATCCAATAATTCATTGATTCAACATCTTTATCTGCATCTGTTGTTTCAATTTTATTCTTTTTTTGTAAATTAATTTTTTCAGAATAAAGCCAAGCATCGTAACTCAATTCAATAAAGTTATCAATTAAAATTTCTTCATTTGAAAGATAATCTTGTATGTTATCAATTATTTCTATGTACTCTTCACCTGATAATTTGCCATTTATTCTGGGTAACTTATTTATTGTTTCACCAGTAATTTTACCAGATTCATATATATACCATCTAGAACGAGAATCGAGATTGATAAATTTCTCTGGAGCAATCCAGTATAAACCACTTGTCAATTTACTATTATGAATTCCTTTTTTGGACATAACTTTATCAAAATATTCTATGAATTTTTCTTGAGAAGTAGATGTAGGATCCTTAGCAAATTCTAATGCTGCCTTAAATAGCATCCATAGTTCATCAATATCATTTGTATTGCGGTCACCTTTAAAATAATAAAATGTAGCTCCCATATTATTGATAGTTGGAATACTCTCAAAACTATTTGGTAAATCTGACTTAATTTCGAAAAGTTCTGCTATTGCTTCCAATATTTTCACCTTATTCGCTAAAGTTAACCTACTTTTATTAAATAAAGCAAACACTGTAAATGGATCAATATCTGTTAAATCATTATTTCTCTCTAAAGTTGGTAGTTTAATTTCTGTCATTATATATATTTTTTTGACTTTTTCAATTAAACCATTACGATTTTCATGATATTCCAATAGTTTTTCAGCAAATTCTTTATAAAAACCAACCCACATTATATCTACTGCACTTTTCATTAAATCCACATCCCCCTATAAATACCGTTACGATAACTTTATAATTTATATTTTCCTTTATTAAATCAAATATAACATATGATTAGTATTGAAATTCTTTAGTTTCTACCACATATTCTAAGTTTCCAACAATTGATTTAATTCTATCTTCAAAATTAAATTAAAACATTAATCGATTTAATATCTGTTACTTTCATATTCTTTAATTTCATATTAACTTCCATAATTTTATCATGCTAATTACAACTTATTGTTTATTTTTATTTATGATACGCTGCTGCGTATCGGTTAATGAAGCGGTTTTCAATTTATACAACGGATCACATACATATGTTTGAACTCATCTTTAATGTAATCCACCCACTTATCACCTTTTTGTCATTGCAATTATTAATAATTCAGCTATAAAATCTTTGATTTTCGCGTTCACTTTTGGTTTGAATAAATATGTTTCCTCATCACTATTTTCAATCATTTAGTCACATCTTAAGATGCCCTTTAAAAATATTAGATCCAATCGAATTACTAATATAATGTAAAATAGTACCTCTAACAACTATATACTAGAGGTACTGTATATTTTTATGAATTTCTACTATTCCGATACAGATGAAAATAAGCATAATATAAAAAGTCGCTCACTTAAAAAATTTTGGGACAAATCTTTCATCAATTTTGGAATCTATTTATACTTTCGTTTGCAGTTTCCATAATTTATAATATTCACTTTGTCGATTTAAGAGTTCTTGATGTGTTCCAGATTCTATCACTTCACCATTTTTTAGAGTGTAGATCACATCCGCATTCATTACATTACTTAGTTTGTGTGTAATAACAATTACGGTTTTACCATTTTTCACTAAGTGATCAACATTATTCATAATTCGATTTTCCGTTGCACTATCTAAAGCACTCGTTGCTTCATCAAAAATATATAAATCAGGGTCTTTTTTGTTAATTAATTATATAAATGTATAATTGGATACTGTTAAATTATTTCAAATGACCTATTGTATTATTAAATATCTATCAAATAGCATCACTTGTGACACACTACTGGGTCTTCTTTGACCATGTGATTTTTATTCATTACTTTTTAATTTATCATTGGAATTTATTTTGTCATAAAGGGATATACAACATGCCCATCATCTTCAATGATAGGCATAGCTCCCCATTCTCCTAATTTATGCGATTTTAATTCAATGCCATTATTATTTAAAATAACATGTGTTACATTTTCATTATGTGCTTGTAGCCAATTACTAATAATCAAACGATGACATCTTGAAGGATGACGTTCAGCACATAACAATGCAACCGCATTATTATCTTTCTCTTCCATCAATATATTGATACCTTCTTTAAAATCGTCGGTCAAAGTATAATCTGCATAATTGTGAAATGATTGGTTTTTCCAACCAGCATTCAAATTTTCTCCAACTACGCCAGAACGTTTTCTTCTTCCACCTAGTAATGAAATATGTTTATATTTTATATTGTGCTCTTTTAGCCAATCCATGAAGTCATGTTGGTTATATTGTGGATGTTTTTTACTATTTGGAAATGAACGAACATCTATAATTTTTGTTATCTTGGCTTTTTCTAGCATTTCAAGAAATGTTTCTAGATTATAATTATAATGACCTATTGTAAATATTGTCACTTTTAACCAATCCCTCCGTCATTTTTAAAGTATAAGTGATGTTATTACAATACCTAATTATCATTATTATTTCGCTTATTAAAGATAAGATAAATTATTACTATTGCTATAGGAATGAAAGCAGAAAAAATAGCCGAATAATTACCATTTTTAATTAAAAACGGTAAGCAGACTGCCATAATTATTAAGCATATAGTTAACACTATAATGGCATAAATTTTACTTTTATCCATCCTGTAACTCTCCTTCAACTTATTATTTTCATAAATATAACATACCTTCTTGTGTAAAAGGAGTTCTGTACGCTCCTCTCATTTTCTTAGCTGAAATAAAACATCCTGTATAGATTGGATAAAGTATTTCTAAATTTAACTTTGTATTCGCAATTCTGATACCCATGTATAATCTAATCCATTCCTTAGAACCATAAAAATACTCCAGTTATCAAGGCTATCCATATATTATTTGCCATCAATTCACTTCATATTATATTATACACAACCTATTGTTTAGTTTTATTTATGATACGCTTCTGCTTATCATTTAACGATGAGGTTTTTTTAAGTTTTAAATAAATCAAATAAAGCTCTTATTCGTTAATTTATCAGTTGAAAAGAAACATAATAAAAAGTATCAACCTTTTAAAGTTGATACTCTTTTAACCTCTCTTTAAATCTAAGACTTTCCACAATAATTTTTTTCTTTAACTTCATTAAATTAATTTTTAAATTCTACATCATATTCTTTTTTATATAAATGAATCATTGTAATAAAAGCAATAACACCAAATATAGCTAATAAAATAAATGCTAGGTGACTTGAACCTGTCAAAGATGAAGTATATGTAATTACTAGTGGAGGGAAAAATCCTCCCAATCCGCCCATCATCGATACGACACCATTTGCTGATCCTGCTGCATTTTGGAAGTATGTTGGTACTAATTTAAATATTAGGCCATTACCAATACCTGCGCAAAAACTAATTAACAAACATCCTATTGTAAATAATGTAATGTGACTTGAAATACCTAAAATAACGGCACCAACAATTAAAAATATAAAGTCCACCATTAATGATTTTACAGCATTTATTTTATCACCAATAACACCACCTATAGGTCTTATAAATGTTGCTAATGCAATAAAAATGCCTGTGCGAATACCTGCGTCTACTTTATCTATACCAAAATGATTGACTAAGTAATTAGGTAAAAATAAACCAAATGCTACAAACGAACCAAAAGTAATAAAATACCAAAAACTTAAATAATATGTTTTATAGTTAGCGGCAAGTCCAAATATCTGCTTTATTGAAACTTTTACTCTTTTCTCTTTGCCATCTCCAAGGAAAAACATCAAAATGGCAAACAAAGCAATTATAATTAAATAAAAACGTACAGTGATTTGCCAACCAAATACACCAGCCATTGGTGGAGCCAAAAATGCAGATATAGCAGTTCCAATGTTACCTATTCCATAAATACCATTTGCTAGACCTATCTTATTTTTGTCGAAATATTTCGGCACAGAGGTAACACCAACCGAGAAAACAGCACCTCCAACACCTAAAAAAAATCCAGAGATCATTAATACACTTGACGATTGTGCTTGTCCTAATAAATAAATCGGGAAAAGTAAAATAACAAAACTCCAGAAAAATACCCATTTAGCACCAATAAGATTGGTCAGGTATCCAAACGGTACTCTTAATATTGAACCAAGTATAACAGGTATGGCTACAATTACAGATAATTGTGTTTCAGAAATTTTTATATCTTGTGATATATAAGGCATAAGTGGAGATATAATACTCCATGCCATAAATCCCACTACTAAACTTAAAGTTTGCAAACCAAGTTGAAAACTACCATTTGTCTTATACATGCTATCACCTTCACCCATTTGTATTTTGTTGATATTTCTAAAATAGATAACCTTTAATTTGAATTACACAAATGAATACTTATAACGCAATTAAGTCAAATTTTAAATGTAAAAAATATCGAATAACTTTACCTATTTTTAATATTTTATAAATTCTTTTTTCTGCTTTGGTATTGGTTTCTAGCTCTATACTGTTGAGGTACACGTTTTAAGTATTTTATAGGAAAACTGAATATGTGTATCAAATTTGTAAATGGAATAGAAGCAAACAATAAAAATGCTGAAATCACATGTAATCTAAAGATTAAAGGAGCTCCCCCCATTAAATTATATTTAGGTTGGAAAATAAATAAACTTCTAAACCATGGACCTATTGTAGCTCTATATTCATATGCAATGACAGTAGTATTATATATAATTGTCATATAAGCACCTATTGCTGCAACTACTAAAACCATTATCAATGAGAAATAATTACCAAAAGACGTATGAGCACGAATTCTTTCGTCTGTTATTTTTCTATATAATAAAATAATGTCACCTACTACAATCATCAATCCTGCGAAACCACCAGCAACAATAGCTCCAAAATGATACATATGATCTGTAATACCTATAAATTCATAAAATTCCATAGGTATTACCATTCCCATCACATGACCAACGAAGGCAAAGACAATACCCCAATGAAACAGTAAAGAGCCAAATTTTAGTTTTTTTCTCTCAAAAAATTCTGTAGAAGGTGCTGTCCAACTCAATTGTCGAAATGCATATCGGTATAAAACACCCAAAATCATTATGGTAAGCGTAATGTAGGGGAAGATTATCCACCATATAATATTTGTCATAGAATTTCCTCCATATTAATTGGGATGATAAAACAAAATTCCTTATTCATACATTATTGGATAAGGCATATTTTCAGTGTCAGGATCTTCTTTTTTGATTTCTTCCATTTCTTCAGTTGTAGGTTTATCAAACACAAAATCAGTAAGTAAATTTAAAATATTTTTATAAGGATTCTTTTTATCTAGTGATTGATTAACTTGCCATGTAGCCTTTCCTAAACGTTTCATAAGTTTGTTGTGAATCTTCTCATCAGTAGATACGGCTAAAAGTTCATATAAAGATGGTAGATAATCAGCAAGTTGTTTTTCGTCTCGTTCCAATCCAGCTTGACTAATAATAACTTGGATTTGAATTAATCCGCCACCTCTCATAGAATCATCACCATACTCATGAGCTGTTAAATAAAGCCCTGTATCTTCTTGCCAATCAAAAGTACTTACATATAATTGTTGGATGTCTTTTAAAGAATAGCTTTCTAAATCATTAAATACTAAATTTATTAAATTTTTTGCATCTTGTGAATCAACGTCATTTTTATATAAATCTTTCAATTCTCTATATTCACTCAGTCTATTTTTTTCAGGATAATCGAGAAGATATGCCGCGATAAACAAAATAACTTGCTGTTCTTCGCTTATCATTTTCTAGCCTCGCTTCCATATTTCATTCTCATCATAGCTGGATGTAATCCTTCTGGAGGCGCTAAATCTTCTAAACTACAAGCCCCTTGTTCATAATAATTTTCTTCTTTATTTTCTCGACGTCCTGTAGGAATAACAAATCGTTTTTCATATTTCGCTACCCCGAGTAAATCTGCCATATCTTCTAGTTCATCAACAGTCAATCCAGACTCTTTTAACAATTTGCTATGCTCTACTTCACTTATACCACCAACATTTTTTGAACGCATATGAACGCGCATTGCTGCTGTTTTTAGTAAAGTTTGTCGTATAACTTCTGTATCCCCCGCCGAAAGAATAGAAGCTAAATATTCAAGCGGTATACGCATATCATCAACTGCTGGAATATAACCATCTGCACTCAATTGATTTTCATTTGTAATATGACTCATAATTGGGCTTAATGGTGGAACGTACCAAACCATTGGCATCGTTCTATATTCTGGATGCAACGGTAAAGCAATTTTCCATTTTATAGCCATTTTATAAACTGGTGATTGCTGGGCAGCTTCAATCCAAGCATCAGTAATACCTTCTTCTTTTGCTTTTGCAATGACTTCTTCATCAAAGGGGTCACAAAAACAATCTAGTTGTGCTTGATATAAATCTTGTGGATCTTCAACTGAAGCTGCTTCTTTCACTTTATCTGCATCATATAGCACTACACCAATATATCTAATACGGCCTACACACGTTTCTGAACATATAGTAGGCAGCCCTGCTTCCGTTCTCGGATAACAGAAATTACATTTTTCTGCTTTATGTGAATTCCAATTGTAATAGACTTTATGATAGGGGCAACCGCTCATACAAAAACGCCATCCTCTACATTCTTCCTGATCAACTAAAACTACACCATCTTCATCACGTTTATATAATGCACCTGAAGGACATGAAGCTACGCAAGATGGATTTAAACAATGTTCGCAAATTCTTGGTAAATACATCATAAAAGTTTTCTCATATTCCATAGCAACATGCTCTTGTTTCATTTTATCTATGTTTGGATCCATAGGTACAATTTCACTTCCACCCGCTAAATCATCGTCCCAATTTGGTCCCCATTCAGGCTTATCCATAAACTTACCAGTAATTTTTGACTTTGGCCGTGCTACAGGTAAGTTTTTAGTTCTAGGCGCAAAATGAAGACGAGCAAAGTCATGCGTCCATGGTTCAAAATAATCTTCTATTGTAGCCATGTCCGGGTTATAGAATATATTAGCAAGTTTTTGAATAGGACCGCCTGCTTTTAGTTTTAATCGCCCGTTCTTCATTTCCCAACCGCCTTTAAATCGATCTCTGTCTTCCCATCGTTTAGGGTAACCAGGACCTGGACGAGTTTCTACATTATTGAAATACATATACTCTGTCCCTGGGCGATTTGTCCACGTGTTTTTACAAGTTACACTACATGTATGACAACCTATACATTTATCTAAATGCATAACCATTGCTACTTGTGATTTAATCTTCAAGCCAGTCAACCTCCTTAAGTGGTCTAACAATCGAAATTGTATCACGTTGATTCCCTGTTGGGCCGTAATAATTAAAGCCATAACTTAATTGTGCATAACCGCCTATCATATGTGTTCCTTTTGGATGTATGCGTGTAACACTATTATGTGTCCCACCACGTTTTTTATTAATTGTATTACCTGGAACGCCCATTACTCTATCCTGAGCATGATGCATATAAGCAACACCTTGAGGAATTCTATATGTTGTAACAGCTCTTGCAACAACAGCTCCATTACGATTATACAATTCAATCCAATCATTATCATATATCCCTATTGAATTCGCATCATCTTCGTTTAACCACACTGTTTGCCATCCACGGAACAATTGTGTCATTTGATCAGTATCAGTAAACATTGTATGAATACCCCATTTTTGATGTGGCGTCAAATAACGTAGCTTTATTGATTTACCTGTATCTGTTATTCCTTTTTCATTTTTTAAATAAGGACCTGAATATAGTGGCGGGATATATAACGGTAATCCTTCACCGTAATCAAGCATGACTTCATGGTCTAAATAAAAACTTTGTCTACCTGTTAGAGTATGCCATGGTAGTTTAAATTCTACATTAGATGTGAATGGTGAATAACGTCTGCCATCATTTTCTAAACCAGTCCATACAGGTGTTGAAATTGTTTGACGTGGTTGTACAGTAATATCATCTAATGTTAAATCTTCTTCTTCACGACCTTTTGAAACAAATTCAAAATCTTTGCCTGTCGTTTCTTTTAATGACTTCCAACCTTCTACAGCGCGTTTACCATTTGTAGCACCTGACATAAGTAGAATCGCATTACAAGCTTGTTTTGCTGTTCTCATATCAGGGTGGCCTTTACCTATATTTTCCCTATCCGCTTTTCCAAGTCTTTTGAGCAGTTCATCATACACCGGTTGACCCGGTATTTTTACACCTTTGGTACCGTATCCTTTTTTTAAATTTGGGCCTATTGTTGACCACATATCATAAAGGTTTGGATAATCTCTTTCTACAATCGCAAAATTTGGCATCGTTTGTCCTGGAATAGCTTCCACTTCACCTTTTCTCCAGTCTTTAACTTTTCCATATGGCTGTGCCAATTCTGACTTAGTATCATGTCCAAGTGGTTGCATAACTAAATCTTCACTCTTAGGTAAATAATCTTTAGCTAATTCTGAAAATGTTCTTGCAATCTCTCTAAAAGCATCCCAATCACTCTTCGTTTCCCAAGGTGGTGTAATAGCTTGGTTAAATGGATGAACAAATGGATGCATATCCGTTGAACTTAAGTCATTTTTCTCATACCAAGTAGCTGCAGGTAATACAATATCAGAAAATAACCCTGAGCTTGTCATACGGAAATCCATACTTATTAATAAATCAACTTTACCCTCTGCTGGGGTATCATTTAAGTTAATATTTTTTGGTTGCCACGAATTTTTTGTATCCGTTAAGATTGAATCATCTCCGCCAATCATGTGCTTCACAAAGTATTCGTGCCCTTTACCACTATCTCCAAGTAAATTTGAACGCCAATTAAAAAACACTTTAGGGAAGGTGCGTTCATCATCTGGGTTTTCTATAGCCCAATTTAATTCACCTTCTGCTAGTTGTTTAGCGATATCATTAATAGCTTCAGCATCATCAAGATTTCGTTTTCTTGCATCACTAATTACATCTAAGCTATTCTCAGTCAGTTGTGGATATCCAGGTAACCACCCTAATCTCACAGATAACGCATTAAAATCTGCAGGGTGCATATTACTAAATTTTCCACCCCAATCAAAATTATCTTGATCTTCATCAGATTCATATCTGAATTGATCTGTTGCAAAGTAAAAATACGAAGTACCATTCATATGTCTAGGTGTACCTTTCCAATCATTGGCGAAGGCGACTTGAGCAAATCCTTCCGAAGGTCTTACTTTTTCTTGACCAACATAATGAGCCCAACCACCTCCATTAACACCTTCTGTACCACACAGCATAATAATATTAAGTATTGCTCTATAAATTTGATCGCTATGATACCAATGGTTTGTACCTCCACCCATCGCTATCATAGCCTTACCTTTGGTAAGTTCAGCAGTTTGTGCAAACTCACGAGCTACTTGAATCACATGTTCTTTTTTTACACCAGTAATTCCTTCTTGCCATGCTGGTGTATAAGGTACAGTAGAATCATCATAAGTAACATGTGTATTTTCATCTAAACCTCGGTCTACACTTGTATGAGCCATCATCAAATCATACACCGTAGTCACTAAAATATCATTACCATTCTTATCTTTAATTACTTTAGTTGGTACTTTATGCGTTATTGATGAATTATCTTTTGTTGCAAAATGTGGGAAATCAACTGAATCTATGTTGTCAGATATATCTATAAAACTAAGCATAGGATTAATTGCATTCCCTGATTCATCTTCTAATTCTAAATTCCAATTTTGTTTTCCATCCCAATGGTGACCTGCACTACCAATTGGAACAACAGGTTTTTGTATATTTTCATCCCACACTACTGTTTTCCAATCTCCTAAGCTATATTCATTGGATAAATCAGCAGCCCTCAAGAAATTGTCAGCTCTCAGACTACCGTTTTTATCTTTCAATTGAACAAGAAATGGCAAATCTGTGTATTGTTTTACATATTGAGTAAAATAAGGTACTTCTCTATCAACATAGAATTCTTTCAAAATAACATGTGTCATTGCCATAGCAAGCGCACCATCTGTGCCTTCTTTTGCTGGTAACCACATATCAGCAAATTTTTCATATTCAGCGTAATCAGGACTAACACCAACAACTTTAGTACCTGCATAGCGAGATTCAACCATAAAATGTGCGTCAGGCGTTCTTGTTTGTGGTAAATTTGTCCCCCATATGATGAAATATTTAGAATTATACCAATCTGCACTTTCTGGAACATCAGTTTGATCGCCCCACACTTGAGGAGAAGCAGGAGGTAAATCAGCATACCAGTCATAAAAACTAATAATTGTTCCACCAATTAAAGATAAAAATCGAGTCCCTCCTGCGTAACTTATCATTGACATAGCTGGAATAGGTGAAAATCCAGCAATACGATCTGGACCATATTTTTTTATAGTATAAATAGATGAAGCAGCTATCATTTGACAAATACTCTTCCAATTTCCTCTTATAAAACCGCCTTTTCCGCGTGCTTTAATATATTTCTGCTTTTTTTTCTTATCACTGACAATATTTTCCCAAGCTTGAACTGGGTTTTGTACTTCTTCAAGTTCGTTTTCCCATAATTCATATAAGTCTTTACGAATATATGGATATTTAACTCTAGTTGGACTATATGTATACCATGAATAGCTTGCTCCCCTAGGACAACCACGAGGTTCATATTGTGGAAAATCGTCTCCTGTAGAAGGGTAATCAATTTGTTGTGTTTCTTGAGTGACAATACCGTCTTTCACGTAAATTTTCCAACTACAAGATCCAGTACAATTAACACCGTGTGTCGAACGTACTACTTTATCATGTTGCCAACGATTTCGATAAATACTTTCCCAATCGCGAGGTCTAGGACTTTCTTCAGTCCAATTATTGTTTATTAAATTTCCACGTTTTAAATGTTTAAGTTTATGTAGTAATTTATTATGCTTTTTATCCATCAAGACATCTCCCCATCACTCTTAGAAATCGGATTAAATCTTTCACCTGTAATTTTAAATGCTCCGTTACCCTCTTTTAGTTCTTCAATAAAAATTTCAAATGTTGGTGCATTTGCAGCAACTAAGATGAGTCGTTCAATTGTATTATTGTCGTTAATATTATAGATTTTCTCTATCATTTCACCAGAAATTGAGCCAAATCTCATACGCAAAATACCTATTAAGTCTTCTCTATCCTCTATAAGCATTGCTTCATTTTCCATTGAAAACATATAATCCCCCCATATTCATTATGGCATTATCATTTTGAAATATTCTGAAATAAATATTCGATGACATGCTGCTGTTGTATATTTAAAAAAATTCAATATATCATTATATGGCGCTTCAAGCGCTTGTTTCTTAAAATAACAACTTGTACCATGTTGAAATGTTTCGCCATAACGGACAGAAATTTCTAAATTATCCCCATCTACAATTGCAGTAGCATCAACGTCAAAAAAATGTATATTATTCTTTTCTAACTCATTCACCATTAAGTTATATATATCTTCATTAACAAATCTTAATGGTTTTTCCTTTTTCTGAATCATTTTATCCCTTCTCCTTACTTGCAACCCAAGCTTCTTCATCTTCATTGTGTAAATCATCCACTTCTATCATAGTATAAAATTTTACCAATACTTCATGATTCATTTCCTCATTTTTTAATGCTAACTTAATTTGTTTTGCTAATTTTCTTAATAAGTCATGGTCTCTTTGAAGTCTGTGCATAATTTTTATTTGAGAGGGATTATCTCCTGCTAATTCAGGGTATAATCCTTCTTCTTCAACATCGGCATGAGCAAGAACTCTTGCTTCCCAATGCTCTAATAAAACATATGCAATTTCTAAAGCTTTGTTTCTTTGATTCATCGTTTTTTTTAGCACTGCTGTAATCTCTCTAGCTTCATTTAAAGAAGCTTCATGAATAGAATTATGACTTTCGGACTTTTTCAAACTAGGACCTGCCATTTAACGTTCCCCCTATCATATATGCTTATATTATCTCCTTATAATGTAATGCTACACCTTATTGTTATTGTAAGCAACTCTATTCAAAACAAAATTTTACATGTTTGTTTTAAAAGTATGAAAATTGCTAAAATTTTCACAATTTAAGCCAATAGTTTATTGAATTGTATTTATTTTAGTGGTTCAATGGAATTAAAGAACAAAAGGAGGAATTTGATGCTTACGAAAGAAGAAAAAGATATTATTCAACAAACCGTACCTCTATTACAAGAAAAGGGTGTAGAAATTACTTCAATTTTTTATCCTAAAATGTTCAAAGCTCATCCTGAATTATTAAATATGTTTAATCAAACAAATCAAAAAAGAGGCATGCAATCATCGGCTTTAGCGCAAGCTGTTTTAGCTGGGGCTGCTAACATTGATAACTTAGATGCGATTAAACCTGTAATTATGCCTGTTGCTTATAAACACTGTGCTTTACAAGTTTATCCTGAACATTATCCCATTGTCGGTGAAAATTTAATCAAAGCAATACAAGATGTTACAGGATTAGAAGATAATGATCCTATCATCCAAACATGGGTTAAAGCTTATGGAGAGCTTGCAGATGCATTTATACAGATTGAAAAAAGCATATATGATCAAATGTTATGGATTGGCTTTAAACCTTTTAAAGTTTCTAAAATCAAACAAGAGTCTCAAGATGTTAAATCATTTACAATTGAATCTTCAGAGTATGATTTAAGCCAATTTAAACCTGGACAATATATTACTGTAGATCTTTCTAGTGAAAAACTACCTTATCGAGCTAAACGTCACTATTCAATTACTTCTGGTGATGAAAATCATTTAACTTTTGGTGTTAAACGGGATACAACTGACGAATACGAAGGAGAAGTTTCAACCATTTTACACGATGAAGTCAATGAAGGTGATATGATTAATTTGGCTGCACCTGTCGGTGGCTTTGTTTTAGAAGATACAAGTCATCCAAAACTATTCATAGGGTCTGGAATTGGAGTAACGCCTTTGGTAGCGATGTTTAATCAAGCCTCTTCAGAAGGCCTTGAATCACAAATGATACAGGTTGGAAGTGATGAGGCACACTTACCTTTTAAAGAAGATTTTGAAATGATTGCTCATAACAACGTTAGTGCAAAATTAGAGACACATCTAAAAAGTAAACATGGCTACTTCAATTCTGATAATCTAAAAAACTACTTAATAAATGACCCTGAAATTTATATCTGTGGTGGAACGAGCTTTTTACACTCCATTATAGATGCATTAAAAGCTCTAGATCATGATATGAACCACGTTCATTATGAAACATTTGTGCCGAGATTAAGTGTCGAAGTTTAAAGGGAGTTATCAAATATGAAAATCAATCAAAGATATATTAAAGTATTTGTGCTGTATTTAATAAGTAATTTAATTTCAAATATACTCGTTAAAAATAACAATTTAATTAAAGTAATGTCGCAAATATTTATAGGTTACACACTTTTTGCTTTAGGTTTAAAATATTTAAAAAAATTAAAAACAAACTAAATTTTTATAAATTTACCAATCAAGGTTAAGTATATTTATACTTAACCTTTTTATTATAGTTAATGATAGTTTAACATTTAAAAAATGGTAGCTTGCTTTGTTAATATTAAATTTGGATTATTTATATAAAATTACTCTGTTGTAGTTGGATATACAACTTCTCCGTCATATTCAATAATAGGTAAAGCTCCCCACTGCCCTAATTCATGCGGTATTAGCGCTACTTTATCATTATTATTTACAATAATATGAACGACTTTTTCATTATGCAACTCTAGCCAATTACTAATAATCAAACGATGACATCGTGAAGGATGACGTTCTGCACATAACAAAGCAATCATATGATTTTCTTTCTCTTTCATCAATATATTGATACCTTCTTTAAAATTTTTAGTCAAAGTATAATCTGCATAATTGTGAAATGATTGATTTTGCCACCCAGCATTCAAATTTTCTCCAACTATATTTGAACGTTTGCTTCTTCCACCTAGCAATGAAATGTGTTTGTATTTTACATTATGTTCTTTTAACCAAACAGAGAACTCATTTCGATTATACTGTGGATTGTTTTTACTATTTGGAAATGATCTCACATCAATAATTTTTGTTATCTTCGCTTGTTCTAACATCTTTAGAAATGTATCAAGCGTATAATTATAATGGCCTATCGTAAATATTGTCATTTTATTTTACCCTCCATGACTTATAAAATATAAGTATTTTTAAGAAGTATATATCATACAATATGATTTTTAGTTTTATTTGTGGTAGGGCTCTGCTTATCGGGTAGTGATGCGGTTTTTTATACCCTAAAATACAGAAGTCCCAGACTATAAATATAGACTGGGAATACATTATGTTACTACATTTTACTTTTTCATATTAATTGTTATAGGACGTAATTGAAAAGAAGTTATTCATTTATGTATAGTTAAGATCACACTATAAACAAACACTTTTTATTAGTTGAGTAAAAAAAATTAAAAACTCGCTACCATGCTATTTATTTTGTATTGTAGCTTATTTCCTCATTCAATAAAATCTCTTCTATTTTATGTAATTCATGAGTCAAAAATTGCTCAAAATTTTTCTCCACTTCAGTTATAATATCTTCGTATTCAAACTGCTTATTACTAGAATAAAGTTCTTTTGTATAAATGTTATTATAAACTGGAGACAACCTCTTTTTAACCTTTTTAAATACATTTGGATGTGCTAATGCTTTTTCATGTAAATTTTTTCGAGTTTCTTCATCGCTAGGGCCAATCACTAAATGTAGACTTTTACGATTATTATTATTTCTAACTTCAAATAGTAAATATCTATTGGATGAAGTCCATTTCGATTCATAGTTATTTCTCCCCATTTTTTCATCTAACTTTTGAGAAGTGAATCGAACTAGACTTTTGCTACTGTCATCTAGAATTAAAGACTCTGTTTCTTTTACTATACTTTGAAGCTTGTTAGAAATATCACTATGTATATCAGGTTTATATTCAAATATTAAATCTAATGCCCGTTTATGCTTGAAATAAATTTCAGTACATAATTTTTCTAAATTTTCATCTTTCACTATATACCTCCTTAATATATCTATATATTGGTTAATAAAACTGGTTACTTTTGGATTTATAATCTCTTTTTTCATGGATACAATATTTTCTAAACAAGTAATAATGTCTATATAAGACATGCTTATCCAAGTATCTATATCACTTGAATCCTCTGCCTCTGGTGTTAAAAAGATATAATTTTTTTCGTAATCGAAAAACTCTGACTCTAATACATGCTGATACCTATTCAACTGTCCTTTACTCTCTTTGCTCCAAATTTTATTTTCAATAGCAAAAATAACTTTATTCACTTCTGAGATAAGCAATATGTCAATATGATTCCATTCTCTACGCACTATAACATCATCAAAATCTTTCAATAACATTTTCAGAACAAAACTATCATCCATTTCTACTACTGATTTATTCAAATAAATTTCAATAAACTTTTTAATGAATAAATCATTCAAGCCATGTACCTCATTTGGATTGAACAACCAAGCAAGCATATTACTATGTCTAATTTCTGTATTGATTGTGTCTAATATTTCAAACACATTAAAATTATCTACATTTGCTTGAATTTCATTTAATATATCTACATCTTTTAAAAACTCAACTAATAATTTTTCATCATTATCCACCTGAAGTCCACCCTCTAACACAATAATAATTAATTTTTATGGAAAGCTAAAGTGTTTTTATAGCTTTCCCTATTATTTATATCCAATTTTAAAAAAAGTATACAAATATTGTAAAATCAATTAAAATAATTATATAGAAATCCAATTCTATATATAACAATTAAGGAGCTAAAAAGGAACTTTCAAAATCAGTCCAAAGACCCAAATGCCTTTCCGAATGTGAGTCAAAATGATAAAACAATGGCCATGTTAATATGGATATTAAATATATTCACAGGATTTATTGGTCCATTAATTATATGGATTATGAAAAAAGACGAATCTGAATATATAAATAGACAAGGTAAGAATTACTTAAACTTTGCAATAAGTTATACTTCGTACATCATTGTATCTTGGATATTAACTATTGTTCTAATTGGCTACATCCCGCTATTTATTTTATCAATCGCAGGATTTGTCTATGCATTATTGGTATTGTCACAGTTAATAAAGATGAAGATTTTGTTGTACCTTTTACAATTGAAATTATTAAATAATAAAAGATATTAAATATGGAATAAAACGTTACAGCTTATTAAAATAATATAGACAGACATTAAAATAGAGCATCTTTCATCATAAAATGAAGGATGCTCTATTATCATTTAACTACTATTCTGAAACACTCCATAGCAAGAACGACCTGATTATGCCAAAATTCATGAAACTAAATATCATCAACCAATCAATATTAATAAGGTCTACGTTATCAGAGAAGACGATGTAGACCTTTCTTATCACGTCATGTTATTACCAGAAGAATACTAGAGGAGTGAATATTACATGGAAACAATAAAAAATACATTAGAAACTGAAGCCATATTTAGTGATGACCAACAACATCGCTATCTACTTAAGAATACATGGGATAGCGAAAAACAAACAATCACAATCATCACAATGTATCCAAATTATACAGGCCTTCTTCGAATAGATTTAACTACCCAATTGATTATAAACAAAATTTCAGAAATGGATGCATTTGGTTCAATCAATTTTGTAAATCTATATTCTAATATTACAACGCCTATCAACCTCAAACATTTGGAAAGTTTCATTAAAAGGAAAGTTATCAAAAAATACTACAAACCCAATTGTTCAAATAGAATTAGAGGATAACAAACAGGGAGATTATGCAAAAAATGCGCAATGGATTAAAAGTGTAATAACCAAATTGCAAAGCAAATATCACTTTAAAAAATTTAATTTTGTTGGTCACTCAATGGGTAATATGACATTATCACAATATATGCTTACATATGGAAATAATCCATCATTACCACAATTAAATAAGCAAGTGAGTATTGCAGGTCCTTTCAATGGTGTCTTGAATATGAATGAAAAAGTAAATGAAATCAATGTGGATTCAAATGGAAAGCCAAGTAGAATGAATCCGCCATATCAAAGCTTCCGTAAACTTCACCAAATATATAAAGGAAAAGGGATTGAAGTACTAAATATCTATGGTGATTTAAAAGACGGAACGCACTCTGACGGAAGTGTATCTAATAGCTCTGCACGGTCTTTAAAATATTTGTTAGGTAATAGTCCGAAATATATAAAGAAAAACAATTTGAGGGTAAATCAGTGCAACATAGCCAATTACATGAAAATAGTAAAGTTGCAGATGAGTTGATTCAATTCTTGTGGAAGCATTAAAGGGATTTTTAAAATATAGTAAACACAAATTAAATCACGGATTATCACTTCGCATATAAAAAATAGAAACTGAAACATAAAAAATATAAAAAAATAACAGGTTAAGGCACTAATTAGTGTCTTAACCTGTATTGGCATTTGGTGATTGATGCATTGGTTTAAAATAATTGTTAAATCAAGGGATTTCTATTTTGGTCATGTTTTATGATTAGAATAACATTTTATCGCTACCAAATGTATCGCCTAGAGCTTGTTGTGCGAGCACATTTAAGTAGTTCCAAGGGCGATCGAAATCTGGTTGGAAGAAGAAGTCTACATATGCAAGTTGTTCGAGTGTCCAACCAGCATTAATTGCGACTGATAGCGTATTGATTGATTCTGCTAAGTCTTCTTTGGACATGATTTGACCGCCGAGTATACGATGAGAATCTTTGTCGAAAATAATTTTCATGTGTACTTTAGTATCATTTTGCATAAATTTAGGTCTCACGAGTTCTTCAATATATTTTGTACCTAAATTACCGTTATAATCTTCTGATTCAAAGCCATGAACGCCTGTTTGTCCAAATTTATAATCGAAGAGTGATAAACCTGATGTACCTGAAACTTTTGGCATTTTCAGTGAATGACCGGTCATATTTTTAGCTGCAATCACACCTTGTCTACGAGAGTTTGTCGCTAATGCTATATAACGTTGCTCATCTACAGGTGCATAAGGAATCATTGTAGCATCTCCGCCGGCATAAACATCCTGAGCAGATGTTTGTAGATAATCATCAATTTCAATAATACCTTTAGTGCCGAGTTTAAGCTTACCTTCTAACCACTCAGTTGCTGGTGCGACACCCACGGCAAAGACTACAGTATCTGCTTCATAAGTGCCTTTGTCTGTAACAACTTCACTTAAATCACCTAATTTATTAGCTTTTAATGCTTTAACGGTTTCTCCACCATTAAATGTTAAACCATGAGATTGAGCATTAGATTCTAAGATATCTGTAAATTCTTTATCTAGATAAGTGCTTAATATGCGTGTATTGATATCGATAATCTTAGTTTCGATACCTGCTTTAGTGAATGCTTCTGCTGCTTCGATACCGATATATCCACCACCAACTACAATTGCTTTTTGAGATTGAGACATGCGATCTTTGATGGCATCAGCCCATTCACGACCACGCATAAAGTAAACATTATTAACATCATCTATGCCGTGTACGGGTGGTGTTACTGGTTTGCCACCAGGACTCAAGAATAATTTATCATAATCAACTTCTGTCGTTTGCTCATTTTCATTTACTGTAATAGTCTTGTTGCTAGTATCTAAATCTACGACATCACTATTGATATGAACGTTGACACCTTGTTGTTGATAAGAATCAGCATTTGCATAATGTAGTGAGTCGAGTGAAGGTGAGATATCTTCTAAGTAGCTTTGAATACCACATGATAAGAAAGAAGGTTTATCACCCCGTTCGTATAAATGAATTTCAGCTTCTGGCTCTTCTTTTAAAAGTGTTTGTATCACTTCAAACCCTGCATGTGAAGATCCGACTACTATATATTTCATTATTTTTGCCTCCTTGATATAAAAACGCTTATTAACGTTTTAAATAAAATATCATTTGTCTTTCTTAATACATATACCACTTAGATTAAATATTATTCTAAACAATTTTGTGAACGAATTATGTTGAAAACGCTATATAATATTTGTGTTAAATTGATGAATTTATGAAAAATGCATCGCTATCGTATTTGAAAAGCAAAACTGATTTAGTTGAATTTGCAAAATAAGTTAGAATGTTAAATTTGAAAATTTTATGAAAACTTGTCATATTAATAGAAATTTATAAAACCCCCTTTTAATTTAAGTCGATTTTTTGTAATATATCATCCACATATTCAAACACTATCGATAGGTTCTATTAACCAAACAGTGATTCACCCCAGAGAAATATTCAAAACAGCGATGCTCAGTAACGCCAACAGTATTATGCTAGGACATAACCATCCAAGTGGAGATGTAACACCCTCTCCTGAAGATATCAATGTGACCGAACGATTAATGCTCATCAGTGAAATGATGGGCATTTTATTTTATGACCATGTTATTTTCTCAGATAGTAACACCTATTCCATTAGAAAACATAATTTAAAAGTAGAGGTATAGCCGTATTTTGTCATTACCGCTATTTCCTCACTTATCAATATTTATAAAATCTCTTTATATCAATGTATTTATCTAAAAAATATTTTTCACAACTTTTATTAAATATACGGAGGATTGACTTATTGTGACAAACCTATTTTGTAATATATAACTTAAAGGAGGTGACATATTGGATCGTGCATTTCGAATATTAACAATATACCATCGTTTACTACAGAATAAATCCGTCAACAAACAATCACTTACATTAGAACTCAATACGAGTCCTAGGACGATACAAAGAGATATCGACGTTATCAGAAACTTCTTATATGAAAGTAAATCGTGGATCAGTACACCTAAAGCAATCACGTACGATTATAAATCAGAAAGTTATAAGCTCGAACAAGATAAGCATGAAAATATGCATTTTATGTATGATATTTTGACTGCTTTATACCTGACGACACCCAAATTAAGTCATTACTTTTATCAATATCTTAAATTATTAATCATCAAACATCATTCAGGTCGTCGAACTACATTACTAAAATATCTTGACCGCTTTGAAATTGATAAAAATCAAACAGGTATTTTGCCAGCATCATTAGTTGTTCGCGCAATGAATGAAATTTATATAGATGATATTAATCAAATGAATCTGAGTTTGTCTGAAAAATCTGTGGATATACAAGAAAAATCAAAGTTACAAACCTATATCACGTTTTAAATCGGTAAAGATGTGTGGTCAAAAATGCATCGATATTATCAAATTCATGTAATAGAAAAATATGATGCACATTATCTTATTGTCACTTTCAAGATGACAAGAGTCGAAGCTATTCAACTCCGTTTTATATATCGATCCAATATACGTATCATTTCACCCCCTGATTTAAGAGAACAAGTGATTGATGAATTACTTTTACTACAATTAACATATTTAAAATAACAAGTTCAAAAGTAAACCAAGCAGACAATGTTTTACAAATAATATTAATAATAATGAAAGGAATGATAATCATGAGTAACATCATAAAAACGATAGGCAAAGGCATTGGAAAAGGTGTCGGTGCAGCAGCAGTTCTAGGTATTTTAGGTTCTTATTTCAAAAGAACTTTCACAATAAAAGGACCACTAGGTAAAGAAATAACAAGAATTATAGAAAATCACTTTAGTGAACCTGTAGAAATCAAAGCATAATATAGAGGTAACCATTTTCAAAGACACATTGATTTCAAAATGTGTCCTTTTTTAAATTATTGTAGAATAAATATAGAAAAGCGTAGCAAAATAGATTAATATAAGGGCCTAGATATAAATTCCAGGCCCTTATATTACTTGTTACAGCAATTGTTATTATCTTCTTGCTCTTTTTCATCTTTTTCTTTTTTTTCGTTCTTTTCCTCAATTTCTACCGAACAACATGACTGTTCTTGAGGTTTTATTTTTTTTAATGCGTCTTTAATACCCATTATTTCACCTCCTTTAAATAATGATATTCACAATCAAACCTGTAACAATAGCCACAACTAAAATTGCAATAATGAATGATATTACAAATTTTTTCTTGAATAGCTTAGATAGCAATACGACCTCTGGAATACTTGCGCCAGCACCACCAATTATTAATGCAACTACTGTTCCTAGCGACATACCTTTTGATACTAATGCTTCGGCTATAGGTAACATTGTTTCTGGTCTGATATACATAGGGATACCGATAACAGAAGCAATAAACACCGATATAAAACCATCACCACTTGCATACTTAGTTATAAATTCTTCAGGTATGAATCCATATATAAAGGCACCAATAAATACACCAATAAATAGATAAGGTAACATTGGGTATAAAAATGCCCACGCATCGTTTAATGCTTGTTTAAAACGAGATCCTGTTTTATTAGCAAAAAAGCCATCACCTTTAACATTGACCCCTTTATAACTTTCAGCTAAATTCATTTTTGAAAATACTAAACCTGTTAAAATACTGAAAATTGCTAGTACTACAAAATAAACAATGGCTACTTTCCATCCTAATAAAGCCCATAACATAAATATCATTAGTGGGTTCATTAACGGTGAAGCAATTAAGAAACTCATTGCTGGACCAAAAGGAACTTTGGAATTTAATAGACCTGCAAGTATTGGAATAGTTGAACAAGAACAAAATGGTGTAACAGCACCAAATATCATACCTAATATATAATTGACGACTTCATTAGGTTTGCTCAAAAGCTTTATAATTTTTTCTTCTGAAACAACTTGTTGAATCAGACTTACTATAAAACTCACTACTATAAATAGTAATAATAATTCAAAAAATAACATCAGAAATGTTTTTATGAATTCCATAATTGAATCTATCATTAGTATAACGCCTCCGAATTCATTTAATCAACTTTTCTTGATGTATTAATCAAAAAAATTTGATTAATTCTATGTTATAAAGAAGATACTTAAGGTATCTTACAGCAAGTATCTTCATTTAAAACCACCTGTATTTGTTGCTCATTAATTTTATAATAATTCCATGTGCCATGCTTTTCAGCAATAAGAATATTTGCATCTACTAATTTTTTTAAATGATAGGAAAGTTTAGATTGTTTTAACGCTAATAATTCTTCTAGATCACAAACACATAAAGATTTTGAATCGCTTTGACGTATTGATTGTAGAATTTTAAGCCTGATTTTATCAGCTAGCGCATTAAACATCTGTTCATAAAAGTCTAATTGTTCTTCCTCACTTCTATTAGGACTGGACTTAATAATTTCCATTAAATAATCACCTCTCTTATATATAGATATTTCTATTTTTGTTTGATTTCTTGTATTGCTTGATTAAAATGAGTTTCTGTTATTTTACCATACATGTCAGGTTCTCCTTTAAAGAACTCATTTTTCATATATGATATAGCTTCTTTTAAAGAAACTTCTCTTGATATCATAATTAGATTTAAGTAGCTAACAAAATAATCAACAGATAATCTACCTGCATGATTTATTCTCATAAAATCGAACTCCTTTATAAAATACTAAAATGATACATCAAATTTTTTTGATGTATTAAATATAAATTATTATTTCAACTTTTGCAAGATAATAAAACTAGTTATTTAGGACGCATTCTAATCTAATACTAAAATTAGTCAAAAAACTACATAGACATAAAGCTATATAGATGTTAATCTATGTAATGAATAGGAGGTATATTTATGTCTTATAAAGAATTATCAGCAATATTAAAAGTTTTATCAGATCCAAGCAGGATAGAAATATTAGATTTACTTTCTTGTGGTGAACTATGCGCTTGTGACTTATTAGAACACTTTCAATTCTCACAACCTACACTAAGTCATCATATGAAGTCATTAGTAGATAACGAATTAGTTACAACACGAAAAGACGGCAACAAACATTGGTATCAACTTAATCATGCTATTTTAGATGATATTATTCAAAACTTAAACATCATTAATACATCTAATCAAAGATGTGTATGTAAAAATGTGAAATCAGGTGACTGTTGATGACCATTTTAGCAATTATAATCTTCTTGTTAACTTTAATCTTTGTGATATGGCAACCAAAAGGTTTAGATATTGGTATTACAGCTTTAATTGGAGCTGTTGTTGCTATCATTACAGGAGTCGTAAGTTTTTCCGATGTATTAGAAGTAACCGGTATTGTTTGGAATGCAACTTTAACTTTTGTAGCTGTTATTCTTATTTCATTAATATTAGATGAAATTGGTTTTTTTGAATGGTCTGCAATACATATGGTCAAGGCTTCAAACGGTAATGGCTTAAAAATGTTTGTTTTTATTATGTTACTTGGGGCAATTGTAGCAGCATTTTTCGCAAATGATGGTGCAGCTTTAATCTTAACTCCTATTGTATTAGCGATGGTAAGAAATCTAGGGTTTAATAAAAAAGTTATTTTCCCATTCATCATTGCCAGTGGCTTTATCGCTGATACTACATCACTACCCTTAATTGTAAGTAACTTAGTTAATATCGTTTCTGCAGATTACTTCGATATTGGATTTATTGAATATTTTAGTCGAATGATTATTCCTAATATATTCTCTCTGATTGCTAGTATTCTCGTTTTATGGTTATATTTCAGAAAATCTATTCCTAAAACGTTCGATACAGAAAATCTTTCACATCCTAAAAATGCAATTAAAGATTCTAAATTATTTAAGATTTCATGGATTGTATTAGCAATACTACTTGTGGGTTATCTTGTTAGTGAGTTTATTCAAATCCCTGTATCAATCATTGCTGGT
>NZ_JAESKU010000009.1:0-10297 GCF_017892255.1 Staphylococcus sp. GDY8P94P
GTAGTATTTTTTGAAAAAGCCACTCAAAAAATCTCCACTCAAGGCACGCATAAAATATCAGCGAATATACCAAAGGAGTGAACATATTGATTCCATATTATCTTTGGTTTAAAGAAAACATTTAAAATTCATGATTATATGCCAACCATTCGACTATTTTTTGAGTTTGTTAAAAGTTCCGAGGCTCAACGTCAANNGACGAATGTCGGCATAGCGTGAGCTATTAAGCCGACCATTCGACAAGTTTTGGGATTGTTAAGGGTTCCGAGGCTCAACGTCAATAAAGCAATTGGAATAAAGCACCTATGATTATTAAAAAAAATAAGTTATAATATATTCAAAAATATTTTTGAATGAGGTGTAATTATGATTCAGACTATTGTAACTGCTGCTATTCTTTATATTGTGACAGCATTAGACTTATTAGTGATTTTATTAATGTTCTTTGCTAGAGCAAAGACTAGGAAAGAATATCGAGATATTTATATTGGTCAATATGTAGGATCTGTGGCATTGATTGTCATAAGTTTATTCTTTGCCTTTGTCTTAAATTATGTTCCTGAAAAATGGATATTAGGATTATTAGGGTTAATACCGATTTATTTAGGAATTAAAGTGGCTATTTATGGTGATAGTGACGGAGAAGAGAGAGCTAAAAAAGAATTGAATGAAAAAGGATTGTCTAAACTAGTTGGTACGATTGCAATTATTACGATAGCAAGTTGTGGCGCTGATAATATTGGTGTATTTGTTCCCTATTTTGTGACATTAAGTGTTACTAATTTATTAATTACTTTGTTTGTCTTTTTAATTTTAATTTTCTTCTTGGTATTTACTGCACAAAAATTAGCTAATATTCCAGGAGTTGGAGAAATTGTTGAGAAATTTGGTCGTTGGATTATGGCTGTTATTTATATAGCTTTAGGTTTATTTATCATTATAGAAAATGACACTATTCAAACAATTTTAGGATTTATATTTTAATTTAGGGTGTGATTTTATATGAGCTATAAAAATGCTTGTGATGTGATCTGTGTACATGAGGATAAAGTTAACAATGCCTTAAGTTTTTTAGAAGATGATAAATCTAAGAAATTACTTAACATTTTAGAAAAGATTTGTGATGAGAAGAAATTGAAAATTATATTATCTTTGATTAAAGAAGATGAGTTGTGTGTTTGTGATATTTCTTTGATATTGAAAATGAGTGTTGCTTCAACTTCACATCATTTAAGACTTTTATATAAAAATGATGTGCTTGATTTTTATAAAAAGGGAAAGATGGCATATTATTTTATTAAAGACGATGAAATAAGAGAGTTTTTCTCTAAAAATCAGGAGGGTTTTTGAAACGAGTGAAACGAGTTTCTTCTTGTCTTGATACTATAAAATAAGCAAAGATATAACATAAAATGACTTATCGGAAGTACATATGCTTCAAAAGATACAGATGGTATAATAATGGAGTCGCCTATCTCTCAGGCGTCAATTTGACGTAGGGAGGAGGTATTATTCATGTTGGAAATCCTTGTTCACATCACGACCACAGTCATCAGTGGTTGTATTATTGCGTTATTTACGCATTGGCTGCGTAATCGCAAAGACAAATAGGCGACAATAGCCACACCTACAAAAATCCCCTCACTATTTGCGGTAGTGAGGGGATTGGTGTATCCATGCTGGATTCCTTGTTAAGTGCATTATAACACCATAGTAGATAGGAATGCAAAACTAAAATTTTATATGATTGTATTTTATACATGTTAAATATTTAATAATTCATGTAATACAATGTTCCAACGTTTAAGTACTTGTTTAGGTTCGTGCATTTCAACTGTTATACCTGAAGTAATATCAGCATATTTTGCAATATCTTGTCTTATCGATTTTATAGTTGCTTCGAACCTTGTACGTTCATAAACTTCATTATTAGGTGAAGGTAAAAAATTAAATCAAGTTGAGTACATTTTACACCAATTAAATCAAAATCCAGCATCACGTAGAATTATGACAAGTTTATGGGATGTAGATGATTTAGATGAAATGTCATTAGAACCGTGTGTTTGGGCTACAAATTGGAAAGTGAGTTACGGTGCTTTAAATTTACATGTGAAACAACGTTCGGCAGATATGGCTCTAGGTCATCCATTTAATGTATTTCAATATGCGGTTTTACACAGGTTAATAGCAGACCAATGTGGTTATGAGTTAGGAAATTTGTATTGGTGTATAGATGATGCCCATGTATATCTTAAACATATAGATACATTAAAGAAGCAACTATCCAATCCTATTAATCAATCTAAACCAACAATAAGTCTACCTAGTAAATATGATGAGAAGGGTAATCTTAAATCTTTTTTTGAACGTAGACTATCTGAAGTACAGTTGAATAATTATAAACATAATGGAATTTTTAAATATGATATAGCGGAATGATAATGAAAGTAAGGGATTTTATAAAGCTATCACATTCATTTTTATAAATAAGATAAAAAAGATTTGACAATATTCCTCATTGTAACTAAAATAGTTACAATGAGGTGCTTGATTTGAAAATAAGTAGTCGTTTTACGGTCGCTGTTCATATATTGGCTTTAATAAAAATCGAAAAAAATTATGCTTTAACATCGAATCAAATTGCAGAAAGTGTGAATACTAATCCTGTTGTTATTCGAAGATTAATGGGGAACTTAAAAAAGTTGGTTTTATTGAAACTTCACATGGCAATTCAGGAGTTAAACTTTTAAAATCATTAGACGAGATTACATTATTTGATGTTTATAAAGCTGTAGAAGTTGTTGAACAAGGCCGTTTATTCCAAATACATGAAGATACCAATATCGACTGTACAGTTGGTGCAAACATACAAATTCTATTGGAAGTTATTTTGAAAAACGCACAGGATGCTATGGAGACAGTATTAAAAAGTGTAACATTAGAAAATATAGTAAATAAAATTCTAGTAAACAACGGATAAATATATCCGTCTCCCCTTGTTTGTAACTGTAACTATTACAAGTACGAGCGTGTTGTTTACTTACATTTGATGAAACTGTATTAACCATCTTAATAAACATTATTGGAAGGAGAAATTATTTTGTCACTAAAAGTAAGCGTTTATTCTGATTATGTTTGTCCTTTTTGTTTTATAGGCAAGGATTAACTTGAAAAAGCAATAAAAGAAACAGATGCTGATATATCTATAGAATGGCAAACATTTGAGCTAAGACCCAAACCATTAGAGCAATTAGATCCTGTTAATGACTCATCCAAACTATCACTCTGGCAGCAAGTGATATATCCAAGAATAACTGAATGGGGAGTAGATATGAAATTACCAAATGTGTCTCCCCATCCTTATACAGATTTAGCGCACGAGGGCTTCTATTTTGCGAAAGAACATGGAAAAGCAAATGAATATAACAATCGTGTTTATGAAGCATTTTTCCAAGAAGATAAAAATATTAGAGAAATTGAAGTACTTACTGAACTTGCTAAAGATGTTAGTATATGGCACGTTCTTGTGGGAGCTTTTAGTGGCTTTTGGATTGCTATGTTAATGGCTGGGGCCGTAACAGTAAGAATGAAATCAGGTGAACGTATTAAAGATGTTTATTTACCACTAATGATAGGCTTTTTAGCGCTATTAGTCTTTTTATTAAATATACTATAATTAGGAGGAATTTATTATGAAAATTGGAATTATTGGAGCAAGTGGAAAAGTTGGAAAACTAGTATTAGAAGAATCAATCGAAAGAGGACATGAAGTAACAGCAATTGTTAGAAATGCTTCAAAATTATCAAGTAGTAATATAAATATTTTAGAAAAAGAAATATATGATATTACTTCTGAAGACTTGAAAGATTTAGATGTAGTTGTTAATGCATTTGGTGCGCCTCTTGGTGAAGAAGAACCACATGTGAAAGCTGGACGTGCACTTATTGAAGCATTGAAAGAAACTGATACAAGAGCAATTATCGTTGGTGGTGCAGGTAGTTTATACGTTGATGAAGCGCAAACAACTAAGTTAATGGATACACCAGAATTTTCTGAACTATTTGGGCCAACTGCAAAAGGAACTTCAAAAGGACAAAGTAGAAATTTAGAAGATTTAAAAGCTTCTAAAGGTATTAATTGGACATTCCTTAGCCCATCTGCAGATTTTGATGCTGAAGGTCCTAAAACTAAAAATTATCAAACAGGCAAAGACAATTTATTATTTAACTCTAAAGGCAATAGTTATGTTAGTTATGCAGATTTTGCATTTGCACTAGTGGATGAGATAGAAAATCCACAACATAAAAATGAACGTTTTACTGTGGTATCAGAAGATAATTAAGAAATATAAATAGTTCGATTATACAAGACGTCTCATCACTAAAAATGATGAGACGTCTTGTATAATTTCAAAGAGAAAAATACTAATAAATTATATAGCTTTATATTTCCAAAAATTCAACATTAAATCTGTATATATGAAATGTTTTAGAAGAAAACGACTGAGTTTTTAAGGTACCCCCTAATCATACGTATATAGCTGTTGAATTTATAGCAACTTGCCATTGCTATTTGAGAATGTTTTAACTTTATAAATAAGAAAAAGAAGTGCAAATATTAGTTGTACCTCTCTTTCTTATTTATAAAACAATTTGAATAATTGCAATAATAATTAAAATACTGATGATCCATTTTTGTACAAAACTAGGGACTTTTTTACCTAATTTTAAGCCTAACGGAGCGAAAATAATACTCCCTATTATTAAAAATAACGCGTCTTCTAAAGGAATGTAACCTTGTATAAGTTTAATGATAAAGGCGCCAATTGAAGATATAAAGGCAATTACTATACTATTAGCAACCACCGTATTCATTGGTAATTTGAATAAAACTAATAATATAGGAATAATAATAAAGGCGCCGCCTGCTCCAACTATACCCGAAATGATGCCAACGAAAAGACCCACAATAACCAATAAAGGCTTATTAAAGGAAGATTGGTCTGAACTAGGTTTTACGTTAATAAACATTAATATTAATGCAAGTAAAGCAATGATAATATACACCATATTTACAAATGTAGCATCAAATAAATTTGCTAGCAAAGCCCCTAACATGCTCCCTATAATCATACCTCCTCCCATATAAAGGACCAACTGGGGTGAGAATTCTGGTTTTTTTCTTGCTTTCAAAGAGCCACTTAAGGTACTGAAAAAGACTTGGCTAGAAGTAAGTCCTGATGCGATATACGCGCTATATGCAGGAGCCCCAAATAGTGGCGGTAACAATAAAATGGCTGGGTAAATAATAATAGCGCCACCTATACCTACTAGACCAGATATAAATCCTCCGAACACTCCGATGAGCAACATAATGATAATATTTATAATATCCATTATTTACTTTTTACCAATAAGTTAACAGCTTCATTAATGATTTCTTGTGAATCTTCATTGTTGTCATCAGCTGAATTGACGCATTCAATTAAATTTTCGCTAATAATAATCCCCATTAATCTTTGTAATGAACTTTTTGAAGCACTAAGTTGCGTAATCACATCTTTACAATGCTTTTCTTCTTCCATCATTTTTACAACGCCATTTAATTGCCCTTGTACTCTATTAATACGATTGATCATGTTTTTATCATAATTCATAGTAATTTCCTCCACTTTTAATTGAATACAGTCATAATAATAAATTAAAACAAGTTTGTCAAATACGTGCGGGGGTATTTGACAAAAAGAGTTATATCTTTTAACATACCCTTATAGGTATTTAACAGGAGGTTATTATGAAACAATATAATGAAAAACATATTAATGATTTAAGTAAATCAGAATTAGAAAAATTAACTTCTCAAGGTCAATTGATTGATGTAAGAACACAAGAAGAATATGAATTGGGGCACATCAATGGTTCCACACTGCATCCTGTAGATGAGATTGAGTCGTTCAATAAAGACAAAAATAAAACCTATTATGTACACTGTAAAAGTGGTAACAGAAGTGCTAAAGCTAGTAAATATTTAGCTGAACAAGGTTATGACGTTGTAAATTTAGACGGCGGCTATAAAGCTTATGAAGAAAAAAACGTCAGCGATGATACAAAAGAAGAAAACACAAATGTAGAAATTAAAGCAGAGCGTAAACAATTAAACTATAGTGGTCTTCAATGTCCAGGCCCTATTGTAAATATCAGTAAAGAAGTAAAAAATATTCAAGAAGGTGACCAAATTGAGGTTACAGTCACAGATCCAGGATTCGCAAGTGATATTAAAAGCTGGGCGAAACAAACGGGACACACATTAGTAAAACTTGATGGGGGTGACAATGAAATTAAAGCGATTATTCAAAAAGAACAACCCAAAGATTTAGAAGTGAGTCATACGTCTAAAGGCACTACAATTGTACTATTTAGTGGAGAATTAGATAAAGCAGTGGCAGCAATGATTATTGCGAATGGTGCTAAAGCTGCAGGAAGAGATGTAACCATCTTTTTCACTTTCTGGGGACTTAACGCGTTGAAAAAAGCGCAAACAGCTAACGTTAAAAAGAAAGGTATCGCAAAAATGTTTGATTTTATGTTGCCAAAAACACCCTTGAAAATGCCACTCTCTAAAATGAATATGTTCGGTTTAGGTAATATCATGATGCGCTACGTAATGAAAAAGAAAAATGTTGATTCATTACCATCACTTATCGACCAAGCAATCGACCAAGATATCAAATTAATCGCATGTACGATGAGCATGGATGTCATGGGCATTAAGAAAGAAGAATTAAGAGACGAAGTTGAGTACGGCGGTGTAGGCACTTATATAGGTGATACTGAAAACGCGAGTCATAATTTATTTATTTAATTAAATCTATTAAAATAAGGAGTTCTTTATATGTTTTTTAAACAATTTTACGATAACAATTTATCTCAAGCATCTTATTTAGTTGGCTGTCAACGCACAGGAGAGGCAATAATAATTGACCCTGTACGTGACTTAACAAAATATATGGAAGTTGCAGATAGCGAAGGTTTTACAATTACACAAGCTGCAGAAACTCATATCCACGCTGATTTTGCTTCAGGCATTAGAGATGTGGCAGAACAATTAAATGCAAACGTATATGTATCTGGCGAAGGTGACGATGAATTAAGTTATCGTAATATGCCAGAACAAACACATTTTGTTAAACATCAAGATATTATTCATGTAGGTAACATTAAATTAGAAGTATTGCATACACCTGGTCATACCCCTGAGAGTATCAGTTTCTTACTCACTGATGAAGGTGGCGGCTCAAGCGTTCCAATGGGCTTATTTAGTGGCGATTTTGTCTTTGTTGGTGATATCGGTAGACCTGATTTACTAGAAAAATCAGTTCAAATGGAAGGTTCTACAGAAGTTAGTGCGAAACAAATGTATCAATCTATAGAAAGTGTTAAAGATTTACCAGATTATATTCAAATTTGGCCAGGTCACGGTGCTGGAAGTCCTTGTGGTAAAGCATTAGGCGCCGTACCAATGTCTACGCTAGGTTATGAAAAAATAAATAACTGGGCATTTAGTGAAACTGATGAAACCAAATTCATTGAAACATTAACATCAAATCAACCAGCGCCACCACATCATTTTACACAAATGAAAAAAATTAACCAATTTGGTATGGAATTATATCAACCATACAATGTTTATCCTAGTTTAAGCAATGAAAGAATAGCATTTGATCTTCGTAGCAAAGAAGCCTTTCACGGTGGTCATACACAAGGAACGATCAATATTCCTTACAACAAAAACTTTATTAACCAAATCGGTTGGTATTTAGACTATGAAAATAGTATAGATTTAATTGGTGATAAATCTACCGTTGAACAAGCAGCGCATACTTTACAATTAATTGGATTTGATAATGTAGCAGGTTATCGTTTACCAAAATCAGAAATTTTAACCCAATCCATCCATAGCGTTGATATGACTGGTAAAGAAGAATATATACTTGACGTACGTAATGAAGAAGAGTGGAATAATGGGCACTTAGATCAAGCAGTCAATATTCCGCATGGTAAATTATTAAATGAAAATATTCCATTTAATAAAGAGGATAAAATATACGTACATTGTCAGTCAGGTGTTAGAAGTTCAATCGCCGTGGGTATCTTAGAAAACAAAGGATTTGAAAATGTCGTAAATATTAGAGAAGGCTATCAAGATTTTCCAGAATCATTAAAATAATTTAAGAGTGTACAGAAAATAACCATTTTCTGTACACTCGTTTTTTATGTCTAAATAAGTATGTATTACATAGAATTATGTGTTCAAAAACCCAACAAAAAATCTATGTTCAAAAAAGATCTTGTGATTAAGTTATGGTACACTGAAGGTGTATATAGGAGGTTTGTATTTTGAAAATAGGTTATGCAAGAGTTTCAACTGGATTACAAAATTTAAATTTACAGGAAGATCGATTAAATACACATGGTTGTGAAAAGATATTTAATGACCATATGAGTGGTTCAAAAAGTAAAAGACCTGGTTTAGATAAAGCAATTGAATTTGCGAGGTCAGGAGATACCATTGTTGTTTGGAGACTAGATAGACTAGGACGTAACATGGAGGATTTAATCACATTAGTTAATGAACTTAACGAACGAGGTGTAAGTTTCCATAGTTTAGAAGAAAATATAACAATGGATAAATCAAGTTCAACTGGACAATTATTATTTCATTTATTCGCAGCATTTGCAGAATTTGAACGTAATTTAATTTTAGAGCGTTCTTCAGCTGGCCGAATTGCAGCACGTGCTAGAGGCCGATATGGAGGCAGACCAGAAAAATTAAATCAAAAAGATTTAAACTTACTTAAGACACTTTATGATAATGGCACGCCAATTAAGACAATTGCAGAACAGTGGCATGTTTCACGTACAACAATTTATCGTTACCTCAATAAATTGGAGGACAAGGAAGATGAAAAACAAGGAGAAGTATCTAACTAATTTTTCTGAAGCCAAACGTAAAAAAGCTACTCAAAAGTACAATATTATAAAACCTTTTATCCTAGGCGAACAATCTTTATCAAGTATTTCTAAAAGTAAAGGGATTGCGTTAAGCACCCTTTATAGATGGAATAAGTCATATAAAGAACAAGGACTTAAAGGACTAATCTATGCGACAAGAGCTGATAAAGGAACACGTAAAATAGAACCAAAGATAATTGATGAAATTGAACGCCTTGCGCTTATGAATAAAAGAAATAGTATAGCCACAATTCATAGGAAAATCACTAATTACTGTAAAGAAAATAATTTTGATATACCAAGTTATAAACAAATTTATAGTGTTATTAAAGCGATGCCTAAGTCTGTTATTGATTTCTCTCATCAGGGTGAAAAATACTATCAAAATAAGTACGATTTAATACAAATTAGAGAATCCTCAAGACCCAATGAAATATGGCAAGCCGACCATACTTTGCTAGATATCTTTATATTAGACCAAAAAGGTAATATCAATAGACCATGGCTAACTATTATTATGGATGACTATAGTCGTGCAATTGCAGGCTATTTCTTAAGTTTTGATGCCCCCAATGCTCAAAACACAGCATTAACACTACACCAAGCAATATGGAATAAGAATAATACCAATTGGCCAGTATGTGGTATACCCGAAAAATTCTACACAGATCACGGGAGTGACTTTACCTCGCATCACATGGAACAGGTCGCTATTGATTTGAAAATTAACTTGATGTTTTCAAAAGTTGGTGTCCCTCGTGGTCGTGGAAAAATAGAACGATTCTTTCAGACAGTTAATCAAACTTTCTTAGAACAACTGCCTGGATATATAAACAATAATGATACTCCTAGTAATCTAATAAATTTTCACAATTTTGAAGAAAAATTACGTTACTTTTTAATTGAAGATTATAATCAAAAAGAACATAGTACTATTCATACCACGCCTATCAGTCGTTGGAATAGTAATCACTTTTTCCCTAATATGCCAAGTAGCTTAGAACAACTTGATTTATTATTGTTGGAAATACCTAAATCTAGAAAAGTTCATTCAGATGGCATTCATTTTCAAGGTTTTCGATACAGTAATACTAATCTAGCAGCTTATGTAGGTGAATATGTACTGATTCGTTATAACCCAAATGATATGGCTGAAATACGTGTGTTTTATAGAGATGAATTTCTTTGTACTGCTATATGTCCAGAAATAGCTGATTACTCCATAGATATAAAAGACATACAGCACGCTCGTAGTCAGAGAAGAAAACACTTAAAACAAAATATT
>NZ_JAESKU010000009.1:10476-14254 GCF_017892255.1 Staphylococcus sp. GDY8P94P
AAAAACAAGTTAACCATAGAGGTTGGGAAGATTTAGCTAGTAAAACGACCGATGACATACTATCGGTGGATAAAATATTTTATACTGCACCAGCAGAAAAACAAACTAAATTAAGGAATGATTTATATAGTATTACTGCAAGCATTGATTTGGGTCAAAAATTACATGTTGTAAATAAGTATGGACATGAACATAGTAAACATTATAGTGATATGTTTAAATATATTGATTTAATTATAGTAGATGAGATTGATCGCCTTAAAGTGCAACATTTAGAGCAATTAAGAGCTATTTATGATGAACATAATTTAGCAATGATATTTATTGGTATGCCGGGCATAGAGAAAAAACTATCTCGTTATCCTCAACTATATTCGCGCATAGGTTTTGCGCATGAATTTGATAATCTAAGTAAAGATGAGACGCATCATATATTAGAATATAAGTGGCAAGATTTAGGATTTGATTTAAAACTCGAAGACTTTACTGATTATGAGGCAATAACGACGATTATTAAAATCACAAAAGGGAATTTTAGGCTGATTCATCGTTTATTTGCGCAGATAGACAGAATTATGGATATAAATGGTTTAGATAAAATAAGTACAGAAGTTGTAGAAACAGCTAGAGATAGTTTAGTTATAGGTATTCGATAATAGAAAAAGTAACGCATTTTAATATAGTGCGTTGCTTTTCTCATTTTTTAGGTAAAGTCATTCTCATATATCGAATAAAGTGACAGCATCGAGAAGTAGATTTTATTAATAAGTATAAGCACCCATAAAACAATTAGTAAGAGGTGGTATTCAAATGGCTAAAATTGGTTATGCACGTGTATCAACACAAGATCAAAGTCTTGATGGACAAATTGATACACTTAAAGACTATGGTTGTGAACGTATCTTTAGCGAAAAAGTGAGTGGTCGCAAAACGAAAAGAACAGAACTTGATAAGTGTTTAGACTATTTACGTGAAGGAGACATCCTAGTTATCTATAAATTAGATCGTCTTGGACGTACAACAAAACAATTAATTGATCTGTCTCAATGGTTAGATGAAAACGGCATTGATTTACATATTATTGATATGAATGTGTCAACCAAAGATGCGATGGGAAAAATGTTTTTTACAATGATGAGTGCATTTGCAGAACTTGAAGCTAACTTATTAAGTGAACGTACGAAAAAAGGTCTAGAAGCTGCGAGAGCAAGAGGGAGAAAAGGCGGCCGTCCTTCTTTGCCAGATTATAAGAAAAGAGAAATCAAATTCTTATACGATGAACAAAAACTAACTGGGGAAGAGATTGCTAAACAGACAGATGTTAGTCGTTCAACGGTATACAGAATAATAAAAAATAATTAGTTTAAAAAACTGGTAACGTGAAGAAATAATAAAAAGGGAGGAAATTTATTGGAACTTAGACATATGCAGTATTTTGTAGAAGTCGTAAAGCAAAAAAGTATGACCAAAGCAGCATCTAATCTTTTTATCACACAACCCACAATTAGTAATACAATTAAATTATTAGAAGAAGAATTAGATGTAAATTTATTTAATAGGTATAAAAACCAAATATACTTAACTGACGCAGGAGAAGCTTTCTTTTTCCAATGTAAAGAAATGCTTAAAATGTATGATAATATCCCTAATGAGTTAAGTAATTTATTAGAATTAAAAAAGGGACATTTGAAAATTGGAATCCCTACTATTATTAATATAAGAATATTAATTGGCTTAATTTCGGAATTTCATGAAATGTATCCTAATATAACTTTTCAACTTTTTGAAAATGGTAGTAAAAAAATTGAAAACGATGTATATTATGGCGATTTGGACATGGGAATTACTGTACTTCCTACAAATAATAAAAACTTTGATATATTCTCTTTTTCAGAAGAAAAATTAAAACTGGTCGTTCATAAAAATCATGCATTATCTAAAAAAACAAAGATTGATATTGAAGATTTACAAGAACAAGAATTTATTTTATTCAATTCTGATTTCTATTTAAACGATAAAATCAAAAATACATGTAGAAATTATGGCTTTAATCCTAATATAATTTTTGAAACCACCCAATGGAGCTTCATAGAAGAAATGTTATTAAATAATCTAGGGATATGTATATTACCCGAAGGAATACTAGGCTTATTAGATAATAATTTACAAGCCATCGATATTAATGAACCTTCCATGAAATGGGAACTTGGTATTATTTGGAGAAAAGATATTATAGTTGATTCTTTAACAAAAAATTGGATTAAATTTCTCCAAGAAAACTTCTTAATTAACTATTAAATATAAAAGCATTTGAGAAATTTATAGCTATATAAAAAAAGGATATTTTATATTTATACACTCTCGCTCTATAATTAGAATGTAAAATATTATAGAAACGGGAGTTTTTTATGGAAAATTATAAATTTCCTAGAGATAGTAAAATTGTCAGTACGGATCAAGTATTAATTAATGATTTAAACAATTATAATACACTGTTTGGGGGGGTATTAATGAAAAAAATTGATAATAACGCAACGCTATCAGCTAGAAGACATGCAAGAGTTAAAGAATGTGTTACAGCTTCTACAGATTCAGTAGAATTTTTATATCCAATCACCCAATCTGATTCCGTTTGTATAGAATCTTATGTAGTTTATACAGGAGAAAAATCTATGGAAATATTTTGTAAAGTCATTTCAGAAGATATGATTACTGCAGAAAGAAAAATTGCTGCTGTAGCTTTTCTTACTTTTGTAGCTTTGGATGAAAATAAAAAACCAATTAAAATACCCAAAATCTCTCCTCAGTCCAAAGAAGAAAAATTATTATTTATGGATGGCGAAGAAAGAGCTAAAATGCGAAAAATTAAACGATCACAAACTAAAAATATAATTGACTCTCTTGATATTAATAAGCCATGGGAATTGGAGTAGTGATAAAATGATTAATGAAATGGAAGAATTAAACCAAATTAAGTTAGATTTGAAAAAACTAAGAAACGAATTTCCTAGTATGTATGAAAAGTTAGAATATATAGCTAGTTTGACAAGACAATTAAGTATCCATTATAAATATTTAGGAGTACTTATGTTTTCAGATAACCGTGAAAATATTCAAAATGAGAGACCAACTTTAATAAGAGAATCTGTTTTGAAATTATATGAACAAGAAGTTGCAAAAGTTAAAAAAGATACTAATTTTGTGTTTTTTAAAGATATGATATTAAAATTCCAAAATGTGGACTACTCACAAATATTTCTTATCATTTTAGGTGCCGAACCTGGTTTTGTATTTAATAATACAATTATTAAATAATAAATAATAAATTCATTAAGAATGCTTAGACTAAAAAATTATAAAAATTCACAAATTATTTGACTAAATGAAACTATATTTTAGCTAATAAAAGAGCCGCTCTGATTTTTTAGAGTGGCTCTTTTATTAGCTTTTATAACTTAACGAGAATTTTTGCTTGTGATTTATCGTTTACAAGCTGTTTAAATCCTGACTCCACAATATCATCTAACTCTATCTCATCAGTAACGACATCTTTAACTTTTAAATTACCTTCATTAATTAAATCTATTGTTTGTTGAAATGTAGTAGGTGTATAAGCAATTGTCGAAGTGAGCTTTACACCTGTATTTGTTAATTGCATTGGATTCCATTCAATAGGATGACCAAATATAGACACTATAACGACAGTACCTCTTGCTTTAGTAACGTCTATAGCAGATTTAAGTGTTGGTGCTACACCAGCTACTTCAAATGCTACATC
>NZ_JAESKU010000009.1:14292-14462 GCF_017892255.1 Staphylococcus sp. GDY8P94P
GCTTTAGCTTTATTCAATCTTTCTTCTGATAAATCAAAAACAAATATCTTACTTGCACCTGCAGCTTTAGCTGCTATGACTGTTAATAAACCGATTGGACCTGCACCAAAAATAGCAACAGTATCGCCAAATAGAACTTCACCTTCTTTAATTGCTTGAACTGCAACAGC
>NZ_JAESKU010000009.1:14542-14929 GCF_017892255.1 Staphylococcus sp. GDY8P94P
CCTATAAATGAATAACCATCATAAAGATCAATATTTTCTTCTTTTTCACGATTTGAAACTGTAGGATTAATGACAACACGATCGCCTTTATTAAATTTTGTAACCTTAGAACCAATATCATCTACTACACCTGCAAATTCGTGGCCTAATGTAACGGGCGCTTTTTGGCCAAGGAACGGGTCAGGTTTGTCTGTTGAAATAAATATAGGGCCTTCTAAGTATTCATGTAAATCTGTCCCACAAATGCCAGCCCAAGACACTTTAACTTGAACCTCATTATCTTGTAACTCTTTAGATTTTCGATCTTCAACTCGTACATCCTTTTGACCATACCAAACTGCTGCTTTCATTGATAAAACCTCCTTGTTTTAGTTAATTTAATAGTAT